>JACSZT010000003.1 GCA_014332815.1 Weissella confusa | reverse complement strand
AGTGACGTTTAAGCGGCTAACTGGTCGGAAAGATTTCGGTATTGAACCGGAGTTCTTCCGGCCAGTTTTGTTTTTATCCGCTTATTGTTGTAGTAATAGACATAGTTAGTTATGGCGGACTTTAACGGGCACAACTGCCAGTCTTGAACCAAGTACCATCGGTTTACCTACAAGTTGCACCTTACGTCTTTACGGTACTAATCTTGGTTGTGTTCTTTGCTAAGTCAAAGGCCCCAGCCGCTGATGGTGTGAACTACATCAAGTCAGTTTAATATAATTTGTTATTAACAATAAGCGTCTGATGAACTGAACCCCGAAAATTGCGCGTTTTGATTTCTGGTGTGCTTGGTGGAATTGGTGGTGCGTTGTTCGCACAATCAATCGCCGGTAACTTCTCAGCTTCAACAATTGTTGGACAAGGATTCATGTCAATGGCCGCTATGATTTTTGGTCGTTGGAACCCAGTTGGTGCCATGGCGGCAGCGTTGTTCTTTGGTTTCTCACAATCAATGGCCATCGTTCTCTTGTCAAAGATTCCAGTTATTGGAACGATCTTCTTTACGAAGACGTCTTCAACGGCCTGGGTTGCAATCATTATTGCCTTTGTTGCATCATGGGTTTTGTTTAAGACACGTTTCGGATTGCGTTTGCGTTCCGTTGGTGAAAACCCACAAGCTGCTGATACGTTGGGATTGAATGTTTACGCCTTGCGTTACACACTAGCTGGAGCGGTTATTGGGTTGATTTTCTCATTGTTGCACGCGGTTGCAACGGTGACGTTGCGTGCCGACCACATCGTGTCAGGTACAGTTATGAACTTGATGGCGCCAGCTTTGGGTGTTTACTTGATCAAGTTGATGTACGGTAAGGGTCAAACATCAATGATTGCTGAAAACTTTGGTTACTGGAACG
The DNA here is from genome assembly GCA_014332815.1 of Weissella confusa. Taxonomy (GTDB): domain Bacteria; phylum Bacillota; class Bacilli; order Lactobacillales; family Lactobacillaceae; genus Weissella; species Weissella confusa_C. The sequence goes on along the minus strand of JACSZT010000003.1, from coordinate 311,541 downwards.
TGCCAGTGCAATTGGTGATTTCAAGTACGTTGGTTTACTCAGCGCCTTTGATTTTCACTGCATTGGGTGGTACGTTCTCAGAACGTGCCGGTGTTGTTAACGTTGGATTGGAAGGAACCATGATTATGGGAGCCTTCGCCGGTGTTGTCTTTAACTTGACGTTCGCTGGTCAATTTGGTGGTTTGACGCCATGGCTTGGTTTGATCAGGTGTGCCAACTGAATTGGTTTCTGTTGTAACGGCCTCAATCATCTTCTTTATTGGTGCTAACTACTTGATTCGTTTGATCTTGGTTAAGATTGACGAAGACGATGCAAAGCAAAAAGCCAAGAAGATGAAGGGTCCTAAGGAACCTGAGAAGAAAGTAGAGGAGGCAGAGTAATCATGAGTTTGGAAACGATCGGGTTTGTTGGCTGGTTTGGCTGGTGCAACAGAAGGTTTGGGAACGTACCTAAACATCTTCTCTCAAACAGCTGCCCCACAAGTTGGTTACGATGGTATGGCCGTTGCTTTGTTGGCATCAGGATCATTCCTAGGAATCTTCTTTGCCGCTTTGTTGTTCTCAATTTTGTCAGTTGGTGGTTTGGGAATGCCATTGGCTTTCTTGTCAAACTTGACGGGTGGTTCACGTTTGAACATCGGCTTCATCATCGCCATTGTTGCGTTGGTAGCCGTTTGGTTCATCATGAAGCGCACGACGCTTGGTTTTGAAATTCGTGCCGTTGGGTTGAACCCAGACGCAGCGCGCTACGCTGGTATGTCAGCTAAGCGTACGGCTGTGACGGCCATGACGATTTCGCTTGCGGGTGCTTTGATGGGTGCTTTGCCTGGTTGGTTGCGTGCCCAATTCGGTGCGTCAGAAGTTATCACAACAATCATGTTGAACTACATCGCTTTGTATGGTGGAAATGCCTTTGTGCAAGGATTGCCAAAGAAGTTGATGGCGACAACTGATATGACGAACACCTTGCACGCCAGCGATTCATTGCGTTGGGATATTGGTGAAGTGCTTCGTTCAATGACGCCGTTGATTTTGACGGCTGCTGGATTCTTGGTTGCCCAATCAGCTGGATTCTTCAACATCGGACTTGCTGGTCAAGTTTGGGTTGGGTGGATTGCTTCAACATGGTTCGTCTTGGTTAACCAATCAATGACGCCTTGGTTGTCAATTCCGTTGGCTGTTATCATCGGAGCGCATTGGCAGAAGCGCGTGCGCAATTAGCGGGGGAGTAGACTGGTGAATAAGATTAATTCATACGGCACAGGTCTCGTAGCAGGCTTGGCTGTCTTCTTTGGATTGATGGTCGGTGCGATCATCATGTTGGTATCAGGATTTAACCCTGTTACTGGTTACATTAGCTTGGTGCAATCAGCGTTGGGCTCATCATTGAAAGTGCAATTGAATATATTCACCAACAATTGATCAATCAACGTGATGCAGGTAAGGCTGTTATGTTGGTAAGTTTCGAATTGGATGAAATTTTGAACGTCGCTGACCGTATTGCTGTTATCTCACACGGTGAGATTACTGGTGTCGTTAATGCAAACGAGACGTCAAAGAACGAGCTTGGTTTGTTGATGGCCGGTATGCCTGGCGTATTGGACTATGAGCAAATCAACTCACACGCCCGTGAATTGATTGAGAAGTTCGACGTTCGTACAGTTAACGAATTGGTACCGGCAAGTGCTTTGTCTGGTGGTAACCAACAAAAGGCGATTATCGCGCGTGAGTTGGACCGTGATGCCGACTTTGTGATTGCTGCGCAACCAACGCGTGGACTGGACGTTCTGACTGGTTTGATGCCAACTGCATCAGGTAAGGTCACGTTGAAGGGCAAGGACATCACGAACAAGAAGCCACGTCAAATTACTGAATCAGGTGTTGGTCACATTCCTGAAGATCGTCACCGCTTTGGGTTGGAATTGGATATGACGTTGGCTGAGAATATTGCTTTGCAAACATACTACAAGGCCCCAATGTCAAAGAGTCGTTCAGTTTCACTATTCTCTACCGAAAAGGAGCCTGCTCACCCAACTGACACAGTTTTGTCTGTGTCGGATTTGACGGTTAAGGACGCTCGCGGTGTTGAAGTTGTGAAGAACTTGAGCTTGGATTTCCGTGCTGGTGAAGTCGTGGGTATTGCCGGAATTGACGGTAATGGTCAATCAGAATTCATCTCAGCGCCGCCGCAAGAAATCGATGAATTGATGACGATTTTGAAGGGCTTGGCAGCTGAAGGTAAGTCAGTCATCTTGATTACGCACAAGCTTGATGAAATCAAGGCGGTTGCTGATCAAGTAACGGTTATCCGTCGTGGACAATCAATTGACTCATTCCCAGTTGCGGGCGTGTCATCACAAGAATTGGCTGACATCATGGTTTCCGTTAATGGTGTGAAGTTGGATACGAAGACGGCAGCGGCTGATATTAAGAAGTTGTCAGAACAATACGGTTTGGATGTTGATCCAAATGCATTGGCTGGGGACATCTCAGTCGGTATGCAACAACGTGTTGAAATTTTGAAGACGTTGTACCGTGGTGCTGATATCTTGATTTTCGATGAGCCAACCGCCGTTTTGGGTGCCGGAAAGTCAACGTTGATGAATCAATTGTCTGGCTTGTTGCAACCAACGGCTGGTGACATCTTGATCAACGGTGAAAAGGTAATTGTTGATAGCCCATCAAAGGCTGCAGAGTTGGGTATCGGAATGGTGCACCAACACTTTATGTTGATTGATGCGTTTACAGTTACAGAAAACATCATCTTGGGTTCAGAACGTAAAATAAACATATTGTTTCACAAATAAGAAACCTTTGTGAATGAAGAAAGCTTCTAGGGAGAAATGACTATGGCAGAAGAGCCAATTGTGCTTGAAATGCGCGATATTGTGAAGCAATTTGGTGAGTTCCGTGCGAACGACCACATTAATTTGCAAGTCAAGCGCGGGCAAATTCACGCGTTGTTGGGAGAAAACCAAGCTATCAAGTCAGGCGAAGTTACTGTACCAAGCACTATGAAGTAAAACGTTTAAAAGACGAATTAAAACAGGGGCTTTCGAAAGAAAGTTCCTGTTTTTCTTTTTACAACCATGAACTTATCTCGAAATAGTATTACAGGCATGTTAATAGACGAATAATAGCCTCTCAAATAGTGGATAATTTAGTAAAAAATACATGGCAAGTCGGACAACTTCACGTTGACGTCAGCTATCAAGGAAATTGCTAGCTCAATCGTTAAGGTTGCTAACCAATCAATGAAGGGTGAATTCCCAGGCGGCAAGACGGTGGTTTACGGTTTGAAGGATGGCGGTGTTGCTATCACTAAGAAGAACTTGGATGCCGAAGAAAAGGCAGCTGTCGAGAAGGCTGAACCAAAGGCTAAGACGATTGCTAGCGCTATCTACACATCAGGTGCGCACGTTATCTTCCAAGCTGCTGGACCTGCCGGAAACGCTGTGTTTACAGCTGCTAAGGACATCAACACGGACCTAGACTTTGGATCAAAGGACAAGGCTTGGGTTATCGGCGTTGACATGGACCAAAACGACCAAGGTAACTACAAGACTAAGCAACAAGAAGCATCATACTTGGCTGGTGTTGCCGCAGCGACGAAGGCTAAGGAATTGGGTGACTCAAAGGTTGGCTTCATCGGTGGTATGAACTCAGTTGTTATCCAATCATTCGAGGCTGGATACATCGCTGGTGTTAAGTCAGTTGACCCTAACATGACGGTTGATGCACAATTCGTTGAGTCATTTACGGATACGGCATCAAAGACGAACGCTGACTTCGCAACGAACTTCCAACAAGGTGTATCTGCTGGTTACAACATGTTGATCGGTGTTGGTTACGCAACGAACGACGCGTTGGTTGCATCTGCCAAGCAAAACCCAAAGACGGATTACGTTTTGATTGACGATGTTGCTAAGAAGCAATACAAGAACGTTGCCTCATTGACTTACAAGCTTGTCGTTGCAGCTGGTGTTGGTATCGCCGCAATGAACAACAACAACTCAGATTCAAAGAAGAACTTTTCAGTCGCAATGGTGACTGACGTTGGTGGTGTTGATGACAAGTCATTTAACGAGTCTGCTTGGAACGGTGTAAGCGAGTGGGGAAAGTCACACGACCTTCAAAAGGGTAAGAATGGTTACGACTACTTTCCGAGTTAAACGAACGAAATTCACACTTTCTTCATTGTTTTTATTAAGCGAACCTTATATACTAATCAAGGCAAGTCAGGTTAACAAGAAAAACATTTGTTAACTAGACATGGGAATTACTAGGAACAGTACAAATCGTACTTTTGGAGGAAATGAGACATGGTTTCACGTCGTAACTTGATTATCGGTGGTGTTGTGTGAAGGGCCGAGTTAACTCGGCCCTTTTGTTTTGTAACTATTTTGTAAAGAAAAAAGCGTGACGAAAATAAGGAGTTTAACCAGGTTATCAAAACCAAGTAAAACGTTTTTACCAAAAACAATGTGACTAAAATCGTTATTTTCGTTCGTGTTTTACGTTATAAAATGTCTTAAAACCAGTAAAACGTTTAACGAAAAAGAAGGGTAACTTCCCAGGCGGAACAGTTGTTGCTTATGGTTTGAAGGAAGGTGGCGTTGCGGCGCCTACTAAGTACATGTCAGCCGACGAGAAGGCCGCTGTTGCTAAGGCAAAGAAGGCCATTATCGCTGGTGATATCAAGGTGCCTAACCACCCTGAAGGATCTGAGTTTGACCAAAATTTCTAATAGTAGATAGATGTTTTCACTGCAGCGAAGGACAATAACCAAACGATGACGGCTGATTCAAAGGATAAGGTTTGGGTCATCGGTGTTGATATGGACCAATCAGACATGGGCGCTTACAAGGACAAAGATGGTAAAAAGTCTAACTTCACGTTAACGTCATCAATTACTGGTGTTGGACGTGGTCTTGAGCTAGTTGCTAACAAGGCGACTGGTATGCACGGTAACATCATCGATGCCTTCGAAGCTGGTTATACGGCTGGTGTGAAGTCAGTTGATCCGAACATGAACGTTGATGTGCAATATGCGGATTCATTTACGGATGCCGCTAAGGGACAAACGATTGCCAAGGCGATGATGGCTAAGGGCGAGAAGGTAATTTTCCAAGCCGCTGGAACTGTTGGTAACGCCGCATTGCATGATGCGACGATTAATGCGGCCAAGAAGAACCCAAAGACTGAGTTTGTGTTGGTTGACGATGTTGATACGAAGAAGACGAAGAACGTTGTCTCATTGATGTTCCGTTCAGAACAGTCATCATATTTGGCCGGTGTCGCAGCCGCAACTAAGACGAAGGATCTTGGTGGCTCATCTGTTGGTTTCATTGTTACTGATGTTGGTGGTGTTGATGATAAGTCATTTAACCAATCTGCTTGGGAAGGTGTTCAAAAGTGGGGAAAGTCACACGGTCTTGAGAAGGGTCAAAATGGCTACAACTATTTCCAATCCGACACCCAAGCTGATTTTGCACCAAACTTCCAGCAAGCAATTAATGGTAAGTACGATTTGGTAGCTGGTATTGGGTATATTATATAGCAAGTGGTTTTACGACGGTTGGTCGTAAAACAAGATGATTCAAATTTGAGGGGTAATATAAACATGGTCTCACGTCGATTGATGATTGCGGGTGGCATTGCCGTCGTTGCAGTTGCAGGAATTGCAGCATTTTCGGTTATTGGTAATAAGAGCGATGATGCAAAAAAGAATTTTACAGTAGCGATGGCTTGGTCATTTATTATGTTCGCTATTTTGCAAGGTGAACAACTTCGTTAATCGAATAAAACGGCTTTTTGCTGACGTTCGGTTTAAAAACGCGATTTAAGTTCGTAAATAGACTTATTTTTAATTGATAATACGTAAGTCGATGGTTTATTGCGAGCTAAACACGAAAAATAGTGGTTGATTTATCTAGGCGAAGTTCGGTTGCTTATGGTTTGAAGGAAGGCGGTGTGGCAACACCAACTAAGAATATGACCAACGATGAGAAGACCGCGGTTGAAAAGGCGAAGGATGATATCGTGTCAGGTAAAATCAAGGTGCCTAACCACCCTGCTGGTTCGAAATTCAATCAACAATTCTAAATAATGGTGAATGAAATGGCCGAGTTTTTTTGAAAAAATCAACAACTAGTTGCCGATTCAAAGGATAAGGTCTGGGTAATCGGTGTCGACATGGATCAATCAGATATGGGCGCTTATACATCAAAGGACGGTAAAAAGTCTAACTTCACGTTAACGTCGTCAATTACTGGCGTTGGACGTGGACTTGAATTGGTGGCCAATAAGGCGATGAAGGGTGAATTCCCAGGTGGTAAAACATTTGAAGCGGGGTATGTTGCCGGTGTGCAATCGGTCGATAAGAACATTAAGGTTGATGTGCAATACGCTGACTCATTTACTGATGCATCTAAGGGGCAGACAATTACGAACGCCATGATTGCTAAGGGTGAGAAGGTGATTTTCCAAGCTGCTGGTGCCGTTGGAAACGGTGTCTTCACGTCAGCTAAGGATACTAAGGCAAAGAAGAATCCAAAGACGGACTTTGTGTTGGTGGATGACATCGACACGAAGAAGACGAAGAATGTGGCGTCAGTGATGTTCCGATCAGAACAATCATCATACTTGGCGGGAGTTGCTGCGGCGACGAAGGCGAAGGATTTAGGTTCGAATACTGTTGGTTTTGTTGGTGGAATGCACGGTAACATTGTTGATGCCTCATTCAACCAATCAGCTTGGGAAGGTCTTGAAAAGTGGGGGAAATCACACAAGTTAACTAAGGGTGTGAATGGTTATAATTATTTCCAATCAAAGACGCAAGCAGATTATGCAACGAATTTCCAACAAGCTGTGACGGCTAAGTACAGCATGGTGGCGGGGATTGGTTACTCGCTTCACGACGCGACTGTGAATGCCTTTAGAGATATATACAACAGAATGTTATTTTGGGAGGACGTTGAAATGGTATCACGTCGATTGTTGTTAGTTGGTGGTGTTGTGGCGGTTGCAGTCGTTGGGGGCGCTGCATATGCGATGTCAGGAAACGATGCCGGGAATGCGAAGAAGAATTACACGGTCGCAATCGTGACCGATGTTGGTGGCGTAGATGATAAATCTGAATTATTGCGTATTATTTAAATTGAAAACATAAATAAAGTTCGCAATTATTTGATAAACGTAGCAATACCAGGTGCTTGTGCCAGGCTGATTGGATTTATTACGAATAAATCGTAATTGTGGCGCTTGCTTTTTGTTAGCGGAGTGCGTATTATAGTCTGAGTAAATACGGGGAACGTAACGAAATGTTACATAGAGATTAACTTGCCATACTCAGTTGCCAACCGTTTGGGTGAAATGGGTGTTATCGCTGAATACCAACGCCGTCATGGCCAAGAAGTAACGAAGAAAGTTACGGATGGGGATGACGAGCTTAACGGCTTTCAATAATAAATAACTGGAAACAGCTTCTTCGGAGGCTGTTTTTTTGTGCGCTCATAACAGAATGTTAGAGCAACGATTCACGCTTTGGGTGAGAAGTCAGATATTTTGGCATCCCTAATTTATGATTATGAAACTGGTATTGTGTACGGTGCACAAATTGCAACGAACGCGCCAGCTGCGGCCGAAGTTATTACGACGTTATCACACGCCGTTTCATCAGGTTTGACTGTTGATCAATTGGCATTCTTGGACACCTACTTCGAGTCTCCATTGATGTCTGCAGCCCTTAAGATGGGCCGTGTTGCTGGTTATGCATTGGCAGGTGTGGATGTTCAAATCCAACCAATCTTGCGTACTATTGGTTTCTCAGTGTTTGACCGTTTCTTCTATAAGACTGGTTTGACGGTTACGGCCGCCAAGGAGCGAATTGGCGAGACGATTGAACGTTTGGATATTCACACACCGAATAACGGTACTTCAGAAGTCTTTGACTTTATGGCCATTGCTTCTGGTTTGCAACCAAACACGATGTTGTTGGCTGGCCAAGTTGATATGCGTGACAATGGGGCTATTGTCGTTAATGGCCAAATGCAATCATCAAATCCTGACATTTATGCAGTCGGTGATTCAGCCGTTGTTGATGGGAAGTTCGATCAATACTTGGAATTGGCTGCTGCGTTGGTTCACGCCGGTGTTCACGTGACGTTTGTGACGCGTTCAGAGCGTTTGATGACACGTTACTTTGACCAAACTGTGCAAGAAGACCTTGAAAAGACATTGACTGACAACAAGGTGGTTTTGCGTAAGCACCAAGAAGTTGTTTCAGTTGAAAATCAAGGTAAGAAGATTGAAGTTAACTTAGATGGTTCGATGATTGAAGAAAGTTTTGACAAGTTGGTTTACGCATTGGGTTCATCAGCGCGTGTACCTTCATTTGTCGGGGCTGATTTGGATCGTGTTGTGTTTGTTAAGGATGAACAAGACGCACAAGATATCAACAAGTTTGCCAAGTGCTTCCGTAAGAAGGCGTTGGTTTACGGTGGTGGACCAGTTTCAACTGTCATTCTAGAGAAGAATTTGCGTGATCGTCCATTTATTTCAGCTGGTATCAAGCTAGCATTGAATGGTAAGGTAAGTAGCGCAGAGCAAGTTGACTTCGAGCACTTCGAAGGTCAACCAAACACGACGTACCGTGCCGGTGTCTTGGTTGAACGTATTGATGCAACGAAGAAGCGTGTGTACGCTCGTCGCATTGAAATCATTGTTTGCATCTGAATGGTACCGTGTTTTTGGGGCATCTTTCCCTGAAAAGCTACGTGCCTAAACGCGTTAATAGTGGTTTAAAATATAGATACTAATAGGGTAGTTAATATGAAAATTGTGGTTATTGGTGGTGCACACGCAGGTTTATCTGCGGTGAACGCATTCCGTCATGTTAATAAGGATGATGAAATTAATTAAGCGTATGGATATGGAAATTAGATCATTGCTATCAGCACCATTTTTGGATGATGTGGCTTTGGATGCGAAGTTTGTTGATAAAAACTTGTTGGCGGATGCCCGTGAAATGGTTATGACTGAACCAGAAATCACGTGGGTTGAGATTGAACGACGTTTGAATACAGAAATGATGTTGAAGCGCACTCGTCGCCTACTAACTGCTTTGGCGGCAGTTCTTGCATTCTTTGGATTACCAATCTTGCCGATTGATAAGATTATCATTTACGTTGGTGCTACGGCATTAGCTTTTTTTATAACTTTGTACTTATTGATTTACTATTCAGTCTTGAATCGAGACTTGTTCTCGAAGCGTAGATGGGTGCAGAAGCGTTTGCAACCGATGGACGCGCATCCTCGTAAGGTTAATTTTTTAGAGAATAGGATATTGAGTCATATGGATAAGGACGACAAGCTCGTTTTATTGGAACATTTGCGACAATTAAACGACACGTTAACCCGTTTATCATCCCGTCGACGTCGACTTCGTGCTGAGCGACGTGTCCGATTAGGACAGCTCAAAAATACGATGACGTTTATCCTTTCGTTTGCTAGGCAAAGAATTTGCAAACGCAAATCGTTCGCCAGAAGCTTGGCAATCTTTAATGCTTCTTGTTCTTGGACAAGAATTTCTTTTGATAACTCCATACTATTATTTTAACGTACTTTGTCGTATTATAGTGAAGCGTATTTTTTGTAAGCGAAAGCGGGCTTTTTCGTGTTTTTTTAATATTAATCGGGATATACTACGTTTGCGTGTTCAAGCAAGTCGTTAAGCAATTCCATCATGTGTGGATCGGTAAGGGCGTATGTAATTTGGCGACCTGAGCGAGTGGCAGAAATCATCTGGTATTCACGTAACTCAGATAGTTGGTGAGAAACGCGAGATTGTTCTGCATGCAACGCGTTCATGATCTCGGTAACAGTAGCTGCGCCATTTTCTTGCACAGCAAGGCGATGATTAGAACAATGACGCCAAGAGCGATGAACTTTTGCACGTCTTCACGGAGAATAAAGCTTTTAAATTCTTTCATGAGAACTCCTTAGAAGTATATTGATTTCATTATACGCAATTAAACTAAAAAAACGTAACGGATTCGTCACGTTTTTTTAGATGCCGCCGTGCTCGCGATGCAAGCGCACGTAGGAATGACCGCGAATTGATTAATCAAAGTTGGCACGATGTAAATCATGGCGAACACAAATACGAAAATCGCTAATAAGTAGACGATTAAGACGGAAAAGCCATAGGGAATTTTCGTCAAACGTGAAACACGATTAGCAGCTTTAACGGCCAAGTAACCAATGATAGCCGTTAGCAACAGGACGCTAATCAAGTCATGAGCAAGTACGAAACTCATGAAGATTGACAAAACGATACGAGATAGGACAGTACCCACTGTTGAAATCGTATTGATACCACTAGCCAAGAGTGACTTCCAGTTGTCAGTAATTTCACTAAGCAGGTTGAGCTTCTTATACGTATCATCGAAGTATTCCTTAATAACAGGATACTTTTTGATGAGCTTCATAATTTCGTCGACACTCGGTACACCAAGAATGCTCAAACCAATCATCATCAAAATGGTGTTGATAAAGGCGATAATCAATTGCACTTCAATGACACTACCCAAAATCAAAATGAATGTACGACCAAGGTCGTAAATGCGCTTGAAGAACTTAGGATAATCGGAGTGCAAGAATTGGGTCCCGAAAATGCGAAGGCGTTGCCAAGTAATCTCAGTACGGCTGGCCATCAAACGTGGGTGAAGGAAGTATGATTCGAACATGTGAATCAACGCAATCATAATCCAAACCTCAACCATACCAACCCAACCAAGGGCGGCAAATGACATCACGCTCAATGGGAACAATGAAATGATGACACCGGCAATCGGAATCAAACCAAGGATGAAAATCATCAATCCCATTACCATGGTTCACTAGCGTTTTTGCGTGTTTTAATCTTTTTCAGCGACGACCTTATTATCTTTGACGTGCTTGCTGATGCTTGCATCTTGTACGCCTAGAATAGCGAGGATGAAGGCGACAATCGGCACACCAATAATCAAGCCCCAGGCACCGAGCAAGTGTTCCATCACGATAATCGTTGCAAACGTTAGGAAAACAGGTAGTTGATGTGAGAGGTGGCTTCACTGACAATAACAAGGAAATGCTAATGGTTATGGTGGACAACGCCAACTATGGACACATGTTGCGCTTGATTCACGATATCGATCAGGATGCCTTTATTGTCACGACGAATGTCACTGAAGTGCATGGTGGCACATTTGGAATTTAAACAGATACAGAAAAACGCTAGTGAACTAATCAGGTCACAGTGTTTAACTTGTTTGTTTCTGGTACGAATGCTTTCTTCTTAGCCGCGTTCTCGTTGGTGATTACATCAATGGTGATGCGCTACATTGAAACGGGACTAGATTTGAAGCATCAAGTCACAATCATGAGTAACGACAAGCTAGCTGACATACAAGAAATGTTGCTCAGCGAAGATCATAGCTTGACCGTTTAAATGTACATTACACCAAGTCATAAAGTCGTTGAAGATGCCGTCCTTGCCGTGATTATTGGTGGGGCAGTGTTTGCTTCAGGAATTGCCATTTTATATCGCTTTGAAGCATCAAGTGGCGGGACAACTGTACCGCCAATGATCTTGAAAAAGTATTTTAAAATTAATACGGCCATTTCTTTGTTAGCCATCGATATGGATAACTTTTTCTATGCACCGATTAACGTTGCCGCTGGTGGCGCAACCGGTGTCGCTATTTTGCTGGATGCAGCGTTTGGCATTAACCGTGCTTTGACGGTGCTAATTATTAATATCGCCATGATTATTCTGGCAGCGATATTCTTGGACCGTTCAACGGTGCGCAATATTGCCTTTGGTAGTTTTTTATTACCGGTATATTGACGAATGGTTTGAAGAAACCAAGTAGTGTTTAAAAAAATGGCACACATCAATAGCGCGAAAATGTTATGCTAGATATATAACTTAAATACCTTTCCAACCCATAAGGAGACCCATATGAACAAACGATTGAGTCAACAGGGCTGGTTTCGAGCGCTATCTCTTGTAGTAGCGCTGGAAATTATCGCGCTTTCGATGCGTTCACTTGCTCCAAGCAGCCCGTGATTTGGGGATGCCAGTTGAAGAGCGTGCCTTTACCAAAGAGGAACTTTTGACCGCAGATGAGGTGTTCATCACGAGTTCATTGTTATTTGCTGGTCGCGTTGTTTCGATTGATGGACAGGCCGCTGGACAAAAAGCTGGCGAACTTTTTATCCCGTTGCGTGAGCGTTTAGAAACGCTGAACTTGTTACCCAATGTCCTATCGGCACAACGAGCAGCTGAAGCGGGGGTGGATGAAACAGTCTACTATCGTATCTGCGCAGATGGCTCAACGCGGGTTACCGAGGGATCGCATACCAATGTGCACATGATTAAGGATGGTAAGTTGGTAACGGCGCCGACCGACAAGTTGATTTTACCTGGGATTGCTTGCAAAGTGTCGAACGAGACCTACATGGTTTACTGGCAAGTGACCCGTGGTAGTGGTGAGCGTCATCATTCATTTCCGAAAGATGCGAAACCTAATTTATTCGTGACAATTACGCCGATGACGGTGACCCGTGAGGCACAAACTCGCGACTTCCGTATTCAAACCGAAGAAGACATTCGCTCATACATGGCACACGTGTTGGAAGATATGATGATTCCAGCAACCGACCGCGGGTATTACTTTGGGGATGGGGTGTATGATGCAACAGTCGTACGTCATCATAAGCTGTTTGCGTTAGATGAACATCTGGATCGTTTTTGGCGCAGTATGGATGCAGTTATGATTACGCCAGATTTCACCAAAGATGAATTGGCGACTTTGCTCAATCGTTTATCTGGACATGAATATGGTTGCGGCGTATGGAACAGCCGTTAAGTTACAAAAGAAATAATGAAGCGAATTAACACCCGAAACTTTTTCAGTTCGGGTGTTTTTTTGCCTTAAAATAGTGCTATTATGAGTAAATGATTAGAAAGTATTGCGGGGGTGTTGAAAATGAATAATATTGCCTATTACAACGGCAAGGAGTCGCTAATTGACGACGCGATCAAAGAATGTCGTGGCTGATATTGGGGCTGGCCTGAAGACGATTGTTGGTGGCGAAATCAAGGCATACACATCGTTGTTGGAAGAGACGCGAAATTCTTCGTTGGAGCGTTTGCGTGAGAATGCCGCTAAGATGGGCGCCGACGCGGTCGTGATGATGCGTTTTGATTCTGGCTCAATGGGCGCTACTAATCAACCATTTGAAAGACACTATCGACAGTGATGTTGATAGTGTCTTTTATTTGCATTTGGAATGGTTCCGAGTATATTGAAGGTAAGTATGTCAGGGGGGTATCTAATGGCAAATGCAAAAGACGTAATTGTGGCAACGACAGAAAACGTTGCCGGTTATGAAGTCGTGGAAACGCTAGGCGAAGTGTTTGGCACATTTCACAAGACTTGAAGGCTGGTAAGAACGTTGTTATCGCAGCCCACGGTAACTCATTGCGCGCATTGGTTAAGCACATCGAAAACATCTCAGATGATGACATCTTGGGTGTTGAGATTGCTAACGGTGAGCCTTTGGTATACGACTTGGCAGATGACTTGTCAGTTGTATCAAAGAAGGTTTTGAAGTCAGAATCAGACCAAGTTTTGCAATGGCGTCGTTCATACGACGTTTTGCCTCCATTGCTAGAGACGCAAGAAGAGACTGTTGAAGTTTTGGGTAAGACTTACCCAGCCTTTGACCGTCGTTACGCTGATGTTCCTGAAGGTGAGTTGCCATTCGGTGAAAACTTGAAGGTTACGTTGGAACGCGTATTGCCATTCTGGGAGTCTCAATTGTTGGCCAAGGAAGGCATCCAATTCGACCAAGCTTACACGTCAGTTTTGACGCGTGCGATCACGACGTTGCACTACGCTTTGGAAGAAGCTGGTCAATTGTGGATCCCTGAAATGAAGTCATGGCGCTTGAACGAGCGTCACTACGGTGCTTTGCAAGGTTTGAACAAGGCTGACGCCGCTGAAAAGTGGGGACCAATTAATCACTACTATTTATTGTGAAATTTTGTTACAATAGTAACGAAATATTCTAATACAAAAGAGGTATCACCAATGGCAAAGTTGGTTTTGATCCGTCACGGTCAAAGTGAATGGAACGCATTGAACTTGTTCAATGGTTGGGTAGACACGAAGTTGAGCGACAAGGGTATTGCCCAAGCTCGTACTGCAGGTTAGATCGCCAAGGACCAGTTCACTCATCTGGTTTGGTTATCGAGAACGGTGAGATCAAGCGATAATTGCTTGTAATCAGTTAGTCGTTCCGATATGCTCGATTTAACTTAAATAACACATTTTGACAGAGGTATCGCATTTCGTTGCGGTACCTCTGTTGTCGTCTTAGGCGAAATGTTACCGGTGAAACTTTGGGGAGTAAGATTGTTGCCGGTTGGACGATTCAACCAGCCGTTGAGCGTCAGAAGTTCACGGTTAGCCAAGAGATGGAGACGACTGTTCCCGGTGTCTTCGCGGTTGGTGACGTGGCTGAGTACCCAGGTAAGGCTGAATTGATTGCCACTGGTTTTGGTGAAGTGCCAACGGCTGTTAACAGTATCATCAAGCGCATCTACCTCAAGTTCCGTGCCATGGAACACGCTGTTTCAGAATTGCAAAAGTCAGCCGTTCAAATCGAGACGCCTTACAACATCGAGTCAGTCGAAAAGGATGAAGACGGTTCATTGAACGTGACTTTGGCTAAGGTCCGTGAAGATGAAAAGAAGGTGTTGAACGTTGATGATTTGATGGTTAACTACGGCTTCACGTCCGAAATGGGTGCTTTTGAGCCACGTCGTTTGCCTGAAGACGTTGAAAACGGCCTAGAGGGTCAAGGGATTCACTACTTCTTGAACGACGTTGAAGACTTCCGTGACCACCGTGTTTTGGTTGCTGGTGGTGGTGATTCAGCTGTTGATATGTCAACGTTGTTGGACACGGTGGCAGCTGAAGTGCACTTGACGCACCGCCGTGTAATTTTGGATATTGCTGGTTATGTGAACACAACGGGAGCCAAGATTGTGAAGGAACTTGATGATCAAATGCGTCAATTCCAACAAGATTTGTATCTTGATACGACAGTTATTGATGTTGTCCCAAACGGCACTGAGTTTGATATCACGACTGATAAGGGGTCATTCCACTCTAAGTCAGTTATCGTGGCAACGGGTAGGAGAAAAATAAAATCCGATAGAAACGGGAAGTAAACAATCATGACTGAATTTAAGGATACAGATTTAACAATTATTGGTGCAGGGCCAGTTGGTATGTTCGCTGCATTTTACGCAGGTTTGCGTGAGCTAGACGTAACGATTATCGAAAGTTTGGAAAGTGTTGGTGGCCAAGTCGCTAACCTTTACCCACAAAAGATCTGACATCGCAAAGATTTTCGAAGAGAAGGCTGGCGAAGAAGGAAACGCTGTTGATATTGTTTCAGCAAACGACTTCGGCGTTGATTTGTCAGAATTCACAACGTTGTACGACCGTAATTTGTAAGAATAACCCGCTGTATGGTCCTTTATCCTATGCAGCGGATTTTTTTGTAGCGTATAATACAAAAAGTAAATACAAGGCGAGATGCAAATTTCTTCTGCTGAAGATGTTATTCCAACGCCATTGCGCTACGACTTGATTGGATTGGCTGATGACGCCATGGGGAAGATTGAGCGTATGCACTTGTTGTGGTTGACGAACGAAGCAACTGGTACGGAGAACTACTTGTTGGTTGTTGATGGACCTGACAAGGAAGCTTACCAAGCTTTGTACCCTTTCAACGCCCAACCAATTGATTCAGAAGAGCCTGTTCACCCATGGGCGATGGCATTGACTGACTACTTGCCAGTTTTGCAAAACGAAGACTCTGAAAATCTTGAAGGATTGGCATTGAACCCATTTACGAATGGTATGCCAATTTCACGTGAAAACTTGGCTTACATTGCAGGTTTATTGGCAGCACAACAAGGTCATCAAAATGGCACAACGGAGCAAGCGTTTATTCAAGCGTTGATTGAAGCAGTCTTTATTGCACCAGTTAACTTTAGTGAGCCACCAATCATTAAGGAAGATGGAGATGTTGAAATCCCTGAAGGCGCAGAAATGCGTTTGTTGACTTTTGAGATGGAAAACGGCCACTCAGTATTCCCAATCTTTACGGATTTGGATCACCCACGTGCCGCTGCATTCGCACCAATCTACACAAAGTAATCTAATACATTGAGCATCTGTCATCTGGGCAGGTGCTCTTTTTTTCGTTATACTAGATAGAACACAAGGAATTAAGAATGGGGAAATATAATGGATAACCAAGAAGATGTTTTGCGTAACGACGCGTTGCTAGATGCGTTGGCAGCATTTCGCGAAACTGAGGGTATGGGTGAAGTTTTGCCTGACTTGCAAACGGTTTGGGCAATCGACTTGGTTCGTGCACCAGAGCGCGCTTTGATTTACGTTATCCACACGGATGGTGAGCTTGAAGAAGCGAAGGCACAATTCTTTGCCTTTGCTCAAATGGCTGGTGCCCCAGCATTTACGAACGTATTGGGTGTTCAAGAAATTGGTCTTTCATTGGAAACTTACGCTGCTTTGATGTCAGCTAACCCTGATACTGGTTTGGTTATCAATGCCTACGGTCAAAACGTTGTCATGAACCAAGACAACATGAACTACGTGATGGCAACGTTGACGCAAATGCGTGAGCAAGACCCAATTACGTTGGAAGATCCAGTTGATGATCAAACAGAGTTCGCAGCCAAGTTGCTGCTAGCACCAGTACAAGTTGATGCTGAATTGACTGACAACGGTGATGGTACTTTCGTAATCGACTCAGAAGTTGCCGCACAATTGAACTACCAAGTCATCCAAAACTCAAAGGGTGAAGTATTCTTCCCAGCTTTCACGAGTACGGAAGAGTACAACAAGTGGTCAACTGAAGCTGAAGGCGTTGTTGCGTTGACTAGACCTTTTTACAACACGATTCGTTTTAGTTGGGGTATACTAACAAAAAATAAACGAATGAGGAATTTGACCATGGCAGATGTGATTTTCAACCGTCCACTAGAAAATGAAGATCTTGAAGCAACGCTAGATGCTTACGAGAAAGATGTTAACCCTGAAACTGAGCATGATTTCATCGCAATGTTGGGTGCCGCATCACTGATATTGCTAACTTGGCGATGAAGGACAAATTCCCTGGTGGTGAGCACCTGGTGTATGGTCTTGCTAATGATGGTGTGTCGGTGACACGTGGTCGTATGAGTACAGAAGCCTGGATGGCTGTGCAGGACGCGAAGACGGCCATTTTGGACAAGCAAGTCGTCGTACCTGAAACATTAGATTAGGTTGTTTCGGTCATTCTATCAAACGGCTGGTGGTGCCGGTCAAGGTGTTTTCGAAGCAGCACGCTCAATCAATGAAAAACGCGTAGTGCGGATAAAGTTTGGGTGATTGGTGTTGATACTAATCAATCACAAAGTGGTCGTTATCAGGCTTTAGATGCATCATCAAATTTCACTTTGACATCAGTGTTAAAGCGAATGGATCAGGTTGTATCCGACGAAGACTAACACAATTGGTCTTGTTAGCGGTGAAAAGTCAGTTGTCATGGAAGCGTTTGAAGCTGGCTACATTGCAGGGGCAAAGTCAATTAACCCCGATATTCAAATTTTGCATGACTATGTTGGCGACTTTAAAAACGACGCAACCGCCAAAACATTAGCGAACAATATGTATCAAGCAGGGGCTGACGTCTATGCGGTGAATGATGGCTTTAAGACGATTTTTGCGGTTGGCTATCGCAAGATAAATGCTGTGGACGAAGCAGTCCAAAAATACCCTGATCGTGATTTTGTGATGGTTGGAGATGTTGCCCAGACGCGACCAAATGTTGCCTCGGTTACCTTTCAAGCCAATCAATCATCTTACCTAGCGGGCGTTGCAGCAGCTAAGCCGGAGGCGCAAACAGAACCAATTCAGGCAACCGTGGCAATGATCACGGATGGGGCCGGAGTTGATGACCAATCTTACCAAGAGCTCGCTTGGCGAGGTGTTAAAAAGTACGCGCTAGAAACTGGCTTGGCTGAAGGAATCGATGGGTATCAGTCCTTTCACGCGGTAACCGCGACGGAAGCGCGCTCAGCAATTTCATCAAAAGAAGATTGTTGATAAGGAAATCACAGTTCCTTCAAAGTAATTTGGTTAAATGAGACGTTGTGCATTTTACGCACAACGTCTTTTAATTTGGTTTCATGTTGAGGGAAAGAGATGAAAAGAAATTTGATTATTGGTGTTGCGGCAACGACGCTAATTGCAGTGGTTGCCGGAATGATGATGACGAGTCGCCCAAGCTAAGGATGGTAAGTCAAACTTCACGTTGACATCATCAGTTAAGAAGGTTGGTAAGGCCGTTGTTGACGTGACTGAAATGGCAGCCAAGGATAAGTTCCCTGGTGGTAAGCAATTGGTTTACGGTTTGGATGACAAGGGTGTTGCTGTAACACGCGGAAACATGTCTGATGAAGCTTGGCAAGCTGTCCAAGCAGCCTTTACTGATGCCGGTAAGGGTAAGACAATTGCCGCTTCAATGTACCAAAACGGTACTGATGTTATCTTCTCAGCTGCCGGTGGTGCCGGTGCTGGTGTCTTCACTGAAGCCAAGGACTTGAACAGCGAAAAGAACGCTGCTGACAAGGTTTGGGTAATCGGTGTTGACCGTGACCAAAACGATGACGGTGCCTACACGGTTGTCTCAGTAACGTTTAAGTCAGAACAATCATCATACTTGGCTGGTGTTGCTGCCGCTAAGACGACTAAGACAAACAAGCTTGGTTTCGTTGGTGGTATGGAGTCAGCGGTTGTGAAGACGTTCGAAGCTGGTTTCGTTGCTGGTGCAAAGTCAGTTAACCCTGACATTCAAGTTGATGTACAATACGTTGGTAGGGGTAAGAATGGTTACACTTACTATCAATCAAAGTCACACGCTGATTTTAAGACGAATTATGATCAAGCTGTGTCAGCCGGTTTCAAGAACATTTATGGTATTGGGTTCCAATTGACTTCAACGGTTAACGAAGAGGCAAAGAAGCACCCAGACACTAACTTTATGATTGTCGATGACATCGCAAAGAAGCGTGACAATTGGATTGCTGGTGCTGCAGTAGTAGTAATCGCTGGTGGCGCATACGCCGCACTATCTGGAAACAAGTCAGCTTCAGGTGAAGCAGGTAAGACATCAGTCGCATTGGTGACTGACGGTGGTGGAGTTGACGATAAGTCATTCCAACAATCTGCCTGGGAAGGCTTGGAGAAATGGGGTAAGGAAAACGGCGTTAAGCACCGCGTTATAAACGTTTTACCTTGTATTTCAGAACTTTTTAAAACGATTAACTGTGAATAAATTGTGAATAAGCGAATATAATCGTTTACTTTTATGAATTTGTTCGTTATATTTATGGCATAGATGAATTGGTCATCGAAAAAATAAATGGGTTTTTCATAAAGGGGAAAAAACAACATGGCTTCAAACGTAAAGATACTAAAAGAGAAGATGCGTAAGTTCGGGGCGGATGCGGTGCAGATGTCTGGTACGGGTCCGACGGTCTTTGCAATTACTGATAAGGCGTCACGAGCTAAACGTTTGTACAATGCTGTCCGTGGTTTTGTGCCAGAAACGTACATGGTTCGACTGGTAAATTAATAAAAAAACGGATTGAGCGACAAAACAAGTAACGTCTGGCTGGTTGTATCAAAGCCGGCGATTAGTGTTTCGACGCCTAAAATTCTGAAGATGATTGATTATGACAACTTGGAGCACGGTGACATGTCAGCGTTGATGGACGCCGTTGAACGCGGTGACTTTGATGCTGCGTTCAAGGGGATGTTTAATGTACTTGAACCAGTTACAGCGTCAAAGTATCCAGAAATCGTAAATGGCGGTGGATCATCGGATGCAGCGGCCGTATTGCGCGGTTTAAATAAAATTTGGCATATGACGTTAACGGAAGCGCAACTTGCTGAAATTGGATTGAAGATTGATGCCGATGTGCCGTTCTGTGTTTACTCACGACCAGCACGGGTGACGGGGCGCGGTGAAATTGTGGCACCACTTACGCAAAAGTTTCCACCGCTAATTGATTTGGCTGACACAGTCACAATTCGAACAACGACAGATCATCAAGAGATTATCGTTGAATCGACTAGTGGCTTGTTGCCATTGAATGAAAAGAATTTAGCCTATCAGGCGGCTGAATTAATGCGCGAACGGGCGGGTGTATCTGAAGGGGTGGAAATTCATATCGACAAACATATTCCAGTGGCAGCTGGACTCCGATAAATGGGGCTTTTTTCAAGCAAGGTCGATTGTTTCGTAAACGGTTGCAAATTGCTATAATGAAAGAAACTCTGCGAAAGGATGACCGTTAACATGGAAATTTTAGAACGCGCATATGCGAAGCTTAATATTAGTCTTGATACGCCATTTGCGCATGCTGATGGCGAACAAGAATGGGACATGTTGATGGTTGCGGGGTTAACCAGGCGTGAAGTCGCTCTGATGAACGACCCCAGAAAAATGCAGTTAGCAAGTAAAAGGGCGTCGTTGGAATGCCGGGCACCCAAATCGTTACGGTTCCAATACCGAACGTGATCAACCCGAGCAAAATGTAGAGATAGCGCATATGAGCAACCTTTCGTTGTATAGTTCTTTAAGTATACAGGAGATGTACACGGTAGAAACCTTCCATCGAAATAATTTGGCTGAGTGATGCGCCAATCAAAGTGAATTGTAGCCATGTCTTGCCAGAAGTGAAGAATGGAATACTCATCATAGCTGCGGTCACAAGATAGATGACGATGCGTGCACGTTGAGTCAAACCGCGGTGGTAGATACCTTCGTGCACATATTTTTGATAGTGTTTGTTTGCAACCTGTTAAGCAAAAGTTTGAGACGTTGGCAGATGTGCAACAATTCATTCAAGCCAACAGTGTTCGATTGACACCGGACGTGATTGCATCACTTAAGGGTCGCTTTGATATGTAAGAAAAAACCTCGACTGAAAAGTCGAGGTTTTATTTTATTCAGCGTCATCCTTAGGTAGGAACCAGTTGTTCATCCACCAGTAGTGGCATGATGGCAGAGAATGATTTGAATCCAGTTGATTTGCGGTCGTTTATTAACAAGGACCGTCGTTACGAGCGTGCCGAGGCACTGATTAAGGGCGCGTGGGAAGAATTGTTGTTGTCACAACCTTGGGGGATGACAACGATTAACATGGCTGATGTGCAATTTGCCGAAGCGTTGTTGCAAGCTAATTTGGTCTGTTGTGGAATGAGTGGAATCGCTTCGTGGTGAGTCATCCAATTTCACCGACAACGATTGCTGCGACTGATGCGCAATTTGCGATTGCGCTGTATGAAGCTGACTTAGTTGAGCAAGCTGATGTCGCGGATAACTTTAAAGATTTTATTGAAACAAACCAACAATGGTTAGGCGATGATGCTGCCAGTTGGTTAGAGAGACGGTGAACAAGAATTGCCAGCTAATCGTTATCGTCGATTAGTGTGGGTTTTGCCAACTGACGCGACACTTTCAGTTTTGCAACCGGTAGGCCAAGTGGTGACATTAACAAAATGGGAGGGAGATTAATGGCGCTTGATCCATTGATGTTACGTGCCGTGATTTTGCGGGCACCACAATACGAACGCGCAGTTGCTAGCCCAGATGCAAAAGCAACTTGCGGC
Source organism: Weissella confusa (assembly GCA_014332815.1). Lineage (GTDB taxonomy): Bacteria > Bacillota > Bacilli > Lactobacillales > Lactobacillaceae > Weissella > Weissella confusa_C. The sequence continues at coordinate 289,729 of JACSZT010000003.1, read as the reverse complement.
TACGGTGGATTTCTTTGCCTTTGACACCGAGGTGCATGCAATCGATAAGAATTGGATTGCCGATGGTCGCCGTCGTGCTGGTGGTGGCACGCGCTTTGCGACGATTTTTGAAACGTTGCAGTCAGAGCGCTACCAACCGCAGAGTACTGTCGTGGTTATCTTTACCGATGGCTGGCGTGGCTTGTTGCGTAAGGCGATGAGTAATGTACCAGCCGGCAAGCAAGATAGTCGTGCCCGTTTCAATCGACGTCAACCGTACCGCATGGAATTACCTGGGCAAGTTGATGCCACGCAAACTAAGATAGCGGTCTTTATCGATAATTCGGCTTCGATTTCAGATGACACGGCGAGTCGCTTTATCGCTGAAGTGAACGAAGGGGCTAGTTCACAGTTGCCGGGGGATGATCACAAAGGCTGGTCGACAGGTGCTGAAGCTGGCGAAGAGGCAGAGGCAGCATTGCGAAACGTCGTTGCCGATGCCAACCATGATGCGCTTGTTGCAGGTCGCGGTAACATGGCCGGTGAGGTTGAACGTCAGATTGAACAACTGCTGGCGCCACGACGTAAAAAAATTGCTGAAAACGCAGCCGAGGCTAAGATGGTTGGACTAGCAACGGATTTGTCAGTGAACCAGTATATTCGTGGTGGATTTCCGGGCGCGCATACGCTAGCTGAAGTTGAGGAAATGATTGAATTAGATTTACCGACGTATGCCGATTCAAGCACCTATTACAATCTATTGCATCCATTGATGGATACGATTGAAGTCGTTCTAAGATTAAATCGTGTGTATGATGATACTGTCGGCGGCACGATGGGGCTTTCTTGGCAAGCGCCATTCTGGGAGTTGCGGATTAATCCGATTTTATTTGAAGAGGTTTATCACTCAGTGGCAGATGTCAAAGGTGCGCTAACTCATCAAGTTCTACACATGGTGTGGGAGCATCCAATTCGGTATGCAGACAGGACGGACAATACGCAGTCGTTAAGCAATTAGCAGCGGGTAACTTGTTGGAGCAACTCTATAGTTCGACTGGTGACCACGCGAAGGAACTTTACGATGTCATCACAAAGGTGGCCGCATATGACCTATCAGAAGATTGATGAATTAATTCAAAAAGCCACGATGAAATTGTTGGACGAAAGTCGTTTTTATGGCGATACCAAGAAACATTGACGCCAATGGATATCTTTGTCAGCCAACCATGGGGGCCAGAAGTGCCAGAACAAGTGATGACGAAATTTGTCAGTTTGCCAGAGGTACAAAAGTTGGCTTTGTTGAAGTCAACGTTAGCCGCCATTGATATTGCCCAAGATGATAACGCTGGCCGCTTTACGCAAATTTTGACAGCAACGGCTTAAGATGCGACGCAACTTTACCCATCTGAACGTGGGGATGACTTGAATCCTACGCCACGTGCTTGGCAACGTGTGTCAGATAATTTATATGAATTGTTGACGTTGTCTGAAGCGACCCAACAAGCATTGATTTTTGACATTGTGGCTGGTGACCTGGGTGAAGCTGCTGCCCAACGTTTCGTGCAATTCATGCAAACACCTGAAAATCCCGATGAAACAATGGCTGGATTTGAAAACGCAGATTACGGTGTTGTCGCCGGTGACGCAGCCATTAAGGATCGTACCGTTCGTTTGGTGATGAAGGTTGATGTTGCTGACTGGCTTGCTTGGGCAGCGACTGAAGATAAGATGAAGCAACGCCCGAACATTCATGAGATGATTCAACGTTACCTACAACCTGACGTGAAGTACGGTTACACGCACACGTTGATTGAGATTATCGAAACTGCGCAAGCCCATCCAGGTAAGCCAATTATTTGGTTCTTGGATGAGTTTAACCGTGGTTCGCAGGCCGTTCAAAGCGAGTTGATGAATTTGGTCTTGCAGCGTCAAATTAACTCATTGATTTTGCCATCAGAAGTCAAGTTGGTGATTCTGCGAGGTGGTAATGTGCCTAATATCGTCGGTGAAGCTGGTATCGGTAAGTCAGCGTTGGTTGCTGAAATTGCCCGTCAAATGGGCGCAACGCTCTTTACGACCGTTGTTTCTTTGTCAGAAAAGGGTGACCTAGCTATTCCAGTGCCACCGTTGACGAGTGATGCCTACGTCGAAACGGCGCAGTACGGTTCATTAAGGTAGCCACCAGATGAACTTAAAGCATCTGGTGGCTTTTCTTATTTTGTTTGTGTCTATGCGTTGTGGAGGACACAAACCACTTTTACCACCAAAAAGGATTTAAAACAGCGTAAACTATAAGTAATTAACAGTAGATTGAGGAGAAACGACATGGCGCTTTCATTTCAGGAATTAGTAACGGCAGTTCCACTCGTGATGATGCTTCGATTGCCAATCGTCACGATGACGCTCATATCAAACGCGCAAACAATGAGCTAGTCTTAACCTGGTATTGAATCAACGACATGAGACCTTCCCTTGGAAAACGAAGTGTACAGATGGACGAACCTGTTAACTCATGTCATGATACTTTGCCAAGCGATTGTCGCGTACAGAAAGACAACTGAAACACCAATCAAGGCCAACCCAAACATGCAATTGGCGGTCATCGGACCAGGTAATGCAACGGCGCACAAGGCTGATGAGTATGTTGAAGAAGCGGCTTACTTCAAGATGATTGACCTGTTTAAGGATGTTGCGACAGCGTATTTGAAGTAAAGTTCCCTTTTTATTAGGCGAATGCAAAAGTGTTCCGTATAATTCATAAATGAATAGTTGATGGCTGATGTGATGGCGACAGATCCACAAATGGATTTGCGCTTGAATGTGAAGGCGTACGATGGCGCAGTGGTAGCACCAAAGGACAGTGAATTGATTCAATTGATTCAACAAACGATTCCAAAGTATTTGGATGAACCAATGGCAGCGCCAGCGATTGCGGTTTCGTTGGGAACGGATGCCTCACAATTTTTTACCTACTATCTAGCGGAAAAGCAATTCTATGCGGACTTGCCAGAAGTTAGTCCAGTGTTGGACCGTACGCTATACGGGCCCGATGTGATTCAAGGTGGACAACAACAAAACTCAGTGCCTGACTCTGCAACGTTAACGGTGCTAACTCGTATTATTCCGGAACTGCCACCTGAGGAGTTGATTGGCCGTTTGAAATATTTCCACAGTGGTGGTGCGGTAATCGATTCAGCGACTTTGACTGAGTTGAATGAAAAGAAGCGTGGCAGCAAAGCGCCTGAACAACACTTTATCTTCCACGCGCACAAGGGCTTTTTGGCTTATGAAGTGACGGTGAAGGGGAAGGCAGCTCACAGTTCGATGCCAAAGTTGGGTATCAATGCGATTGACCATTTGACTGAATTCTTGATTGCGATGATTGAGTTACAAGAATCAGGTGCACCATTACATGGCACGATTCGTTTCATTGCGACGGTTGATGAAGAAAAGACAGAAGCCGGTGCAAAGTTATTAACTGAACGCGGCTACTTGGATGATGTTGAAGCGATGGTGATTGCTGAACCAACTGGCGTGGCGTTGGATGATATTGATGACCTAGTGGCTGATGATTCACAGCGTGCTAATATTGTAGCCGAAATTGGGGATGGTGAAGGACCAGTGCTGGTGTTTGCTGGTCACATTGATACGGTTCACGAAGGTGATTTGGATACCTGGTCAACAGATCCGTTTGAAGTGGTTACAAAGGATGGTCGCTTGTATGGCCGTGGTACGACGGATATGAAAGGTGGTATCGTAATCGCTGTTTTGCGTATTTGGGCCACATAGATTAAAATTACATGAGAAGTTTTAAAGGTGGGGAAAACTATGCGGGAACAAGAAAAATTAACAATACTAAAAGACTTGGTTGCCATTAACACGGTAGCAGCCAATGAAACATCAGTAGCGGTTTATTTGCAGGACGTTTTTAAGCGCCACGGCATCGAAAGTCAGAGACGATTCCAGCAGATGCGACGTATATGTACGCCGTGGAACGTGTGTTTGATACGTTCATTGGAACTGTGATTGCCATCTTAATGAATATTGGCGTTCATCCAAAGAAACCAGAAGAAGTCGTTGCTGAGATTGAGGCACGACAACAACGTTAATAGAGTAAAAATGTTCACAGCGATTAAGTATCTCTTATGATACAGTCGCGTGTCCTAGCCAACGCTTTGGGTGGTGGCTTTGCGATTGCTTACTTTTTGATTTATGAATACTTCAACGAGGCGAGCCTTGTTCAAATTCTGGTATTGCCGACCTTCTTAATGCTACTGATTTCAATCAACGATGGCATTGGTAATAATAAAGGAATCATTGGATCAACAGCGGCTTTGCTGATGATTGCGTTATACGAATAACAACGGAGAAGCAACTGTATGAAATTAGGATCATTTCGATTGGGGATGCGCACGTTTAAAACGGGATTAGCTGTCATGATTATCGTGGCAATTTTCGTCCTCATAGATCGTGGTAATCCTATGATTGCAGCACTTTCAGCTGTGTTTTCGCTCAGACAGGATTTCGAGACGACGGTTGAGTTTGGTATAATGGAGTTGAAGGGACGTTACCAAGGACTAACGGCCGCGGCACCGTCCGTTGGTCGTGCCATTGGGCCTTTGCTAGGTGGTGCCGTGATTGAACAGAGCGGTTATGGCTCATTGTTCTATGGCGGAGCAGGTGTTGTCTTTATTGCCTTTGTCGGCGTTGCAACGATGATCTTTATTGGTTATCGTCATGCAACACGGAACGCTTTGAACTTATCAGCTAATCGCAAATCAATGTTCATTCAGATTTTCGCCGGCTTGTTGATGTTTGGTTTGGCGTTCTTAATTCTGCCATTCGCCAAGACTTTCACTGGCTTTGCGTTGGCGATGGTTGTCACAACAATTGGTGAAGCAACGGCCTTCCCAATGATTCCAGCGCTGGTTAATGAGCTAACACAGAGTTTCAAATTACCAAAGTGGAATTGGCGCTTGGTTTATACCGGTGTCATCGGTTTGATGGTGTTGTGGATTTCGTATTCACAATGGCTTGGTAATTTGTCAGTTTACATGTCGAGTGTGTTGAAGCTACCTCTGTGGCAATACTCAATGTTGTGGACGATTAATGGTATTTTGATTGCTGTTATTCAACTTGGCAGCCGATTTGTCTTTAATATGCTGTACTTTATGGGAAACTTTGGTATGGTATTTGCAACGGCTGCGGTTGGACCTATCTATACGTACGGTATTACGTGGTTGTTTATCTTAGCTTTGATTATGTATATTGTCCTTTTGTTCATTGTGCGTTCACATTTCAAAATTAAAGTGGAACGTACGGAACAAAAGACAACAAAGTCTGGTCGATTATTTGATCGCTTCTCACCACATAAGCTGATTCAATTCGGAACAGTGGCCATGATTGTGTTGCAAGTGTTGTTCATTCTTTTCCACGGTTGGCCAACTTATGCGGTTATTTTAGCCGTGGTTGGGTTCTTCGGTGGTTGGAACACAGCTGCGATTAATTCGTACGGAACTTACGTCCGGAGCCATGACGCGTAAGGGATGCAAACAAACGAACAGGGCATGTCAATTCGCTGGTTACTGACGGCTAGTTTCATTAACAGTGTTGCCTTTGGCTTTATTTGGCCGTTGACGTCAGTGTATTTGCACGATGAACTTTATCAAACACTAGTCATTATCGGGTGGGTCATGATGGCCAATGCCGTAGGTCAGGCGGTTGGATCGCTGGTCACCGGAGAAATCGAAGTCATCTTGGAAAAGAACCGTTCTGGTGCGCGTGGAACGGCCCGTTTGCTATTTGTTAAGTCATACAACAAATTCTCAAACATTGAATTCCACGCTGAAGAACCAGGTGGATTCGGGTAATAACAACAGTCATTAACGGGGGTACCATTTTGGTAGCCTCGTTCTCTTTTTTCAAAATAATGGAATATTGCACTTTCTCAGCTTTCTCGTAGTGTTGAACAACGTCAAGACAAGCGTCCAATGCTATCAGACATTCGTGAATCTGGATCAATCGAGCAGGACGCCGACATCGTTGCTTTCTTGTATCGTGATGATTATTATGAGAAGGCCAACGATGATTCAGATAATCCAAATGATCCACGTGATGAAGAACAACAAGATGACGATGATACAGCGGGTATCAAGGTGACGGAAATTCGTTCGAAGTTGCGTCGTCTATACAAGCGTGAAGGCCAAATTGGCTTGGTTATTATCGACTACTTGCAGCTGATTGAAGGAACGGGAAGCGAAGGCCGTCAACAAGAAGTTTCAGCTATTTCTCGTGCCATCAAGATGATGGCCATGGAAATGGATGTGCCGAAAAAGGTTGCCGTGGCTGACCCGAACTTACCAGTTGTTATTTTCTCACTGGAAATGCCGGATACGTCATTGGTTAACCGTATGTTGGCGGCTGAAGGGAACATCAATTCACAGCACATGCGTACTGGTCAATTGGATTCCGAGGAATGGAACGCCTTGGCCGTTGCTATGGGGTCATTGGCGAACACCAAGATTTATATTAAGAATATCGCGGACGTTGTGGAGAAGTCATTTGAGCAAATCGAGCAAAACTCACGAACGACTGAGACGGTTACTGGGCTGGCCTCAGGGTACCCAGCGCTGGATAATCTAACGACTGGATTCCACGGTGGTGAAATGATTATCGTGGCTGCGCGTCCGGCCGTTGGTAAGACGGCGTTCGTTTTGAATATTGCCCAATCAACGGTGCCGGTTGCTGGTAATGCGTTGTACTATGCGCGTATTGTGCGTGAAAAGTCGATTCGTCGCAACATGATTGATACGTTGCAAAACAGTTTGACGCAGACTTACGAAGGCGCGGATTCAGTCGATGATGCCGTGGCGGAACTGTCAACGAAGCTGGATATGATTAATGGCGGTGAGAAGAGCGCTGACTGGCAGGATTTGATTGCGGACTTGATGACAATCTTGGAACCATCTGACTTTTATCGAACGGCACACCGTTTAATCTATGCGGCAATTTTGAAGCTTGATGAAACGCAACGTGCCATCGATATTTTGACGATTACCGATGAACTGAATAAGGATAATCAAGTCGAAAACGTGGGTGGCATGGCCTACCTGACTGAATTAGGAATAAAAATCGGTGGATAAATAAAGTGACGAGCCAGTGATGTTTCACTGGCTTTTTCTGTTACAATAGATTTTATGAATAAGAAGATGAAGGAGGTGCCCCCCATGGCAGATGAAACAGAAACGACTGCGCTAAGCGTGCCACAAGATGTGACCGCTGAACAAGCCGTTTTGGGATCTATTTTGTTGTCGACTGACCGAGGCCGGAACTGATGGTCGCTTGTTCGGTGCTATTTCATCAAAGCAAGTTGTTGAAGCATTGGAAAAGCAATTCGGCTTGAAGATTGATAAGCGTAAGATGGACATGAAGGAGCCAATCCGTGCGTTGGGCTACCGTACTGTAACGGTTAAGTTGCACCACGATGTTGAGGCAAAGATTCGTATCCACACTGACGAGTTTAAGGAAGTTCCTGATGGCTACGCTAACAACTTCTTGATTAAGAACAAGAAGGCTGAGCCCGCAACTAACGCAAATGTTTCTGCATTGCGTGGTCAAAAGAAGGCAGCCGATCGTGAGGCCGCTGAAGAAAAGGCTGAAGCTGAAGCTTTGAAGGCAAAGTTGGAAGACGATAAGACGGTTGTCGAGTTGAAGGCGCCGATGGGCGGTGGCGGTCATTTGAGCAATGCGGCAACGCAGGTTTCAGATACGACAACGACTGCTGTCTATGAACAATTATTGTCTGTTCTTGCGGGAGCAAATGATGATAGTGATAATGAAGATTAATAAGTGAGGTCGATAATCATGAAGGTTATTTTCTTGGAAGATGTTAAGGGGCGCGGTAAGAAGGGCGAACAAATTCATAATAATGCGGCAATTGTCATTGGTGAAGATGATGTGCAATATGATTCAGTTGTGGCCGCTCAGGCTGCGGATGCGTTGTTGCAAATGATTGGCATTGAAGCCTCATTTGTGATTTCACGACGCGATGATAATACAGTTGCCGTTTCAGCGCGCTCAACTGGGTCATTTAATGTACAATTAGTAATGGAAGTGTCTCGTATTGAGGCGACTGCCATGTTGGCTGGTATCCAGGTTGATACGAAGTCATTTACGTTACGTTCTGGTACGCGAACGTTTGATGCGGCTAGTTACCTACGTTCAGTCGGTGCCGATGGTAAGATGCTACAGGACTTCATGAAGGAAACGGTTGATTCATATCGTGAGCGTGCCCACTTGATTGAGCGTGCGGATCATTCTAAGCCATCGATTTCAGAATCGACGGAAGTTTATCACCAACTCTCTGAACGAGTTGTGATTATTGATCACCACCGCCGTGGCGAGGAGTTCCCTGATGAACCACAATTGGTTTACATCGAGTCATATGCGTCATCAACATCAGAGTTGGTAACGGAGTTGTTCGAGTATCAACCACGTCGGACGAAGGGGCCAGCGCTTGGTGTACGTCGTTTGGCACAGATGCTAGGCAAGCCATCTTGGGTTGTCTATGAAGAAACCGGTCAAGAACACTCAGACATTAAGCTGTTGTTGCAAGAACTCAAGGCTGATCCGTCAGATCAATCTGCAATGATGGCACCGTCACAAGTGTTGTCAGAAGCGACTGAACGTAGCTTATTGGTTATGGTGCTGGGCCGTGGTGGTGACCAGGTTGTTGTGAAGTCACCAACTGGAGATGCCCGTTTCTACGGTGGAAATACAAATCCAATGGCTAAGCGTACGCGTGTTCGTGCGCGCGTGATTTCGCAAGCGTTGGCCGACTTGATGACGCAAGCGGACCAAATTTTCATTATGGGACACAAGCGTTCTGATATGGATTCGTTTGGTACAGTCGACCGGTACATGTTGATTGGTTATCGTGAGGGCTTGCGTCGTGCCGAGGCGGATAAGTTTAACGTTTTGACGGCTGTCCGCGAAGCTACGTCAATGCAAAATACGCCCATTACCTTGAGTATTGGAATTGCTTATAAGGAAACGGCGATTGATGTTTTGGCGCAGAATGCTCAAGCTAACTTGGATTTGGCTCTGTTGGATGCGACTGATTCAGCACAAGTCATGAGTGACTACGAGGCACACAAGTTGTTCATTGGGATTGTGTCATTGGATAACTATGACGAAGTATCTGAAGGCATGAACGACTCGGATGCTTCTGCATTACGTACCTTCGTGACGAAGACGTTGTCTGATTGGATGGCTGAGCACAAGATTTACGTGCGTCGTTTAAAAATTAACTGGGTAAATCCTTATCTACAAAGTTTCCTTGGGGAACGGGTCATTGTTGGTCGACCAATGCAAGAAGCTTCTGTGCAATTGGCGGACTTGATTAAACGATGGCCGGATGAAGATAAGCGTGTGACCCAATTGCATTGGTTGGATCGTGTATTTAATGTGCAAGTGCAACCAGAACTTCGGGCTGCTTATCTTATGGTGAATTGGGTTGCCGGAATTGTCTGGCTGGCCTTGGTTGTGATTGCTTTGATGGTCATATTCAAGACCTTGCAGATTATTGGCGAAGACACCACACACTATATTGAGAATCTTTCATACCGCGTTAATCGTGGTGAACAAGAAGCGATTATTCAGATGCCTTTGGGGGTCATTTTGTTCAATGAACAGAATAATAAAAAAGCCATTATTTATCGGTTCAAGTCTATTTGGTAATCATGGTATACTACTTTATAAAGAAACTATTAAGGAATAGGTTGGGTGATACGCGTGAAAAATTTGGATGCTTTACCGGCGTTCTTCCAAAATCGGCGCCTCGCTTGGATGGCAGTGCTCGTCTCGGTGATGGCAATTATCGGCGCGATTCTAGCCGCCAAGCAAGGACAGGAGCACCAATTATCACTTAGCAGCAGTGGATTTCAAGCCGGCAGGCGCGGAAATACGCTGAGGCTTAGGGAGAATGGGACTCCGTTGCCACCAGCTTATATTGTAGGACGGAGCACCACCCCGCTCACCCAAAGACCAACTCGGCGCGATAGCGACGACACACAACGCCCCTAAATGTTTTTATCGAAATCCCCCAGCCCCATGCCAGCAGCCAAGATATTCTAGTCTGTTATGGATTTACATCTACCGGAAAATAAATGGGTGAACAGTTTAACCTGCAGTGTTGCGGTGGATGAAACTAGAACAATTAGAGTATTGATTGGCTGCTGTTGGTTTTTGGGTGAGTGGGGTGGTGTGGAGCTCCTGCGATATTAGCCGGTGGAGAGTCGACGCGTTGCGTTGCGTCGAGGCATGGGGCTGGGGGATTTCTCCGACAAAGATTTTCCGTGGGACACGCCCAACCGCGAGCACTGCCCGTGGCTCCCTTGCCGGTCGCATGTGCCAAACTGGAAACTTAGGGCTTTGGCACATAGACGGGCAGCGGTCGGGTCGGGCTTCTCTGTCCCACGGAAAATCGCTAGCCAATCGTTTATGATCCAACTGACGAAATGGACGGACGTGACCGTGAGATGGTTGAAATTGCACCTGAACACTTCGTTTGGGCTGCAGAAGACGAAATCGAGATGTACAAGCAACGCGCTCGCGAAGCTGGTTTGATCGATTAACAAGAAACGCACCCGACGTTATGTTGGGTGCGTTTTTAATTTAGTTGGAGGTTGGGATTGACGTACTTGTTCATTGCCCACGACTTGTCGATGGTTAAGTACATTTCTGACCGTATCGGTGTTATGCACTGGGGAAAGATGGTCGAAATTGGACCAGCCGACGAAGTTTACAACAAGCCTTTGCACGATTACACGCGCTCATTGTTGAGTGCTATTCCAGTTCCAGATCCATCAGTTGAGACGGCCCGTGTGGAGACGGTTGGTTTGAATCGTGACCACTCAAATCGTTACCCACACGAGTTCTCTGGTGGACAACGTCAACGTATTGGTATCGCCCGTGCGTTGGCTGTGCAACCAAAGTTCATCATTGCCGACGAGCCAATCTCTGCCTTGGACGTTTCAATCCAAGCGCAAGTTGTTAACTTGATGAAGCAATTGCAAAAGGACAATGATGGTAAGGACATCGCTAAGTTGAAGAAGCGTAGCGAATTGTCAGACTTCCGTCAAGCGGTACAAATGATTTTCCAAGACCCGCAAGCTTCGTTGAACTTGCGTATGAAGGTTAAGGACATCGTTGCTGAAGGTATCGACGTTAACCACTTGGCAGCGAGCGACGAAGATCGTTCAAAGCGTGTGGAAAATTTGTAGAAGTTAGTTGAAATCAAGGGACTTGATATCACGTTTAACAAGGGCCGTAGCAACGAAACGAAGGCTGTTCAAAACGCAACTTTCGACATTTACGAAGGTGAGACGTTTGGTCTTGTTGGTGAGTCAGGTTCAGGTAAGACGACAATCGGTCGTACGATTATGAAGTTGTACGAACCATCAGCAGGGGAAGTTTTGTTAGCTATCAGAGACGCACTTTGCGTCAACGTGGTTGTTGGATGAACGTGCGCCTGAAGTCGAGCCACCATTGGAAGTACAAAAGCGTTGGGCTCGCTATCAAGCTGAGCACCCAGAAGCTGACCGTAAGAAGGCAGTCGCCGTCGACGCAACGGCAGTTCTTGGAACGGAGGATAACAACTAATGGCTGAAGAAAAGATAAGTGTTTAACTTCCCACAACACCCATATACTTGGGGCTTGTTGAACTCAATGCCAACGACGGAAACGGCGCGTGGTGAGTTGGAAGCTATCCCAGGTACGCCGCCTGATTTGTTAGAGCCACCAGTTGGTGATCCATTTGCGGCACGTAACAAGTACGCTTTGGCAATCGATGAAAAGCAAAAGCCACCTTTCTTCCTCCTAATTGCCGACGAACCAACGACGGCGTTGGACGTGACGATTCAAGCCCAAATCTTGGACTTGATGAAGAAGATTCAAAAGGAAATTGATTCATCAATCATCTTTATCACCCACGACCTTGGTGTCGTGGCTGGTATGGCTGATCGTGTGGCGGTTATGTACGCCGGACAAATTATTGAAATTGGAACTGTTGATTTTGGTCAACAAATTGCAGAACCTTTGATTAAGCACAAGAAGATGAGCAAGAAGGATGCCTGGGCTAAGGCATTGGAAATGATGAAGTTGGTTGGTATTCCAAATTCAGAAAACCACATCAATGACTATCCGCACCAATTCTCAGGTGGTATGCGTCAACGTATCGTTATTGCGATTGCGATGATTAATAACCCTGAATCTGGTTCAGGTAAGTCTGTTACGACACGCTCATTGATGGGCTTGTTGGCAAAGAACGCTGAAGTTGAACATGGTTCAATCAAGTTCAAGGGCGATGAAATCATTGGTAAGTCAGAAGAAGACATGCAGCACTTGCGTGGTTCAGAAATTGCCATGATTTTCCAAGACCCAATGACGTCATTGGATCCAACGATGAAGATTGCTTGGAGATGGTTTGCGTGACGCCTTTGACCCTCGTACGAAGGATTAATGGAAGAGAGTTAAGACATGGCAGAAAAGATTCTTGAGGTTAAGGACCTTAAAATTAATTTCCGAACTTACAACGGTAAGGTACAAGCCATCCGCGACATTTCATTTGATTTGTACAAGGGTGAGACGCTTGCTATCGTGGGTGAGGATTATTGTGCAATTGATGTTCACAATCCCATCAGCAATCTTCTTCGAGGCATTGTTGTCATTTATCGGATTGGGAATTCCAGTGCCAATGGCCTCATTGGGTACGTTGTTGAACGACGGACAAAAGGCTTTGCAATTCTATCCATACCAATTGGTAATTCCAGCACTTATCTTGGCTGTCATCATGATTGCCTTTAACTTGATTTTGATTTTGAAGCCCGGTATGTTGTCAATCGCATTGGGTATCGCAATGACATCATGGACGTCAATGGCACGTTTGATACGTGCGCAAGTATTGACAATTAAGGAACAAGATTACATCTTGGCCGCTCGTACATTGGGATCATCAGCATGGCGTATTGGTTTCCGCCACTTGGTACCAAACTTGAGTTCAACCGGTCGTGACATCTTCAAGCGTGTCCTTTACGGAACGCGTATCTCATTGCAAGTTGCGTTGATCGCCGCTGCCATGGACTTGGTCTTTGGTGTTACATACGGAATTGTTTCCGGTTGGCGCGGTGGTAAGACCGACATTGTGATGCAACGTATCATCGAAGTTATTTCATCAATTCCCAACTTGGTTGTGTTCGTTTTATCTGCACCAATTGCCAACTCAAAGTCAACGTCACACCAAGATGTTACGTTGCAAAACTTGCCACCACGTTTGCCAGGTGTCTTGGGAGATATTCCAGGGTTCACTGGTCATGCAAAGTTGGATGGTGTCAAGGTTGATTCATACGATTCAGCTGGCGTTTCAAAGAAGAAGAATTTCTGGTTTGGAACTGACCAATTAGAGTAGCACATGGCTGAACAAGTAAATTTGACGGCAGATGACTTTAAGCTGCTTCCAGCGGATCGTCATGTCGATAACGAAAAGATTATGAAGCCTTCATTGAGCTTCGCTAAGGATGCTTGGCGTCGTTTGAAGAAGAACAAGGGAGCCTTCATCTCATTGTGGATTTTGGTTTTCATTTTTGTGGCAGCATTTGGCTGACTGGGTCAATCGTTGTTGAGTCAATCTTCTCAATTCCTGGAATCGGTAGCCAATTCGTTTCATCAATTTTGACGAATGACTACCAAATCATCATGGGAACGACGATTGTCTATGCCATGATGTTGATGGTTGTATTGTTGATTACGGATATCTTGTACGGTGTCATTGACCCACGTATCCGTTTGGCAAAGTAATCAATCGCGTTGGGAATGGCACCTTTGGCAACGTCAGCCCGTTTCATCCGTACCGAAATGGTGGATGTTTTGGGTTCTGACTACATCGAATTGGCACGTGCCAAGGGATTGTCAAAGCGTGAAGTGATTTGGAAGCACGCAATGCGTAACTCATTGATTCCGTTGGTAACGTTGATTGGACCAATGGCGGTTAACTTGTTCGCCGGTATCGGACTTGGTTCAGCGGCTGCTGTTCGTCGTAACACAAAGACGGATACAATCTTGTCAATCATCGCCGTTTTGGGAATTTCAATTCCATCATTCGTGTTTGCGGCTTTGTTGCAATACTGGGTTGGTTTGAAGTTGGACTGGTTGCCAATCGCTGGTTGGAAGGGCTTCTCTTCTACTATCTTGCCATCACAACAAAAGATGATTGAAGCACAGTACGGCTTGGATAAGCCAATTTTCATTCAATACGTCACTTATTTGTGGGATGCCTTGCATTTCGACTTCGGTGTGTCATTCCAATTTGCTAACCAAGAAGTTTCAACGTTGATTGCACAACGTATGGGACCTTCAGCGCAATTGGGAATTCAAGCCTTGATCTTCGGTGTTCTTTTTAATTAAACGTAAGTGAGTCTTTCATAATATGAATAGCAGGAATAATAGGGGAAGGTCATCGCTATGATCAAATATTTACTTAAGCGACTAGCAATCATTATTTTGACGCTGGTGCTGATTATCTCAGCGACATTTTTCTTGATGAAGCTGATGCCTGGTTCACCGCTTGCGAATGCTGAGCGTTTGTCTGAGCTATAGGGCGAGTGCAACAGCGTCCCAGAATCTGGACAAACATATCAAAATCTATGTAAACGCTAACAAATTCGTAAGTGTTAAGAAATTTTGATTCTCATGTGATATTACCTGACAAACCCTTTTATAATCGGGACTTGTCTGGTAAGATTAGAAAATACTAATAAAAACTATGGATATGTGAGAGATATTAACCTCTACCTTTGTACTACCGTTCATACGCTACGTTGTTCCGTACGTCAGTTAAGGGTGTTGTTATGAACCCTGCTGGTGCACCTTACGACTGGAAGTGGGCATACAAGAAGTAATTTTGATTGCAGAATCAAAACGACACTTGTTTGTTAAGTTTGAATAGACAACACGCATCTATCTACTATGGATAGATGCGTGTTTTACGGGGAGCCGACTACGGTGATCCATCAACGTTCTGGGACTTGTACACGAAGGATTCATCATTCAACAACGGTTCATGGGATAACGCCCAATACAACGAGTTGATGCAAGCTGCTAAGACGACTGACGTTAACGACGACAAGAAGCGTTACGACGACTACAAGCAAGCAGAGCAAATCATCGACAAGGAATTCGGTGTGGCTATGAAGGAAGCTGGCGTTAAGAAGTTGACGTTGCAAATGGTAACGGATGACACTGACGGTGCAAAGCGTACTGCTCAATTCTTGCAATCACAAATGGAAAAGTTGGACGGTTTGAAGATCGACATCAAGACGGTACCATTTAAGCAACGTTTGGCTTTGTCACAAGAAAAGAAGTTTGACTTGGTTATCACTGCATCTCAAGCTATCTCATACTCAATCGACCGTAAGACTTTGTCAGACAAGATTTTGACGGGAACTGCAACGCCAGCAACGACGTTTACGTCAACTAAGTTGGCTGTTGATCCTAACACGAACGAAGACTTTGCTAAGGCAGCTGAAGTAAAGGGTGCAATTGCATACGACAAGACTAAGGCTAAGAAGTTGTTCAAGGAAGCTGTTGTTCAAACAATCAAGGACCAAAACACGGGTTACAACTTGTACAAGTCAGGTAAGGTTGACTTCACTAACTTGTCACCTGATCAAGTTAAGGCTTCTAAGAAGAACAAGGCTTACAAGGTTATCCCACAAGCTTCAACGTTCTACATGGAGTTTAACCAAAAGAAGGTTAAGGCCTTGGCTAACGAAAAGATTCAAGTATTGACGATGGCACCATTCTACCCACAAAACCAAAAGTTTGTGGAAAAGGTTGGTAAGAAGTACGGAACTGCCGCTAAGTACACGTTGGCATAAGGTCCATACATCTTGAAGGACTGGACTGGTTCAAACAACAAGTACTCATTGGTAAAGAACAACAAGTACTACGATGCTGCGGTTGTTAAGACGCCTAAGGGTCACGACTTTGTATACGGATGGCAACGTACGAACGATCCAAAGACGGCATCACAATACGCATACTTGTTCTCAGGTATTAAGAACGCTGATGCTATCCAATCAGGTGAAAACACTGATTTGTCATCATTGGGTGTAACTGCAGTCGATGACACAACTTTGGAAGTGCAATTGGAAAAGCCAATGCCACAACTTGAGTGTATGGACCCTTCAAAGTCTACTGCTGCTGTTGATTTTGATGCGTTGCAAGCCACTGGTGATGGTTTGTACCGTAACGACAAGTCAGGAAAGCCAGCTTTGGCTTTGGCTGAATCTGTTGAGAAGTCAGAAGATGGCTTGTCATTGACGTTCAAGTTGCGTTCAGGTTTGCAATGGGCAAACGGTGACGCTTTGACGGGGTCCAGGATATGATACATGCATATTGAAAAACGTTATTTACATTTTCTGGATATGGGGAGTTATTTTATGAACAAATTGTTGAAGACGTCAGCATTGTTGTCAACGGCCTTGATTTTGGGATCAACGGTTGCACCTTTGACGGCAGATGCTGCTAAGTACAAGACGATCAACTGGACTGAAGGTGCTGACTTGGGAAGCGCATCTTTGTCAGGTGCGAGCTTTTTTGTTGCGAACTAACGTAATAAATCACAAAAAACATGTGAAAGTGACATGAAAATGAGTAATATTCTCATTTTTAAAAACGTTGATATAACGCGGGGTTTAAACGTTTTATTGTCTGAAATCCAAACATAATTCACAGTTTGTATTAAAAAATGGCATTGCTTCTCATTTTAAACTTGGTAACCTTGCTACCGATTAACATGCGTGTCGACCACGAAGATGGTCGTACGATTGGTGATTTGAGCCGTTTGACTGATCCAGTCAAGAACACATACGCAGCTGTTGCGGTTGATGCACCGTTCTACTTGGAGCGCTTCATGAACTACATGGCAATCGCATTGCGTTAATTGAATAGACAGTGCTAAAAAGCAATGGTTGGACTAGACGTTACGTTGCAAACTTTGCTCACAAAGAAAGAGACGCAACAATGGCGTGACTTGGGTACCGAAAAGGGACGTGCCTATGCTGACATCATGGATTACTATATTGATGCCTACTATAACTTGGACATCAACAAGGCGGGAGCCGCATTGCACGATCCATTGGCTGTTGGTGTGGCAGTTGACCCCATCGTGCCAACTGGTCCTTTGACTAACTTGGCCTTGGCATTTAAGAAGGATCCTGAAATCGCTGAGTTGATTGGTAATATCACGATTATGGGTGGCGCGCTAACAGTACCTGGTAACGTAACCCCTTATACTGAAGCAAATATTAATCAAGATGCTGAAGCCGCCGATTATGTTTTCAAGAATGCCAAGCACTTGGTAACGGATGTGCCAGTCTTCCGTGGTGTGGACCACTCATTGAACACGGATAGTTTTGAGGCAATGCAAGTCTCAAAGGACATCCACGGTGACAATGGTATTGGTAACGTCGTTTTGCCTGAACCAAAGCGTCCAATCGAAGATCAATCTGCTGTTGACTTCCTTATTGAAGCCGCTCACGAATATGCAGAGAATTTGGTTTATATAGAGGAGAATGGAAAAATGGCTCAAAAGAAGATGATTTTGGACTTGGATGCAGGTGTTGATGACGCCTTGGCTTTGGCCTATGCATTGGCGACGCCTGATGCAGATTTGATCGGAATCACATCATCATACGGAAACAACGTACAAGACATTACGTCTGTAAACAGCTTGAAGTTGTTGGAGTTGTTGGGTGCTTGTTAAAGATGGTGCTGTTGACGTTGTCACTGAAGGACCAGCAGCCGGTGCAACAGTGTGGGATTTCCAACACCGTTGGCACGAAAATGACTTCGTTAATGCGACGATTGGTGTTGATGTGGATGCCGAGCGTTTCAACGAATGGTTCTTGGCACAAGTGCAACAAATGAATGCTTAAATAAAATAGTAAAACTTGTGTAAGAAAACCATGATTGGACTGGACGTAACATTGAAGGCGCTGATTACACCAGAAACGATGGCAGCCATCACGCAAATGGGGAAGGCTGGTAATATGTTGAGTCATATTATTACGGCTTATGGTGATGTTCATGAAGGCGGTAAGCCGATGCACGATGTGAACACAATCCTTTATGCGGTTGATCCATCATGCATGAAACAACCAGTAACACTGATTGCGACGGGTGCCTACACAAACGTTGCGACGTTGTTCCAAAATTATCCATTTGATTTGGTCAATATTGATGAGGTCATTTTGATGGGCGGTTCGGTTTCAGGAGGAAACGTCTCATCAGTTGCTGAATTCAATATCTTTACTGACCCAGACGCGGCTAAGATTGTCATGGAAGCACCAGGGAAGTTGCTTGAGTTTTTCCATCGTGAAGACATCCCGGTTGCGGCCGGCGCATCTAAGCCGTTAAAGAAGGCATTCGCAGATGCAGCCAACATTCATGGTGAGTCGGGGATGCCAGGATATGATTTCCCAGAACCCACGATCAAGCCGATTGAAGATGATGCGGTGACAGCGATGCACAAGGTGTTGCAAACCAGCTATTGCTAGCTGCTGCTACAGCCGGAATCTTTGTTTGGTAAGAGGTAAAAAATCATGCGTCAGGTTATCTTAGATATGGATCCAGGAATTGATGATGCCGCTGCGATTGCAGTTGCTGTCAATCACCCTGATTTGAATGTGTCACTTATCACTACTGTTGCTGGAAATGTGTCAGTTGATAAGACAACAAAAAATGCATTAAGTCAATCATGGCTGGAACTGGTTTGTTCCACAACCCACACGCGGTTGCTGTTACGGCAGTGTTCCTAACGAGTTTTGCTAACTTTGGAACGCTAGGTATGATTATCGGAGCTTTCAAGGGATTGACTGGTAAGAAGGTTAACGATTTGATTAGTTCTCAAGCAGGGTACTTGATGCTTTCAGGTATTTTGGTTTCTGTTGGTTTGGCTGCCTTGATTGACCAATTGCTTGGATTGACTGGCTTCCACTGGTTGACGTTGGAGAAGATTATCGGTGTTGTTATGTTCCCATTTGCTTGGTTGCTAGGATTCAACCCAGCCGATGCCTTCAACTTGTCTCAATTGATGGGATTGAAGTTGGTTACGAACGAATTCGTTGTTATGGGTCAAATTTCGGTGCCATTGAACATCTTGGCTTCAATCGTCTTTACAGCAATCTTGAACCCAGTGCAATTGGATCCATCAGAAGACGTTATTGTTAACGAAAGCACTGAAGAAGGTCACCAACGCGAGCCATTCTTCTCATTCTTGTCAAACTCAATTTTGGGTGCTGGTAAGTTGATCTTGATCATCACCGCTACGGTTATTGCCTTGCCAAAGTTTGAAGCATTCTTCTCAGTTGAGATGATGTTCCTTGGTAACACTGAAGTATTGGCCGTCTCAAAGGCACAATTGAACCGCATGTCAGCACAACGTAATTTGACGTTGGCCATGATGTCAATGAGCTGTGTGACGGCTTCAGTGCTAGGAGCTTACACAAAGATGATTCCTGGACAATACGTTTTGATGGCTATCGCTGTTGCGAACCAAGGAATTGCGTTTGCGTTGCCAGATTGGCTAACGGCCAACCACGGCGGACCAAACTTCGTCACATCAGCATTGCTACCAATCTTGTTGGTTGTCCCAATGTTTGACATCTTGACTTACATTGGTGTGCTACCTTGGATTATTAAGTGGGTTGGACGTGGGGTGTCATTCATCACCCGTCACATGTTTTTGATTGTTAACATCATCGCTATTCCAATTCTTATCGGAATTGCGTACTTGTTCTCTATGGATAAGAAGGCCATTGATTGGCGTTCTGTTCTCACGATTGTTGGGTTGATGTTGGTCTTGGCTTGGTTCTTTAACAAGTTCACGATTGGTCAAGATATCATCAAGGGTGCCGCAAGTGGTTTCGCCTGGTTATTTCAAAAATCACAGTCAGGATGCGGGTTTAATGCAAAAATCTCCTTTATTTCGAAAAAACCGAGTGTAAACGCTTTCTAAATCTTGTGAAGCATGTTACATTATTACTTGTAAAACGATTTACAAAAACGTTTTACAAGAATTGTACATGAAATATCGTGATTGTAAAATAATTTATCTTTATTTGGGGGTATCGTAATCAGTAACAAGAGAAGGAATTCAATCGTTCCTAGAACGTAAACCATGAATCCACCGGCAATTGGTGATGCCAGTTGCTTACCGAAGTTTGAATTATATGGATTTTGAACAGCTAGCATCAATCCAGATAAGATGCCAATAAGATAAAACATAATGTCTCCTTTTTTATTCTGATTAGTGACAGAGCAACGTTGGAACAAAGCGCCGGTCCAGTCATAAATGAGACCTGAGAAAATTTGACCAAGGGTTGGATAAATGACGGCGTTGATTGGTCCTAAGATAGGGAACAAGATGATGATGCTTGTGATGAAGGCGGCTCCCATTACACCACCGAGCAACCAAATGTTACCGTGACCAAAACCTAGTGATAGGATGCCAGCGACATTGGCGCGAGTCATGGCAGACAATTGACCGTTAAACAAACCTTGCGTGGTAGAAAGGGCACCAGCAATCAATGCCCAAATGATTTGCCAGATATTGGCTTTAGGCGCATTTGTTGTCAAGCTCTTTTCATATGATGTTAGGAAGACACCTGCCAATAGTAGGACAAGACCGATAATTGCAATCACTTTAACGGGGACTTGATGTGAACCTGCACCAAGGGTAGGCATCAAGATGGTCATAATCAAAACGTAGGCAGCGCCCAATGTTGAAGCGACCCAACCAGTAAATGATGTCAAACCAGTTGGCAATGTGTTTTTGTGGAGTGACTTTGTAATGATAACGACGATTAGCAAGAACACGGTTCCCATTAGAAAGGCAATAAATGACGCACCGGAAGCGTTCTTAACTTTCGTTAATGATAATCGTCATAATAATCGTATTTGGGATAGTTACATCTTCGTTAGGACAACACCGCAGATGAAAAGCAAAATTCCAATAATCTTGCGGATAGTCACGCACTTTTTAATGACTCCGAATAGACCAAATTGTTCGACCAAGGCTGATCCAACCATGACACCGACAAGTGACAAACCGATTGTAAGACCGTTTTTATTTGCAAATAATGGTTAGCGACGACATACAACACACGATACAAAAAAGCATCCGCAGTACAGGGGCGGATGCTTTTTTTGGAATATGTGGGTGTGATGTCTTAATGGGTGATAAGAAAACACTTTGTAAAGAAATGTGACATCACCATATAAAATGGGCGTTGGTTACAACCAACATGATTATCATAACGGAGTCTACGCAGCTCTTTTATAGAACTGAGCATAGTTTCGCATCGTATGTGATTTTTCGGCACATACGGTGTTGCGTATTGGTTATCATGGCTAATACGCCCCTCTCTCTTTCTCTCTATATGCAAGTATACTTACCCACTGGTATATTTGGTGAGGGTTTATTTTATTTTTGTCTGAATGGTCGACTTCGGTTGGCCAGATAGCATAATGAATATAACTGGGAGTAAAGATACTCACAATAAAGAAATAATGCATTTAGGGGGCAATATCTAGTTTAGAATAACAACCGTAGATGTATGAGAAATGTACCTGTACCTCTATTTAAAATCGCGTGAATACAGGGTACATTCACTACATGGCTGATACCCTATCACTTACAATCGAAGTGTGGTAGTATAATGATGCTGAGAAAACGAAAATAGACTATGCGTCTACTTATAGGAGTGTGTAGTTAATGTACGCACCGTTAACTACATGTCTAAATATACTGCTTTAAATGATTTGTTGGGTGAGGTTGCCCTTAAAGTGGAAAAGATGTCAGCCGCAGTTGGATAACAGATTATTCACATTGAAAAGGTATTAGTTTTTTGAAGGCTTAATGTATCGTTGAATGGGTAATAGTATGTGTTAGTTGAAGCAAAGCACTCATCAATAACAATTAGACGATAATTTTAGTAAAGTAAGATTCAACGGTACGGTGCCATTATAACGCCGATTAATAGGCGCTTAGGAGGGTTGTCCCTTAATTAGTAAACGGGATATGCCGACAAATAAAAAAACTCAGCATTGAGCAGCAAAGTTTGGGATTGTTGATTTGGAAATGTTTATTTCTAAAGATGAGCGGCATCGCCATTTATGTTCAGCATTGGATGAATTACAGCGTGCTGACATGCGTGAATATGCCACGACAAACCATGAAAAAGCAGTTGTTCGATCGCAGAATTGCGGATGGTGACTAAATTAAAAAGGCTAGCGCAAATGCACTAGCCTTCGTCTGATTCAGGTTAAACAGGCGTTTCCAATGTCGTTTAGTGAGTTTTGTGAAGTCTTAGCATGGACTAATAAAGCTACGCGAGATAAAGAAATATTAGCTCTGACGATGAGTGAGCAGCAACACCGGTTGTTTAGCCAGCCGAATAAGGTGACTGGACCAATTATTGTTCAATGGCGTGATAATGAAATTGTTAAACCGGTTTCGTACAATAAAAGAGGCAAAGCTGGAGTTGACGATATCGGCTTGTTCTACCATGGAAGTGAATATGAAGAAGGGGGATGCGCAATTATGAAACATCAAGATGGACTTGAACTTTACGTTGTCGGTACACGCAAGCAACGTAAAGTGTCAAAGCAGGTGGCGGACTTCTTGCAGCAACATCATCTGACATATGCCTCGTGCGCAAGCAGCACAGGTGATTGTTTGGACGACGTTGCCGACGTTTGCTGAGTTTGATTCATTCTTGCATACGGCGGTCAATTTAACGATGAACAAATTTACAGAATCAATCTATGGACGACAGAAGTAGTCCGCAAAAAGCAGATCAGTAATGATCTGCTTTTTTTATTGGTGTAAAAAACGTTTTTAGGAGTTCAAGGTGTTTTATAACTTATTCATCGGTCTATTAGACCGTTCTGTCATGATTCCGCAATTGCATATTAGCTTGCGGATTAATGACGCGTTTATGCATAAAGAAGTTGCAACCATGCTTGAACGTCAAGCTGAACTACGTATTGATGTGAGCGATGACATGAAGCAATGCGACATGATTATCAGTGATACCTTACATTTAACGACGCAATTAGCCAATGAACTTGAGCAACCAGCGATGATGCTGCTATTTTTGACGCATATCAATTATCAAGGAAATGACGATTACACAATTAGCCACTCGTTGTTCCCTGAGTACACGTTGTTTACAGATCGCTTCCTAACACGAGTCAATGAGTACTTAGGTATCAAGACGCTTAATATTAAAAACCGTTTTCGTCGATTTGTTCGTTTGCCACCGCACGAGTTGTCACTGGAGAGTCGTTATGGCGTCTTGATGCTGGTACGCGTCGGGTTGTCTGCCGGTCATTTGAGTGGCAATGCTAACAAAGAAGTGGGGAAAGTCCATGCGATGTTGAGCAACATTGCCCAGACGGTGTACCGTGAATTCTTTGGGCAAGATATGCCACAAGATTATCAAATGTCGAATGTTGAAGCAGCGTAGTTAACGCAACACCAACACTTGTCATTGATGATTGAGTTGGCGGTTTGGCTTGTGCGCTTGAATGCACGTTGCCCAGTTTCAAATTCTACGCAACCGCATGTGTTATTAGCAGATGATCAACTAGATGAGGCATACAAAAACCTACTGATTCTGAACGAGTCAGTTAAAAATGATATTCGTCAATTTAATGATCGTGCGCGACCAGCGAATATTGAAATTAATACTTATAATCGGCTACAAGGAGACGAATGGGCGATTCGTATTATGCTGGTTAGCATTTTTAAAAACGTCATTCATGATGAAACCGAATTAACTGATTTTTTTGAAGCCGATATTATTCAGCAAGCTAATCAAGTGGCACGTTTGCAGGGACAGCTAAGATTGAGCCCATCTGAACGTGAAGTGGAATTAATTCCTGGTAACCGAGCCTACTTGCTTAGCTTAACAGCAAGCTATATTAAGGAGTCGTATTTATTCCGCACATTAATAACGGGGATGAATAATACACCAACAGCCTTGTCTGTGTTGGCAGAACACCTTGATGTCCCAAAACTGCATTTAATTCGGGGGATAATTATTATGGAGTGGTTACTGGGAAAAAAGGAAATTAAGAAAGTAGCATTGGTTAGCTACTTTTATGAGACGAACCAAACGAAAATGTTGATTCCAGATTTGGAACGCCATTTCAATTGGTCCACTTACATGATCAAATCACTGATTAATGAATTGCTACATGATCAGAAACGATTTGGTGTGCCAGCGGATGACCCTATTTTTGCGCCAAATGGTTGAGATTATTCAACTGATTATGGCTGAAAAAGTTGCCCTAGCACAAACCAAATATGCTTCTGTCAAAGAGTCAATCAAATTATTCCAAGCGAAGGAGAACTGGGAGTACTTCGATGCTTTTATGGACGACTCTTTCCAATCGTTTATGCTAACGCTATATTGGATTGAAAATCCCAAGGCAATGACCAGCATTCGCTTCCTAACACAAAAGTTAAAGGAGCGTCACGATGCAGCGCGTCATGATGTGTTGCACGTAATCAGCTTTTTGGTATACCAGCTATTGTTAATTAGTATCCAACGTGGACAGAGTCAAGAAGTTCATGATTTATTGAATTCTTTCTTCAGCCTACCTTTTGAGGTGGATGATACGCGTGACATATCAGGACTAATTAATTTACAAGACAAAAATGATTTCCGACCTGTTGTCTTAAGCAGTGAAGAAGCTAAACGCATTAAACCAGTACTGAATGATGTCTTGCGACGCTCAGAGTACTACACAATGGCCGAACTCAAAGCATTCCTGCTATATCTAAATTATTTTACATATGATGAGATTTTGGCTTATTTAAAGCATGCTGGAATCTCTAGCAGTCGATACTACACGTTTGTAAATGGGCAAGGTGACATTACGGTGCACAAGTTGCACGCAATGCTACGCACGCTTAATGTTGGATTGGATGAATTGTGCTTATTTATTGAACCGAAACCAGTTGATGATGAGGCAACTAGTCCGGTAATTGCTGCAATCGCTGAATACCAACGCAAAATGTTAGTATGCCTTTAATGGGATATGAAAAAGATGAATCTGGTAATTGACCAAAGGGAAATAAATTTTTAGCTTTTGCTATGATTTTTTGAGATGAAGAGAGAAAAAGAAAGTATGAAAACTGAGGTAGATACAACCATATCATCAGCTGTGCGTGGGCTGATCGATATGAAGCATATTCCAGTGTGCGATATCTCTATCAAATCAAGTTGGTGTCGTTGAGCACGGCTTGTTCTTGAACGTCTGTGATGAGGTCATTGTCGGTGGGGATGAAATTCAAGTATTGAAGCGTGATATGGCAAAGAACTAGGGTTATTTTTAAATTTTTTAAAAATAGATAACATCAGAGTCCCAACGTATTTAATTCGAAAATATCTAAAGGTTGTGTATTACCGAGTTGGGACACTTCCCATTACCAGTTGAAGTGGTGTCATATGGTGAACAACAATTATGCCGTTTGTTTAAGAAGCACAATTTAAATCCAATTTTGCGTTTGGATGAAGATGGGCGTCCACTAACGACGGATAACGGTAATAACATTATTGATTTGCATTTGGATACAATTCCATTCCCAGAAGAGCTTGCGACATGACAAGCGCGTTGCTTGGGCATTCCTTTGGCTGACGTCGATGCGGTTGATTACATTGATTTGACTGTCGATGGTGCTGATGCGGTTGATCCACAATTGAATGGTATCAAGGGTGGTGGCGCTGCTTTGCTATATGAAAAGGTTGTCGCCAAGAATTCAAAGCGCAACATTTGGATTGTTGATGGTAGCAAGCAACATGCGGAGGACGATATGTTAGACAAGATTCAACAACAAAAGAAGGCCGCTGGTGAATACGCTGCAAGCTTAGTTGAAAATGGCATGGTAGTTGGTCTAGGAACTGGTTCAACTGTCCGCTATTTTGTTGACCGTCTTGGTGAGCGCGTTGCCAATGAAGGACTTGATATTGTCGGCGTAACGACTTCAAACCGTACTGCCCACAGGCAGTTGATACGACTGCCGCTGGTGACACGTTTATCGGTGCGGTAGTTTCACAATTGAAGTTGGATGCGACGAATGTTGCCGATGCAGTTGAATATGCATGTAAGGCATCTTCACTTGCAGTTTCACGTTCTGGTGCAATCCGTTCAATCCCAACTCACTCAGAAGTTGTTCGATCATTGCACAATGAAGACTAATATATCATCGTACCTAATGAGACTGAAGCAGCAGCGCTATTGGAACGCGAGCCATCAACAAAGTATGAGGACCTACTGGCAGTTAGCGATGCGATTTCTGAATTGTCAGTGCAAGGAACTATCATCACACTTGGTGAAGAAGGCGTTTACTACAACCTTGATGGTAAGAACCCCCACACGCGTCCTATCTTTAAGGTACAGTTGTCAGCTGATGACGTTGTCATGTCTGAAGCATTGATTGCGGATGCTGATTATGTGGTTGCCCAATTTGAAGTGCCTCAAGAGGCCGTTGCTAAGGGATTCTACCTTGCTAAGAAGTACGGTGTTAAGACGGTTTTGAATGCAGCGCCAGTTATGAATGCTAAGGACATTGATCCAGCTATCCTAGCATGCACGCCTCGCCAAGGTGCAGAAGTTAGTTTTATCGGTGCAATTGGTAAGGATGAAGCTGGTCAACAATTTAGGACCCTACTAGAAGATGAGGGTATCAACGTTTCTGGTTTGCGTGAAAAGGATACAGCAACTGGATCAGCCACAATTTTGCTTGAAGAAGATGGGCACAACACAATTCTTGTGTATGGTGGAGCCAATGCTCGATTTACAAGATAAATACTTTAAAAATGATGTATAAGGGAAAAGGTGAAAGAAATGAACAAGGTTGTCGTAATTGGTAGTTTGAACTTGGATATCATCCAAAATATTAAGCGTTTGCCTCTCCAAGGAGAGACCTTGCGAATTGACGAACGTAGCATGAATCTTGGTGGAAAGGGTGCTAACCAAGCAGTTGCCGCCGCCTCATTCAACGCGAATCAACGGCACCTGCACCAACTAAATAATCATGACGTAAAAGCCCTAGGAATCCACGTTTCTAGGGCTTTTTTGTACACCAAAACGAATGTGCTTGTGATTCATTTACCAAATTCCGAGTTGAAAAGGTTTACATTCCACAAAAAGGGTGTATATTATTCTTTGTAAAACGATTTACAAAAACTAAGAACGGCGGGGTTCGAGTCCCAGAAGACATTAGTGTTATTGGCTATGACAACACTGATTATGCTGAGTTTACGGTGCCATCTCTAACGACGGTGACCCAGGCGGTTTGGCGTATGGGTCAATTAGCGTTGGATATGGTGCTAGCACGCCTTAAAGATCCAGCATTGCCAATGCAAGAAGAAATTTTAGATGTCCAGATGACAACAAATATGTTGGAACGTATCTCGGGGTTCACTGCGGTTATTGACGAACAAGCCGACGTTGAAATTATTGAAATTGCGACGAAGCTATCAAAGCACGGTGGGTTAGCAATTGCAAATAAAGTCGCTGCATCAGGTGCTACAGCTGCCTTTACCTTGAACGATGAAATGGGTATTGGTTTGTTACGTGGCCATGCACGAATGCTACCGAATGCCTTGGAAGTGGATCGTTATCTGCAAAAGCAAGGAATCCCCTACGTTGTGCTAGATCAAATTAATGATAGTAACATCTCGGACCACGTTAAGACGGATGAGTTTACTGGTGGCCAGGTAGTTGCGCGCCACTTGGTAGAACTTGGCCACAAAAAAATTGCGTTGCTACATCCCGATGAGAGTCTTCGAGGTGGTGGAAATCCGTTGATTGGGGTGATGGTACCAAGTTTGCGTAATCCGTTCTTTTCGGACTTAATGCAAAGTATGCAAAACCATGCCCACAATCTAGCAGACTTGGTGTTCATTTCAGTTGATGATGATGAAATTGAACAAGGGTTGCTTAAGATGTTGGAACGCGGTGTAAATGGTCTGGTTATGTACATGGGTAATATCGTGAGGGGGATAGACATGGCAAAAAAAGCATCAATTAAAGACGTGGCGGCGTTGGCAGGCGTTTCACCAACGACTGTGTCACAAGTTATTAATAAGAAAAATGATCACTTTCCAGAGGAAACGATTGAGCGCGTCATGGATGCCGTGCGCCAATTGGGCTATGTGCCAAATCAAAGTGCCATGGATGGTTACGAGAAGGTTAGCTAATGTTGACGCTACAACTCCTTATGACTTGTATAAGTCAGTATGTGAACAACTCGAAAAAGCTGAGCAGATGGAATCCCCCGTTTGTTCAGCTTTTTTGATGCATCTTTTTCGATTTAGTAAATGCATTTACTAGTTGAAATAGGTATAATGTTTGTAAAGATATGTATTAGAGCTCGCGCGTGATAAGGGAATGATCCGCTTGCAAAACAGTAAGACACGTTCACTTTACCGTGAACTTGAATTGCGCGGTTTGCTAACCAAGTAATCTTGATTGTCCTTTAGGAAGGATAGATTACCCGACTGACGAATCGGTAAGGTAAGATAGCATTCGTAGAGATGTCAAAAGCATAATATGACAACATTAGCTAGCTGTGCAGACTTAATGACAGCCATAAAAATGCATCCAACATAAAGTGGACTGGTCATGCGCCTGACTGAAGTCAGGGGCGTAGACCAACAGCTGCTGTGGTAATCCATGAGATTATCGGAAAAGAGGTGAGAGGTTGTGGCACTTGTAGGTACTAAGGCTTGGGCAAAGCAACAACTACGTGCAAATGGTATTCGTCTTCTTCTAGTTGCCACAACCATTGTTTCAGGATTTGGCAATGGCTTGCATAGTGCCTACATCGTCTTTGCTCTCGGCATGGCCGTGATGAGTGTAATTGTTTGGCGAATTACTGCTAGCTATCAACGAGCAAAATAGACCCAAGTGCTGCCCAATTAAATCGCCATTTTAAAGGAATTCTGCCATGTTGTCCTGCAGTTACGTTATGCAGGATTGGCACTAACGTTCGGTTTGCATAACGCTGTATTGGCCGTTATTTTTGCCACGTTTGGAGAAGTTGGTAATGCCTTTATGATGTTGCCAGCCACGACTTATGCAAATAACCAATTGCCTGATTATCTCATTACTCATGGTTCAGCAATGATTA
The DNA here is from genome assembly GCA_014332815.1 of Weissella confusa. Classification (GTDB taxonomy): domain Bacteria; phylum Bacillota; class Bacilli; order Lactobacillales; family Lactobacillaceae; genus Weissella; species Weissella confusa_C. The sequence goes on along the minus strand of JACSZT010000003.1, from coordinate 260,484 downwards.
GCACAGCTCGCCAATTTGCTGGGGTTGTCGGTCACATTGGCTTGATTGTCATGACGGTGTTGATGCCGTTGTATTATCAGAATGTACTCCACACCAGCAAATTAGTTTCTGGTTTATTGATGGTACCGCCAGCTGCTTTGATGGCCGTTATGAATCGCCGTTCAGGAAAGCTACTTGATCAAAAGGGGCTAAAAGTTGTCATGCGCATCGGAGCTGCCAGTATTTTTATTATTGCCATGGTACTATTTGGCATTCAATCCTTGGGACACACCACTATGCCAATCAGTATGATTGCGATGATGATGATTGGCTTGGTCTTGAGCGTGTATTTTGTACACCGTCAAGGCACCATGGCACAACCAATGTTGGACTTTAAGATCTTTAAGCAAGCAGGCTTCACATTAGGGTTGCTATTAACAGGTGCATCGATGGTAATGGGCGCTGCCCTGGCTACCGGTCCGATTGTGTCCGGTATTATTAGCCAATGGTTCAATTGGCAAGGCGTCTTTGTATTCTTTGAACTGGTTATTGGTGTGCTATTTTTGGTCAATTTATTCGTTGGGCAAAACGTCATCGTGAAGAAAGAAGTTCACTTGGATATCCCGTCATTGATTGGGCTATTCGGTGAATGGTTCTTAGCTGGTATTCAAGCCATGTTTTTGCTGGGAACATTTATTGCGATTAACGCAACTGGGTTTGGCTGGGTGATTTTTGGACGTGTGCTTGAAGGCGCAGCAGTTGGCTTCTTATTCCCAAGTTATCAAAGTGTCATCATGTTGATTACACCAGAAGAGAATCGTGGCGCTAGCATGGGGATGGTTGGCTCGTTATTTGTTTGGATGCTGTTGCTAACCAGTTTTTCTTTCTCAATTAGTCAGTCGGCTATGACGACGATTTATCCCGTCATGGCGAGCCATTTTAGTGTACCGATTTCAATGGTGCAGTGGCTAACTACCGGTTTTATGTTGGTCATGACGGTGACGATGCCGTTGAGCCCTTGGATTTTGAACCGCGTTCCCTTCTATTGGCTATTCACGTTATTGGTCAGTTACCAAGGCAATGTTGACGCAAATGGTTGAGATGTCTGATTATTTGTTGACGTTCTCACAACTTATGTCAGGGCAACTATTCTTTATCCCATCACGTGAGTTATTGGGTGACATTGCGGATGGTGAGTGGACAGAATGAGTGAGACAAAACAATTAAGTAAGCGCGAACGAAGGACAACTAAAGACTGAAGTACAAGAGAAGGCAATTGGTCGTCACAAGTATGATGATCTTGAATTGGAAGATGAAGAAAAGTTCCACAACGCACACAACGTGAGTGCTAAGGTCGAAATTGATGGTGAAGAGCGTCAAATCGTCCGTATGAACGTGCCATTCTCAGAACCGGCCTTGAACAAGACGGGAACCTACTTCGATGTCACGACGGTTATCGATGAAACTAAGGGCTTCCGTAATTTTGAAGGTCGCGCCATTATCGGCTTTATCGACGGTACTGAAGTGCCAAGCGCGGCTGATTCTGCTGAAGTCGCAGTCGTTGGTGATGAGGATCCTGAGTTTGTGAATGGGTCATATGCGTTTGCGCAAAAGTGGCTTCACGATATGGACTTCTGAGCAATCGGCTTTAGTTATACTGCTTGGCAAACATTGTTCCCAAACAAGCCGGTTCCAGCTGAATTAGAAGAGTTCAAGGGACTTAAGGGGCCTGAATATAGCATGCCTGGTACAGAGGGAGATATTTTCATCCACGTGCGTGCGAATGACATGTCGATTGTGTATGAGGTTGTGCGTCAATACATGACCGTTCTGCAGATCATGGCTGAAATGGATTATACAAAGGCACAAGACGTTTGGAAGGACGTTGGTCAAAGCGTTGAATTTGTGGTGTTGGAATTGGACCGTACAAAGCCGTTGACAGAACTACAAGATGCCATCACGGAATTCGCTGACCGTTCACAAGCAATTAATCGTTCAATGAACGTACGTGCAGCAGATGGGAACTTGAAGACATAATCATTCCCTTATAAAGGAATTTTGTGTTGACGGGTTGTAAGTGTGCCAATAATAGTAGATGTGGCGGATGCCTCGGTTAAATAATTGTCATAAGCTTTCAACTCATGGTTGGCCGATTATTTTATGACACTTATTTAGCAACTTGCTAATTTGATAGAACTGAGACACCGCCCAATTATACTTTTGGGAGGGCTAGGACAGGGGCACCAATTATCACTTAGCAGCAGTGGATTTCGAGCCGGCAGGCGATGAAACACGCTGAGGCTTAGTGAGAATGGGACCCCGTCGCCACCAGCTTATATTGTAGGACGGAGAACCTCCGCACCCATACCCACCATGCCTCGTCACGTCAGTGACGACACAAGCACCAACACAAAAATGGAGAAACATCGTCCCAGGCATTTGCAGCAGCCAAGTGATTCTTGTCTGTGTTGGATTTACATCCACAGTTAAATAACCAGGGACAACTATCTTTTTTCTGATGAACCGGGGATGACCTACAAAACTAACAGAGTACATCTCGGCTGCTGGCATGGTGGGTATGGGTGCGGGGGTTCGGAGCTCCTGCGATATTAGCCGGTGACCAAGCAGTGTGCTAGCGCACAAGCAAATGCCTGGGGTAACTCTCTCCGACAAAGATTTGAGCTGGGACACGCCCTGCCGCGAGCACCGCGTGTTGCTCCCTTGCCGGTCGCATCGGCCAAACTGGAAACTTGGGTTTTTGGCCGATAGACACGCGGCGGTCGGGCAGGGCTTCTCTGTCCCACCTCAAATCGCTCCGAGAGTTAAGTGCACAAATTATTTATGCGCAAGAACCAAATGCGATTGTCGCAATGTTCTTTGCACTAGCTGTTTTGTACTTCGCCTTGAACTACGTCATCTCAAAGATTGGTCGTATTCTAGATCGTCGCATGGCAGCTTAACCTTAAAAGCACTACTGTTCGTTTTGAATGGTAGTGCTTTTTGTATGGAGTAAGTGGATAGTGGGTTCAGGTATCGTAGCCGTACCAAAGGGGCAACTTGAAGGAGCACTTTCAAATGGATTGAGCTTCAAGCAAGCATTGTGGCACATCATTTTGCCACAAGCCTACAAGAAGATGATTCCACCGATTGTGTCACAATTCGTGTCATTGATTAAGGACACGTCATTGGCAACGATTATCATGTTGCCAGAAGTGACATATGTTATCCGTTACGTGAAGATTCCTTATCTATCAAAGATTGTTGGTTTTATTATTGATTTGATTCGTAATTTGCCACTTTTGTTGATTATCTTCTTTACGTACTTTGCTTTGCCAAAGATTGGTATTCACTTGGGTGTGATGACGTCTACGATTTTTGCTTTGACGATTTTCGAGTCAGCAATGTTAGCCGAAGTTATTCCTCATTTTGACGATGCCAATGAGTTACTATATGCGGTACTTGGAAGCCAAGTTGAGTAAGGAGGGATAATCATGAGCGAATTTTTGTCAGCTTTCTCATGGATCAACATCCGCTTCTTGCTGATGGGACTATGGGTAACGATTGAGGTAGCGGTTGTATCCGTTATTTTGAGTTTTATCATCGGATCAGTCCTTGGTGCAAGGTATGCGTTATGTGGTTTTGCCACAAGCCTTTAAGTTGGTTATCCCACCACTTGGAAACCAATTTATTAACTTGATCAAGAACTCATCAGTATTGGCCTTCGTTGCCGGTATGGATTTGATGTATCAAGCAAACATGATTTCACAAGAAACGTTTGACACATTTGGCCCATTCATTATTGTTGGTATTTTCTACAACATCCCATTGTTGGTTATCACGATGTTCTTCTACGTCGTTATTGCAAACATCGTTAAGATTAGTGGTTTTGCAGCCGGAACATTGGGACTAACACTTTATACGTCAGCGTTTATTGCTGAAACGGTTCGTGCCGGTATCAATGCCGTGCCAAAGGGGCAACTTGAAGGTGCCATGTCTAACGGATTATCATGGTGTGAAGGAGTTGGCTAAGGAATGATTTCATTATTTCAATCACACGCTAGCGACTTCTTAAGTGGATTCGGCTGGACGATTGTGTCTTCAGTGCTCGCTTTGATTGGGTCATTGGTATTAGGAACGATTTTCGCTTTGCTTGAAGTGGTTCCGAACAAGGTCGCAAACATTATCGGTCGTATCTATATTGAAGTCGTACGCATATGGAATGGCCGCTGGTTCAAAGTCATTGGAAGTTGTCGGTGGTCCTTTCACGAAGGAACCATACGGTGTTGCCATGGACAAGAACAATCCTAAGTTGGTTAAGAAGGTCAATAAGGCCATCGACGAAATTAAGGAAGATGGTACATACGCTAAGCTAGCCAAGAAGTGGTTCTCTGGCGTTGAAGGTATGAACTAAGATAGTGGGATTAAAAATATCTACGATTTGAACAAGCCAGGTGCTCGTATCTTGGCGGTTGCTGGATCAACTTCTGCTGTAACGGTTAAGAAGTTTGCACCAAAGGCCAAGGTTGTCGCATTGTCAGACTATGCCACTGCGTTGACAGCCTTGAAGGCCGGCCAAGGGGATGCGTTGACGACTGACAACGGTATTCGCAAGGAAATCACTAAGCGTGTGAACCCAAAGGCTAAGACTGAGTTGACGCAAATTACGTCAGGTACCCGTATTCCAATGTTGTTGAACGGTAATATTGACGCCATCATTGCGACGATGTCAATTACGCCAGACCGTGCCAAGGTGGTCGATTTTTCAAAGCCTTACTTTAACGCGGGTCAATCAATCTTGGTTAAGTGACTTGCTACCGCAGCCATCGCACTACTAGCCGGAAGTGTTGTGACAACGACAGTTCAAGCTAGCGATAAAAAGAATGAAACGTACAAACGCATTAAGAAGACCGACAAGATGGTCTGGGGTGTTAAGGGTGACACCAAGTTGATGGGGTTGATGAACATTAAGACGGGAAAGCTTGAAGGCTTCGACGTGGACATGGAACGCACGAAATGGGCTTTGCTAAGCAAGTGGCCGACCGTGTTATTTTCATGGCTGACGGTGAAATCTTGGAAGACTCTCCAACTGAAGAGTTCTTTGAGAACCCTAAGGAACCACGCGCTCGTCAATTCTTGTCACAAATCATCCACTAGGGAGGTGCGGAATATGAGTCGCAAGTTTACGCGCACATGGCGTACGGCGATAAGGCTGAGAAGATGCCTTCAACGTTGTCAGGTGGGCAACAACAACGTATTGCGATTGCACGTTCATTGGCGATGAAGCCAAAGGCCTTGTTGTTTGACGAGCCAACGTCTGCATTGGACCCAGAAATGGTTAACGATGTATTGAAGATTATGCGCGAAATCGCTGCTGACTCAAGCATGACGATGTTGGTTGTAGGTCAAGATTTGGCCAATCCCAAGACGGATATGAATCGTACGCGTAAGAACGTTGGAATGGTGTTCCAACACTTCAATTTGTACGCTAACAAGACGGTGCTAGAGAACATTATGTTGGCACCACGTTTGGTGTTGAAGCGCGATGAAGCAGAAAACAAGAAGATTGCAATGGAGTTGTTGGAGAAGGTTGGCTTGGCGGCAACCCAAATGTCGATGATCGAATTTAAGGACGTCGAGAAGTACTATGGAGATTTCCATGCTTTGAAGGATATCAACCTTAAAGTTGAAGCTGGTGAGACTGTTGTTTTGCTTGGTCCCTCAGGATCAGGTAAGTCAACTTTGATTCGTACCGTGAATGGTTTGGAACCAGTTCAAGAAGGACAATTGATTGTTAACCTACCATTTGGCCGTTGAATTAGCCTATAAGGCAAAGGAATTGTGAAGAAACAAACTTGTTGTCAACAAAGCTGACAAAGAATTTGACACTGTCATTACTTACAGACTATTATTACAGTAGCGACCCGTCCCGAGTATTCGCGGCGGGTTTTTATTTATAGAGAGATAATTTAAATTGAGAGAATTATCAAATAGGATAAAGGAACGCGGTGGTTTGGCCATTTACGGTGGCTTGAACGAGATGCTGGCGCAACGATTGGCGCGCATTGAAACGGTCGGCTTGCAACCAGTAGCGTTGGCAATGGAATCATATGAGTTGTTTGTTGCTTCAGCTGTTATTCTTGGTGGTGAAGGGAAAGCTCGCGGTCGAGCTAACCTACAAATTCGCCATGATGTTTTGCCAGCCAGTGCAGTGACGGACCCAGACATGCAAGCTGAGTTGACGAAGGTCGCTGAACAGCTGCAATCAAACGGTTTGATGACGCAAGATTATGGTGGCTTGTCCGAAGATGAACAAATGGCCTATTTAGCGGCTGATCATGACGTCATTTATGCGAACCATCCTGGTACACCACTACCATATTTCCGTTTGGATCTACTGCTAGCGTTCATCGTGATTGCATACTTTGCCTTTTTGAATGTTGTCTACTACTTTACGAAGAAGACTTTCAAGTGGGATTTATCACCCAAAGTTGAAAAGTTATTGGGTGGTAAGCCAGCGGATGCAGATAAGACGCAACGTGCTGCAACGCCGTTTGTACCAGCAAATGGCTTGTATGGGCGACAACACGCCGCAAACGCCTGCAGATAACGGAGGCACAAACTAATGTTGACAATCTTGGATTTATTGAATCATTATCTTGGCTTCTTTAACGTGAATACAAAGTGGAAAGGCCAAGTGTATACAATCTTAGCGTCAGTCGGTAACTTCTACGTTTTGTACTTGGCGATTATGCACTTGAAAAATGCCGCTTATTTGCGTGGCTTGGACAAGCGACACGTCGGAAAGCCGTGCGAAAGTTTCAACCTCTGAAGCGACTGATGAATCGTCAGCTGTGAGTGAAGCATCATCTTCAAGTGCAGTCTCATCGAGCGCAGTTAGTTCATCGCGCAGTGAGAGCAGCAATGCGGCGTCATCATCATCAGCGGTTAGTTCGAGTGCTGTTTCTTCAAGCGCAGCCTCAACGATCTTCATGGCATATCGCACACCACCGTTTATTACACCGGTCGCTTTGGTTTCAATTATTTTGGCATTGAGCGCGGCAAACGCAATTGTTAATGTCTCAACGCATACGTCTAACGGGGCGCCAAAACAAGTATCTTCTGTTGTATCGACGTCAGTATCTAGTGAGAAGCAACAAAGCAACGTGTCATCTGAAAAGTCACGGAAAAGCGTGGGGATGATGTTGCGGCAGTTAAGGCACGTTTAGCCAGTGATGAATATCAGCGCGACACACAATTGCCGACTGAATTAACAAATGTTGCTAAGGTTGTTGTTAATGATGATTGGCAGACAACCAAGCAGGCGATTGATGAAATTGTAAAAGAAGTTGTTCAAGGTTAGTTTGTAAGGATACAAGGAGACTATCTGGAAAGTGTTGAATACTCGCACTATCGTTACGGTTCGTCACACGAAGGCTTGGAGCGTGCCTGGGAAAAGAACCCATTTATTACAATCGTACTTGATACGGCTGGGGCGATTACTTATGCACGTGAACTACCGGATGAAGCAGTCGTTATTTATTTGACGGTGAGTGAGTCTTCAGAATTATTGACGCGTTTAAATTTTTGGATTATGAAGCGCAAAGTATTTGTATTAACTGGTAACACTGGCACAGGAAAAACCACCGTTGCCAATTATTTGAATGAGTTCTACGAGATGCCTAAGGTGATTACACACACAACGCGACCACCGCGTGATGGTGAGGTTGATCAAGTAGATTACTATTTTGAAAACGAGGCCAGTTTTGGTGAAAACCCAACAGCTGTTGCAACTGGTTTGATTGCATTCGTTATCCCAACAATCATTAAAGTTGTGATTGTGGTTATTTTGATGGTAATCATCGGGCGCGTGATGCGTTTGCCAATTGGTGGTAAAGAATAAGTATAATTTTGCCCTGAGCTTAAGCCAACTTAAGCTCAGGGTTTTATAATGAAGTTTAATAAGAAAACAGAGATGACCTCAGGGGTTGGAATCGTTATTGGGCCAACCGGTGGCTATTTAATTGGGATGTTGCTATTCCCGTTGGTCATTGGTATGGGGGCTAGTTTGAGTCGTTCTTGGCCAGCGATGCTCCTTTGGAATTTGATTGCGGCCTTTCTACAACTTGGTTTCGGGACATTGTGGTTGGCTTTTGTTGCTAAGATGGCAATAGCACTCGTTTTGGCAGCGGTATTTGCTGCAATTATTGCTATTTTGGCACCCTTGTCAATTCCGACTGGGATTGTGCCTTTGACGGTGCAAACAATCATTATTCCGTTAATTGCATCGATTGCGGCAACACGCGTGTCATTTTCAGCGGTTGCGGTTTATTTGCTTTTAGGGATGATCGGTATGCCGGTTTACGCTGGCTTCTTATTGCCAACGTTCACTGGTAATTGGCCAGCCGGTTGAAATGGCTGTGGGGAATCAGGCGATTACCGGGATTGCAAAGGATGTGAGCGCTGATGGTGGCTTAGTCGTGGACGTTAATGGTCAACGCCAAACATTTTACTCAGGTGAAATCACAAAACTAACAATGACAGGATGGGTGATTTCATGAGAACACGCCCTGCCAAATACAACCGGGGAAGATGGCTTTTTGGTCATTGGTATCGGCTTGAATATCAACCCGGCTGACTATCCGGCTGACATTGCGCAAAAGGCCGGTGCGCTAACGAATCAAACGGTGAACCGAGATCGACTTGCGGCGACATTATTAAATTATTTTGTTCGCTATTTTTCACTAGATGCGTCGCAAGTCATGACGCAAGCAACCGGACTTTACCTAACGTTGATTTGGCCATGGACTGATATGAAGACATTGGCACCTGGTAAAGTGACAACTGGTATTGCGGTGGCTGCGGCAGAGGCTCTTTCAGAAGAAATTGGGGTCGAGGTTGGTATTAAGTGGGTGAATGACCTGTATTATAATCAACGAAAAGTGGCCGGTATTCTGGTGGAAGCTGACGTGGATAAGACCACTATACTTGCATACTTACAGACACCGGTGACCTTGTCGGTGGAGACTTTCACGACAATCGATTCAACTAACACGGCAGCGAAGCGATTGATTACAGCGGGAGACGTAATCGGTCCGATGGCGCTTGTGGCAGATGAACAGACGGCTGGTTATGGTCGTCATGGTCGCCAGTATTATTCACCGGCGGAAAATCATATGATTGATTTGCCAAAACGCTTTCGAAAACTTGTTTCACCAATCGTAGCGGAAGTCCGACGCCACGAACGGGCAATTTCATTACAGTAAATTCAACCAGACGAACCGCTTGGGACGTCTGGTTTTTTAGTAGTTACCAAGGTATGATTAAGAGGTGATACAGCCTGGGGAGAATTGGGGGACGAACATCCGATTGATCGCGACTACTTTAGCAGTATTTGCACACAGAATTTTGACTATCCAGCGCAACAGCGCGTGCATTTTTACCAACTGCAGGGTGCTGTTAACCCTGAAAAGTTAAAATGGTGGCATAGGATGATGGTTTGGTTCATCAAGAAGTTTGATCACGATATTAACCAACAACATATTCAAGGATCGGAAGAAGATGCCAACTGGATTGCCGATGAGTTGCACATTAGCAAGTATAGATTGGACGAAATCGGCGCATTAGATTTATCGACGTACGACACGATAATTTTTGGAGGACCGATTTTTAATGGCCGTATTAAGATTGCTAACTTGATTAATAGCGAGTTGGCGAATCTTAATGCCTGTGAGATTATTTTCTTCTCAGTTGGGCTTATAACTGGTTCGTGACGAACATTTGGAATCCATTGGTTGACTTCTTCAAGGGATTGTTCAATAATTAATTCGCAGACTAGTCAAACGTTACGCATAGAATCATAGTTCCATCCGGTATCCTAATGTAAATTAGTCGCGGGAGGGTTGGTTATGAGTGCGGTTATAATTTACGATACAAAATATGGACACACCGCAACTGTATCGCTGGTAAGACTTCTGAAGCAGCGGTACAACAAATGGGTCAAGCGTTGGTTGGCGTGGCAAACGCCCCAATTTCAGATTCAAAGGCCTTTGTTGATAACGCCAAGGACTTGTCTAATAAGCTTGAAAATTCAGCTGGTGATATCATGGCTAAGGCCAAGGATTTCGCTAACTCTGAAGACGTGAAGGAAGCAGCCACGACGGCCGCCAATGATATGTTGAGTGCTACGCAAACGGCAGTTAACGAAAACGCCAACGACAGTAGCTACCCAGGTAAGCTAACGTCAGCCGTAACAACGACAGCGGGTGAATTGGCTGAGAAGAAGCAAGATGGTACGAACATCACAGTTAATGTTGCGATTAACCAATTGAACGTCAACTTGGATAAGCAAGTGGTTAACATTAAGGACTATAACGGACAAAACAACATTACCCAAGTGACGTCACAACAATATGCGATGGCCGCAACGATGGCTGGTGTGAATGACGTCATCATCACGGTAACGGCTAACTCAAAGGTTTCTGGTGAAGCTGCGTTGGCTGGTGTGTACAAGGCGTTGGCTACTGATGGTATTAACTTGGATGAGAGCAAAAAGTCATACGTTGTATATGGTGCAGGTGCATCTGATCAATCTACGTTGGCATCAACGCTTGGCGTAACCGACAACTACACAAAGCTAACGACAACTGGTGCTGACGCGGCAACGTACTTGAATATTTCAGGCGTTGCGGATAGCGCTATGATTAGTTCAGTGTCAATTGCCCCAGCAGAACCAGGTACGGGAACGTGGTTTTAGGTTTGTTGTGTTACAATTATGTAACATAATATTCGAGGAGATTTAACCATGAAAACGAGTAAGGTTATCACGACAATTTTGTTGGCAACATCATTGATTGGTGCAACGGCAGTCACAACGACTGTGTTTGTCACACCAACAGCCGTGGTTTCAGCGGCCGGTACGACAAATGTGCAAAACCGTGCATTGTATCGCCACTAGTAGCACGGCGGACTTTCCACGTTTCATAACCAATTCTCCCTTATCTCGTATCTCATAATCTGTTCTCTTCTTTACTCTATAATACTAACGCTTTCCTAGTACAAAATGTACGTAGCGCACAGTCTGTCTATAAAAAGTTCAAAAAAAGTTCACAATTCGAAACGGGATTATTGCCACCAATAAGTTTGTTGTTTCTGATGGCTGTTCAATTGGTGCTTGTTCAGATGATGGGGTGTCGATTGTAACTTGTTCAACCGGTGTCGTGTCAGTATCCGCTGTTGCAGCGATATCGCTTGATTTAGTGGATATCAACGCTTGTTCGCTCGAAATAGTGCTATTTGTTGTATCACCAAAAACGGTGCTAGTGGTAAAAATCGTGCCAACGACTGAGTTAGCAACTGCCGAAACGCTTGTGTCACTAGCGGAAGTTTCAACTTTGTTAGTTGCGTCTTCCGCTGGTGTTGTGGCATCCCCAACATTTTCAACAACACCGGTTGAATCAGGTGCCGACGATGAAGTGCGATCACTAACATTTGACATATCGATGTCAGTAATGAATTCATCAGTGTTCGCTGTCGGTTGATCGGTATTGCCACTGTTGGTTGATGGCATAGCGACTGATTCGTTAGGTGCAGGGGTTGAGCTACTAGCGGGCACCACTTGAATGCTTGTTTTGATAACTGAATCACTTGTGGCCGTTGATGCTGTCGTGGTTGCTTTTGGCGCAGTATCAATAGGTGTTGGCGTATGTTCCGCAGTTGCAGTTGTGGCTACGACGCGTTATTCGCGCATCTTCTGACGACGCAAAATTGTGTAATAAGCAACGGCCCAGGCGATAAAACTAGCAATTACCAATACAAAAGCGGCCGGTGTCCATGCGACAGTATAAGCGGCTTCGGGCAATAATGTATCAGCTAAATTACCAGCTTTAACTGCGACTTTATTCACAACACTAGCGGCGCCTGTTGGTTGCGTTGTGACCTTTGGTGCCATGTTCGAAGGTGTGCCTGATACGATGCACCAAGCAGACGAATTCTACCCAGTTTCAGATTTGACGCGTGCAATGGCAATCTTTGGACAATCAATGTACGAATTGGCTAACGTCGAAGACTAATAGATGTAAAACAAAAGCACTCGCATGTTGCGAGTGCTTTTTTAGTCGTGCATTAGGATTTGACACGTGGCTGCTTCATTGCCAGCAGGCTTTGACGCAACGGCTAAGCAAGAAGGTCACGCCCAAGTGCCTCACTACGTTCCTGGTGATGATCCACTAGTTAAGACGTTGTTGCAAGTTTACCGTGATCAAACTGGTTTGCCAGCAGGTGAGCAAGTTATCGGTGGTGGTACGTTTGGTCGTTTGTTGAAGCGTGGTGTTGAGGGATTCTTGACGTTCTTGGGAACGCAATTGCACGATGACACGGTTGCTGAGAAGATTGGTGCAAAGACGCACGATGATTTGATGCACGACTTGTCAATGAACGTTGGTATCCAACGCTTTACTGATGGGGAAGATGGTTTCGTAAACACGAACTTCCGTTACCCACAAAACACGACGGCTGAGGAAATCGAAGGCTCTGCTGCTTTGGTTTCAGCTATGGATGCTTACTTGGCCGCTGAAAAGCGTGTTAAGGGTGAAGCTAAGGTTGATGGTAACCAAGTAACGTTTACTTTCTATGGAAAGCAAGTGCACGGTGCGATGCCTGAAACTGGTGAAAACGCTGGTACTTACTTGGCTAACTTCTTGCAAGACCAAGACTTTGGTGGCAACGCTTAGGACTACGGTATGCCAACGATGGGATTCTCACCTGACGCTGAATTCCCAATCATCAACGGTGAAAAGGGTAACGTTTCAATCGTAACGCGCTTTGCTGGTACGCAAGGTGGTTCATTGAAGTTGGTTTCATTCTCAGCTGGTTCACGTCCAAACATGGTTCCTGGAACTGCTGTTGCTGTTGTTGAAGCTGCAGATCCGAAGGATCCATGGTCTCCAGTAATTGAAGATGGTCGTTTGTATGCCCGTGGTGCATCAGATGATAAGGGACCTTCATTCACTGCTTACTACGCAATGAAGATGATCAAGGACTTGAACTTGGACTTGAAGCGCAAGTTGGTTTTGGTTATGGGTATCGATGAAGAGTCTGACTGGACTGGTATGGACGAGTTCTTTTCTGCAACGGAAGATGCACCTTTGGGACCTGGTCCTAAGGAAGCTTTGTTGAAGTTCGAAGAATTTGCTAAGCGTGACGGATTCCGCACGGGTAACTACAAGAACTTGGTTGCCTACGCAGAATTGGGTCCTGAAGACGCTGAAGAGACTGTTGCAATCATCGGTCACTTGGACGTTATGCCAGCCGGTGATGGTTGGCAGAAGGTTAGCTGTCATGCGTAATGTTGATTAAAGTCTGCATTTCTTTATAAAATGGCGTATAATTACAACCAATATGACAGTGGAGGTCAATGAGATATGACAACGCAATGGCGTGCAGAAGCATTGAAGTATGAAGACGAATTGTTGACAGACTTGAAGGAGATGTTGGCAATTAAGTCAGTTCGTGATGACGAGGGATTCGATCCATCAGTGTAAGCTTAGCAAATTCGTCCTTTTGAACTTTTGCATCCATGAAGCTAACTCCTGTGTATATAAAATGTAATTGCTTGATGCTTGTTCATAATATCACTATAAAATACAAAAAAGCCGAAATTTAAAAAGCGTTCTGTAAGCGTTCACATTTTGCAACAAACGTGAAGAAAATATGACTGATCTTTCCACCCTTAGGATGTGACTTGTCGACCGTAGCACCTACCCAAGGATCCCAAACAACGTTGATCCAACGAACAACCAAGAAAATCGTGGCACCAGCCGCAGCTGAAATACCGTTAACCGTAGTAAGGAAGAATAGCAAGAATCCACCAACAGTACCGAAAACCAAGTTTTGAGCGAAGTCACCCAAACCATATGTTTCATCGTTATCACGCGTCAATGATGCGTTCAAGGCACCATATGGGATGTTAACGAATGAGTAAACCATGGCCGTTGCCATATATGACAAGAAGGCATATGGCACCTTAAATGCAGGGAACCATTGTCCAACTGGCAAGAACAAGCAGGCAGCCAAGATAACTAGCGGAATACCGAAGTTACGTAGGTAAGGCAAGTAGGCATAAACCTTGAACCAAGCACCAGCTGATTGAGCTGATGAGTAGTCACCCAAGTTCATGTGGATTCCAAACATTCCGATATCCTTTGACTCGCGACCAACTGACGTAGCCAATTGAACGAAGATAGGGAAGCAAGTGTAAACCAACAAGTTCGCGATGTTAGCCAACGTCATACGAACCGTCGTCAACTTTGCGAGCCATACAGTGTTTCCGAAGAACATGAACGTAAAGCCAACCAAGAAGAACAATCCCAAGATTCGCAAAGGCTTGTTACGCTTCAACTCAGCAAACAAGTCTGAGTACTTTACTTCAGGCTCATCTTCAGCAGGCAAAACGCGTTCCTTCGTCTTTGAGTAAGTAACCATCAAAGCCAAGAATCCGATAACCATGTATACAGGGTTCTTAGTCCATACCCACAAAAGGACAGAACCAAGCATGAAGATAGCCAAGAACAAAGCGAAGAATTACTTCTTACCAACCTTGGCACGAATCTTAGGCCACAAGAAGACCAAGAAGATTCCAGGAATTGAACCGATCAATGAAATTGAACCGTTCCACTCTGAGTGACCAATGTTGTATTGCAAGAAGAATGGAGGGATGATACCACCCAAGGCCAAACCAATCTTGAAGAACAATCCCATGATGGCGTTGATGATACCAGCAACACGCTTACCAGAAGTGTACTCACCATAAGTAACAACTTCAGGAACCAATGACCACATGAATCCAGTAGCTGAAGTCAATCCCCATTGTTGGAAGAAACGACCAGCGTAACCCATTGCGATGTTGTGCTTCTTGTGACGAGCCTCAACTTCGTGGTTCATCTTGTTAACTTCTTCGTCAGTCAATGGGTACTTCATGATTACCAAGATGGCAAGAACAGCCATGATGATTGGCAACCAGATCATTGACCATTGCAATCCCATCAAAGCACCAGCTGATTGGATCTTCTTAGTACCGTCAAATCCAGTAGCAGCGTTGATGTAACTCCGTTTATGCACACTCAGCAATCGCTGAAGAGATGGCAGGGCACAGTTATGTGGTCAAGCCATCGTTCATAGCTGATTTCTTGCCAAACTACATGGCCCGCATTCAATCAAACCTATAATAACGACACAAAAAAACGACGTGAATTTTGACATTCACGTCGTTTTTATTAACTAACTTAATTGTTAACCAAGAAATTCTACAACGCCAAATTTTGAACATTGATGTGCTTGTTCTTAAGCAACACCACACGATTATCTACACCAAGGATGATCAAAAGCAACTGCAAATCGGTGGTGCCTACCAAGCGACTGGTGGGATGGGCGATGTGCTAGCAGGTACAATTGCTGGTTTCACGGCCCAATTCAAAGCCAACCCAACTAAGGCTGTACAAGCACAATTGGTTCAACAAGTTTTGCAAGCCGTCACAGAAAATCAAATTTTGATTGTTGATGGTTCGGCATTGACGATTATGGCAGAACAAAACATGATGTTCCCGCGTGACACATTCACGATTGTGACGCCACATCAAATGGAGTGGGCACGCTTGAGTGGGGTGCAACTGAACTATCAAGCAGAGCACCAATTGAACGAGGCCGCTAGTGCAGTTGTTGGTGCCGGTGCAGGGTTAACGACAGTTGCGACGGATTTGATTAATTTGGCACCACTACACACACGTACACCAGAAGCGATGTTTGTGGATTGGCGTAACAACGCTGACTTGATGACGGCGATCGCAAACAGCGATGTCATCCTAATGGGCCCTGGTATGGGGACGGATGGTTTTGCGGTGCACAATTTCAAATTTGCGTTTTGACGCGTTATAATTAAGTAATACTTACAAAATTGGAGAAACGGCATGATTAGTGAATTGAAATCAGAAATATTGCATGAGGTCATTGTGCGCCGACCAGACGACAGCCATAAAGGAACGTTTGGCCGCGTTTTGCTAATCGGGGGTAACATCCAATACGGTGGTGCAATTTTGATGCTGCCCAGCGTGGGCATGACGACGCGACTAATCTTGAAACGGTCTTGGCGTTCCATTAAGTAAGGGATGTGGTAGCGGTTCGTGCTTTTACCAAATCCGACGTAAGCAATATTTAACATATTTGCGTTCCTCCATGTATACTGTCAATTTTTGCTGAATAGTGGCCAGAATGCAACTGACAACTCGTGATGAAAACGGAGAGCTAATGTTTCAACCATCGGTTTATCCACGAGCACATTTTTACCTGCTAGTAGCAATTGCTTGGCAACTTCATAATGACTAGGAGCAGGGGTGACCACGACGACTAAATCGAGTGAGTCGTCGTTTAGAATGTCGGCGATATCGGTTGAAAATTGTGTACCAGTTGTTTCCAACGCAGCTTGTTCGTCAGGTCGCACGTCGATAGGCGTCCCCAATTTCACGCCATCATTAGGCCGATAACGATCCATGTGTAGCTCTAGTTCAACTGGCCGACCAACGTAACCAGCAGCAAGCACGTGTTGAATCGTGAGAAAGTCGCTGTCGAAACGACGATTCTGGAATGGCATAAAGAACAGGTGACGTTCACGTGCAAGAGTGACGAGTTCTTCGGCTGGGTAGGCGACCGCAGCTAATTCGGTTGCTTGTACGGTTGCTTTAAAGGTATCGCCGTAAAACAAGTTCACTTCGAATTGATCATCAATAGTGGCGCCCGGTTCGCGGGTTGCACGTAAATCGTAAGTGGCACGATCCGGTGAACCAAACAGTGCGACAATTTGGTCAGCCAAGTGCACACCGTGACCGTACCATGCACAATCACCGTGAATAGTAGGGATGACCTTTTCAATGCGATCACCATTTTGGTTGTAGTAAGTGACGACACCGTAATCTTGTGGTGCATCATCCCCAAACCCAGGCATCCCTGGCATAATTCCAGTCTTCAAATCATATTCTTGTTGATCAATATTGTGCTTAATATAAGTACCCTTGGTACCGTGCAAAATCCACTTAACATGTAAACGCTTACAAGGATAAACCCTTGAAAAAGATGTGATAAATTTTTAATAGCGGTCAAACGTTGTCACATGGGGCTTTGCGTCAGAATAACCAGCCGCCAAAAGTTCGATAACTGTCAGCATTTGTTCATCTGATACCAACTTTGGTGCGTCGTTGACCAGGGTGTCATACACTGAATCGTACACACGACCGCTGCTAATGATCGCAAGAGATGTCAATACATGACTTAGGTGTTTATCTCTTTATAAAACAATACGTTAATTATCTTGCGTCATTACTGTGACACGCCCGCATGGAATTTGGTAGGTAGAGTCGTGATAGAGGTCGAATTAAGAACTTCTTTCAAATCCTTTACCTTCCTTTCCTTTGGTACACCATTATATTAACACTTAGATGGACCACCCTAGAAGTTTAATCTGCAGTTTTAAACGTCTGTCGCTAGGGTATGGTCGCAACCAAACTCACCGTCTCTATCTCTACCGCATCCATGTCTATCTGTTTGAAAAGCAGACCGTGCCAGGAGCAGCCTTCGAATCGCCGTACATGCTTACGCCTTAAAAAGGTTATCGTACTTTGTCGAAGTAACCGACGACTAACTCGGTTGCGGGTTAGTCGTTTTTTAGTAGGGCAGTGGTTAGTGTCGGCGCGATAGCGACGACTCTAACCACAAAAAAACTTTTAAAGAGCAAAACAAAAACCGCCGGTACGTTGACCCGCGGTAAACTTTCGTTACGCTTTGCGACACGTAACAAGGAAGACGCTACTCCGCCACCCTGTATTCAATTGTTGAGATGGCCAACATGACACACGCAGAGCGTGCTGAAGTGTTGGGAACAGAAGCTAACCGTGCGGATATCATTATCAGTGGTTTGTTGCCATTGGTAGAGTTGATTTCACGTACTGGTGCTGACAAGGTTATCTTCTCAGCATCAGGTGTACGCGAAGGGCTTTTGCAAGAGTATCGCATGACACTATAAGAAATAATTGAGCGTGCCTCACAATACGTTTCTGATCAATACGATCACTTGCCATGGTTGGAAGACACGACGACGTTGCCAATCATTTTGTTAGGTGGTGCCAACCGCTCATTGGCTCGTCTTGACCGTTTGCGTCACGGCTTGCCAGCGGATTCAAACTTCCACGGCTATGAAATGACAACGAAATCAGTTTTGAAGACGTTTGATTATTACGACTATCTTGGGGCTGTTTCAGCCTTGGATATTTCAGATGCCTGGTTACTTGATACTGGCGGTGCCAGTGTTGAGCTGGTTGGTATTGAAGAACGTATGGCCGCAAACTTTATCAGTTTGCCATTTGGGGCGGTTAACTTGTCAGAAAAGTTCCGTTTGAATGGCGAAGGCAAGACTGAGCCGAGCCTAAGACTAACTGAAGCGGCAATGACACGCGTTGTTGAAGCTTTGATTGAGTTCCGTGATGACTATATGGCATATGAGGGCGTTTCAGTTGTCGGTATTGCGACCGCAGCTGTGCGCGAAGCAACGAATCAAGCGGACTTTTTGGACCGTGTGTACCGAGCAGTCGGCGTTGAAATCCGTGTGCTAACGGGTGACCAAGAAGTGTAACGCAATGGGCATCCAATACTGGGGTTAATCCTTAGAGGGGTATAAATTATGAGCTATTTGGCAGTCATTGACTTGGGGTCAAACTCAACCCGAATGGTTGTTGAAGAACTACAAGCAGATGGCACATTCGTTGAGCTTAAGCGTCGTAAGTTAGATACGCGTTTAGCTGAGGGGATGGATCAAAATGCAGGTGGTGAAGGCACAATACCAAGCTGGTGGCTTGGGTGACATGAAGATCAAGAAGTACTTGTTCGAAGTGTTGAATGCCGAATTGGCACCTATGCGTGAGCGTCGTGCTAAGTATGCTGAAGACAAGGACGCCGTTTTGCAAATGCTACGCGATGGTTCTGACAAGGCACGTGCTAAGGCGCAAGAAACGATGAACGAAGTCAACGGTAATGCCAAGATGTCAAAGTCATTGAACAACGCCATCTACCTAAGCGACGACGAAGACACGTTGTGGACGAAGGTTAAGTCAATGTACACTGACCCAGAGCACATCCGTGTTGAAGACCCTGGTCACGTTGAAGGCAACATGGTCTTCACGTACTTGGACATCTTTGACAAGGATACGGAAAAGGTTGCTGAACTCATCTACCCAGTTTCACAAGCTGCTGACATTGCTTTGTTCAAGGGACAAGTTGTGCCAGTTGGTGATGACCAAGAGCCAATGTTGGAGCAAACACGTGAATTGGTACGTACTTTCAACAACTACTACGGTGAAGGTATTTTGGTAGAACCACAAGGTGTGTTCCCACCAAAGGGCCAAGGTCGTATTCCTGGTTTGAAAGTTGCTTTGGACTACCTAGCTGTAGGTATCGACCCAAGCAAGTCAACGATTTTCGTGCAATCAGCTGTGCCTGAGTTGTCAGAATTGACCGAGTACTTCTTGAACTTGGTTTCAATTGCTCGTTTGCAACGCAACCCAACAGTGAAGACTGAGATTCAACAAAAGGGATTCGGTGAGAGTATTCCAGCTGGTTTCCACATGGCAGAAAAGCAAGTTTTGCTAACTGGTGATCGTCCAACTGGAAAGTTGCACATTGGTCACTACGTTGGTTCTTTGAAAAACCGTGTCGCAATGCAAAATTCAGGCGACTACGAACCATTTATTATGATTGCGGACAAGCAAGCGTTCACTGATAACGCTCGCGACCCAGAGAAGATTCACAACTCATTGTTGTGCCATGCACGCGTTGACGTTGATTAGCGTGGGGCCAGTTTCAGGTTTGATTCGCGACGTGCAAGAGACGTTGGATATTAGTGTTTTAGGGGATTAAAAAACAGGTAGTTTGTGCGCTTGTTATCGGGTGTAAAAACTCTTACAATGAACAATGACGAATTAGTTTTGACGGGGAACCGTTGATAGAAAGAGATGGAAGGCTCGCATGCTACGCAAGTATCCTGAGAAGTTCCAATTACTTCAAGCTAGTGATCGCACACGAACATCTAATTTCGTGGTGATGCCAATCTATTTGGCCAAGGGATTGGAATTCGATGCAGTCATTGGATATGACGTTTCACAAACTAATTATCCAGATAGTGAAGCGACCGGGTTGTTATATACCTTGGCATCACGCATTATGGACTTTGCCAAAGCATTGTTGCCAGATGGTGATAACATCATGGCGTTCACTCGACCAGGTGGGAAGCCTAAGCTAATTGTCACGACGGCAGACGAAGAGGAACAAGTTATTTGGCAGGCTGTTGATGAACTCAAAGCAGACCATCGAACGGTGGCGATTTTGACTAAAACGCAAGATCAAGCCGAAGCTGTTGACTACAGTATGGCCCAATTGTTGTACTTGAAGCATGCTTTCCCAGCTGCTAAGTTTACGGTGTTGGGAGATGCTGAACAGGCTTTGTTCCGAGATGTTGAGACACCGGCAGCTTTGTTGGCTAAGTACAGCCAGGCCTTTAAGGCGACACACCCTAATTTGATTACCTTGAACAAGGCTTATCGTTCAACGCAAGATGACTTTCTGGCTTACATGGCTGAGCATTCTGAGTTGGATACTGAGTGGTGGCTAGCAAAGCGTGACCGCTTCCTCCGTGAGTTGGAGTACCACCGCATTGATTTGGAAGATGCGGCACCAATGCTGTTCTTGCGTGATTTGATTACGGGTGGTGGTACGAACAAGTCGATGTTCTACGTCTTCGTTGATGAAATGCAGTTGGAAGAGCTGAACAACTTGGACGACCAACAATATCGTGATTTGTTAGGTGACGAACTGGCTGAGCAAGTTGCTGAAGAAGAAGAGATGGGGGATGCCATCAACATTGCGGCTAAGCGTTTATTGCAACGTGAATTCCAGGTTGTCGATGATGCGTTGTACAACATGCACTTCTTTGATATTTATAATCAATACGGCCAACTCACACCAGATACGTTGCGCTTTGACAACATCTACTTTGAAGATGAAGTGTTCTTTGGTAAAGAAGCGATGACACGTGTGTTTGCTGAGTTCTCAGAGAATTACTCGGTTCGTGAACGTATTCAAATGACACAAAAGCGTTTCATGGAGCGTTTGGAACGTCGTATTGATCAATTGGTCAACGAAGACTGGGTTTTGCCATCTTTGGGTGAACGAAACATGCGCCAAGTCACACTGGCGGAATTCTTTAGTGCGCGTCTACAAGGGCTGCAGGTTCAAACGCTGTTTGAACGTTATGAAATTGGTCACAGTGAAGCGACGACGGCTAGTCTTAAGGTTCGTGAGAAATTGGAAAGTGCGCGCGTTGTTGATGATTTAACAGCCTTTGTTGAACAACAAGAACAAAATCAAATTATTCGTGACACGACCAGTGATTTGCTGGTTGTGCAAGGTGTGGCTGGATCTGGAAAGACATCTGCAATTTTGCAACGTATCGCGTTTTTGCTGTTCCACGCGCGTGAAGAGTTGAATTCTGACCAAATTGTACTGTTCTCACCTAACCGTTTATTCTCAAGTTATATTGCGGATGTAGGAACGCTCGGTGCCGTGACGTATCCCACGCCAATGGGTGAACAAGAAGCCGAATTGCTCAAGAAGCGTCA
Source organism: Weissella confusa (assembly GCA_014332815.1). Taxonomy (GTDB): domain Bacteria; phylum Bacillota; class Bacilli; order Lactobacillales; family Lactobacillaceae; genus Weissella; species Weissella confusa_C. Next base: position 238,798 of record JACSZT010000003.1, on the reverse strand, counting down.
ATTTACGATTGAAGATGCGCAAATCGTTAACATGTTTGATACCAATGAAACCGTTGGCGATGAAATGTTGCAATATGCTTTGGGACAAGAAAATGATTTGACCATGCGCAATATTGTGGCGACGATGACTGAAACTGAAAATATTATGCGAAAGACGGTCGATACATTAACCATGCTCCGACCTAGTCCGTATTTTGGACGTGTTGATATTGATGAAGATGGCGATGAAGATACCCTATACATTGGTTTGGCATCGGTGCAGGATAAAATCGGCGATTTTCTCGTTTATGATTGGCGTGCACCGATTAGCGGAATCTACTACAATAAGCGGCTCGATAAAGTGGTTGTCGAAATCGACGGGCAACTCGAACGTGCTAAGGAAGCCTATGCGCAAGCTCACTCAGAAACACGTGCCGTTGAAGGAAATTATATTGCCAATACATCAATTAATACCTTCGAAGTCGATGACGCGATGGAAACGAACGCCGAAATTCAACAGCAACGTAACATCGTGGCTCGTGTTTGTGTTAACACTGGGCTCTCTCTTGGCAGGTAGAGTGGCTAAAAGGGTGAAAGAGAAATGGTTGTAAAGCATCGGGTGGAGAGACCCGGTGCTTTTTCCATTTACACCGGTTTTCTGGTGAAAAAGCGTTATAATAGTTGAATTGAATATACGAAAGTGAGGGCCGAATAAATGCATGCAGACCAACCCGCTGAACACCAATCGCATCAGATATGGGCTTCTTTGCTTAATAGATGTCAAATTAACGAGTGATCAGTCTTGCGCTGATTGCTCGTTTTTTACTTACTAAAAAGTGATGTTCACAATTTCTTCACATTTATACGGGAATTCGTTCACTTTTTATACTTACAATAAATTATGTTAAAAAGTTAGTAGAGAAGCTTTTTAACGCCACAAACATGACACCATGGCTAGCATACTGGCGCCACAAGGAGCCAATTGCTAAGGCTAAGGTTGTCTTGAACGAAAAGGGTGTTATCATCGGTGCGACGGTTTTGAGTGCTGAAGCTGATGAGTTGTTGAACTACTTCACGGTAGCCATCAACCAAAAGCAAGACAAGTGGGCAATTAAGCACAACTTGTACTCATACCCACCAGAATCACCAGTGCCAAAGTTGACGCCAACTGGTGCCTATGAGGCCCGTTATGTAGCTGGTTTGTTGACTGGTACTGAGCCTGAAGAAATTTCATACCCTGCTATTCCAACGATGGTGTATGGTTCACCAAAGTTGGGGCAAGTTGGTATGTCAGCTGTCGAAGCTGAGTCAAAGGGCATGAAGGTTAACTCAATCCCTGACGGTCGCTTTGACATTGTTGCCGCTGATGGACGTCGTGTCACAAGTGACATGCCATTTATCGCTGCCGGTCGCGCAGGTAACACTGAAGATTTGAATCTTGAAGCTGCTGGCGTTGAAGTTGCCGGAAACGGTATTAAGGTGATGGCTGATTTGCGCACCACTAACCCAAACATTTTTGCGGTTGGTGACGTTCTCATCGGTGCTGGATTCATCGCAATTGAATTTGCTGGTATCGCAGCAGCAGCCGGCGCAAAGGTTCACGTTGTGGCTAAGCACGATGTGATTTTGCGTGAGTTTGATCAAGATTTGACGCAAGATTTGATTGCGCAAATGGAGAGCAAGGGTATCACGTTCCACTGGAACTTTGATACAGCTGCTGTTGAAGAAACGACCGACATTACCCACAAGTATGGTCACGCCTACTTCGTGGATGAGCACACGGTTTCAACTGGTACGGAAACGTTTACGGCTGACAAGTGGATTATTGCCACTGGTGCCCGTCCAGCTCGTTTGGAAGTGCCTGGTGACGAATTCTTGCACGACAATGAAGACTTCTTGAACTTGCCTAAGATGCCAGAAGAAGTTGCCCGGGGCGGTACCTGCCCTAATTATGGTTGCGATCCTAAGAAGGTTCTTTTGGCTGCGGTAGAAGCTAAGGAACAAGCTGAGTGGATGCAACACACAGGTTTGATTGGTCACAATGAGATTGATTGGCCTGCATTGATGGAACACAAGATGGCCTACACGGATCCAGTTCCTGCACGTAAGATTGCGGGACTTGATGATACTTGGTCTGGTTTAAACACCCTTATTTTGCATAAGGGTGTGTGTAAACTGTTAAAATAATGACATTATAAAAAGAAGGAGGGCATACTCGTGGAACACTTTAATGTTGGTGTTATTGGTTCAGGACCTGCTGGCTTGTCAGCAGCCTTTCCATTGCAAGCAGCTGGGCAATCAGTTGTTATTGTTGAAGAGTATCTCAATCACGGCGCAAATTTCGAAGCCAAAGATGCCAACCCACGTGGGTTTGCCATCTGAGTTAGAAAATACAGGAATTGCACGCGATTCAGTTATTTTGTTGGAGCAAATTCGTACAATCGACAAGCGCCGATTGCAAGATAAAATCGGTTTAGTTCCCGGGCATCTAATTGCCAAGCTTGATCAAGCGTTGGTAATTAGTGATTGTCACCACGTTTGCCACGAAAGTTAGTGAAGTAGAGAGAGTAGTATGGCAAATCGACATGATATTAAAAGAGGGGACATCTTCTTTGCCGATTTATCACCGGTTGTTGGTTCGGAACAAGGTGGGCAACGTCCAGTTGTCATTATTCAAAATGACGTTGGTAATCAACACGCACCGACTGTAATCGTTGCGCCCGCATGACAGCCTTGTTGCCGGATGGTCGTGAAATTGAATTGATTGGTCGCATTGCAATGGATCAATTGATGGTCAAGCTACCAGAAGAATTACCGGTGGGAACTGTGGTAACATTGATTGGGTCAGTTGACGACAAGTCAATTACCTTGGTTGATTTGGCAAACAAGATGGGGACAATTCCATATGAAATTGCAACGCGCTTTGATCCGTCACAAGGTGAATTGGCCATGCGTGAAATCCAACCGGTGTTGTCTCTAAAGGCTGAGTTGGTTCACGTGAAGCAAGTTGAAGCAGGGGCATCAATTTCTTACGGCGCAACGTATACAACTTCTGAACCAGAGTGGATTGGTACGCTACCAGTTGGGTATGCCGACGGTTACCCACGTGCGTTGCAACAAGCAATTGGGATGCACTTTGCGACCGCTGACGGTGGCAACACGGCTTACTTTGAGCAACAATTGCAACGCTGGCACGAATTGACGGATGGTCTTGATTTGCCAGATGATATTTGGCGTCACTTAGCGAACTCAGGGACATCATTGTGGCATAAGCAACCAAGCACGGACTTGGTCCGCGTTGGTGCAGGGATGTATTATTTGGCGACCTTTGAATTGATGCCCGTGGTTGCAAGCGAAGCCTGGTTGGATGAAGCGTTGGCCCTTTTGCCAGCGGATAAAACACTCATTGCTTCAGTTGGTGTTGATACAGGTATGGGTCGCATTGGTATTCGTGACCGTGCTGAACTTGAGCGCGTTGTCGCAAAGTTAAATGATACAGAGAACGTCGAATTCCCCGGCGCCCAACGTTTCTTTGCCGTTGTAAAGGCGAATGCGTATGGTCACGGTTTGCCACAAATCGTTAAGGCGACTGAAAAGGCTGGCGTTGATGGATTTGCCGTGGCAACGATCGATGAAGGTATTTGGTTGCGTCACTTTGGCATTAAGAAGCCTATTTTTATTCTTGGTGTAACGCCGGCTGAATATGTTAATTCAGTCATGGTTAAGCACCCCAAGCAAGACGAGGCGGTGGCACATATTTCGATTTCTCATACAGGTGATACCGTACATAGTTCAGTTATTTTGGAGTCGTTGGCATCTTTACACCAACCGGTCAGTGAGCGTCGTCCAGCGTGGCTTGAAATTTCAGAGTCAGCGTTGGCCCACAACGTAGCTTATATTCGTGAACTGGGCCGACCAAAGTTTATTGACGTCATTTTGACGCCAGCAGAGCGCGAGGTTTTTGATAAGCGTAAGGGCAAGCACCAAATGGAGTTCTTGGCTGGGCGCTTTTCAATTAAGGAAGCGTACAGTAAGGCAATTGGAACAGGGATCGGTGGCGATGTACATTGGCATGATTTGGAAATTGTTCCTAACGAATCTGGACAAGTGTGTTGAACGGAGGTTTTTTGTTGCTCCAAAAACTGGCATATTGTCGGTTGCTTATTTTTAGTTTGATTAAATGATGTTACAGTAAAATGACGATAAACAGCGTATAATGAAACAATAATCTAGGAGGAAGTTAGCATGATAATCGGACAAGGCATTGATGCCCAAATGATTAGTGATATGACACGATTGGCAGAAGCGTGGCCGTCGTGAAGGTGGTCGTGACGGACTTGATGGCGAGCGCGGACAACGTGAACGTCGTTCATTCGACCGCGGTTCACGCACTGGATCAGGTGACCGTTCACAACGCGGTCGCTCAGGTGCACCACGTCGTCAATCACGTGACTTTGTCATCAAGAACAACGACTAATTAAAAAATGAAACCTCTGTTCAATTGGAAAAGTACGATGCCAAGACTTTGGCTACGGCTTTGTTGGGTGCAGTTGCTAACGTAGCTGAGATGGATACTGAGTTCACGTTGTCACGTGAGCGTCCATTGCCTCGCAAGCGTTCAGGCTTCGGTGGCGGTTCACGCAACGGTGGTGGATACCGTGGTGGTCGTCGCGAAGGTGGCGAGCGTCGTGGCGGTGGATAAGTAACGTTTATCTCAAACGCTGAGATGGACTACTTGAAGGACATCGAAAAGTTGACTAAGAAGCGTATGCAACCATTGAAGCCACCTACCCGTGAAGAAGCATTGGCTGGCCGTATGTCAGTTGCTGCTGATTCAGTTGAAGATGTCATTGCGGCAACTTCAGGTGCCGTTGACTCAGAAGTCATCGACAAGTTGGTAACGCAACAAAAGCGTTCACAAGTTTTGAAGCAATTCAAGAACGGCGAAATCAAGATTTTGGTTGCCACTGACGTTGCTGCTCGTGGTTTGGACGTTTCTGGTGTTGACTACGTTTACAACTTTGATATTCCACAAGATTCAGAATCATACGTTCACCGTATCGGTCGTACTGGTCGTGCCGGTGCTACTGGAACTTCCGAATTGACGACGGATTTGGTTGAGCAATTCTACGTTCGTGTACGCGACTTTGAAAAGTTTGACACGTTGACGCGCATCTTGGATGTGCAACAACCAAAGTTGGCTATCATGTTTGGTCGTACGAAGCGCCGTGTTGATGAATTGACACGTGGTTTGGAATTGCGTGGCTTTAACGCAGCCGGAATCCACGGTGACTTCTCTAACGTTAAGACTTTGGTCTTGGACGAAGCCGACGAAATGTTGAACATGGGATTCCTTGAAGATATCGAATCTATCTTGAAGGCTGTTCCTGATCAACGTCAAACGTTGTTGTTCTCAGCAACGATGCCACCTGCTATCAAGCGCATTGGTGTGCAATTTATGACGAACCCAGAGCACATCCAAATCGCTGCCAATTCACCAACACGTGAATTGGCTATCCAAACACAAGATGAGCTATTCAAGTTGGGACGCGATAAGCGCGTTAAGGTACAAGCTGTCTTTGGTGGTGCAGACATTCGCCGCCAAATCAACGGTTTGAGCCACGGTGCTCACATCGTCGTTGGTACACCAGGACGTTTGATCGACCACATCAACCGTGGCACGATTAACTTGCAAGACCTATTGACGGCCATCGAGAAGCATGGCTACGTAGAGGCCACGCCAATCCAGGAACAAACGATTCCTTTGACTTTGGCTGGTAAGGACGTTATCGGACAAGCCCAAACGGGTACCGGTAAGACGGCCGCATTCGGTTTGCCAATCTTGGAAATGATTGACACAGACAGCAACCAAGTACAAGCTCTTGTTGTTATTGCACTTGCTAATTAGTTGTTAACAGGATAAGATGGATAAGTTACAAAAAGGACTGTTGCCAAAATCAAACGCAGTATGGACGCCGGATTGTGTCTAGTTTGAATTTTGTTCGTAGTTCGCGATATATAGAGCGCGATTGACTCCGCAATCGCAACTGGAGGAAATATTTTGAAGTTTTCAGAGTTGGGTCTTACAGCTGCTTTGGTGACGGCAGGTTTGATGGCTGATGGTATCACTGAAGTAACGAACGCCGAACACGTTTTGCGTGGTTACGATCACATTATTCACAAGTTGACGATGTTGAACGCTGATATCCAAATTGCTGAAGACTAATAACAAAGATAATACCCAACAGAGACCTGATTTCTGTTGGGTATTTTTTTATGAATGACCCCAATCACGCCACTTTTGACGTTGGCTGAAGGTGAGAGCATTATTTCAGAGACGATTTATCCAGAACGTACGCGTCACATTCCAGAGCTTCAAAAGCTTGGTGTCGCGATTGAAAACCCTGAGTACGGTGTTATTACTGTTGCTAACAGCAATAACTTCCATGGCGCAAGTGTTGCTGCTGCTGAGATTCGTGCAGGTGCTGCAGCGCAGGGTGATGGTGTCTTGGTTAAGAACATTATTCCAGAGCACTTGGAGTCATTCACGGCCAAGATGATTGAAATGGGTGTGGACTTGGATGTTCGCGAAGACAGCATCTTTGTACCAAAGGTTGAAAACCTTAAGCCTATTCACATTAAGACGGCACCATTCCCTGGTTTCGCCACTGACTTGCAACACGAAGGTACGACCATTTTGGAGAATGCCGCACGCGAGCCAGAGATTATTGACTTGGCAACATTCTTGAACAACATGGGTGCGCAAATTCGTGGTGCTGGAACGGACGTTATCCGTATTACGGGTGTGCCTAAGTTGGAGTCAAAGAATACGCACACAATTATTCCTGACCGTATTGAGGCAGGAACTTATTTGGCATTATTCCCAGGTGGCGATAACATCGGACCTCGACCAATCGACCAACACATCAAGGGCTTTGAAGCTTTGGGTGCGACGGTTCGTGAAGAAAACGATACGGTTTACATCACTGCTGAAAACGGTTTGAAGGGTGCACGCATCTTCTTGGACATGGTTTCAGTTGGTGCTACGATGAACATCATTTTGGCAGCCGTACACGCCGATATTCTAGATGTATACAATTTGCAAGTTATCTTGGAATCAATGAATGTTAAGTCTACCTTTGTTGGTGGGGAATTGATGATTGATCCAACGGAGATCATTGAAGCGGAATTACCATCTACGGCAATTAAGTCTTTGCGTGCCTCATACTACTTTATGGGCTCACTATTGGGTCGTTTTGGTCGCGCAACGGTCACTTTAAACGAAATGAACGAGCCTTGTAGGCATAGAAGTACTAAAGGCTTTATAAAGGGTGAAAGAATGAAGAAGTTGGTTATCCATGGCGGACGCCGACTCAGTGGTGAAGTAACAGTTGGGGGAGCAAAGAACTCTACTGTGGCTTTGATTCCAGCCGCAATTTTGGCTGAAACACCAGTGAAGTTTGACAGCGTGCCTTTATTCGTAATCAATGGTGTAGATTATGAAAAAATGCACCTCGGACTATTAAATATAAAGTAAATGTTATGGCTTAATTTTGTGTGTCTAGTTTTCTTGTTATTCATATAAATGTAATGTAGACTTGTTAAGGACTGTTACTTTGAATTCAGTGTGAGTTCCTGGTTGATGATAATCAATTGGTCTGTACGGTCATAAGAATTCTTGTCACGTCCATACCGTCCAGAGCCATTGTACGGTGCCTTTGTAAAGGCTGCATTGGATAAGAAGGAAGCTTAGTCCTTTATTGAGTAAACTTTAGTCCCAACTCCTTGTTTTTAAGGGCTTGGGGCTTTTTTATTGCTATAATATATAGTGTTGTTTGATTAATGCCGATAAAATTTATTTAGGCTGTAGACGTTGACGAAGGACATTTACGAGGGTCAAGATGAGATCCAAGAGCGTCACCGTCACCGTTACGAATTCAACATCGACTACCGTAAGGAATTTGAGGATGCCGGAATGGTCTTCTCAGGTACTTCTCCTGACGATCGTTTGATGGAGATTATTGAGTTGCCAGAGAATGACTTCTTCGTGGCTGCCCAATACCACCCATTGGGCGTATGCTTGGGAATGCAATTGGCTTCAGTTGAGTTCGCCCGTCACGTCCTTGGATATGATGATGCTAACTCAATCGAGTTGAACCCAGAGACGTCAGCACCAGTTATCGCCTTGATGAACGACCAAAAGGAAGTTACGGATCGTGGCGGTACTTTGCGTCTTGGTTTGTACCCAGCTGACTTGAAGGATGGGGCATTGCGTGCCGGTGGTTACGCAGTTGATGCTGATGTTGAAATCAACGCAATTAACTCAGAAAAGGTTAACGACGAAAATGTTTCTGAATTGTTGGCAGATGCCGATGGTGTCATCGTGCCTGGTGGATTCGGAGCACGTGGAACTGAAGGTAAGATTTCAGCTATCCAATTCGCTCGTGAGAACAATGTTCCTTTTTACGAAATTGCATTGAACATGCAAAAGCAAGGTATGGACGATGTTATCTTGAAGCGTTTGGGATTGACGGCTGAACCAGCTGACATGACTGAATGGACAGCAATGATCGAAAAGATCCGCAACTTGAAGAAGAAGTTGAAGATTACGTTGGTTGGTAAGTATGCTGATTTGCAAGACGCATACATTTCAGTTAACGACTACTTGCGTGCCGCAGGAGAGATGAAGACGAAGCCAACGCAACACTCAGTTGCTGAGTTGCGTTCATTGGGTATCCAACCTGACATGTTGGTTGTTCGTACTGAACAACCAATCACGCCAGAGATGCGCGAGAAGTTGGCTTTGTTCACAGACGTTGCGCCTGAAGCTGTTATCGAGTCATTGGACGTAGATATCTTTGTTATCCCACACATCACGAACGCTTTGAAGGAAAAGATGATGCGTGCCGCTGAAACGACGGACGCAGACATCGTGATTACTGAAGTTGGTGGTACGGTAGGTGATATCGAATCATTGCCATTTATTGAAGCTTTGCGTCAAATGAAGCGTGAAGTAGGTGCTGAAAATGTTGCCTACATCCACACGTCATTGATTCCTCCAGGAACGATGTCACCATACCAACACGGTGAAACTTTCGTTACTGATGACGGTTTGGAAACTGATTTGGACTTGGGACACTATGAGCGTTTCATCGACATTAACTTGAACAAGTACTCAAACGTTACGTCAGGACGTGTGTACTCTGAAGTTTTGGCTAAGGAACGTCGTGGTGATTATGATGGTGCAACTGTTCAGGAGCTTTTTTATTTTTTATTGCTCCTGCAAACAGAACTCGGAGGATTGTTTTTTATGACAGCTAAGTACGTCTTTGTTACTGGTGGTGTTGTTTCATCATTGGGTAAGGGTATCGTCGCAGCATCATTGGGTCGCTTGTTGAAGAACCGCGGCTTCAAGATTGCCGTACAAAAGTTTGATCCATACATTAACGTTGACCATGGGAAATGACTTGATTGCCTTCTTTGCGTCTCCTTGGTTCAAGAAGAGCATGCGCATTGCCGATCATGACTAACAAATTATAACTAAAAGTTGACAATTTCTGGAATTGGTGTATTATTAAGTTCCGGGCTCTTGTATTAGTTTACAAGACGTAATCAAAGTTGATTAATGCTCCCAAGGCTATAATAGCATTGTTGTAACGCACTCACCACGCCCAATGATTGATGCTGGGGCAGCAGCCATTGGTATCACAGGGGCAGTTTTGACGACGTTGCGTTTCTCAGAGGCCTACTACATGTGGTTCTTGCAAGGAATTGCGCAAGTTGTTTTGTGGGGTGTTACGGCCGCACAAGGGGATGCCTCATTGGTATTGTTCTTCACGTACATGTTGTTTTTGCAATTCGTTTATATTATTTTGCTTGATTTGCCAGTTATTTTGATGCCATCGTGGTCAGAAAACGTTGCGACGCGTGTACGTAAGCTGAGCGAAGTGAAGGAACGCGGTGAGAAGATGACTTTTGCAAAGACCCGTACGTTCTTTGTGCTGGTATTTATCATTTCTTACATTGCGCTTTACTTCTTTGATGTCTATTTCGGCTTTTTGATTAGTCAAACAATTGCTAATCCAATTACGGGAATGGCAATTTGGACATTAGCTGCAGCGTTGTTGGGCTTTACCACGACGCTTGCGATTACAAATGCACGACCAATTAACGGTATTTTGGGATTGGTTTCAGCGCTTGTTTATATTGGCTTGGCCCTAGATGCGGGTAATCCTGCCGATGCAGCACAGTTGCTTTTTATTAGTAACCGCGAGAGAGTCCTCGCGTAATAAAGTAAACTGAAGAAAGAGGTTTTCATGATGAATGAACCACAAAAGACGCCATCGTTTTCTTGGGCGCACGTTGCAAAGATTTTTAAGCCATCTTGGTATGTTGAGCAAATGAGAGGATGGGCTTTGCCATCTTACTTGTTGCTGATGTTTGACGTTATCGCGGATCACTTGACGATGTCTGATGAAACCACATTGTTCGTCTGGCCATCGTCGCCATCGTTCGCTGAGTACGATATCTTTTTGCACACCGCAACAAAGAAGATGATGGCGATTTTTGAGAAGCAAATTTATTAATTATCCCAAATAGGTGAAACGTTTTTGCAAACCTTATAAAACTAGCGTACACTGGACCCGATTTTGCGACGCATGGAAACTGACTTTTATAACGCCTTTCTGCAGGCGCTGCCACGTGAAAAAATGTTGCCAACGATTCATGTTCGCCTAGATTATCAAGACAATTTGTTGGCGCAACATATTCAACGGATGATTATGACCACCGAAATGTTAAATGTTGTTTTCGTAACGGATGAAGAAGAAACGCCAGATATTGAGGCTTTGCCGGAGAGTCAAAAAAGCAGCTGGCCATTATTGTTGATTCAGCCAGTTGTTGTGTTGATGTTTTTGCGTCGCATTAATTATCAGGCGGAGGATGGCATGGCCACTGGGCACACGCTTTATCCGACATATAAATTATTCACGCAAAAGGTGCTTCGCCACGTTGGCTTATCATTCGATGAACAGACTGCCACGTTACGTGCCATTGTTTTGCGTTATCGTCGTTTAATGCCAGAGTGCTTAGACGCAGAAGCAAATTTTGCAATGGGCGTTTTAATGACTGATGCGATTTTGCACGGAAATATGATGGATCATGCAACCCCAGCATTGCGAGATATGTATGAGACGGTCTTTGGAAACGTCGCAACCACCTATCGCGAATTTTTCGCAACGCGTCAAACAGTTGCCTTTTTCGAAGGAAACCACGATGTGAGTTTGAACAACGTACAACGAATTCGATTGTTTGTCTTTTTGGGCGTCTGGATTACGCGACTACAATCAAGCCGGACGATTGATAAAAATGAAGCGATTAGTAATATTTTTGAATCAACGATTGGGCATGACGATGAGTTGAAGATGCCGTATCATATTGCGACGAACCATTTGGCTGCTGACCGGGTACTGCTTAATGAACGGTTGACTGGCAGTGGTGTTTCACTCGGTCATAATATGCAATTGACGGGAAATGAGTCGACAATTCGAATTATGATGTACCGTGTGTTAGCCGACATCGTCGAATCAGAAGCTGATTTGGCGCGCTATTTTCCAGAACACATTCTAGTATTAACTCGTTTTGGGATTGTGAATACTGCGGCGCTGAAGTTTGAAGAAAAAGGTGGCTTGGTTTCATGGACGCCAGGTTATCAAGTAAACATCATGCGTTTGGAGTATTTTTACACAATTGAATCACATGCATTAGCGATGCTTGTACAAGGAATATCAGGCGAGCCGGTGTCATCAGCGACAATGGCGGAGCGCCTTGTACGATAAAACTGTTGTGGGTTGAGATGGAGGATGATCATGGAATGGCTATTGGGTAAGCGTGAAAACCTAAAGCTGCAAGTTGTGCGCTTTTTATATCAACAAAATAAGACAAGTGTGCCATTGCAAGAGGTAGAGCGTCGTTTTAATGTTTCGAAATATATGGCAAAGACGTTGTTGAACGAAATCGTTAGCGACGAAGCATGCCGGTAAAAGTAGATGACTGGATGACCTCGCTTTTGCGCGAGCTAATTACAGTGATTCGACTTGTTGTTGCGGACAAGCGGATGCTAGCCAATCAAAAATACGATACAGTGCGTGAGATGGTTCATACCTTCCAGCCAAAAGAAAATTGGCCATACTACGACCAAGTGATGGGGGAATCATTTGACGAGTTATCTTATGACGATTTGCGGGAACAGTATAAGAAGTTGCTGCGCAGCGTGAGATTACAAATTTCGATGAGTCGAGATTATCAAGGTGCTATCCGCCATGAAGCGACGCAGGTGATTGGCTTGCTCCTGTTCGAATTGATCATGATGCAAGCTGAGCATGGTGCTGGTCAGTTGATGGATGAGTTAGTTGAGATTTTTTAAGCAATTGATAGTTACCAACAAACACGAACGGTAACAGACATTATCGCGCTGGCAAAATCGGATGGCCAATGGGCTGTGGCGACGTTGCCAGAAGAGCTGGTCGTGCGATTGAAGCCTATCTTACTGGATTTACTACGACGAACTGAAAGCTATACATTAGCTGAGTTGAAAGTTGTTTTGTTGTACTTGAATTATTTACATATTTCTGTGCGTGATATGTTGCAACATACCGCGATTTCAAGTGGTCGGTATTATACGTTTATTAATGGACAAGGTGATATCACCGTTCATAAGTTGCACGCTATTCTAAAGACGCTTAACGTAGGACTGGCTGAAATCGGCATGTATATGCCACGCGAAGAGATAGCGGATACGCCGTCTGATCAATTACAACGCAATTTAAAAAAACCAGACGTGATACTATTTTTCGCGCTTTATATAAAATTATCAAGTGAAGAGAAAAATACTTGTGTTAAACTTCCCGAATGTAAGTGACATAGACAAAAACAAGACTGAGGTTTGGAGAGGAAATTTAGTATGACAAGGATTGATACGCCGATTTTGAATGCGGTTCGAAAAGTGATTGATGTGAATACGATTCATCAGATGATTTCGGTAATGACGAAGTTGCTGGTGGTATCGGCGAAGAAATCGGTGGCATTGCACCAGTCGATGATGACTACGGTTCAGGTGACATCGAGCGATAATTAAATATCGATAAAAAAGCGAGCAGCGATGCTCGCTTTTTTATTTTTTTCAAAAAATCGATTGAAAACGCATTCATTTTCGAACTTGAAGAAGAAGAAGGTCAACCAAAGAAGAAGAAGCGTAAGAAGATCAACGCCTTTTTGGCAGACGTTGCAGATGATGACGATGTTATCGACTACAACGATGATGATCCTGAAGACGACGACTTCGGTGAAGTTGAAGACGAAGACGAGACGGCAGCTGCTGATTCAGATGATGATGATGCAGATGACGACGATGATGACACCATGGCGTTTAACGACTTGTTGAATGAAGTACAATCATTCACTGGTAAGTCAGATGAAGAGATTCGTGCGCGCTTGGCACAATTCTACACTGATTTGAATATTGACGGTTCATTCATTTCATTGGGTGATAACATGTGGGGACTACGTTCATGGTACCCAATCGACTCAATTGATGAAGCCGTTCACTTGGATCTGGGACGTGATGTACCAGAACTCGCTTAATTTGCGAAGAATAACATTTGCCGAAACGGCTGAAATATTGTAAGATAAGACATTGAGTAAGACCGCGAAAGGACGTGCAGTGATTTGGCATTAACACAATTTGACGGCCAAAATAAGGCTGAGCTTTCAATGATTGAAGTTGCTCGTGCGATTTTGTCTGACCGTCATACGTTGGCGGCTAAGCTGGGTATTGATCGCTCTGAGACGATGGCTCTTGGTGACCAACAAAATGATGTCACGATGATTGAGGCCGCTGGATTAGGTGTCGCAATGGGAAATGCTGTGCCTGAAGTGAAGGCAGTTGCGGACGTAGAAACGACGACACAAAACGCGGATGGTGTTGGTGTTGCCGTCGAAAAGTGGGTTTTGATCATTAAGCCGGTTGATGAAATGGACCCAAACGACCACTACGTTAAGTTTATGTTCATTGGGGATGAAGCTGATATTGATAGTTGGCGCGATGCATTGCCAGCTGATGTTAAGGAAGCTTATTACATTGTGAAGTCAACGCCACAACACTTAGAGTTCATGCACAAGGATGCGACGAAGGGGAGTGGCTTGTTGAATGGTGGGGTTGTGCAAAAAACTAATGGTGAAGAACTTGGTGGTAAGGAACTAGCGTACTCAGATTACCTACGTTTGCGCGAGGTTGCCGATGAGTTGGGTGCTTACTTGCAAGTTGAGACGATCGATGCAGCTTATACGTCTGCTAAGGAAATTAACTACTGGGCTAGCCGTGAAAACTTTTTGATTAAGATGCCATTGATTACGATTGATATTGATGACACACTAGTTAACACGGCTAAGCAAGTCACACCTCGTGTGAAGGCTGCGCTACAAGAAGCAACTGCGCAAGGCGTTAAAGTTGTCTTGACGACTGGCCGCCCTTTGCCGGGTGTCCAAGAATATTTGGATGAATTGGGATTGAATCACCAAGATGATCAATATGCCATCACGTACAACAAAGTGCGCTGGTGGCTGCGATGACGGGCCGTATATTCGGAAATGCGCGTTTCTTCTTCCCACGTGAGATGATGAATACGCAAGCGGTCGATGACGTGATGGCACCGCTTTATGCAGAATTCCAACGTTATGTGCACAACGAAACATTGGTTAAGCCAACTGAAAAGTAAGGGGAATACAGATATGGCAATTAAGGTTTGATTGAAGATTCAGCCCGCAATTTGTTGCCGGCAATTACGAAGTTGATTGCGTCAGCTGGGTTTGACGAGCGTTATTACACGGCTGAAAATGACAGTTATGACCTGCCATACGATGCGTATAATCCAAGCGATAAGAAGCCTCGTACACAGATTGAAATGATGCAACCGGCTGGGGAATTGTTTGAACTATCAAAGACAGATTCGCGTATTTCAACGAGCTTTATCTCACCGGCTTTGATGCCGTTGTTCGCTGGCGACTTTTCGCTAGAACAATACTTGATGCTAGACGATTCGGTTATGCTAGCTAATATTAGTGAGTGGCGCCTGGCTGATGATGCAATCTTGGCAGATTTGGCCACGCGTTTCTTGGATCGTAAGCCGTTGAAGTCGATAGCTCGTATCATTCACGTGATGCGCCCATACAAGGGCGGGATTGCCTTTGATCAAAAGGGAATGTATGCCGTGGAAGATTACGTGGTGTCGCGTTATCAAATGTATGTCCAGGTTTATTTCCACCCAGTGTCACGTTCATTTGAAGTGCTGTTGCAGCACCTGCTAGAGCGTGCAAAGTTCTTGTATGATGAGAGTAAGTCGCCCGAAACTGAAATTAATCAAGTTTTGCGCCAGGTCGCACCTGATTTTCCGGCCAAGGTAGCGAGTGTTATTGCTAAAACCTACGAAAATCCGCAAGTGGTGCAGTTGATTTCAAGTCAAATTGACGCTGACCGAATGGATTACTTGTTGCGTGATGCATATTATTCGGGTGCGACCTATGGTGAATTTGATCAAATTGCCCGTCAGTTTGCTGACCATCTAGAAAAGTTTTATCCAACTCAGGAGCCGGGTGATGGGTTGTGGGACCCTAGCGAGCGCTTGGTGCTACTAACGTCAGCTTTGCTACACGACCTGGGTCACGGCCCATACTCGCACACGTTTGAACACATTTTCAATACTGATCATGAGTCGTACACCCAACAAATTATTTTTATGACGACAGAAGTAAAGGAAAAGGTCTTTCGTGACCCGGTACATAATTTTATTCGTGTCCAAGATCAAGTTATTCTTGATTTAATTGGCACATCTGAGTTTCAACGACTACGACGAATTAAGCAATTGGGCGTGGCTAGTGCTGTTTTCCACGGCGCTGAGCACTCACGTTTTTCACACTCGCTGGGTGTATATGAAACGTGAAGGTCTCTTCGTCGCCTTCTTGACGGATGACCGTAGTTAATTTCAATGTTACTGGATATCCGTTGGCTGAATTTGCCATACAAATTTCCTCCTTCAATAAGCCTATTACTTCCATTATACAGGTATTTCTAGGTTATAATGTAAGTAACGAATCAGTAGTTCGGAAATAGGGAAGGAATCAAGGTTCGACCTGCGGTGTCACGTAGCGCGTTGGAATCGTAGCATCAGGTGCAAATTGCAAACGAACGTCGCTTTGACCAGAACGCTTTAATGAGACTTCACCGGCGGGTGTCATCTTAAAGGTTACCGGCGTTTCTAAGCCGGCTTGGTGTTCGATGTAGCGTAGGTATAATGTGTCGCCCATTGGGGTGATTGTACCGTTTTCTTCAGTGCCAAAAAACAAGCCTCGCTGATGCATTTGCATTGGCGAGGCTTTTTCGTGTTACTTTTCAAAATGGAGTTCAAGCGAATAATCACCCAGTAGCGTCTCACCAGCTAGTAGTGAGTAGGCTACGTTAACGTGACCAAAATCTTCATCAAGGACAGTCTTTAAGTCGTTAGTACGTACGTCGATTGACATTGATCCAAACACTTTTTTTACACGTTGTTCACACGGATTAGATATATTATACATATCCGCTGTTCCTAGTGGATTTCATTACTCCCCAAAGTACATGAAGCGTTACATATTTCCCCAAAGTATGTAACACCCCCCTCGCTGGTTGCGATAGTAGCCGGCGGCGGACCATCGTTGCGTTCCCCCTCTTGCACGATGGTCTTTTTTTAAGGTGGGCGATACCATTAAGATTTCTTATTACCGCGATGGTAAAGAAAAGACCGTTGATGCTAAGTTAACAAAGACAACGAGCTCATTAACATCATCATCTGAGTCGAATTAGTCAGAAAAAATGGAAGAGACTACCTAGGTAGTCTCTTTTTTGCAACACTCAACTTATGATTTGTTAGTTCTGTTAACTAATTGGTTGAGTAATGTTTCAACATCTGATCAATCAAGCGTCTTGAAGTTGCCAACCAGTGTTTCTGGTGGTGTTGTGGTGATGGGGACGACTGATGGGTCAGCAGCTGCTGAAGCCGGTTTGAAGAAATACGACGTTATTACTAAGATTGACGATACTGAAATCGCAGGATCTGGTGATTTGCGTGATGCCTTGTACAAGCAAAATTCTGGTGGACCGTTGGTTAACCTAGCCGGCCAAGTTGTTGGTATTAATTCAATGAAGTTGGCTTCATCCTCAGATGGTACATCTGTTGAAGGGATGGGCTTCTCAATTCCTTCAGATACAGTTGTAAGCATTATTAACGAATTGGAAAAGAATGGTAAGGTAGAACGTCCAGCACTTGGCGTCACGATGGTTGAAGACTTTGCTGATTCATCAAAGATTGAACCTGGTCAAGCGGTGTTGGCTATTGGCTCACCATTAGGTTCTGAATATGCAACGTCAGTAACTGAAGGTATTATTTCAGCGACAAAGCGTGAAGTTGATGCGACGGATGAGAGTGGTAATTCTCTTGGTAAGGCGACTGTTATTCAAACTGACGCGGCGATTAACCCTGGCGAAGGATCTGGTGTTATTTACAAGAAGCAGGGTGGCACAGCCTACATTGTGACGAATAATCACGTGGTGGCTGGCTCAAATGCGTTGCAAGTCTTGCTAAGTGACGGTACGAAATTGACGGCAACCTTGGTTGGAACTGATGAGCAAACTGATTTGGCTGTGTTGAAGATTGACTCAGCTAAGGTGTCAGAAGTGGCAGTTAAAGTTAGCAACTCAAATGTGAAGGGAACATCTGACGCGACGAAGGCCTTTAACAAAGTTTCGGGCGCGGTTGTATCGGTTATTAACTTGCAAAAGCAACAATCATTGGGTGATTCAATGTTTGGTGGTTTGACGAGTGACTACGGTAATAGTTCAAGTAAGAATAGTGACTCTTCAGATTTGCAAACAGCTTCTTCAGAGATAATATGGAGGGGGTTACCCATGACTGAAAATGAAAAGCGTAGTGGTAGCAAGTCAGCAACGATGAAAGTGGCGATTGTTGGTTTGGTCGCTGGTTTGGTCGGAGGCGGTGCGGCAGCAGGGGGTGTTGCCTACTTGAACAACTCAGGTATGCTGGCGCCATCAGCGGTGACGACTGGTAAGACAACACCTCACTTGAGTCAAGAGAATAACCAAAAGCCGTTGGCCCATTTAACGGTGCAGTCAGTTTTGGAAGAACATGACTTTGGGGTAGGCCATGATTTTAATCTATTTGATACCGATCCAGCTCAGGCAACGAAGTTATTGGACATTTAAGAGAGTTTTCTTAAGACGACTTAAAGGGATAGCCGTTACAATATGAGTAAATATCGCATTGTTGGTACGATTCGTAACGCAGATGCAGTCTTGATGGAAGCAAATCACGATTATGAGATGCTTCGTATGGGCGGATATGCTTGGAATTTGAAGCAACGCATCTTAAGTGATCAAGGTCACTTATCTAATGAGGATGGGGCATTGGCGTTGACTGAGATTTTGGGGAATCGTACGAAGAATGTTTTCTTAGGAGATGCAATGGCAGGCAAAATTGGTAAAATCAAACCTGAACAGATGAATATTCTCGAGGCTGGTCAGACGAAGCTGTTTGGTGATTTGGACGTCGAGAGTTTCAGCGTTTCCCACGATGCAGCGGATCCACAATTTTATGCTTTCCACCACGACAATAAGACGTTTGCGATGCTAACAGATACGGGTTATGTTAATGACGAAACGCCGACACACAAGGTGCTGGTTGACGCTGGTTTGTCGGGAAAAAAGATTGATGGACTGATGAATCAAATCGGTCGTTCATTGTCCGATGTCGACGCGTTGTTTGTGACACACGAACACAGTGACCACATTGCAGGGGTTGGTGTGTTGGCGCGCAAGTATGGCTTTGATGTCTATGCGAATGCGAAAACGTGATACGAATCAATGCATTGAATGGCGCATTAATGAAATAATGACGTGTTAAAATAGATAACGACGAAACGCCGTGTGACTCTTTTGTCATACGGCGTTTTTACTTTGTAGATAATAAAAAGAATGGGGATGGCAGAAATGGCAAGTGATTTTCATGTGTCAATGTTGGCCTCTGGCAGTAAGGGTAACGTTACGTTCATATGTTGCGTGACTCGACGACGCTGATTTCGGAAGAAAAAGCGTTGATTGGCGCTTATCAATATAATGAAATTCCAAATAATGGTAAGTTGAATTGGAGTCATATGGGCTACGCGCCGTTGACGACGGTCGGTGATGATACGATTTTTGTACCAGCATGGATCTTTTCGGTAACGGACGGTACTGGTAATACGACGTTACCAGGAACGCAATACGTGTACGATGCGAAATTGACGGAGTATGCGAATAATGATTCGGATAATTCAGCGATGGTTGTCTATACACAGAAAATGACGAACCGACGCCAATTTATGACATCGCGTGCTCAAATTAGATTCTTGTTGGATAAGAATCATGATTTGAAGGGCTACACACAGACGTATGTGTCGAATGCACAACCGGGTGCCTATATTGGCGGCCAAGACGGTAACGACTTTTTGAAGGCCAATATGGACAGTTTGGATAAGCGATGGTCCACTAAACTAACTGGTAATCAATTGACGGCAACGCTAGATAAACCAGTGTTTATGGGGACGTCGCGTTCAGACGTGCGTAAGTCATTACAAAAATTAGTCAATGACAAAACGCAGGTTATCTCAAGGAGGAACGAACTGATGGATTTCAAAAAAATCTTAGCGACTTTCTTAGTGGTTTTTGTGGCTATCGATATCTTTTTGGCTTTTCAGTGGTTTCAAATCCATCAACCAACAGCTAATCCAACGGCGACAGAAAGTATTTTGTCAGAGATGAAGAGCGATGGTATCCAGGTAGGTAACTTAGATACCGATTCTGAAACGTGTGACATTGCCAACGTCGGATGAAGTGATTAAGCAATTGGCTGACGCCGGCGTGTCAAAACAGTCGATTACGAATATGGCTTATGGTTATCGTTGGGTGTCAGATACGAATCAAAACATCGTGACGTTGCAACCTGAGTGGTACTTTGAAGTTGGCAGCACCTGGCAAGCTGTTAATGACAAGTTAGCTGAAAAGATTCCGGATAATATCTACTTTTTTGAAAGTCATGATATGGGACGTCACTTGATTTATCGTCTTTATGTTAATGGGTTGCCAATTTTCAACCAAACTGCTTATGGTACGGTTCAAATGAAGCAACATGATAGTCGCCACCAAGAAATTGATTTTTCACAGTATTCATTGCAAGTGCCTTTGCCGGCGGACAATAATGTTCTCTTTGCGGGAACGACGACGCCAAGTGCAAATCGTGATGGCAATGTTCTGACTTATAATGATGGTGTATCTCGTCAAATGACAGTGGATACCGTTTCTGGTGTCGCGAAGTATGATGCTTATGATGTCGCTGACTTGGGTAAGACATTTAATCAACGCATGGCCAAAGGATATGATTGGCTTGTTCGAATTCACCACAAGCATCGGACGATTTATCAGTACACGATTAAAAGTGCGCCAAAGTCATTTGCTAGTTTCAAAATGAGTGACGAACGGGTGAAAGTTAAGTTCGAGATTAACGGTAAGCGTGTGCTAACTGATGCACTTGAAACCGTCTCATTGCGTTCGTACAGCTACTTAATGGAAACGAATGCGACAAATAATTATCTGTCAGCGAAGCAAAAGCTAACGAAGGCAGCTTATCTTGACGCTTTATCAAAAAAAGGCACGGTCATGATAAGTTTTCCGGATGCAGTTGCTGGCGGTGTAGTTAATCAAATTTTGGCAAATGATGTTGATTTACCAAGCAATGTTGAAATAAATCGTATTCGTGTGCCGCAAAAGGGCAAGGACGCTTTGGTGTTCATGGACGACGGTCGCGACTTGAACCGCGATAAAAGCAACGCAGACGCAACTCAGCAAGTCGTTGCTTCAAAGTCGCTAACCGATCTTTATGGCTTTGATCAACTGGTGTACAACGAAGATAATGTGCAATATTCAATCATTGACTATCGCCCAACGACGACGAAAATGGTTAAGCGTTTAGCGACCTGGGAAGTCGGTGATTACACAAGGGTTCAACGTTCTCAATTTCATTGCCTTATGAAGCGTATGATCCGGCAGAAGACGAGTGGGATGATGGTGAATGGGATGATTAATCGACTACATTATCGTTTCAAAGTGTTATTTCGTCGCTTTGGTTTGGTAGCGATGCTGATTCTTGCAATTGGTGTTAGTATCGCACTATCGGTTAGCTTATGGCGCAGTCCTAGACTGAAGTTGTACTAAGCATTACCGACCAAGGATTGGGAATTCCAAAGAAAGACTTGGGGCACATTTTCGACCGTTTCTTCCGTGTTGATAAGGCGCGTTCACGTGCCCAAGGTGGAACTGGATTGGGGCTTGCTATTTCTAAGGAAATTATCGAACGCTTTGGCGGTAAGATTTGGGTAGAATCTTCAGAAGGCTTGAACCGTTTCGATATGATCATTGCGAATGATGATAAGCCTGAAAAGTACTACACAATCAAGCGTGAGATTACGAATTCGCAAATTTGGGTTGAGTTGGATACGTCTAAGTTCACCCAGGTGGTGGATAACATTATGAACAATGCCATTAAGTATTCACCTGATGGTGGTGTCATTACGGCCCGCATGATTGATCGTGAGTCATATGTTGATGCCTTGCAAGAAGGTGCGATTGAGGACCCTGAAGTTGCAAAGAGTTTCTTGGCGGTCGCCCAAGATGAAACAACTCGTATGATTCACATGATTAACGATTTGCTTGAGCTGTCTCGTATGGACTCTGGAACAATGAAGTTGGAAACGGAATATGTTAACGTTGGCGAATTGTTCAATTACATTTTGTTGCTTGATTTCAGTAATGAAGAACGTCAATTGATTATCCGCGCGTACTTCAGTTTGATTCAACGTGCTTCGGGATTCATTTCTGGTTTGGTCATCGTGCTACACGACGTTACCGAGCAACAACGTATTGAAGAAGAGCGTCGCCAATTCGTTTCGAACGTTTCGCACGAGTTGCGTACACCGTTAACTTCTGTGATGGATTCAGTGCTGGAACACATGACAGATGGTGTTATTGCTACTGACCGTCGCGGAAGTATTAACATTATTAATACGGCTGCGTTGCAAATGACGGGTATGGAAGATAGTAACGTGGCCTTGGGTCAGTCGATTTTGGAAGTTTTGCAGATTGCCGATCGCTATAACTTGCGTGAGTTGCTTGATAATCAGGATGAAACCGTGATTATTTCACGTAGTTTGACAAAGCCGATTGCGGAAATTAACGATCGTACGACGCGAATTGCGCAAGGGGATTACTCAGGCGGCATTTTGGTCCGTTCTAATGATGAAATCGGACAATTGGCTGAAAATGTTAACGCACTGGCAGTTCGAATTGAAGAGACGACGAACTCGACTGAGTTTGAACGTCGTCGTCACCCAATTGAAGAACGTTCGGGTGTTCGTTACCAAGTTGTCGTAAAGCCGTTGGTGAGTTCATCCGGTGGTGAGAGTAACATCATTGGAGTTGTTGAAGTGCGAGCGAGCCTTGAAACAACTTATGACAATTTGAATCACATTTCGCTGATTTACTTCTCAGCATCGTTGTTAGCCGTGGTCTTGGGTGTTGTCATGTCAGATCAAACGAAGGCGAATAGCGATATCCACACGATTCTGACGTCAATTAATAATGCCTCAATTTCAGAGATTGAGGTCATTGATTCATCAGGGATTATTCGCGGTACGAGTGATATTAATTCCCAAGATGAAGTTGGGCAAAAAACAACGGATGCTAACGTCAAAGCGGCGTTGGCAGGTGGGAAGTACACAAAGTAAAAAAGGTGGCGGAAGTTTTTTTCTTCAATCCATTTTAAAATTGCGTTGGTATTTACACTGACGCTACTAGTAACGTTGGAACTGGTTGGAGCGTTCTTCGTTAAACGTTTGGAGCAACAAAATCTGGCGACGTTTAGAGCACAAATTGCGTTGCCAGCTTATGTGAATGATTCGCTAACGCAGCAATTAATCAGCGCGTATTCGTGAAAAGATTGAAGAAACACCAAGTCACCCACAAATTTTGATGACACGTCGCGGTGTCGGTTACTATTTGAAGGCTTCAGAAGAATAAAGCAGACTGGTTAGTGCCGTGCCGATTGGCATGGCACTATTTTTTTAATTAAATTTGGGAGAATTAAAAACGCGATGGCAGATTTTGAAGAATTGACAGAGAGGTGCCCTAACGATTCACCCTGATGCATATATGGTATCTAAGAACGGTCAAGATATTGAATTGACACACCGTGAGTTTGAATTGTTGCACCACTTGGCTAAGCACATTGGTCAAGTTATGACGCGTGACGATTTGTTGCAAACGGTATGGGGTTACGATTACTTTGGGGATGTTCGTACGGTCGATGTGACGGTACGATCACAAACACCCGTTATCATGGTAACGGCTAAGGACTCAGAAATCGATAAGGTTTTGGGACTTGAAATGGGGGCTGATGATTATGTGACAAAGCCATTCTCAAATCGAGAATTGTTGGCACGTATCAAGGCTAACTTGCGCCGCCAAGCGCCAGTTGCCGGTCAAAATGTTATGGATGATAGCGGGGACATCAAGATCTTAGTCGTCGATGACGAAAAGCCAATTTCAGATATTATCAAGTTTAATTTGACAAAGGAAGGATACGACGTTGTCGTGGCCATGGACGGTCAAGAAGCGTTGGATCTTTTTGAGAGTGAAGAGCCTGATCTAGTTTTGCTAGACCAAATGTTGCCTGAACTTGAAGGAACAGAAGTGTTGCGTCAAATTCGAACGAAACCAACTGAGCTATCTGCCCATAATTTTCTTCGTTGCCTCAACAACAGATAATATAATAACAAGTATATGAATGTTTTGCAACCCTTTTTTGTAAAATAAATGTTTTCTGTTTCTGAAAGATTACGAAAACTTTGTAACATGCTATAATAGTTATAAGATACCCGCCACTGGGAGGATAAAGAACAGATGAGTAAAATTTCAACAACAGATATTAATATACCACCATCTGAAAATGAATGCAACACTTTCTTGAACAAAAAACGCTTTTTTCATGACGGAGATAAATTTATAGGCATGGACAAAAAGAAAACCGCTAGATCAAATGACCTAGCGGCTATGGGATGGGCAGACAGGGGCTCGAACCCTGGACCCACGGATTAAGAGTCCGTTGCTCTGTTTGAAAAAGTTTCAAAAAAGCGGCATCACGTGATTTAGTGTGGTAACTAGGCGAAAAAAGCAAAAAGAAAACCACCAGATCAAACGACCTAGTGGTTATGGGATGGGCAGACAGGGGCTCGAACCCTGGACCCACGGATTAAGAGTCCGTTGCTCTACCAACTGAGCTATCTGCCCATGTAATTCTCTTTGTGTCTCTGTGATAAAAAGGCAAAAAGAAAACCGCCAGGTCAATGACCTAGCGGTTATGGGATGGGCAGACAGGGGCTCGAACCCTGGACCCACGGATTAAGAGTCCGTTGCTCTACCAACTGAGCTATCTGCCCATAATTTTCTTTGTTGCCTCAACAACAGATATTAATATACCAGAATTTTCAGTGCTGTGCAAGTGTTTTGTCGTTGCCTCAACAACAGAATTAATAATACCAGATAATTAGTAAGTGTGCAAGTGTTTTGTTTGAAAAAAGTGATTCTAAAATAGAGTGAGGCTGGAGAGGGGGGATAGTCCGAAACTATCTTTGATGAGTTTGTTAGTTGCTGCGATCGTGCGATAAAGCAGATTGAGAATGTCGGAGGTTTTAGGCCGACAGCAGATGAGAAGATTGCCGCAGCTAAGTAAATTAAAGCCGGTCCGCAAAGTGATGCGAACCGGCTTTTGTGTTTGCGCAAAAAGAAAACCACCAGATCAAATGACCTGGTGGTTATGGGATGGGCAGACAGGGGCTCGAACCCTGGACCCACGGATTAAGAGTCCGTTGCTCTACCAACTGAGCTATCTGCCCATAATTTTCTGGGGGACCTGGATAAGTTTATCGCTGACCAAAAGGGTGGCATTATCAAGACAGGTTCAGCTGAAGATATTCGCGATGCATTTGAAGATACATATGTCGAGACGTATCAAAATGAATTGGAAGCAAAGTTCCCAGGTGAAGCGAATGAAGATCAAATCGAATCATTGATTGATTTAGGTTTGTTGACGTTGAACTTCGTTGCGGTTGGTATGAATATGTACAACGAGCATCAAGAGGAAAAATTTGAGCGTCAATACGAATCAAGTGTTGCACGTTCGTATTCAGAATCGATTGCTAAGTCTTCGTCAACGAGTTCTGCTGTGTCATCTTCAGGCGCGGCAGGAACGGCGACATCAGTGGCGTTGCCATCGGAGCAAGAGGTTGTTGATCGTCTGACCAGAAGACTAATAGCATACGCTTTTAGTAACAACCTTTAAAAGAGTGAATCAGCATTGCTGGTTCACTCTTTTTTTATGTTTTGACGGCTTTTCTGACACGTTTGTGCGGTATTCTTTGGACAAACAAGGGAAAGGAACATACTTATGAAGAAATGGCTTATTAGCGGTGTAGTAGCAGTTGTAGCGCTAATTTTAGCGTCGTCGTAAGGTTGACTTTATCGCAGCCAACCACATCGAATACGTGGATTACAAGGACACTGAATTGTTGGAGCGTTTCATCTCAGAACGCGGTAAGATCTTGCCTCGTCGTGTGACGGGTACGTCTGCTAAGAACCAACGTAAGGTGACGACTGCTATCAAGCGTGCACGTGTTATGGGTCTTTTGCCATTCGTTGCTTCATCATCAAATGGTAATGTGTTTGGTGGTAGCCAACCTTCACAACCATCAAATGATCCTTTCGGTGGTGGTCAAGAGGTTGATATCTCTGACGATGATCTACCATTCTAAGTTGATATATCTAATTGTCTAACGACATAAGTCTATCAGGAGGAATTAATCATGGCACAACAACGTCGTGGTGGCGGCCCTCGCAACTACGAGAACCAACAAGGTCAACGTGTTTATGTAACGGAAGTTGTCGTTGATAACTTCTCATTGTTGGAGAGTCGAGCTGAAAGCGAACAACGCCGTTCACAAAACGGTGGTGCAAGCAACAACTTTGGCGGTGGTCAACAAGGTGGCAACCAAGGCGGCTTTAATGCCGCACCAGCACAAAACCCATTCGGTGGTTTTGAATTGCGTTACACGACTTCAGGTGCTGCTGTCGGAACTTTCTCACTAGCTGTTAACCGTCAGTTTACTAACGCTAATGGTGAGCGTGAGACCGACTTTATTAACGCCGTTATCTGGCGTAAGTCGGCTGAAAACTTTGCTAACTTTACCTCTAAGGGGTCATTGGTGGCAGTTGAAGGCCGCTTGCAAACTCGTCTTTGATCGTTTGGCAAAGATCTCACAAGATATCTTGCGTCACATGGTTGTAAAGCGCGACTTTGCATCAGCTGAGTAATTGTTAGCTTAATTGTCTAACATTTTTTATTAACTTAGTTGCAGGTCATTAAGACCGATTGAAAGGAGACTTTCCATATGATTAATCGTGTTGTTCTGGTTGGTCGCTTGACGCGTGACTATTCGCCCTGACATGGACGCTGATGCTAAGAAGGCATTGGTTGAGCGTTTCGACAAGATCTTGGCGGACAACGGTGCAACGGTGGCAGAGTCTAAGGACTGGTCATCACGTCGTTTTGCATACGAAATTGCAGGTTACCGTGAGGGTACTTACCACATCGTTAACTTTACTGCAGAAGATGACGCAGCCATCAACGAGGATAGGCATGAAAGCGTATGACACGTGGTATGACGTGAATTTGTAATGGATATTTCACTTGCAAAACGTTTGTATCGCGTGTAAACTTAGTTCTTGTGAGTTATGTTGAATTAAATTTCAACAGCTCTCCTTGCCGGCAGGAAGTCGGCCATAGACCAAAAGGAGGAAGTTATTATGGCATACGAATTGACGTACATTTGAAGATGGTCGCACGATTGGTGACCCATCTCGTTTGCGTGATCCACACAAGAATAACTTCGCAGCCGTTGCAGTTGATGAACCATTCTATTTGGAACGCTTCATGAACTACACGACAGCATTGTTTAAGTAAGCTAACTAAGCACGATGAAAGTCGTGCTTTTTTGCTATTTGTTGAGAGGTTTAGTTCCTAAGTAGGAAGGAAACGCAAGTATGGCGTGATTTGGGAACTGAAAAGGGTCGCGTATTCGCAGATATTTTCGATTACTACATTGACGCTTATTACAACTTGGATATCAACAAGGCTGGGGCGGCTTTGCACGACCCACTTGCAGTTGGTGTCGCTGTTGACCCTAACTTGGTGACGTTGTTGCCATTGAACATGATGGTTACGCTCCAAAAGGATCCTGAAATCGAAAACTTGATTGGTAATGTGACGTTGATGGGTGGGGCGCTTGTTGTACCTGGAAACGTAACGCCATATACTGAGGCGAATATTAACCAAGACCCAGAAGCAGCTGACTATGTCTTTAAGCACGCTAAGCACCTTGTGATGGTCGGCTTGGATGTCACATTGCAAACGCTTTTGACGATGACTGATAACTTTGAAACGATGCAAGTGTCAATGGATATCCACGGTAAGAATGGTATTGGGGATGTTGAATTGCCAACACCAAGTCGCTCAGTTGAAGCGCAAACGGCAGTTGACTTCATCATTGAAGCGGCTCACAAGTATGCTGATGATTTGGTCATCGTGCCAACTGGTCCATTGACTAACTTGGCGGAAGCTTGTTTGGATTTGGACACTGGTGTTGACGACGCTTTGGCGTTGGCATACGCTTTGGCAACGCCAGATTCAGATTTGATTGGGGTTGTTTCATCATTTGGTAACACGCAAGTTAACACGGCTGGTGAAAACACGTTGAAGTTGCTTGAGTTGTTGGGACGCGAAGATGTACCGGTCTTTATTGGTGCAGCGCACTCATCAAAGTGACGACTGCAGAATTGATTGGTGAAGCGATTAAGCGTATCAATGAGAACCAAGCGGTATCTCCATTGTTTAAGAACCGTTTCCACCGTACGGTCGACTAACCGAATTTGAGTTTTTAAAGCATTGTTCTAATACTAATTTAGGGCAGTGCTTTTTCTATAAAGAAGGGATATTCTAATGGCAAAGAAGAAGATGATATTGACACTGGTGGAACGATTTCACAAGGTGCACAAAAGTTGAAGGATGAAGGAGCTGCTGAAGTTTACGTTGTGGCAACACACGCGGTCTTCTCAGGTCCAGCTGTCGACAACTTGCAAAACTCAGTCTTTGAGAAGGTTATCGTAACTGACTCAATTAACTTGCCTGAAGAGAAGAAGTTCCCTAAGTTGGTGCACGGTATTGCTGATGACAACACAGTTGTTGTGTCACCTGATCACGGTGGTGTAACGCGTGCACGTGCATTGGCTGAATTGTTGGGTTCACAAGAACCTATCGCAATTATTGATAAGCGTCGTCCTAAGGCGAACGTGGCGCAAATCATGAACATCATCGGTGATGTTAAGGGTAAGCGCGCAATCATGATTGATGACATAGGTTACGCCCGTCAAGATCGTAAGGCTCGTTCACGCGAACCTATCTCAGCTAAGTTGGTAGCCAACATGCTTGAGATGGTTGGTGCAACGCGTGTCTTGGTTTTGGACTTGCACGCTGCGCAAATCCAAGGATTCTTTGACATTCCTGTTGACCACATGATGGGAGCGCCTTTGTTGGCTGACTACCTAATCACGTCATTGTCACAAATTAACATTGCACGATTTAGTGACGGTGAAATCCAAATCAATATCGAAGAGTCAGTACGTGGTGATAACGTTTACGTTATCCAACCAACGTCAGCACCCGTTAACGATAGCTTGATGGAGTTGATGATTATGATTGACGCTTTGCGCCGTGCAAGTGCAAAGTCAATCAACGTGGTTATGCCTTACTATGTTCGGAAATCTGAACGGCGTATTCGTTGAAGAATATACAAAAAAACGGTACAATGTAACTATTGAACACTTGAGGAACACAGTGATGTGTCTATGGAGGACAACATGGCGACGTATGCGGATCCGCATTTGAAGATTTTTTCATTGAGCAGCAATCAGCCTTTGGCAGAAAAGATTGCCGCTTCAATTGGCGTGGAAGTACGCGTCAAGTGACGAAGTATGATTTCTGGAACCGTACGCCATTGCACGAAAAGTTTGATGATACCGAATCAGCAAAGCGCGATGCTAAGGCTGCTTGGGATGCCTTTTTTGAAAATAAGTAATGATTAATGAAAGCGATGCCATGTTTGTGGTGTCGCTTTTTTCGTTAACGAAATTCGAAGAGAATATGAAAGGAGGATGTTAACATCGGTGCTGGTTCAATCTTTGTTAACTACGATGGTTTGCACAAGTGGCACTCGAATGTTGGTGACCGTGCCTTTATCGGTTCAAACTCTAAGATTGTTGGACCGGTTAACATCGGTAGTGAAGCCTTTATTGCTGCTGGCTCAACGATTACTGATGATGTGCCAACGCACGCGATGGGAATTGCTTCCCAAGTGGATGCATCACACTTTGAAGAAGCCGAAATTCGTGAGCGCGCAACGGTTGGTCCGTTTGCGCACTTGCGTCCAGCTGCTTACTTGGATGTTGAAGCGCACGCCGGTAACTTTACTGAAGTTAAGAAGGCACACTTGGGTAAGGGTTCTAAGATGGGACACTTGTCATACCTAGGTGATGCGACAATTGGTCACCGCGTCAACGAAATGCACATGCGTAACGGGGTAACGTTGATTGACCCAGCGAACACGTACATTGATGTTGATGTCACGATTGGTAACGATACTGTTATTGAGCCTAACGTTTACTTGAAGGGTAAGACGCAAATCGGATCAAACGTTTTGATTACGACGGGCTCACGTTTGGTTGATTCAATTGTGGCTGATGGGCTTGACAACCAATTCTTGTTCAGCAGTTTGAAGCAAGTGACGAATGACAATGCGCAAGGTGAATACTACTTGCCAGATACGTTGGAGATTTTGCGCAACGAAGGCCACACGGTTGGTGCGTTTGTGATGGACGACTTTGACGAATCAATGGGCGTTAACGATCGTGTTGCTTTGGCCCGTGCAAACAAGGTTTTGCGTAATACGTTTAACAAGTTGTTTGATTTCCACGAGCAATCAGGTAACGCAGTGACTGTCTTGACGGCGATTGCACCCGATCCAACTGGATACGGCCGCATTATTCGTGATGAAAACGGTAATGTTATCCGCATCGTTGAGCAAAAGGATGCTACGCCAGAAGAAGCTGCCATAAATGAAATCAACACGGGTGTTTATGTGCCGGGCGCTGAAAAGATTGTTACGGTGGTCGGTCACGGAGCTGAGCGCGTTGAAGCTGTTTTGGCTGGTCGCTCAGAGTTTGCGTTGCAAGCTGAACAACTTGGAACGGGACATGCTATCCAAATGGCTGAGCCACAACTAGGTGACGCCGAAGGAATGACGTTGATTGGTTCTGGGGATGCGCCTTTGTTTACGGTTCAAATTTACGGTGGTGGATCACCTGCTGACGCCACTTCTGCTGATTAAAGTTTTATTTGTGGAGAAAGAAAGATGCAACGTTTTGTCATTATTTTAGCGGCTGGTAAGGGGACTCGTATGAAGTCTGACCTACCTAAGGTGCTACACGAAGTCGGCGGTAAGCCAATGGTTGAGATGGTTTTGGAAACGTCTCAAGCACATTTCATGAAGGCTGGTGGTACAATTCGAGGAATGGCTTCTTTGGTTAAGGAATTTGAAGGCCAAGTTGTCGGTGTTGCTGTCGTGGCTGAAGGTCGCGTTGAACACCGCGTCATTGATAAGTACACATCTTTGGTACACGTTGATACCAACAAGGATGACGGCATTATCAAGGTAAAGCCAGGAAACTACGCTGAACCTACTAAGGGTGTGCCAGTTGCACAAGCCGTTGCTGAAAAGTTGAATGTGCCATTTGTAATCGTCCGTAACGATACTAAGGTTACCGAAGGACCAACGATGTCAGTTAACTATGTTACTGGTCAATCACAACGTCTTGAGAAGATGGAATTGTCACGCCGTTCATTGCCAATGGGATCTCGTGTCCTTATTGTCGACCCGCCATACATGCTTGAAACTGAAGCAGAAGAATTTGTTGCTTCTTTGGTAAACGCCATTGATGACGAGACACGTGTCTTGCCTGGTGGTTATGTTTACTTGTCAGATTTGTTGGGACAACCTTGGTTCTTGCAACGCATCGGCCGTTTGATTGCCACGCAATACTTGCGTGAGCCAATTGACGCTGTTATGACGGCTTGTGATCGCTTGGTCGATATGACGCGCTACTTATTGGAGCGCCCACGTACGTTGGTGTCTTTGACACAATTTGCAGAATTATATGAGAGCGCCAAGTCATCAATTTCTGAAGACTTGACGATTTTGAAGCGCACTTTCCAAGAGCGCGGTATTGGTCTATTGGAGACGATTCCGGGTGCTGCTGGTGGTGCACGCTTTTCTTGGCAATAATTAGTTAAACGGTTAACTTAAAAAGCCGAACGTCCGAAAATCACGTGGAAAACCCACGTGATTTTTTTGTAATTTCGGTTTTAAACCTATTTTTGAGTTTTTACATGAACGAACGTGTTATAATTAAGTCATAATAATAAAAATTACCGAACGTTCGAGGTTTAATGAGATATGAAAACACGACGCATGTACAAGGCAACTGAGTATTCAGGAACGATTCACTCAGGTCGGGAAGGTGAAATCTTCTGGACGACGCGTGAAAAGCTGCTTGATGGACGGTATGTGTTGCCAAATACGTTTGCTGAGATGCTGCCTGTATTTGATCAACCCGAGATTAATGAATTGGCTTTGGGTGCTCGAGTTGATGGTGAGGAACGAACAATTAAGGTATTGGTTGAAGACCGCAAAAATCCAAAGTGGCCCGGCGTGACGTTCCCGGGTGGTCACGTTGAAGTCGGGGAAACGGTGACGCAGTCTGTCTTTCGTGAAGCGCG
The DNA here is from genome assembly GCA_014332815.1 of Weissella confusa. Taxonomy (GTDB): domain Bacteria; phylum Bacillota; class Bacilli; order Lactobacillales; family Lactobacillaceae; genus Weissella; species Weissella confusa_C. Next base: position 206,684 of record JACSZT010000003.1, on the reverse strand, counting down.
TGAAGAAACTGGTTTGGAAATTGCGAACCCGCAATTGATGGGCATCAAGGAATGGCCACTAGACAATGGTGCGCGCTATATTGTCTTTCCAAACGATTTGTTGGCCAAGGATGGCAACGAATGGGTCTTCAAGGGCTAATTCGCTAAAAATGAATTTTGTAACAGCTCAGTTGGCATTTGTCAGCTGAGCTGTTTTTGTCACACAAAGGAGCGAGTAGTAATGGCAGATCGATACACACCGATTGAATTAACGAATATGATTATGATTGAGAATCCAGAGACTCATACAGACGAAGACAAGAAGTTGACGCCAGAGCCATACGAGCGTATGATTCACGACGCTATGGACGGTAACGGTTCAAACTTTGCCGACTGGAACGGTGTAGCAATTGCTTGGAAGTTCGTTGATGCAATCCAAGAAGCTTGGGATGCAACGCGTGAGCAATTCCCTAACTATGTTTCAGGTTCAATGGGACCAGAAGCAAAGCGTTTGGCCGCTAAGTCAACGCGTGTCGATGTTGTCTTCAAGAAGGGCTTGAACATCTTCGGCGGTGACGTTGAATTGGCTAACCCTGTTTTGACAATTTTGATTGATCCAAAGGGTGGTATCGAGTTCAAGATTAACGCTAAGGACGTGACGTCAGAATTCTTGACGCGTGTTGTTAACTTGAACTGGACGGTTTTGAAGATTTACAACCGTGAAGAGGTTGCCGAGAACTTCGTACGTGGCCAATACGGCGAGTCAGCCGATGGTACACAAAAGAAGTACTTGGACGAAATGGACGTGCCAGCAGATTCACAAAACAACACGTTTGTGGCTGGTAAGTTGCAATTCGAGATGGATCGTTGGGAAGGCGTGCCATTCTACATCCGTTCAGGAAACATCGAAAACATCCAAGTGACTTTGTCAGAAGTTTTGGGTGTTGAAGAGCGTGCCGGATACTACGATACGGCTGGTGCTTTGCGCGATATGATTCAAAACCACACGATGCAAATCGTTGGTTGGTTGGCCATGGAAAAGCCAGCGTCATTTAAGGACGTTGATATCCGTGCTGCCAAGAACGCAGCCTTTAACTCAAAGTACAACCGTTTGATGATTGAAAAGCCATTTGGAACATCGTTTGGTACTGCCGAAGAGTTGCAAAACGAATTGTCAGAAGCCTTTGAAGATGCCCAAATCTTCCGTATTGACCACTACCTAGGTAAGGAAATGGTTCAAAACATTGCTGCTGTCCGCTTTGGTAACCCATTGTTTGACGCTGCATGGAACAAGGACCTCATTTCTCACTTCTACTACATCCAACAAGACATCACTGATGCAAACGGTTATGCTGCTATGTTGGACTTGAACAACGAATTGGACGCCAAGTACAGCTTGAAGGGTAACCGCATTTTCTACATGTCAGTTGCCCCACGTTTCTTCGGAACGGTTGCTAAGTACTTGAAGTCAGAAGGTTTGATTACTGAAAACGGTACATTCTTCGGTGGAACTGGAGACTTGGCTAAGCGTAAGTTGTACCCATCAACGTACAACTTGTTTAAGAAGGGGTTCTTGCAAGAGCACTTTGCCGTTATCGGTACGGCCCGTCAAGAGTTGACGACTGAAGAGTTCCACGAAATGGTTCGCGAATCAATTGCTGACTTCGTTGAAGATCAAGCAAATGCTGAAGAATATAAAATGTATGTCATAAGTTTTTAATGTAAGCGTTTTACATTTTTGTGGCAAAACGCTGTAAAAAAGTTTATAATGTGGTTATTGAGTAAGAGTGTGAGATACTGTTACTGATTTGAACTTATAAGCTAATGATTATTTCGATTTTTTGAGAGTAAAGGAGCATTCATCGTGCCTGCAGAAATTACAACATTGTTGAAAGATACAACACCACTTGGTGCAGCGTTCTTGGCCGGCTTAGCGGTTGGGTACTGGCAGAACCTGTCAGACCTGGCCCAATACATTCAACGTGGTCGTCATTTTGATGTATCATTACCGGCAGAACGTCGCGAAGCCCTTTTGAATGGATGGCATAATGCAATCGCCGCAACGCGATACTTTTCTGAGGGTTAAGCACGCACGGATAAGGCTGATTTTGTGAAGGCAACGTTGCAATCAATCGCGTATCAAACGGCTGATATTTTGGCCATTATGAAAGCTGAATCTAAGTATGATGTCGTTAAGATGAAGGCCGATGGAACAGTGTCACGTAATCCGTACTTGATGCAATTCCAAGCCGACATTGCCAACATTGAAATCGAGCGTTCAATTGACCGTGCCATCTTCTCAGCAGGATCGGCGGTGCAATGGCTGCATGACCGTTTGGGCTTAATTGAAACGCAATTGGATGCCTGGCAACTTGCTGAGCAGTCACAAAATAATGATGAGGTGTATGTGGTGCCGGCCTTTAACGGATTGGGAGCGCCCTATTGGGATCCACAAGTTCGTGGGGCAGTGTTCGGTATGACACGTCCAGTCGCCAGTGTCATCGGTGACCAAAACGCATCACTAGTTGGGCAACTAGCGCTTGAGCCAGGCACAATTAAGAACACGTATGGTGCGGGTGCTTTCTTACTGATGAATACCGGTAAGGAGCCGGTGACCTCACAAAATCAACTGGTGACAACCATCGCCTATCAAGTTGGTGATGAACCGACCTACGCTTTGGAAGAATTAACGGATGGTGAAACACATGCCACGGATGCAAGTAATGCGTCACGAACGATGCTTTATAACATTCACACACAAGCTTGGGATGCAGAGCTATTACAGCTGTTCAATATACCGGCAAGCATGTTGCCAACTGTTCACACCAGCAGTGAGGTGATTGCCCAGACGAATCCGATGCAATTCTTTGGTGGTCGTGTGGCACAATCACAATCCATTGCGGATGCGCTCAATAATGCCGGACATGCTGAGATGATTCGTGAGAAGACGGGATTGCCAATCAGTGCGTACTTCTCAGCAACTAAGATTCGTTGGATTCTAGACCACGTTGCCGGGGCACAAGAACGAGCTGAAGCGGGGGAGCTTGTCTTTGGGACTGTCGATACATGGTTGCTTTGGTCACACACTGGCTGGCTAGAACAACGTCCGATGGATATTTGGCGTACTGCGCAGACGGCCATTGCGGATGCGTTGATTAATGCTGGAATTCGTGGCGATGAAGTCAAGGCAATCGGGATTGCGAACCAACGTGAAACAACGATTATCTGGGACCGACAAACGGGGCAACCGATTTACAACGCGATTAGTTGGTCATCAGAGCACATTCTAACAACTTGTTATACTAAGAGAGGATGAAATTATTTTAAACGAAAAAATTGGGGAAAGCTTATGGCTATTACACGACCTGAATACATTTTAGCGATTGATCAGGGCACGACGGGGACCCGTGCAGTTATTTTCAATCACAATGCGCGTCGCGTGACATCAACAGCGGTGCAAATGACACCAATCGTGAGCATGTATAACGTGGCGATAGGCCAAATTAGCGATGCACCAGTTGACTGGAAGAGGGTTGTTATATAAAGAATTGGGGCCTTAATTTCTACGTGCTTCGGTTTGAGCACTTCGCCATCCGCTGACGAGATTGACATAAATCCTCCATCCGACATGCCTGATGACATGTCTAAATCGTATATCTTATGCAGAAAAGTGACCGCGAATACCGGCCATGAGTGCCAGAACGTTAGCAAGGCTAACATCGTCGTTGCAAGGGCAACGGCACTGGCGATTGATTTGAAGGGACTCCATTTATCAAATAGGTGTCCACCAACCCAACTACCAATCATCATCATGATTGATAGGCCCATGACGACTAAGCCGGCCATGGTCATTGTCTCGTGCAACACATTGTTTGCGCCACCGAAGACGTATTGCACACCGTGATTGAAAAGGAAACCAACAATGGCAGTTCCAACCACGACACCGACGTTCATAAATAGGTACTGCATGTTAAACACACGGCGTGAATCCAGCGACTGAATTGTAGCGGCGTATGAATTTAACAAGGTGTAGATGATACCGTCGGCGAAACCAAGTATGAGCATAAATCTGTGCGTTGCCACAACGGTCTCCCACAGAATGTATCCCATATAAAGCGAGAATGCCAAACCGAGCAAGGCGTAAATCAAAACCGGTGTCTTGAAGTTACTCTTGGCAGCCTTAGCAGCTTCCTTTGAGGCTTGCGCGGTCATACCCTTCACGTTGAAGTGGCGGAGCACTAGCACGAAGAAAATCGCGTACATGATGTAGATGAACATTGGATAAGTCTTGGCACTCATCAAGAAGATGAATGAAATCGCGAATAAGGCGGTTCCACCAAGCACCGTCAATCGGAATGGCAACTTTTCAATGATGCGATCCAGCAAACCTTGTCCAACAATGATGACGATACCATTTAACGTCCATAGGAATGAATAGTCTTGCGTCGTCATGCCGAGGTCGGTCTACCCGAACAACGCTTTGTATGAACCGCCGTCAATCATCAAACCTCCGTATAGCGGTCCGACGGCACGACCAAGTGAAATCGCCATGGTCATCATACCTTGTGAGCGACCCTTAGCATTTGGATCACTAATATCATCAATCCAAGCTGGCATCTGTGGACTCGCAAACATCTCACCAATGGTCAAAATCATAAAGGTGCCTCCTAAAAGCTTACAAAAGCCAGAGCTACTAATAACCGTCGCAGATATGTGGCGGTTATTTTTTTGCGTAAAAAAGCACCTCAACCGAAATTGAGGTGCTTGCAAAGGTTAATTATTTAAACGGCGCTTGCGGGCGCGGAAAGCGCGGTCGAGGATGAAGGTGATGATGACAAAAAGCATCATGATACCAAACATTCTCGGTGCTGAAGGTAAGGTTAAGCCAATCGTGACGCGTGCTGATGTGCGTGACATTAACGATGTTATCGAAGCAATGCACAACAACCAAATCACGGGACGCATGGTCTTCGATTTCAAGAGTTTGTAAGATAGTCACAGCAGAATAACGTCCCACGTGAGAGGGGACATTCTGGCTGTGAATCAAATTAACAACGATAACAACGCCCAAGTTACGGCCGTTAACACCCAAGCCTTTGACCAATCAATCGCCTCACTACGTCCAATGGGTAAGTTGGTTGCTGTTGCTTTGCCAAAGGGTGACATGCAATTGAACGTTGTGAAGACTGTTTTGGATGGTATCGAAGTGAAGGGTTCATTGGTTGGAACCCGTGAAGACTTGAAGGAAGCCTTCCAAGGGGTTTCAGTTGTTGGTGCTGGTGGTCTTGGAAACTTGGCTATCCAATACGCCCACAATGTCTTCGGTGCACACGTTGTTGCCGTTGATGGAAACCCAGACAAGTTGGCAGCTGCCGAGAAGATGGGGGCTGAGTTGTTGATCAACCGTAAGACGGAAGACGTGCCAGCCATCATCCAAGAAAAGGTTGGCGGTGTGAGAAATGAAACGTTCTGCCGCAAGGTCCGTAACGCTGGTTTCTCAGTTGACGGTGCCATGGCGCAACAAGTTGTTGTTAATGCCAAGTACGCTGTTAAGGTGCCAGAAGGTTTGGATCCAATGGAAGCCTCATCAATCACTTGTGCCGGTGTCACAATGTACAAGTCATTGAAGGTTGGTGAGACGAAGCCTGGTCAACATTTGCACGTTGCCGCTGGTGATTTTGGAAACCCAAACGAAATTAACCCACGTCCATTCCGCCGTGTAATCGGACACGAAGGAGTTGGAATTGTCACGAAGCTTGGTGAAGGTGCTTCAGACTTTTTGAAGCTTGGTGACCGTGTTTCAATCGCTTGGTTCTACGATGCATGTGGAAACTGTGAGTACTGCAACACTCACATTGTGAAGTATTTTACAATACAACTTGTGAAGTAAGTAACAATTTGCGATTTTGAGGAGATTATTGAAATGAAAGCAGCTGTCGTACGTGAGAACCTAGACGGATTTGTAGACTTGATTGATGATTGGGAGCCACGCGCTTTAGGCTTTGGAGAAGCTTTGGTTGACGTCGAATACAGTGGTCTTTGCCACACTTCCGCTACTCTGGTCAGCTAAACATCTATGCGCAAGCACTTGTTGCGATGGGTAAGCCAATGCCACGTCGTTTTATCTATGCATTTAGCGCCGAAAAGATTATTACATTGGATTAAAAATTAGAAACGCGTCCGCCATTTGGGAGGACGCGTTTTTTGTTGTCCCATTTCTTATTTTTATTCAAGAAAGCGCTTGCATCTGCTGATTCATTGGAACGTGAAGTGCAATTCTCATTGCTGTTGGATGCTAGCCGTTTGTACAAGGGGTTCCAAGGGGATGAGAAGGTACTGGTCCACGGAATTATTGACGGTTACTTCGAAGTTGATGGTGAGGTCTGGTTATTCGATTACAAGACTGATCGTGTCACGCCGGAGGACGCAGCGGAAACGCTAACGATCATCGGTACGGCAACCCACTTGGTGTTGCAACGAGTTGATTTGCAACATGGTGCGCCAACGCGTGATGACTTGCGTGAATTGGTCGCTGATTTGACCACGCAAGGTTTGATTGAAGAACGGGTTGCACCGCTAATTTCATTGGCTAAGATCGAACGTTTCTTTGCGGAAATGCCACTTGGTAAGCAAATGGTAATGCGAGAAGCGACGCGTGCGACAGCTTATCAATCAGTTTCTGAAATCAAGCGTTTGTTTGAAGACCCTGATTTGCAAGCGGGCCGTGGTCCAGTTGATGCCCGCCTAGATGTTGCCGATATGAGTGGACTACGTTTGACTGACGAAACCTTGCCGGAACCTGAGTTTATGCAAGAAGCCGAAACGCGTATTTCATCAGCTGTCAGCGAAATTCGTGCCAAGGCCCCTAAGAAGCCATTTAGTTTTGGTCTTGAAATTGTGGATAGCGCAGATTTGCGTTCAGCGCTGGACGCGTATCAAGCGGTTGCCACGCCACAAGCTGTCGTGGCAACAGAGGCGAATGCGCCCGTTGTTGCGAATGCCGATTGGCATCAAGTCCTTAACTTTGATTACGGCTTTGACTCATACAGTAGCGTGAAGGCACTATGGTCAAAGTGGTCGTTAGCTGAAAATGGTTCCGATTGGATGTTGCCGGACTGGGTGCGCCTGTCTGGAAAGTCGTTTATGGATTTGATGGGGATGGCGTTGATGCGTCACCCACAAGCGCCAGCGCTACAAGAGGCGTTGGGTCGCTATGATGAGGATGATGTCGTTGATTCCGAAACGATGGGTGATGTCCTGTTGGATGCCCAGGCGGGAGCTGGTATGGATTATGTCGATTTGGAACACCATTTGAAGTTGCCAACGCCACAACGCGAATTTGTGAAGGATGCCCGTATTCGTGGCGCTTTTGCGGAACAACTGCGTGTGCTATACGTGGCCTTAACGCGTGCCGAACAACACCTCTTTATGGTGGCTCAAAAGAGTAGTTTTGTTGGCTTGTATCAGTTCATTAACTACGTGACGCAGTTGCAAACACAAGACAAGGACTTGGGTGAAGCTGATGCCAATGTGGCGAGTGATAGTGTGTCATTAATGACGATTCACCGTTCAAAGGGGTTGGAGTTCCCAATCGTCTTTGTGTTGAACAGTACGCGTAAGATGATTAGTCAGCTAAATGAAACAATTGCTGCCGTGCAACGCTTCTTGGCCGACTTGGAAACATTCCGTACGCTGGCGGTTCAGAATCAAATTGTGGATTTGCTATGGCAGATTTACAACACGACGGGATGGTTGGATTATGTTGGTGGCTTGCCATCAGGTCCACAACGTCAAGCAAACTTGCACGCCCTATATGAACGTGCGGCGATGTATTTGTTGCAAGTAATTGATAATCCGCATCAAGATATTCCGTTGGCAGCGGTGCTTCGTTCACCTTTGTACGGTATTGATGAAAACGGTTTGGCGTTGATTCGTACCCAAGCAATGGATGATGATTTCTTTACGGCCGTGAAGGCGTTGGCGAACAACCCGCTCACAATTTCGGTTGAAGGGGTTTCTGTTGAATTGGCGATGGATACGAAGTTCGAAATCTTTGATCGTAAAGCGGGTGAGAAGCGTCCGGTTCGCTATAGTGATATGACGGTTTTGGTGCCAACTAAGAATCAGAACTTGGATGTGTTGGACATTTTCCGTGAGATGGATATTCCGATTGTGGTGAATGGGGCGGAAAACTATTTCCAAACCACTGAAATTTCAGTCATGATGAAATACGCCGGTGAGGCCGAATTGGTTGCGGGGGCTGATTACTATCCGGCTGACTTGCCAAAGGAAGCCCAAATGATGGTGTACTTGGATCAAGATGATGCCGACGACGCTGAAGAAGACGAACCGGATGTGAAGAACGAGTATGGTTTCACGAAGGCGACTGGCCAAATTCGCATGATGGCATTGAAGATTAAAGAATTGGGTGACATTAAGCAATCAATCTATAAGTTCCGTCAAGCTGATCCAACGTTGTTTGGTCATAAACTAACGACGTATCCCAAGACTGACGGCAACACCGTGATTACGTTGCAGGAGAATTTCCGTTCACAACCGAACGTAACTGACTACATCAACTACATTTTTGCGCAGATTATGAGCGAACAATTGGGCGATGTGGAGACCGAGAAGCTTCGTCGCAAGGTGCTGGATTTTAACGACTTGGAACACTTTGCGTTGCAAATCGTTAGCCAACCCGCGGTAGCTGCTGAACTACAAGCGCGTTACAACGAAGTTATGGTCGATGAGTATCAAGACACGAACCAACTGCAAGAAGCGATTTTGTCACAAATTGCGACTGGTGATAACACGTTCCAAGAGTCAAAGCATGACCCAGAACTAAAGGCGGCTTGGGAGCCAGTTAAGGCCCAACGTGAGCAAATCAAAGAACGTTTCGAGAAGCTACAAGAAAACTACTTTGCTTTGGATGCTGCCGGTATGCAACTTGCCATTGGTGGGGCTGGTGAAGTCATTAAGCAATTGGTTGATTTCACGCAATCTTTCCGCGAGGCGTTCTGTCAAGCACCGGATACGATGGATGAACCACCGGCTGTAAATCGTTTACTGAACATTCAAAACGATGCCAATGCGTATGGTCGTCTGTTGACGCTATTACAAGATACGCCAACTAGTTGGGATGATTTACGTCAGGCATTTGCAGCAGTGACTTTGATGGGTTGGGGTAAAGGTGAAGACGGAAAAGGAAAGAACTTTATCACGTTGCAAGAATCAGTGTTCACGTTGTTCAACTTTGCGATGGCACGACCAGATACAACGACCTGGTTGGAAAGCTTGGCGGATGACTATGAGATTGGGGATGATTTTGCATCATCTAATTTCTTTAAGACGCAATTATTGCCAACGTTGCAAAGTGAGATGTTGGCCATTAATGACCAAATCACACAGTTGATTACGTTTGCGTTGCGCTTGATTGAGCAATATCACTACACAATTGATTTGGACCCACAATTCCGATTGTCTGATGATGCCGAGCGTACCTTGTTGATGATGGAAGTCTATGGTGATTTGCTTGAGCAACGTTATGCTGAGGACCCAGACCAAACGTTTGCGAAGTTTGCGGCCCAATTTGCGTCAGGTTCAACTGATGACCGGATTCGACGCTTGTTGGCCGGCGAAAACGTGAATACGTTTTTGATCGTAACGTTTACTGAAGCAGCTGCGGCTGAAATGAAGGAACGTCTTGAGGGCGCGATTCGCGGTGCGTTGGCCGAGTCAGAAGGTGAACAACGTCAGCACTTGTTGAAGCAACTGCGTCTCTTGAACGTTGCCAATATTTCGACTTTGCACGAATATTAAAAAGCTCAAGGCAGACGATGCTTTGAAGGCGATGCAAAATCTGATTACGGGCGACGAAGATGAAGAAGAGGGGGCAGAGGACTAATGAATTTTACAACGTCACAAGAAGCGGCCATTACCACAACTGGTCAAAACATCTTGGTGTCTGCTTCCGCCGGTTCAGGTAAAACGCGTGTCTTGGTTGAGCGTGTCTGACGTTGTGACGGAAGACAACTTGAATACGTTACTGCAATTTAACGAGGCCAAAATCCGCCAAATTGCGACAAACATTTTGGCCGGACAATTCCCACTATTGCCATTCCGTGATGGGCCAAATAAGACAGGTATGATGTACACGGCTTATAAGCCGGTCATGATGTTTGATGCCATGATGGGGAATGAATACCGTCGGCTTAAGGCCACTGATATTTCAGGTGCTTCGTTGGCTGAATTGCAGGAAGAAGCTGATAAAGCAGCCGCCAGCCAAGGCGCTTACCGTGGTGTCTTGCGTGACAATGAAGCCTACATTGAGCGCCTTGAAGGTGTTGAAGGTGTGAAGACACCGTTTGCCTTGAAGCGTTTGAAGAGTGGTGGCTTTGCCAAGACGAACTTGGTGGAAACGCCGGCCGGTAACTTCTTGACGATTGTCGATTACAAGTCTGGTAAGCGTACCTTTGACTACACGCAAGCCTATGCTGGTTTGGAATTGCAATTGATGACGTATTGGACGGCGATGCTGACCAACGCGGATGTGCTACCAACCAGTGAAATGGGTGGTGCGGTGTTCTGGTCACTCCAAAATCCACTGCAATTCTTGACACAACGTTTGGCGGAACAAGTGCACGATACAGTTCAGAACATGAAGCGCGGTCAATTAATTGACGGTGGGGTGCATACCCTTGGTGTTGAAGCTGGTTTTGGTTTGCCACAGAGCAAGTTGAAGCCGGTGCAATATGAGTTGCCAATTGGTCGCGTGACGGTTCGCGGGAAAGTGGATCGTTATTTGCTCCAACTAACGCCGGCTGAAAAGGGGACGTTGATGCACACGATTCTGGAACGTTTGTTCACGGAATTGATTCGTGAGAACAAGACGTTGAGTGAATTCACGGATGCAGAATTACGTCTGTTGGAGCAAAACATTCTGCATGGATTGCTTCAAAGTGGGGATGCGACGTTTGATATCTTCACGAGTTCAGCCCGTCAGCAACTGACACCAGCCCAGGCTGCCCGTGTAATGGGCGGTTTGACGTATGAAAACCGACCAAGCCAAATCATGGCGCCGTTGATGAGTCAGCTATTCGGTAATGATCTGAAGGCGTCGATTTCACGTCTTGAGAACTATGCGAAGAACCCATTTGAATTCTTCTTGCAATACGGTTTGCGTTTGCAAGAGCGTCAGTTGCGTCAATTCCATCAACCGGTGCATGAGTTCAAGGCGTTGCCTGATCCACGTGCGATGGATGTTCACGAATACGTTGGAACGGTTGCAAGTACGCTCGCACACTTGGTGGTTGTGAACCGCCAAGCAGAAAACCAAAAGCAAGACCGTCAGTCGGCAGAATTGAGCGGTGCTTGGCAAGGCTTGCAGGCACAAATTCACGATGGTGACCGTGAATTATTGCAAGACAAGCTGCCAGAGCATGTGTTCTTGCGTGAAACATCTGAGCAACAAATGGCGCAAGAATCCTTGTTGATGTACAGCGCGATGATGACGGCAGCAACCCGCATGATTTGGTTGTACGCCACTAGTGATGGTGAAGGTAGTCAACAAGCGTCAACGTACGTGACGCGTTTGGAAATGACGGTTGAAACGTTGCAAGAACTACTCCAAGCGGCGTTTGAAAGTGCCAAGTACACGGGTATTCCAGCAACGATGGACCAAGTGCGTGTGTCTGAAAGCGGAATCGTGCAACGTCAGGGTTATCACACGGTGATTGTATTTGGGGCAACCAGTGTTAATTTGCCAGCAACGACTCGTACAAAGGCGTTGTTGCCGGAAGCCAAAGATGCCCGTGAGATGGCGCGTGAACTATATGGCTTTTTGACGCAAATCGGCATTCAACAACGTTTGATTGCCTGGCGTGATGCCGCAATTGAAGCGGGTGACCTATGGGCTGCCCAACAACCCGAACAAGTTTGGCGCACGTTTATTGGGGTGCTGGATGACTTTGTGGCAGTGTTTGATCACACTCCGGAAACGGAAAACTATGCGTTGGCTAAGAATTTGCCAGGGTGGCGTTGGACGGATGATACGCCATGGCAGTTTGACCGCAACGTCGCCGATTCGGATGATGAAGTGGTTCGCGAACACGTGGCGGCTAAGGATGCCCAATTGGCATTGATTCACAACCAAATCAGTCAGGTGGTGGCGCCATTCTTATCACGCCTACCAGCGGTGTTTGCCCGTTACGAAATCCCGGTGTTTATGGACTTGGATCGACCAATGGGGGCGCACCCGCTCGTGGCCTTTTTGGACAAGTTGTTCCGTTTGGCACCAGCCTACACGATTTCAGATGTGATGGGGTTGTTGAAGACGGAGCTATTATTGCCTGAAGATGTCACATTGGCCGATTATCGCGAGGCGTTGGATTATGAACAACACGGTATTCAGCAACAAACGCAATCAGCACCGCTACCTGATTTTGATGTGTGGCAAGCGACGACGCGCTATCAAGAAGTTGAGCAAATGGCCCGTATGATTCGCCAAGAAGTGGCCAGTGGCAAGCGACGCTATCGTGATTTCATGCTGATGACGCGTGACTTGGGGCAATATGAGAATATCTTACCACTGCCTGCTGACGACGGGGCTGCGAGTGTCTCAGATGTGACGTTGTCAGAAAATGACTTGTTCTACCAACCTAAGCGTTTGGCACGCCAATTGCGTGATTTCGCTGTGGCGCATGATGTCCCGGTGACGGCGAATGCTGTAACAGCACAACGTCCAATAAGTGACACAATTGCGGCGATTGAATCGTTCTGGATTCAAGCGCTGGATCAAGAGTTGGCCAACCGTGGGCAATATCTGAATAGTGAATTGCTGACGGCTTTGCGCGTTTATTTGGCGACGGAAAAGACGGATACGTCACACCATTACTACTTTATTAATGGGTATTCACAAATGACGACACCAGAACGCGGGGTTGTTGAGGCTTTGATTGAACGTGCAGGTGGCGTGGCGATTCTGCTACGTGAACACCAAGATGAATTGGTGCTGTACGGCAGTTTGTTGACCAAGCAAGGGTTTATTAGTCAATTTGCGAGTCAGATTCTTGAGCTAAAGCAAGCTGGTTTAACGTGGCCAGAAGTGCGTGAAATGGCTGAAAACCTATCGGGACAAGGCACGTTGCAAATGAAGTTGCAGGACCTGGCTTTGATTGGTAACCACATTAAGTTTGAAACAGAAATCCAAGTGCTAAGTCGTTTGGCTGAGCTGGAAAATCGTCACGGGGCCGCAGTCGCAGTGCCAAACGTGCAAGTCTTTTCATTGAGCCGTTTAGCTTGGTACTACATGCAAGATGACCCGATTTATCGCCAAGCCAATTTGTCAGCGACTGGTATGACGATGCTAGTACAGGCCTTGGGCAAAAGCCTGGGGCCTTTTTTCACGTATAGCTGGTAAAATGAGAGGATACAACTCGTTATGAAAAAGGGGGCGCACATGGCTTTAGAATTGTTGTTTGGTCGCGCGAGTGCTGACCATGAATTAGCGCTATTGGAGCGTGTGCAGAAGGTCTTGGCAACCGATGAGCAAGCCGAGATTTTTTATGTGGTACCGGATCCGCGCACATCAAATGGTGGGTCGTATGCCCGTTTGCTGAAGCGTGGCGTCGCCTTTGGTGGTCAGTTCCCGGATGTGCCGGTCACAAGTCACCAAGCAAATGAATCAACACCAGTTGCTAACTTAACGCGCTCGATGGCAATCTTTGCTGAAGCGTTGTTAAAGTTGGCGCAATAACTAAAAATCTGACAGACTTCGATTTTGCTGAACTTCCGTTATCCGCAAGGGGTTAATGTGCAAGCGGTGATGACCCAAGTCCAACGACACCTTGGCGACTTTAAAGCGACGGTCGAAGTGTGGCCAGGGGGTATGGAACCACACTTGGTGCCGGAAACGGATGAACTGGTTGGTGTCCTATCAATGGTTTATGCCAAGCAGACGGGGATGTTTATGTATGCTGGCACATATTTGGCACATTTCCTAAACCGGTATGCGTTTGCGGATGATGCTAAGACCTTTTTGCAGTTTGTTGGTGAGACGGTGCATGACGATATTGGCGCTGACAATTTAGGGTTACGTTATCACGACGAAACGATGGGTGACCTAACGTTGAACGTCGGGGTGATGCGTTTTAGTTTGAATGGACAGGGATGAACGCGTCCAAATGTTGTGCCAGGGGATGCGCGTGCGCGTGTGGTCGTGCCCGACCCGGACGAGATGGTGCATGATTTTGAACAATACTTGGCCCAATATCCATTTTTGAGTGGTAAGACCGAAATTAAGGGACAAGAATTACGGCTCTTGTTGAACGGGGTCCAGGCTCACGGTGCTTACCCACAAGATGGTGAGCGCTTGATTATTGGGACTGATGAAGAGAATGGTTGGCGTGATTTGCCACGCTATTTCGAACAGGAAGGCGAACCAACGATGGGCTTCTCACCGGACGGGGCGTTTCCGGTTGTGAATGGTGAAAAGGCCTTTCAAACCGTGCAATTACGCTTTCCGAGTGTCTCGACTGGCGACTATATTTTGCGTCGTTTCATTGCGGATGAGACCGTGGCAATTCTGACACACATCGATATTGTGCCGGCTGGCGACGGGTGGTTACGCGATCCATTCAAGCCGGAAATTTTGGATGGCTTATACTTTGGTCGCGGGGCGGCTGACATGAAAGCTGACTTGATGAGTGCGTATTATGCCATGAAGTATTTGGCTGACCACGAAATTAAATTAACTCGCAAGATTCATTTGGTTCAAGATTTGAATCAAATTGTTAAAATATCATCGATTCTAGATCCAAACACACAAACTGAGCTAACACCATTTGGAACCGACATGGTGCGTGCATTAGCGAAGATGGAAGAATTGGCTGCCCGTGACGGTTTCCGTTATGGTCGTGTCGATAACATGGTGACCTGGATCGAATATGGTCCAGCCGACGCTCGTTTTGATTGGATTGCCAGTATTCTACTACTACAACAAGAAGCGTTCTTAATGAATTTTGCAAAGTTATCAGGTATCCACCTGGTAGCTTTTTTACTTTACAGTGTTAACAGATATCGTTAAAATCAAATTATTAAAAACAAATGAGAAAAGAGGGCCGTCATGGAATGGGCTGACCGAACAAAGCCTTATGAGGCCCATTTTCTACACGGCTGCGTTCTTCGGTGTCTTCATGTTGCGTCGCCAAGTCAAGCAAGGCAAGTTAGAAGAAATGGACACTTTGTTCAAGACGCCATTGTTCCCAATTACGCCATTGGTTGCAATTTTCGGGGCCTTGTTTGTGATTGGTTCAACGGTTATTAACGACTTTACAGGTGCTGCCATTTCAATCGTATTCAAGATGTTGTCATTCCCACGTATGGCGTATGCAATGTCATTGGACGGCTTGTTCCCTAAGTACTTGTCAAAGTTGACACGTAAGACGCAAGAGCCAACGAACGCCATTGCGACGGTAACGATTATGACGTTGGTTTTGGCAATCTTCTACACGTCAGGTGTTGATCGTTTGTCAGACATTGCCATCTTCACTATCTGAATCGTTGGTGGTTTGATTTTGATCGTCATCGCCTACGTTGGTGTAACGTTTGGTGTTTACCACGCTTTGCCAGCTGAAAAGGTTGTCGCTTTGCAAAACAACGCGACGTTCGCGGTTGCTAAGGCTGCGTTTGGTGACTTTGGTGGACGCGCCTTGAGTTTGGCCATTATCATTTCAATGTTGGGAACGTTGAACGGTCCAATCGCTGTGTTGATCATTTACGGTTTGTTCTTTGGTAAGGTTGATGCCTTGGGACAAACAGTTCACCAAGTCTCACAATCAGGTGGTGGCTTCGGAATGGCTATCTTGGCAACGTTGTTCGCTTATGATGGTTGGATTTTGTTGTCAAACATCGCCGGTGAGTTGAAGAACCCCCGTCGTGATGTGCCGCGCTCAGTTGTCATCTACGCACCAGCCGTCATTGCCTCAATTGCTGGTTACGCTGCCTTTTTGACGGCTAACTTCTTGGGCTTGCCAACATCAGCTGCAACTTGGATTTCAGTTGTCTTCCTGTTGTTCATCGCAGGATTGAACATGTTGGAAAACCGTGTGGCTGCTAGCTTCCAAGTGATTACAACGTCAATTAAGTTGATTAAGCAAGCCGGGGTTTTGCAAACAGCTGGTTCATCAACGCTTGGACTATTGGCATGGGTTGCCGGTGGTGTCATCACGTTAGCTGCTGGTTTGACGATTGCTGAAATTGGGGCCCGCTTGCCAAAGACAGGTGGGTTGTACAGCTACATCGAAGAGTTATACGGTCCAGCTGCTGGATTCTTGACGGGATGGATGCAAGTTTTCGTGTAACGCTTGAACTGTGAGAACGATTAGCAGTCATCCAATCACTGGGATTGGGTGGCTGTTTTTTTATGCAAGAACGGAATAATCTAGGAGTAGGTCATGGAAAACAAAGTTGAATTAAAACGATCAATGGGAATTTGGTCAGGGTTATCACTCGTTATCGGAACGGTTATTGGTTCTGGAATCTTCTTGAAGCTTAATAAGTAACTAATAGAAATGGTGAATCCAAATGGGTTCACCATTTTTTATTGTCAGAATTCTTAGAATATGATAAGATTTTAATCGTTATGAAAACCGCACACTTTTTGGAAGGAGAAATGATTATGTTCAGTTTTGTTAACAACAATAATAATAATGATCGTTTCAACTCAACACAAAAAGTGATTGGGCGTCGCGTAATCGCTTTGGCAACGGCTGCTGGTGTACCAGTGCCATCATTGTCAGCTGCGGTTGCATACTTCGATTCATACCGTTCAGAAGTTTTGCCTGCAAACTTGATCCAAGCACAACGTGACTACTTCGGTGCTCACACTTACGAGCGTACGGACAAGCCAGCTGGTGAAATGTACCACTACTCATGGTACGAAGAATTGCGCATGGCTTCAGATCACTACGATTGGGACTTGCAATACGGTGAGTTGGCACAATTGTGGCGTGCTGGTGCGATTATTCGTGCCCGCTTCTTGCAACGTATTACGGATGCTTACAACAACGAAGCAGGTTTGCACAACTTGTTGTTGGATCCATACTTCAAGGATATCGCTGAGAAGTACCAAGCAGCTGCTGTTGGTGCCCCACAATCATTGATTACGGAATCAGTTTACGCACGTTACATTTCAGCAATGAAGGAAGACCGTGTGGCTGCTTCTAAGGTTTTGGCTGGTCCAGAATTCAACTTCGAAGGTGATATCGACGCAACTGTTGAAGACATCCGCGAGGCTTTGTACTTCGGTAAGATCATGTCATACGCACAAGGTTTCGACCAGTTGGACAAGGATGCTTTGGCAGGAACGTTTGCTGAGTGGAACAAGGGTGAGTTGGACTCATACTTGATTGAAATCACAGCTGATATTTTGACGCGTGATGACGATTTGGGTTCAGGTAAGCCAATGGTAGATATGATTTTGGATCGTGCCGGAAACAAGGGAACTGGAAAGTGGTCATCACAATCAGCTCTTGAATGACAACGCGAAGCTTATGATTTGGTTGAGCCAATCTTGAAGGAAATTGCCGCTAAGGCCCCTGAAGATGGTAAGCCAACGGTTGCCTACATCGGACCTAATGGTGCTGGTCACTACGTAAAGATGGTGCACAACGGTATCGAGTACGGTGATATGCAATTGATCGCTGAGTCATACGACTTGTTGAAGCGCTTGTTGCCAGGAACTGACGCTGTTATTGAAGAATTGCTACCATTCTTGGAGAAGGGTGACATTTTGATTGACGGTGGAAACACGTTCTTTGAGGACACGATGCGCCGATCAGAGAAGCTTGCTGAATCAGGCATCAACTTCATCGGAATGGGTGTATCAGGTGGTGAGTTGGGAGCCTTGCAAGGCCCTTCAATGATGCCTGGGCCCGTAATGGGTCGTAACTTGGCCTTGAACGTGGAATCACGTGGCTACACGGTTGCGGTATACAACCGTTCAAGCGCTCGTACTGAAGATTTGGTACAAACGCACTCAGATAAGAAGTTTGTACCTGGTTACACTGTCGAGGAATTCGTGAAGTCAATTAAGGCCCCACGTCGTATTTTGTTGATGGTCAAGGCCGGTCATTAGTAATACAGCCTATTGTCATAGGATTATCTGATTTTTGTATATGTCATAAACAACTTCACATTTAATTCACAGACACTTTTTGTTTTGACATTAAAATAAAGAAGACTAGACTTATAGTCAATCGAGGGATTAAGGACACACTTTGGAGGATAATAAAACATGGCAACTGCAGATTTTGGTGTTGTTGGTTTGTCAACTCTTTTTGACTGAAAATAATTTGACGGTCATGTTAGTTGAAACAAAGAAGTTAGCTTTTAAAGATCGTCACGAGATTACGCCAATGGGTCGTTTCATGACGACTTCAGCTAGCGATGACGTTGTCGCTACCGTTTTGGCACAATATGAATAATGAAACTAACCCATGCATCTGCGTGGGTTTTTCTTTGCAAAGATTCGATCCACAAGTACCGTGGGCATACTACCGAGGTTAAACATGGCAGATAAATATCCAACAGCAGAATTAATTGGCGTTGTGATGACGCAAAGTAATAGTGGTGCTTATGAGCCAAAGGAAAATCCGCTAACGGCAGCTGATTTTCACAGCTGGCGCATTGGTAAGCATACGAAGGGCAAGTTAGGTAAGCCTGGTCGGCGTTGATGGAGCTGCGATTGCACGTGAACTGATTGTCGATCCAAACTGGGTGCAAAAAGTCATGAATAATGATGAAAAAGGGATTCGCTATGCTATCTCAACGAGTGATTTTGAGATGCTTGGTATCCCTGAGCCACTCCGTTTCTGGTTGTTGACGCGCTTTAAGAAGGGGCTCGTTGTCTCAACTGATGAGCGAGCGATGGCTCAAGAAATTATCAAGCGACCAATTTCATACTTCCACATCTCATTAAAGGATGCGTTCCAAACGCCATTTATGAATAAGGAAGATAAGGAGCCACTTTATGCCAAGTACAAGGCAATTTTGGGTGACGTTCCGTTGATTGTCGCTGGTTTGTTGCGTACGCCAGAGCAAGTTGAAGCGCTTGTGCAAGAACAATTCTTCTCAGAGCACGCCAACCAACGCACTGATGAATGGGGTGGTGATTTGAACGACCGCATGCGTTACGGTTTAGCAGTTTTGGATGCCGTAGTCGCAGCGCGTGATGAATTTGCGGATGAGCAATTCATTATTGGTTACCGTCAATCACCTGAAGAGCCAACGACGCCTGGTATTCGCTTTACGGATTCATTAACGGCAGCGGTATTGCACGATGACGTCGTTGGCCCTTCTGATGTACCAGGTCACCAACCAGGGATGGCTACGCCACGTCCGATGACCGATGAGGAAATTCGTCAAAGTATCGCCGACTTTGGTGAAGCAACTCGCCGTGCCATTGCAGCTGGCTTTGCCGGTGTTGAGTTACACGGTGCCAACATGTATGCGATGCTCTACAAGATGCGTGCTGGTGGACCTGGTTTGGTCATCGTTGAAATGGCATACGTTTCAATGGCTGGTAAGACATACGTTGGTCAAATTGGCATTGACTCTGATGAGAAGATTTCAGGGTTGAAGAAGATTGCGGACGTGATTAAGAACCGTGGATCAGTGCCGGTTTTGCAATTGTCGTTTGGTGGCCGTATTGCACTGCAAAAATTTAATAGTTGTACATAATGCTATAATAGTGTCACTAATAATAAGAAAGAGTTAATGACAATGAGTTATAAATTCCTTGAACCATTCAAGTTGGCGAATGGTGTTGAAATAAAGAATCGCGTCGTATTTCCACCAACGACTTTGCGATCATCTTTTGCGACTGGTGTTGTGACTGATGATGAGGTGAACTAGCTCCTTTTGGTGATAGGTTGATGTTTGGTAAATGGGTGTGGTAACAGCACCAGTAACTGGATCCCCTTGTGTACCACCGTGAATAACCTTTGTTTCAAACTTCATGTTTGTGTCCCCTTCTTTGCTTGAAAATGTTAACAATGAAATGAATAGACTTATTGTAAGGACATGGTGATGTTTCCGCAAGAAAAAGAGGTAAGTTCCGCCGTAAACGTCGTTGGCCATGACGATGTGGTCGCCGGCCTTCAACAAACTCATTGTGGCGTGGATAGCAGCCATTCCTGATGAAAAGGCAAATCCATCCGTTCCGTTTTCAATGTCAGCCATAACTGACTCCAAAGCGAAGCGGGTAGGGTTCTCACCGCGCGTGTACTCATACTTAGCGCCACCACCTTCGGCAATTGCACCACCTTCGTGGGCAATCTTTGATGCTTCAGCAATATCCGTCACGTGCATCAATGGGTTAGAAGGTGATTCCAAGTAAACCATCTTTGTTTCTGGCGTCATTGCGGCCTTCAAAGCATCGCTATCAGCTGTATCAACCGCCGTAAACTTAATGCCCAACTCGGCCATGATGCGGTTAACCAAGCGGTCTTGTGGTGACAAGACTGCACCAATAGACATTTGGATGAACTTAATGCGCTCAGCCAACTTAGCGTCCTTCACGACCACGAATCCTGACAATAGGTCGGCGTGACCACCCAAGTACTTCGTTCCTGAGTGAACAACCACGTCAGCACCCAAGTCCAATGGGTTTTGGTTGTATGGTGAAGCGAATGTGTTATCAACCACGATTGACATCATGCCACCAAATCCACGCATTTGCTTCTTAGCAATCTCGTGATCAGGCGTACCTGGCAAACCAGGGAAGTAAACCTTGGCAACCTTTGGGTGGTTGTTCAAGAACTCAGCCAAGGCCATCGTGTTTTCGTTGTGGCGTTGCACGCGCAAAGCCAACGTCTTAATTGAACGTTGCACCATGTATGAAACGATATCTTCAATACCTACTGAGATACGAACCAACTCATCCTTGATGCCGTTAGCAATGCGAATCTCGCGTGGGATAGAAGCGTGGGTCATCACTGCTGGTACTTCAATCAATGATTCAACACCACCAAGTGACTCAGCCAACAAGAAGACATCCAAGTTCTCAACAAACTTCTTAACATCCAAACCAGGTTGTAGCAAAAAACCGCGTGAAACGTAGATATACGTTCACGCGGTTTTTATTTTGCACTTTTGGTTGAGTGTTAGTTAGTGGTGGACGGACACTAACCACCAACTACCTAACGAAAAACTCCCCAAACGACCGAAATCGTTGGGGAGTTTACTCTATCAATATTACAAGGCATCCAAGCCCTTTGACATGTCGGCAATCAAGTCGCGTAAAGTTATCGATAACATAAATGGAGGAAATGATCATGGCTGTTCAATCACCATACAACTCATGGGCTCGTAAGCGACCAACATCACACGATTCTGCAAAGAAGGCTCGTGTGGCTGAAGTTGTTAACATCCAACAATGGGCCAAGGGTAAGGCTGAATTGGAGTCAAAGTAATTTGACTTTATCAGTAGCTTACTTGTCTTTGGTCAACCATTCTCGTTCCTCAGGAGTCATATCATGTACTTGGAACCAGACGAAATCTGGGAAAGTTGTTTTTTGTGTAATCATAGTAACCTTAGTATACGGCGGGAACCTGGTGTTCACAACTTATACGCGATGAAAAATTGACGGATTTGGGATAAAAGTTTGACGCACTTTGTTTTTATCGGTATACTCTTCCTCACGAGTGAAGGTGTAGAGGCGTTGTTGGTCATTACTAAAGAGCATGCCAACGGGTTCAGTTGTGGCACGAGGTGATGTTGGTGTGACGACGTCAAAAATCATCAACGTCAAATCAGCTGCTTCGTCATATTCCATACGGGCACTTTCGTATGGGTCGACGGCATAACTTAGGAGTTCGTTGGGGATGAGTTACGTCTTTTGCGTTTGCTTCGTCTTGCGAATTTCACTTTGAATTGGCGTACGACGGCGATTGATTTCAAGAATTGCCGACATAAACTTTGAAGAAAGTAGCTCTGTACCATTCAAAATGACATCAAGCGGCGTGGCGTGGTCGGGCAAGGGACGGCGGCTGACTTCGGTACCACTTAGGTAGCTGTCTACGTAATCCGAGTTGGTAACTAGTTGTGACAACTCACCGGTGTCGATGGCTTGTTGCAACTCGACCGTGACGTCATCAATACGTTCTGATTGGTGATCAGTCAATTGAATGTTGTGGCGCGCCTTGTAGCTGCGTAGCAAGTCGCGGTCGGTGTGCAAAGAATTCAATAGGTAAATCAAATCCGTCTGCAAATCCATCAATTGATCGACGATGGTCATCATAATAAAGGTGATGATGAGCGTCACAATCCAGCCCATGTGGGTGTGCATGAAGGGAAGGTCAACGTTTTGACCGAAGAACCCTGACACAATGTTGGGCACCGTTAGGACGATTGATGAGACCGTCAACAGCTTCATTGTCCAGTTCAGGTTTGAATTGGCTAGGTTAACAAAGGCGTCTGAAACGCACTTTTTTGCACCGCTTTATCCACAAGTAGGTGTGCAAAAGTCTGGAGTTTTGTGGATAAGTCTCATTTTCTTGTGGGAAGGTTAGCTGCTTTTCAACAGGTTATCCACAAGAAAAATAGAAAAAGCAGAACCTGAAAAAGGCTCTGCTGTAAGTGATTATTTGCGGAAAAATCCTGATCGCCAAAGGACGATTGTTGCCGCTATTCGTGCCTGATACAAAGATGGCACAATTGGTTGTGACGGTTGTGGTTGGTCTAGTTGGTGCTGGTATCTACGGTGTTGCAATGCTGAAGACTCACGTTGGTGAAAGTGTTCTTGGCCAACGCGCAGCAACTATCGCGCACAAATTACATTTGAAGTAAACGAAATTAGCCGATTGCATTTAGTTGCAGTCGTCTTTGACGATTTGGTTGCAAGGTGCCGGTCCTTTGATGGCGACGGTCCTAGCCTTTGCGGTTGGCTTGATTATTTCAATCCGCCGACTTAGCGTGCTATATGCCATCGAATGGGCACCGTTCAATTTCTCATTGATGGTTATCCTATTCTGGGGCTTGGTTATGTACGCTGTGGTAGCACTTTTGACGAACACGTTGGCACATCCACTATACATTCTGTTCTATAACACGAATGATGCAACAAATGGAACGTTAATCTTGCAATTCGCCAGCTTCACGGCCATTGCCTTGGGCTTGTACATGGTTGTCTTGGCCATCTACCAAGGGTTGAATGAGTTGTCATTCACGGTGAAGGTGTTGGGATTGATTTTGATCTTGAAGTTGATCTTGCAAGTGCCCCAATTTGCCTTTAACTCAAACAAGTTGGTCATGTTGGTTGTGTCACTTGCCGTTGGTATGGCGGAAACGGCATTGCCAATGTTGGCACGAGCTAAAGAGATTGGTGACCGCGAGAATATTGGTGATCAAATTCAATTCGCCTTTAAGTTGCTAGCGTTTGTGATGGTGCCTGCCTCATTGGGGATGGCCGCCGTTCCTGAAAAGATGGCGATGAATATTCCGGCGCCGGATTTCAACCCACGCGAAATCATGATTCGCATGGCGCGCCAATCATTGCCAGTCATCTTTGCTGGTTCTGCGATTGCGATTGTGCAAGTGATTGACCAATATACGTTCTTCCACATTATGAGGGCGTTCACGTCAGCAACGCACAATGCGATGCAAGCGATGTTTCGATTGTCGGCGCTGTCGCAGTTTGTTGAACAATTGATTCGTGTGGCTTACATGTTGGGAATGACGTACTGGATTATGGTTGGTCATCACGGAACATGGGTCGATGCCACGGTTGAATCAACGTTGGCTGCCTTCTGGGGTGCGCTAGCCGGAATCATCGTTTTGGTATTTGGTATCTGGAAGCGTCGTAAGTTCTTTCGTCGTATCTTCCGTCAAGCGTTGCAGTTTGGTGGTGTGTTAGGAATTGCAGCCGGTGCTATCTTGTACTTGCTGGCCGGAGTCTTATCACAAGGGGATGCGAACGTGGTGCCTGTTATCCGTTCGCTATCGGCTGCGTTGGTGTTGATTCCAACGCTATCGATGTTGCGCGGATATGTGCAAGGATTCGAGTTCATGGCGCGTGTGCTAGGTGCCTTGTATGTTATTCCATGGGTGGCAATGATTGGAAATGTGTATTTCAATTCTGCCAACTCATTATATGCACAAGGTTACCAAATTTATAGTGTGGCCTTGTTGATTGCGACGGCAGGGTTGCCCAATGTCTTGGCACGTTTGGTTGCAGAATATGGCGTTTCACGTCACTATGAAGCCGTGAAAACGATTACGGTATCTGAGCCAAGTGTTCTGCCTGAGGCTTTCGCGGAAGAAGCGGAGACATTGGCCGAGGCACCAATTATGGTGGCCGATGAATTAACGACCGTTCCAGAAATTGAAACTGATTTAGTTGATGATAGTAACGCGGAATCACGTATGTTGCGTGGTTCTGCCTGGATGACGATTGGTAGCCTGGCACCTGAAGGAGTATCAACGATTAAGGTACACCAAGTTGCAGATACATTTGTTCGTGAGGATACGCCTAAGTCGGTCGCGAGTGAAGCAATTGATGAAGCTGCAGCTGACGTGCAATTGCCAGCAAGTTCTGAATTGCCAACGCAACTAGATGAGCCGGCTAGTGAAATTGACGTTGCGCCGGCTGTTAGTCCAGCTAGCGTCAACATGGCTGATGAAAAATCACCCCAGTATGAAGAGTCACCATTCCGACGCGACATCACGTTTGAAGAATTGGCTGCTCTCCTTAATGGGGCCACGATTGATGATATCTTTGAAGCACGTGATGAAGAGAAGGTAACATCAGAAGCGACAACGACACCTACGCAGTCGCACTCAGTGGCAGAAGTGGTAACGCGACCATTGTCGCCTAAATGAAATACCCGTTGGATGGGTTGATATTACATATCAACTACAAACAACGGGTTTTCTTGTGTATAATAGTTACTTGGAATACTTTGGCGCTATAGTTCAACAGGATAGAACAAGGACCTCCTAAGTCTTAGATCACAGTTCGAGTCTGTGTAGCGTCATTTTTTTATGAAAGAAAGGGGAACGTATCGACGGACAATACTGGAGCGGTCGAAATTTTGGACGGTGGTATATATGGTGAGTTGGCAGCTAAAAACGCTGACGCATTGTGGTATCGTTTAGAACCGATGTTGCAAAGCTATGAAATGCGTTGCTTATTGGCTACGAAGTCATTGGAACGTGCCAAAGATTTTGAATTGTCGGCAATTCTGGCAAAGTGGCAAGAGCTACCAGATGACATGGCGTCATTTGAGCGTTTAATTAAAGCCAATGAAGTCGCGGATAAAATTATTTATCGTGGTGGCTTACATGATGAGGAATTGGCGGCGCATTATCGTCAGGCATCTATTTTCCTCGCCACATCGCGTTGGGAAGGCTTGCCCTTGGTACTGGTCGAGGCGATGAGCTTTGGCTTGCCGATTCCAGGCTTCCAAACAGTGACTGACCGGGCTATTAAAATTTGGAATCCGTTGACGATGCCAGTGAGTGGTCGGGCTGATTTAACTAAGCATACGATTGCGTTCACGGGTCGCATTGCCATTCAGCATAAGGGCATTGATATTATGTTGAATTTGGCTAAGAAGCTACCGGATGATTGGCAGATTGCGATTGCTGGTGAAGTTGTGATTTTAAATGCCGGTATCTTAACGAGCTTTATTCCATACCTGAAGTCACGACTCCCTGAACTAAAAACGATTGCCTGGATGCATAACAATATCGATACCTACTTTAATCAGTATTACCGTGACATGCGAGCTGAATTTGTGGCGGGTGTCAAAGCGGCCGATACAGTGGTGGCATTGACGGAAACTGATTTAGATGTTGGCAATGCCATGACTGAATTCGCCACGGTTGCTTTTTACCAGATGGCTGATGTGCTATCGTACTACGAGTTGAAGGGGCGTTTAATTCCGGCGCCTCATCCGGTCATGCCAGCAAATGGCCCTGATCCATTGCACACCTATCAGCAACAAATGACCGATTTGGCTGATATTTTGATTGAAGAGAAAATTGATGATTTTGTAATCTGCATGTCAGGTTTTAAGACATCTAGCGCCACTTTTTAAACAATAGTGACTATACTGAAGAGGAACTCTCGCATTTGTGGGGGTTCCTCTTTTAGTATGCAAAGCAAGGGGGTGCAGGGCATGGCAAAGAGAATTTTGATGGTTGTTGAGAACCTGGGAATGGGTGGCATGAAGCGAGCAGCAACTGCAGGCTGCTTTGGTTGAAGATGAAATTGAAATCGTTTTGCAAGTTAACGGTAAGGTTCGCGGTCGTTTGACGATTCCTGCGGACGCTGACCGTGAGAAGATGACTGAGTTGGCAATCGCTGACGAAGCCGTTCAAAAGCAACTGGATGGCGGACAACCAAAGAAGGTTATCGCTGTGCCAGGTAAGTTGGTGAACGTTCGTCTACGTTTCAACACGGCCATCTCACAAATGATGATTTTCATCAACGAAGCATACAAGGCAGAAAACTTGCCTGTTGAATACGTTGAAGGATTCATCAAGTTGTTGAACCCAATTGCCCCTCACATGACGGAAGAATTGTGGAGCTTCTTGCACAAGGACGAATCAGTGACGTACCAACCATGGCCAACGTTTGACCTGTTCATGGGACCTTTGGAACAATCAATCGCTTGGTCAGAAGATGGTTTGGCTGGTTCACGTCGTTGGTTGGATCGTGTATGGCGTTTGTTCATCGATGATGAAGACAAGCTACGCGACCACATCACGACGGTTAACGACCACAAGTTGGACAAGATCTACAACGAGACGGTTAAGAAGGTTACGGAAGACTACGAATTGTTGTACGCACGTTTCTGGCACAAGGTTTTGTACGACTTGGGTGTTGTCCACACCAAGGAGCCATTCCAAAAGTTGGCTAACCAAGGTATGATCTTGGGTGAAAACCACGAGAAGATGTCTAAGTCTAAGGGTAACGTTGTTAACCCTGATGACGTGGTTGAAGAATATGGTGCCGACACATTGCGTTTGTACGAAAGGGTAAACGTGGTTGACGAAAACGGCCGCAAGGGTAAGCGCGAGACGAACACGATGCCACAATGGGCTGGTTCATCATGGTACTACTTGCGCTACATGGATCCACACAACGACAAGGAAATTGTTTCACCAGAGGCTGAGGCATACTGGAAGAACGTTGACTTGTACATCGGTGGTGCTGAGCACGCTGTGTTGCACAACAAGCAAGTTAACTACCGCTTGCGTGACTGGATCTTCTCACGTCAACGTTACTGGGGTGAGCCAATTCCTGTCATCCACTGGGAAGATGGTGAAAAGACGCTTGTACCAGAAGACCAATTGCCATTGCGTTTGCCAGAAGTTGATAACATCATGCCTTCAGGTACTGGTGAGTCACCATTGGTTAACGTTGACGACGCTGCTCACGATACGCGTGATTACGAATTTGCTAAGAAGTACGATTTGCCAATGCGCCAAGTTTTGGCCGGCGGTGACATCGCTGAAGGAGCTTATACTGGCGATGGTGAGCACATCAACTCAGGCTTCTTGGATGGCATGGGTAAGCAAGAAGCTATCGAAAAGGCAATCGCTTGGTTGGAAGAGCAAGGTGTTGGTGATCAAAAGGATGCTATCGAAGCCTTTAAGAAGTCAATCGCTTCAAAGTCAGATTTGGAGCGTACGGACTTGAATAAGGATAAGTCAGGTGTGTTCACAGGTGCCGTTGCAATTAACCCAATTAATGGTGAAGAGTTGCCAATTTGGGTCGGTGATTATGTCCTTTCATCATACGGAACGGGTGCCGTGATGGCCGTTCATGTTGATTGGCCAGACGCCATTAAGGAACAACAACGTAACTGGATTGGTCGCTCAATCGGTGCTTCTGTAAACTTCAAGGTGAAGGATTCAGACGCTGAAGTTGAAGTCTTCACGACGCGTGCTGATACGTTGTACGGTGTGACGTACTTGGTTTTGTCACCAGAACACGCTTTGGTATCAGAAATTGTTTCTGATCACAAGAAGGGCTTGGCATACGAAGATGAAATCATGGTTAACTGGGCCCCTGATTACAATGGTGGAACGGTTGTTGCCAACGAAGAAATCATCGACGGTAAGACGGAGCGTGGTGGCTTCCCAGTTTACCGTGTCCCAATGCGTCAATGGGCATTGAAGATCACGGCTTACGCTGATCGCTTGTTGGAAGATTTAGACAGATTCGACGCGTTCGGTTTGCCTACTGAAGAGTACGCAATCAAGACGGGTGAGGATCCACGTGTCGTGACGGCGAAGAACGTTAAGAACTTCCGCCGCCAAATGAAGACACTTGGTTTGTCATATGACTGGTCACGTGAGGTTAACACGACTGACCCTAAGTACTACAAGTGGACGCAATGGATCTTCGAACAATTGCAGTGGCAACGCTTCTGGGAAGAGAATCAAACCTTTAAGACGTCATCAGACCACTCAAAGGAAAAGTTCTTCGCAATGGACATGTTCCCATTCCCATCAGGGCAAGGGCTACACGTTGGACACCCAGAAGGTTACACGGCAACTGATATCGTTTCACGTATGAAGCGTATGCAAGGGTTCAATGTTTTGCACCCAATGTGCATTTGAAACATATGGACACCCGCTTTCACTACTTTTTCATTAACTAAGTGTATCACAATTTGGATTAATTATTAGTCGTGTGAAACACCGGTATAAACCCGCTCATTTATTGAAAGAACGGCATTTTTTTGTTAAAGTTAGAACATTAAAGTGAGGTTATCAATCATGGCATATCAACACAAAGAAGTAGAAAAGGTCCACTTTGGGTTACCGGCACGCGTGATGTTACGGAAGAACCAAGATCGCTCTGGCGTGACTGGTTGCCGGATATGTTTGAAGCCAAACTGGTCAATCCAATCGATATAACCCAAATGGTGGGTATAGCCAATTGCTAATAAAATAAATAGGATTAACCCCGCAAAGGCAACCGCAAGCTGAAAATAATCAAACTTACGTGCGTGACCCGATGGGAAGGAAAAACCACCTTGGCTGATGACGTGATAAATGTCAGGTCGTGGGCGGTGGAAAACGTGCTTAAGTAGTGCCATGACACCAAGTCCGAAGACGCCGACGTTCAAAACGATAAACACGGCTACGTCGATTTTGCGAACTAGCAATGCCACAATGGCGGTCGCCGTCATCACAATTAACTTAATTAGGAAAAAGGTACCAAGTCCGAACCCGGCCAGGATATCCGATAAGTAGTGGACACCAAGATAGACACGGCTGAGGGGGATGGCGACGACCAGCGCGGCGAATAATGTCATGATGGCATAGCGCACCTGGTCGTGTTGTTTCAAGTAATAATGTACGAGAACAATCAATGAACCATATAATAGCACGGCATTGTTGAAAAGGCCAAGACCTTACCAGTGTCACCCACACGGCTAGCGAGGAAGCGCGTGATGTCGCCACGACGAATTGTGGCATCAATGGCCAAGTCGCCTGGTACTAAATATTCATTCAGCGTGATTTGCGCTAGATTCTGAGTTGATCGCATGTTCGAAAACCTCTCGTGTTTGATATTTGAAAATAAGTTCCTTCGACGCAACAATGTCTTAACGGTCGCCGTCAATGTCTCTGTATCCATGTTTTCGTCAACTTGGAACAAGGCAGCGGCGATTGGCTTTGTTGGGTCCAAATAGTTGGTAACGGCTGAGAAGTCCTTGCTGATTAGGTCGACGCGGTTGTGCAAACCACTCAAGAAAAGTGATGTGGCAACGTCGTCGATTTCAGCCTTAACATATCCCTGAGCTTGCGGGCTCAGGGAGTTTTTTGATTAACGACGTTGGATTAACAAGGCGGTTTCGCCGGTTAGGACGTCTTCGTATTTTTGGACGCCATAAGAATCCGTTGGCAATTGTGCCACGTAATCTTGGGCGTCAGCTAGGTTGGCTGGGTTGTCACTCAGCAACAACACCAAACCATTTGTCTTCAAGACCAGGGATGCCGTTGCGGACATGAATCCTGACCGCTTTGTTTATGTGTCATGCAACCCAGAGACAATGGCACGCGATGCTAAGTACTTGATTGATAAGGGTTTCCGCATCAAGGGTGACATTCAACCGTTGGATCAATTTCCACAAACTGCTCACGTTGAGGCAGTGGCGGTGTTTGAGCCAATTAATAAGTAAAATAAAAACGACAAGGTGTTGGGTGTTGAAGTGATTGAGCGTGCCGTGATTGACGCGCAAAAGAACGTCGCCAACAACAACGTGAAGAACGCTGAATTCGTCACGGCTGACGCACCGGAACAAATGCAAAAGTGGAAAGACGGTGGCTTGAAGCCAGACGTTATCTTTGTTGATCCGCCTCGTCGTGGTTTGACGGAAGATTTGTAGGGCGCCGACGCTATCCACGACAAGTTGTTGGATATCGATTTTGAAATCGGCCCAAATTCGTTCTACCAAGTTAACCCACAAACGACGGAAGTGTTGTATGACATGGCCGCAACAAAGGGTGAGTTGAAGGAATCTGACACGGTTATCGATGCTTATTCAGGTATTGGAACAATTGGTTTGACGGTCGCTGACCGTGCGCGCTACATCATGGTACGTCGCGGTTATTACAGTCACGAAGTCATGGTGGTATTAGTAACGCAAACGCCAACGTTGACGGATGAAGATGCGATTGCTGCGGACATTGCTGAGGCGGTTGACGGCATCAAGAGTATCATCTTGAACCACAATCCACGTAGCTTGCATGTTTTGACGTCAGGCGATAATCGCACGTTGTAGACAGTTGTGCCAGTGAAGTATGTTGATGGCAAGTTGACGACTGGCTTCATTAAGAAGCGTACGCCAGGTGACATTGTGCCATTGGACGATTACTTCGTTAACGACGAGAAGATCGACCAAATCATCGGGATTGTGCGTGATATTTTGGACGCCCACAAGGTATCGGTTTTTGATGACGATACCCAAGAAGGTGAAATTGAAGCGTCACCAGACCGCGTGGCGTCTGGTAAGGACTATTTGCTTGAGGCTGGTATCGCACCGTATGTCAACTTGGCCTACGATGCGCAATTGCGTTTGAAGCAACAACAAGTGCAAAAGTTGTACAAGGAATACGGTATTGATGTCGATGTTGCGCCAACCATCGGGATGGATAATCCAACCCACTATCGCAATAAGAGTAATACAATTATTCCGGTAAAGCTGGGTGAGCAACGCGAAGGTGTTGTTATCGACGTGCTTTACACTGGATTGGGAGTCATCATGGTTGATGATTATCCAATTCATTTGGAAAATGCCTTCGAAGGCGAGAAAATTTTATTTGAGGTGACGCAGGTCAACCGTAAGTTCGGTCGTGCCAAGGTTGTAGAAATTCAACTGCAATACTTGCTCGGTGACCGGCCAAAGTCATATCAAGAGCGCTTGATTAGTGGTCCTGAAGCACAACATAGTAAGCTGCACGAAAACAATCAGCAGGTGAACCATGCAATGATTGATTTCTTGTGGGGTCGCACGAAGTAATTCAGTTCAGTTATAATGGAAAGCGACTAAAAAGGATAAACGAGAGAAAATAGTGTTGGCATTGATAAGCAAGTTGCCGATAATCATTTGGATGGTCTCGGTAAGCCCGAAAAGACGGTGTCGTACTATGATTGGTTGTTGGCCCGCCAAGATAATTATCCAAAGAACCAAGTTGATGTGTTGAACATTTACGGTGATTTGGATGATGGCACGCACTCGGACGGGCGCGTTTCAACGACATCGGCCAAGTAGGATTATCAAACGGATGCCAAGTGGATAAAGAATGTCGTGGTTGCATTGCAGCATAAGTATGGCATTAAGTCATTCAATGCCGTCGCACATTCGATGGGAAACCTGGGCTTGATGACTTATGAAATGACATACGGTCAAGATAAGTCATTGCCAAAGTTACGCAAGCAAGTATCGATTGCAGGTCACTTCGATGGGAGAACCTTGTTCATTCACGGTTATGGTGGCACGCTGAATTCAACGAAGGATTTAGTCCGGGCAGCTGAAAAGTCTGGGGCGGCTAAGAAAATGCTGACGGCGCGCGTGACTGATGATGGTCACGTGAAGTTGTCAGGTCATTGGGATAAGAACCGTTTTAATCCAATGGTGCAAGTGGTATTTTCAGATAATCGTAATAGCGGTTTCAGTAGCCTATGTCATTGAACACGGACAAAAAATGAATTAAACACTCATTCGGAATGCAAAGGGGGATGCACGATGAAAAGATGGGTCAGTATTATAGTTGGATTGGTCGCGATTTTTGCGGTTATTTTTGCTTTGAACTATTCGTTGAAGCTAAAACGTAATCCAGATAAGTATGTCTATTCGAACACACGTCCGCGAAGAACGCGTGGATGAGCGTCCATTCAAGTTTGACGACTACAACCATTTGATTGATTTTTCATTCTTGTTGAATGATGCGGGGCAATTAGTGGATATGTATCGCTTGGATGACGGCTCTTTTGTGGCGGTTGTGCCAACGCAAGACGAAACGGCGCGCGCTTTGGCAGTAGAATATAGTGGCAAGATGATGCAGATGAGTATCTACGCATTCTTCTCAGAATTATCGGCGCCAATTACGCGCCCAAAGCGCTTGTTGCCTAAGTTTGTGCGGTCAGTGGTTGATGAAGCGCCAATTTCATTCCAAGCGCAATTGTTGGATATGAAGAACCTACGTTTTGAGTTGGTTGCCCAATTGGCAGCAGGTATGCCTGAGCAACCGGTTGAACCATGGATGCTGTTTGAAGATGCCACCAAGCAATTTGATGTGACGATTAACCAGGTTGATGGCTTGATTATGATTACGCTGGGGACGATGGTAGCGCCGTTGGTTTCAGACCGCGATTTGAAGAACGGACAGGAATTGCCTTGGCGCATTGAGAACGATGATGTGCACATTGAAGTGACGCTGGATGATTTGATTGATCGCCAGAGTTTGGAATGGTATTACATGTTACTAAATGAAATGTTTGACGATTATGGCGAACTAATCCTAACGCCAACTGATTTTGAGAGCCTTGAGACGTACCACGAGTTGGTCGATTTAATTACAGACAAGAATGCCGATGCCGCAACTGCGATACTAGCAGATATTCGCATGGTGAACATGTTCTCAACACGCACAGTGTCGTCATACTTCCCAGTGAATGGTGCTTCGGTAGCAGCCTCTTGTGTGACGGCGTATTCCTCAGGTGTGAGCCGTTGACGTAATGCTTCTTTATCATATTTTGTCATCGATAATATCCCCTCTTTCTGATGAATCTACCAGTAGTGTCTCATGATTACCATTGCATCGCAAACGCTGGTATCATTATTAATAAATAAGCCTAAGTGAGAGTTAGCATCTGTTGATGTCACCTCAGTTCGGAACATGCCGTGTGAGGTATCAAGGTGGCGCTTAACGGCCTTTTTCTCAATTGGCTTAGTGAATGATGGCCAGCCACAGCCAGCGTCATATTTGTCAGTTGAGCTGAATAAAGGTTCGCCACTCACAACATCAACATAGATGCCGTCATCGAACCATGCAATGGTTTTTATACCAAATATTTAGAATAAAAAAGACGGCATATGATTGCCGTCTTTTTTACGTTATTCGAATAATGATTTGTAATCGCCGTAACCTTGTTGATCTAGTTCGTCAACCGGCACAAATCGCATCGCTGCTGAGTTAATGCAGTAACGCAATCCGCCCTCTTGAATAGGACCGTCAGTAAACACGTGACAAAAATACTATGTATAGTCAAGCTCCTGATAAAGTCACAATCGTGGT
Organism: Weissella confusa; assembly: GCA_014332815.1. GTDB lineage: Bacteria > Bacillota > Bacilli > Lactobacillales > Lactobacillaceae > Weissella > Weissella confusa_C. The sequence continues at coordinate 172,888 of JACSZT010000003.1, read as the reverse complement.
AGCTCATAGGCTCTCTACAATTGTTGATGCGCATAAAATAATTTTCTTAGAAAGCGGGCAAGTTACAGGATTTGGAATACACGACGAACTTATGAATACACATCCGCTTTACCGAGAATACGTGGAGAACCAGATTATTTAGTTGTGTTGAATTGAGCAAGCTGGATTTTTGAGTGACGTTAATAATATGCCATTAGGTTTAAAGGCAAGTGTAGGTATCCGCGGTGCTAATATCTCCGGCGGGCAGCAACAAAGGTTATCAATCGCAAGAATCTTGTTAAAAAATGCAGATATTGTTTTGTATGACGAAGCGACTTCTGCATTAGATTCAAAAACGGAGAAAATTATTCTTATTGAACGGCTATATGACATTGATTCCGGAAGTATTGAATACGGCGATACGAATATAAAGGACTACCAATTAAGCAGTTGGCGCAACTATATAGGTTACGTCACACAGCGGCCTTTTCTTCGCACAGGGACCGTCAATGATAATTTAATCTACGGACTATCAAAACCCGTTAATGAAAAAAATATTTCCCTTTCCTTATTTAATCATAAGACTGAGGATTTGATTTCAGGATTTTCCGTTATTAAATCTGGGAATTTAAATTTTAAGAATGTCACTTTTTCGTATCACGACGCTGAAAAAAATGTTTTAAAAGATGTGTCGTTCGAGGCGAAAAGAGGAGAAGTAACGGCAATAGTTGGCCCCTCTGGTAGTGGTAAGTCTACTATACTGTCCGTAACTATGCTGGTGATATTGGATATCTTTGGCATACTATCTTTTGGAGTTTACCAGATAGCGAATAAGCAAATTACATTGGGGATACTTGTTAGTTCTCTAATGTATATTATTCAGCTGGTTGCGCCAATCGCGGAAATGGGCCAGCTGGTTGGAGAAACTAGTAAAGCTCTGGGAAGCTCAAATGAATTAGTCAAATTAGAAAAACTAACGGTTAAAAATCAGAAGAATATGGCCACTTTTATTGGTGATGCAACTGAAGTGTTAGACAATATCCAGCTAGTAAAGATAAACAGCACGGAAGTTTTCGAAGTAAACCAAGGTACGAAAAATATAAATCAGCTATATAGTACGGCCTTGAAAGGTACTGCGTATGAATCCGTTATTGTGCCCCTAGAAAAAATATCTCGATTGACTAGCGATATAACGACTGTAAATGTATTTTTATCTGTCACACTTCCTGAGTTAATAAAGTCGATTATTTTGATTTTAGGGACGGTAATTATTTTATTCACATTAAATTGGCAATTCTCATTAGTTTTACTTACTTCGCTACCCATGTTTTTATTATTAGTGGTTCCTGTGGTTTCAATGGATAATTTTTCCAAAGGAATCAAATCAGATGATTTAATTAGCGTGATTATTTGGGTTCTTGTAGAAATATTAGCAGCGATGATTTCGGGGTACATACTTGCAAAGTTTGGACAATTAGCTATTCAAAAACTCCGAATTTCTTTGTGGGATCGTTATTTAAAATATTCAATGGCGTTTAACTCAACATGGAAAACGGGCCATCATTTTGAATTATATAATCAGCAAACTGATTGTTTTTAAAATTAGGAATATATAGGCGTGGTAAGGCTAAAAGCATATAAAGTACTGATAAATGATGCAAAACCTAAATGGAGATTGTTTTCTGTAGGGATTTTGTTCGGAATAATTGCGGTCATTAGTCAATTGATTGTCCCCAAAAAGGTGATGGTACTGTTAAATTGTTGCTTACTTAACTAATAGAGTCTGGGTATTCAATTCTGGAGCAGTTACCAAGGTAGAATTATTGCGCGAGTTCATTTCTTTTATGATTGCTAGATTAGCGACGCTGGTTGTGGAGATGGTGATAATTTGGTTTGGGGTTCAACTCCTAAATCAGGATCCTATTGTTTGGAAGATTATTGATAATATCGTGGAAGAAATTTCGTCCTCTATTTTATTTATTACAAAGGAGCGTCCACGCATGTTTGCCAGATTTGAAAAATATAAGGCACTTATTTTATACGGAATTTTTGGAGTAACAACAACAATTATCAACGTTGTTTCGTACGCATTATTTTTATTCGTTGGAATAAACGTGCAAATAGCTGTTGTTGTTTCATGGTTACTAGCTGCTATTATTAATGATAAATTTTTTGTTAGAGATATAATTTGTTATGTAATGAACATAGTGAGTTGCAAATATTTATCAGCAGGAGGGGAATGTCATGCGTACGATTGGTAAGTGGATTACGGCATATACAAACTACCGTATTAAGCACAACATGTGGGGGTAATTTGACAATATACTGACCTAAGTGATTAGAGGACGTACATAAGCTATTTTTGAAACTAATCAACAAGAAGTAGAAGAGTAAAAGGGTGTCTGGGGTGAACTATTTATCTAGTGGTATAGGGCCATTTGCTCATAATGTTTTGTTGTTTAAAAACAAAAATGCTATTAATGTATTTTAATTATTTCGTTCATATTTTTATAATTGTTATTATCGAATATTTGAAATGAAATGCATCAGATAAGGCATGGTCTGCAGTCGAAGCAGCTAAGAAGCAAATTCTTTCTGGTGACGTGAAGGTGCCAGTGAAGTAAACGAAAAGAGACTCAAAGTCAGATGGTACTGATGACTAGTAAAATTTAATATTTTGGACCTCGCTTAGGCAGTTGATTTCACATTGGTGAAATCAGCTGCCTTTTGAATATCGTTCATCGAGTATTGATCAATCAGCCGATGGTGAATACAAGGCAACTGACGGCGCATCAAACTTCACGTTGACGTCAGCAACGAAGGGCGTTGGCACGGTTGTGACTGACGTGACGAAGATGGCAGATGAAAACAAGTTCCCAGGTGGTAAGCACTTGGTTTACGGTTTGGATGATAAGGGTGTTGCTGTGACGCGCGGTAACATGTTTATTCAAGTTGATGTGCAATATGTTGGTGATTTTGCTGATGCTGGTAAGGCCAAGACAATCGCGGCTTCAATGTACCAAAATGGCACGGACATCATTTACCAAGCTGCCGGTGGCGCTGGTACGGGTGTCTTTACTGAGGCGAAGGACTTGAACGAAAAGCAAACAAAGGCCGACAAGGTTTGGGTTATCGGGGTTGTTATTGATGACGTTGCAAAGACACGTAAGAATGTTGTCTCAGTAACGTTCCACTCAGAACAGTCATCATACCTAGCCGGTGTTGCGGCAGCTGAAACGACGAAGACGAACAAGCTTGGTTTTGTTGGTGGCATGAAGTCAGCAGTGGTTGATACGTTTGAAGCTGGCTTTATTGCGGGTGCTAAGTCAGTTAACCCTGAGAAGTGGGCGAAGGCGAATAATGTGAAGGAAGGTAAGGGTGGTTACACATACTTCCAAGCCAAGACGTCAGCTGACTTTGAGACAAACATCAACCAAGCTGTTTCAAATGTTTACGAGAACATCTACGGCATTGGCTTCCCGAAGACGCCATCAATTAATGCGGCCGCTAAGAAGTACCCAAAGAACAACTTTATGAGCTATTAAGGGGATTTCATAATGAATCGTAAAGTTGTTTTGGGAATTGGTGCTGTTGTGTTGGTTGGTGCAGGGATTGGGGCATACATGCACTCGGGCTCAGTTGAAGCTAAGAACGAGCACACATCTGTTGCGTTGATCACGGATGCAGCTGGTATCGATGACAAGTCATTCCAACAATCAGCTTGGCAAGGTTTGAAAATGAGATGTCTCGACTTTTTGTTCTAAATACGAACTTTATGTAAACGATAATGCTAAAGTTCGTGTTTTAACCGTTTGTTAGTAAGGTATTTTCCAGTTAAAACGATTAAATTACGAAATATACCCTTTACAACGTCATAAGTTCGGGTTATGATATCTAAGTTGTTAAAAACGAAATAAATGTTCGTGTTTTATAGATGCCTGGACGGTGAATGACTCACAAGGCATGGTTGAAACCTATGCTAAGGGTGTCCAAGGCGAAATTACTGATGATGTGTCAGAGTTGAAGTCGGTTGTGCAAGAGACACACCGGGCACACGTGATGCACCAGAAGCTAGGATTGTATATTGTTAACATTTTGGCAAATTAATAAATGATGGAAAGTCGAGGCATGAACGGTTGGCAGATGCACAGTTTGAACTATTCAGTTGTGCAGCGTTTGAAGACGCTGGATAAGAAGTTGCAAGTCGGCATGATTTTGCCGGGTGACTTTATTGGTGCACCAGTGACGAAGGCGGATTTCTACACGATGGAATACTCTTATTTGACGCAAAGCCAGGTCGATGATTTGAATGAGCGTGGTAAGGGAATCTATTTGACGTTAGCCGAAGCAACTAAGTTGACCGTCTATGAGAATGGTCACCAAGCTAAGATTCCGAGCTTTGAAGAATATGCCAGAGCAGCAGAACGTTGCAATGTAAAACTACTAGTCGAAATTAAGACAGAACGAACTAATGCGTCTGACTTAGCTGATTCATTCTTGAATCAATTCCAAACAACAATGGATAAACTGACCTTGTCGCACCGTGGTGTGGATGACGGTAACGGGGTGCAAAACACCATTCCGGCGATGATTGATACGGTGTCGCATGCTCGTCCGAGTTTTGTGGAAATGGACATCCGCCAAACTAAGGATGGTAAATGGGTGGTGATGCACGATCCAAATTTGGCAGCTTTGACAAAGGGCGCTTCGGACAAGTCAGTTTCTCTTTTCTTTGGTATCATGAGTTTGCAGTTCATTATTGGGCTGATGGCTCGTGATTATCAGGTTGTGCAGCTTGTTGATTATGCTACGAAGCCACGCCACACAAAGCGTGTTGTTGGGTTAATCCTAATGCTAGGTGCGTTGATCCAAGGAGCGGGACCGTCATTGTTCTTCGTTGTGAATACAGTTAGCCGACCATTGTGTTGGCGCAAAACAAGTGGCGCGCAAGGTATTAAATTAGCGCTGACACTGTTGGCTGGTTCGATTTTGGTTGGCTTGCTAACGTTGATTGTCTTTGGATTGACTTGGAGTGCGCAATACATTGTCGATTGGTTTGCGCCGTTCATGGTCAGTGCGTTAACAGCAGTTGTGACCTTCACGTTTGCGACGTTGATTGATTTGCTGGCATTCCACTCGCAATTAACGGCGGATTTAATCATTCCACAATTCGTGTGGCCGACTATTACCGGCACACCGTGGATGTTAACGCTTATCTGGGCGCTCGGCTTGGCAGCGTTGTTTTTCGCAATTCGCTTTTTCTACGTATTGCCGGAAATCATGCTGGCTGAACATAAAGCGGGATTGGCAATCAAAAACTTCATCACGGTGCTGATTCTATTAACGGTGTTTATCAGTCAATTGGCCAGTTACACGATTGGTTTTTCGGCTGTACATGAGGGGCAACGGCCGACTGCAACAAGCGTGATGAAGACTGCTTTGCATCGTTTGCGTCAAGGTGGAGTTGGGGCATGGTTGTTGATTTTGTTTTACGGCATTGTCGTATTGCCGTTCCCGCTATGGCGTCGGTTTTGGCAATCGAAATGGACGCTGAGTCGGCTGTTCTTCTCGATTACGATTTTAATTTCAGTTATCGTCGTGCCAGTTTTGAAAGGCTTGTTGTACGTCGGTCAATGGCTTGATGAAGTGCCGTTTATGTCCCTCTCAAACGTAGGACAGGTGCTGATGCAAAATCCAATCTTTACGGTCATTTTAATGGCTGACGTACGACCATATCTTGTTGGTATTTTTGCATTCTGTGCGATGTTCTTAGCGTGGATTATGCGTCGTAAAGACAAGAAAGACCAATAGTGAGAGCCTTAAACTCGAATAAACAAATCTGTTTGGTATAATTTGGCAAAACAGGTGGGTTTAGGGGAGAAAAATACTATGAAACAAACAATCTGGACGCTGCCACTACCCAATGCGGTGGGTGACCAGATGATTTCGTCTAATGGGGATGCGTCAGGTGCATCGAACCCATACGTCGCAACTAACGGAGCCTCACGCCAAGGTCAGGCAATTGATGATCGCATTGTTTACAATGGCTCAAGCAAAGAAGTAACGGATGGCCAAATCGAGTCACAGGAAACGGATGAACAAACCGAACAGACAGTGGCGGTTGATACTGCAATAAACGTAGCGACGAATGACGAGTCAACGAATAACGTAGTGGCAGCACCGTTGCCTTTGAGTAACGCTCAAGCAGCGACAGTTGGCACGGCGACGGAATCGACGGACACGCCTATTTGGAACGATAATGGTCTACAGAATAATGTCATCACCCCAGCGGGTGAGACAGCAACTAGTTACCTGACTAACTTGTCAGCTAGTTTGGTAAGTTCGTTTAGCAGTGAAGCCAGTGACTCAGATACCGTGGCCGAAGTAGAAGAAGTTGTGGAGGAAGCAACGGCTGCCAATGAGCAACCCGAACCGGAACAAACAGCTGAAAGTGATTCAGTTCCAACGAGTAATGCTGCAACAACCACAAATTATCAAAAGGACGAACCGGCCGAGTTAGCACAACAACAAGCAACCGCTGAGACGCAAATCGATGAAATGGCGTATTTGTCTGATGATGAAAAAGCGTCATACAAGGACCGTGTTGTAAATGCGACAACTTCAGATGAGGTCACAACGATTATTGACGAAGCCGAAGCAACTAACTTGGCAAATGCAAAAGAGTGGGCACATGACGAAATCAGTCCCGAGAATGTTGCCGATATCGTACCAATTGTCACTGATGCGACGAACCAAAATTTGGCGAATGCTAAGACTGACGCAGTGGCTGAGATTGATGACTTACAGCATTTGGCTGACGATAAGAAGCAGTCGTTTGTTGATCAGATTTCGAATGCGGATACAGTGTCAGCGGTTGAGCAAATCGTTGCAAATGCCAAATTGTAAACTGACCAAACGACGTATACGAATCAAGCAAATCAGGCGACAGATGTCACGACAGTTGAGCAAGCGGTCACCGATGCAAAGCAGGCAGCTGACTCAGCATTGGCTGAAGCACAAAAGGACGCAATAGCGACGATTGATAATCTAAGCTATTTGTCATCAGATGAGCAGACAGACTTTAAGCAACAGATTGCTAACCAAAAGTCAGATGCCCAGGCCGAAATTGATAACATGACCTATCTGGCTGATGATGAGAAGTCAGCTTATAACCAACAAATCTCAGATGCGACTGATATTACGGGGGTTAATGCCGTGGTTGATGACGCAACTGACCAAAATTTGGCCAGTGCCAAAGAAGCAGCGATGACTGACATTAGTAACTTAGCGAACTTGTCTGTTGAGCAGAGTGTGTCCGAAGCGACCGACCAAAATTTGGCGAATGCCAAGGATTGGGCGAATGGTGAAATTGCTGGGCTGGCTAATTTGGATACAGATATGAAGCAATCATTTGATAATCAAGTTTCGGTGGCAAAGACAACTAGTGCCATTGAGCAGATTGTTGCCGATGCGCAGGCGGCTGATAAGCTGGCGGACCATACAGGCCAAGCTAATCAGGCGACGGATGTGGCGACTGTTGAACAAGCAGTGACTAATGCGAAGAACGCTGATAAGGAAGCGTTGGCGGAAGCGCAAAAAGACGCAGACACAGCGATTGCTGATTTGACGTACTTGTCGGCGGATGAAAAGGATGATGCTCAGCAACAAGTAGCTGATGCCATGACGATTGCTGATACGGATATCGATGATATGACCTACTTGTCTGATGATGAGAAGGTTGATTATAGGCAACAAATCTCAGATGCGACTGATGCAACAGGTGTTAATGCTGTTGTTGACGAAGCGACTGACACGAATTTGGCAAATGCAAAAGAAAGCGCGGCAACTGAGATTGGCAACTTAGTCAATTTGTCTGAGTCTGACCAATCAACGCATGCCACGACACAAAATTTGGCGAACGCTAAGGAATCGGCAACGACTGAAATTTCTGATTTGCAGAACTTGAGTGATAACCAGAAGCAAACGTTTATTGATCAACTTACTGACGCCACGACAACGGACGCGGTTGAGCAAATTGTAGCTGACGCCAAAGCAGCTGATGAATTGGCTGCACAAAAAGCCGATGCACAACAAGTTACGCAGGCGGATGATGTCGCAGCGGTTGAACAAATTCTTGCCGATGCACAAGCAACTGATTTGAAAAATGCGCAAGCGTTAGCAGAAACCGCCATTGATGACATGGTTTATTTGTCAACGAATGAAAAGTCTGAGTTTAAGCAAGCAGTTGCTGATGCAAAAGACGTTGAAGTAGTCACACAGACGGTTACAGATGCTATGACGTATTTGTCAGATGATGAGAAATCGACATATAAGAATCAAGTTGCCGAATCAACTGATGCAACCGGTGTGAACAAGGCTGTCGACGAAGCGGATGCAACTAACTTGGCGAACGCTCAGGATTCAGCAACAACTGAAATTGGCAATCTGGCTAATCTATCAGATTCCGAGCGGACTGATTACGCCAATCACCAGAATTTAGCCAACGCCAAGGGATCAGGTACAGATGAAATCAACGGTTTGAAAAATCTTGATGATAGTCAGAAACAAACGTTTGTTGAACAAGTTACTAATGCAGATGCGACGGACGCAGTTGAGCAAATCGTTGCTGATGCCAAATCGGCTGATGAATTAGCGGGACAGAAAGCTGATGCGCAAGCTGAAATCCACGTGGCGACTGTTGAAAAAGCGGTCGCGGATGCGAAGGATGCGGCCGAGTTGGCGTTAGCCGAAGCGCAAAAAGCAGCTGATACAACGATTGCTGATTTGACGTACTTATCAGCGGATGAGCTGACTGACTTCGAGCAACAAGTAACCGACGCAACAACCATTACAGATGTGACGCAGGTCGTCACTGAGGCAACCCCAGATACAGACAAGTCAACTGCGACACAAACCATCGATGACGCAACAACGATTGCTGATGTTGATAATATTGTGGCTGATGCGACTGCCAATAACTTGACGAATGCTAAGGCATCAGCAACGAATGAGATTGGCAAGCTAGCGAACCTGTCTGAAGGGGATCAAACAACATATACAGAACAAGCTAACAAGGCGACGATTTGGGCAACAAACGAAATCAGTGCATTGAATAACTTAGATACTGATGCACAACAGTCGTTTATTTCTAAGTTGCCGGATGCTGAAACGGTGGCGACGGTTGAACAAATCGTGGCTGATGCGAAGGTTGCTGACGAAAGCGCATTGCAGGATGCTCAGGCTGAAGCAACTGAGACAATTAAAGAGTTAACGTATTTGCTTGCTGACGCAAATGTAGCTGATTTAGCCGTATTGGCGGATGCGCAAGATGAGGCGAAAGCGACTGTTGATGCGTTGACCTACTTGTCTTCAGACGAGAAAACGGACTTTGAGAATCAAATTGCCAATGCTAAAACGGTGACCGATGTTGCTGCGATTGTTGCGCAAGCAAAGAATGCTGATGTGGCGGATGCACGGCAGCAAGATATTGAAAATGCCACGACTGTCACGGGTGTGGATGACGTGGTTACGCAAGCCACGGCGACGAATTTTGAGAATGCTAAAGACAAGGCAATAACAGCAATCAATGCGTTACCTAACTTGGCATCAGATGATCAGGTAACGTACGTCGATAAATTGGCTGATGCCAAAACAGTGGCAGATGTTGAACAAATTTAGTCGGTTAACCTGGATGCTGATGCTAAACAAGGCTACGCTAACCAGGTGACGACTGCTACAACTGTGGCGCAAGTTGAACAGATTGTGGCCGATGCTAAAGCGGCGGATGCAGCCGTTGTGGCAGCTGAACGTACGAAGGCCAACGCCGCCATTGATACGTTGACCTATTTATCGACGGAAGAAGTAGCTGGATACTCAACCGCACTTGCTGACGCACGAACGACGGCCACGACCGCAATTGATGGCATGGCTTATTTGTCGACCGCTGAAAAGGATGACTACAAAGCGAAGGTGGCGAGTGCAACTGACGTGGCTGGTGTGAATGTCGTTGTGTCTGATGCAACTGATCAAAATTTGGCAAATGCCCAGTCTTGGGCGAATGATGAAATCACCCCGGTTGAAGATACGAATAATGTGGTGACGGCAGCAACAGCCCAAAATTTAGCAAATGCTAAGACATGGGGAACTGGCGAAGTCGCCGGCCTAACGAATTTAGATGATGCTTCGAAGCAAAGTTTCACAACACAAATACAAGGCGCAACAACGACCGAGCAAGTTGAACAAATTGTTACGGCTGCCCAAACAGCTGACCATGTCGAACGTGCAGACTATAAGAGTCAGGTCGAGGCTGCGACTAGTACAGATGAGATTGATGGGATTGTCACGACTGCACAATCGGCAAACGAGTTGGCACAAGCAAAGTTAGACGCTAACGCTGCGATTGATGCGCTAACTTATTTGTCCGATGATGAAAAGGCTGCATACAAGCAACAAGTTGCGAGTGCGACGCCAACGGTCACGGTTCCGACGACAATCACGCCGGATGGCTCAACATCACCAGTCGAAGTTAAGGGAGCAATTGCGAGTTCAGATGCGATTAATCTTGATCTGTTTGCGGGTGTCGCGAGTTCGACTGATGTCTTAGTTGATTTGACGACAGCGAAGGCAAATGCAAACGCACAGATTGATGCTTTGACTGCATTGACGTCTGCTTTGAGTCAAACGCTTACCAAGACTCTGACTGATTTGTTGAATACAGTGAAAAGTATTAGTGTTCTGGGTGTTGATATCAGTTCGATAACTTCACCGCTCATTGATGGTGTGCTGACGCCGACCATTACCAGCTTGTCTTCAGGAACAGGGAATACTGTTAATAAATTGGTAGATGCTGCTGTTTTGGGTAGCTTCTTAACGGGATTGGATACAACAATCATAAAAGCGGCGATTGGTTCCGAAGTTATAGATAACCTGAATAAAACATTAGACAATTTGAAAAACGGTGCTGTTACAGCGGATTACACAGTTGATCCTAGCGAAGCGACAGTAGAAACGTTGCCAGATGGCAGTCAGTATTTGTCGGTGGATTTGGATGGCGGATTGGGACAGCCAACTAATGTTGATTTCACGATGGATGCAAGTGGTGCGGCTGATGTTTCAGTACTTGGCGACACGTCACGAGAAGTGGCATTGCAGGTGCCAGCTGGGACGGATATTGAGGCAGCTGGGCCAATTCAAGTGCACGTTGAAGTAATCGGTGGACTGGGGACGGTTCTTGATCCAGTTGTGGATGCATTGGAACTGGCCAAGAAGATGTGGGTGATTGCCGGAATTTCCTGTTTGACGTTAGGCGGGGGCGTAGCGTTAGACTTTCCGGATATTTCGGTTGATCGCAATGGCGTTCACTTGGTCCAAAGAACGGCTGACGCAGCGATCGTGGATGGTCAATTGTTTACGAACGTCGAAACGACATCGAATGCAACGGAATCACTACCGGTTGGGACCGTTGCGATAGCTATCTTTGGTACCGCTACTGGATATGTGTTAAAACTAAGCTGTATTGACCTTGTGGAGTGGTGAGTGAGCTCCGAGAGGGACGAGGTCGGAACACGTTAGAGAGTATATAACAGTGGGGGTTTAAAAATGAATAAGGCAGACAAAGCCTTGGGGACATCCGAGCAACGCAAGCGGATGTATAAGTTGTTGTTGATGTGAAGATGTGTGATGTTGTGGCAGATGCAGTTGCTCGGTTTATTGAAGCAATAGACTGATACAGCTCATTAACGAAAAATAAGGCATATGTCGATATACGAGCGTTGCACAACGAGAATTATTCTCGTTGTGCAACGCTTTTTTTCTACGCTTCATCACGGTTTGCGCATGTTTTTGGTGGGTGAATAGACTATGAACTGCCAGATGACTTTAAGGAAGTTTCTGAGAAGACTTTTTCACAGGGAGAGGAATTCGTAACCGTTGATCCGTGGCCAATGGGTGATCATATGGTTTACGTCGCAATGGGCGTGCCTGCGATTGCATTGACGTCGGCAGATGTTTTTGCGCAAATGGACTCATTACACGGGGATGCAGATAACGCGGGGTTATTGGCGATTGCTGAAAAATTGAAGGATTATCACGGTAAGTCGGCGTTAGAGTTTGTGATTATGAACGGCGAGGATAATTATGCCATGCCGGGTGAAATGGTGGTATCAGAAAAACTAGCAGCTGAGTTGGCCACGTATAAAATCGTCGTGAATTTAGATGGTATTGGCATGCGCGGTAGTAAAATTGCGTATTGGGGCGTATCTCAGAATGACGGCGAAAAGCTGCAAAGTGGCCATCGGGCGCAGGTTGTTATTAAGACTAGTCGATCTAAGAGTACTGGTGAAAATGTCCTTGGTTATTTGGGTGAAGGAAAGAAGATTGCAATTGTTGCCCATATTGATACAGCGCCCAAAACAATTGGTGCACTGGATAATGCTAGTGGTGTTGCAAAGGGGCGAATTTGTGTGCTCACGGGTGAGTTAACAGCGGAAGTGTTGATGCCGAAAAACTTTACGTTCTATAACCCTGAATCACATCAACAGATTATTGCCGCCTTAGAATCAGGCGAACCGGCCGCGATTATTTCTGTTAGCCATAGTGATGAGCCGACTGCGGTTATCCAAGACGGCGATTTTGAGATACCGGTTCTTGGCGTTTTGCGAGAACTTGGTTATCAAGTTGAGCAACAACAATTTGATGCTATGGACTGGGAAGATCACGGTGCGACATTAAAGGTGGACGGTCAAGAAATTCCGGTGCAATCAGCTGACTATAGTAATCCAGCAAATGTGGTTGGTGATTTAGTGATTGTTGATACACTTGAGAGTCTGCAAACTGCCAACTTAAGAGTATAGTGTCGTATTTCAACATTCTGACTCACCCTTCTCTGGAATTAGCCGGAAGATAAGCGAATTTACCGGATAAACTGATTTTAGAAAGGTGAGTAATATGACAAGAATAAAAGAACATCTGAAAGTGTTGGCGACTGACATTGGTCCGCGATTGACAGGAACACCTGGCAACAAGCGGGCACGGTTTATGTCGATCACGGTGGAACGTTCTGGTAAGTCTTTGATTGGGTCAGCTGCATCTGGCGAAGGTTTGGTCAATGTTTATCGTGGTACAGGTAAGGTTTTGATGACGCCAGTACGATCAATGAAGATTGGTGCACTTGAAGGCGCTTTGGAACAATAATAACTATGTTAAAAATGCATCAGTGCCTAATGAGGTGCTGATGCATTTAAAAAGTTGGTTGCGCGTAGTAATTTCTCATCAGCCGTGGCTGGTGGTGAAGGCTTGTTTAACTTGAGTCTAGTTGGAAATGGTGTGGCGGCGCTAGAGTCACCAGTACCACAAGAAGAATTGATTGAAGTTGAACTAAAAGATGATGTTTTGAAAATCGACGGCAATTTAGCGATTGCATGGTCTAGCTCATTGAATGGTGCTGGTGACTTTTTGGGAAAGATGATTAAAGGATCAGTGACTGGTGAAGCTGCAATCAAGCCGGAGTATAAGGGAACTGGTATGCTAGCGCTGGAGCCGACGTACAAGCATATCCTGCTGTTGGATGTTTCCGAGTGGGGCGGACAAGTTGTCATTGATGACGGATTTTACTTGGCAAGTGAAGATGGCTTGAAGCAGGGCTCGTTTCAGGTCGTTGAGTTCCAGCGTGATTTAAGTGTTTCGCCGTTTGATGCACAAGTGCAATACTTTATGACACAAATGAATGTTAAGAAGAAGCAGTTGTTGATTAACTTGCAAAATGCTGATGTCACAATTCAAGCTGGGGCGATGCAATGGATGTTAGGTGATGTGAAAGCAACGACGGGCATCAAATGGTTGATGCTTTGAAGGCATACTTTAACAAGTAATAAATAAGATAATTTAGAAGCGTTGTGAGTCTTAGGACTTGCAACGTTTTTTCTGTATTCTAATGAATATGTATGGGATAATGAGGTTAAATGTAGGAGGGGTAAATACATGTTCAAGATTACTAATTACACGGACAATGATGATGTTAAGGTGATTGCCGAATTTCAGTTAACGTCAACACGTTCGGTACGGGTAAGGTTTCTGATGATGAATTGGTAGCTGCAATCCGTGACTTGTTCGAGTTGCGTCCAGCCGGAATCATCGAGGACTTGGACTTGCGCAAGCCTCGTTATGAAGCAACTGCCGCTTACGGTCACTTCGGTCGTCCTGAATTGGACTTGCCATGGGAGCGTTTGGATAATGGTCGTAAGATCATCGTTGATACGTACGGTGGATACGCTCGTCACGGTGGTGGTGCCTTCTCAGGTAAGGACGCAACCAAGGTTGACCGTTCGGCTGCCTACGCAACGCGTCACATTGCCAAGAACATCGTTGCAGCTGGTTTGGCTGAAAAGGTTGAAATCCAAGTTGCCTACGCTATCGGTGTGGCAAAGCCGGGGCCAATCCGTATCGATGCTGTCGTTTTGTCAACGCAACACCGTGAGTCAATCTCATTGGAGCAATTGCGTGCCGATGTTCGTAAGTTCATCATCGACCCAGTTTTGCCAGCCGACATGGTTGACGACGAGACGCGTTACTACATCAACCCAACTGGCCGCTTCGTAATCGGAGGACCTAAGGGTGATGCCGGTATGATGGACCAAATTGGTGCTGGTGACCAAGGTTTGATGTTCGGTTTCGCCACGAACGAAACGGACGAATACTTGCCATTGTCAGTTGTTTTGTCACACAAGTTGGTTAAGAAGCAAGCTGACGTGCGCCGTTCAGGTGAGTTGTCATACTTGTTGCCTGACGCTAAGGCGCAAGTGACGGTTGAATTGGATGAAAACGACAAGATGTCAACGACGGCCTACGTTAACATTAACGAAATTGTTCGTAACACATTGAAGCGCATCGGTTACGATGACAAGGAAGCTGGTTTCTTGGCTGACGATATCCACGTTGGGGTAACGTTGGACGAGCAATCACCTGACATTGCGCAAGGTGTTGACTCAGCTATCGAGCACCGTGAAGACGGTGGTGTTGATCCATTAGTTTTTTATTTTAGGAGATTAGATTATATGTCAGAAAAGCGTTTGTTCACGTCAGAATCAGTTTCAGAAGGACACCCAGATAAGGTTTCAGACCAAATCTCAGATGCCATTTTGGATGCCGTTTTGGCTGAAGACCCACAAGCACGTACGGCCATTGAAACGTCAGTAACGACTGGTTACGTTAACGTCTTCGGTGCACGTATAGTAATTTAGGTATTAAAAAGTAAATAAATTCGACTTTCCTATCGAGAGTTCAGGGAGGGACTAGACCCTTTGATCTGACGCCAACTTACCCGTTTCGGGCGATGTGGTACTTTCTAGCAGATAGGCGCATATCGACTGAACCCCGACATGCCGCCTACGAGTGGTATGTCGGGGTTATTTAATTTCACAAGAATTACAGGTCGTTATAGCGGCGGTAATGGCGACGGTATGCACGACTTCTCTATCGATGTTAATGATTGGTTGGCAAACCACGACCTTAATGCGGTGCGCCAAGCCTTTGGCGACGTGACGGTTACCGATCAAAACGTGAGCGCGATGGGTGACTAAAAAATTAGTTAACTTTTTAGCTTGCGTGATTGTACAAAACTCTTAAGCCGTACTGACCGTGCAAAGATTATTGCACAGGTGGTTATGTCGGGATATAACAAGCCGGCCACTGATGTAAACGGTATTACAGCCGGAACGGTTGGCGGTGTTGGATCTGGTAAAGGAAGCTTGCACCTTGGCGTTGGTGTAAACGGTATTGGTGTGCAATATTCATTGATTGGGGATGGCGGTGTGAGTCTTGCGATGACATACAAGTTGACGCACTCTAAGTATGACAATGGCACAGCTAAGGTTGCATCGTCAGCTAAGTCAGTTTCAAAGGCTGCAACAAATAAGGCATCAAGTGCTGTTTCTTCTTCAAGTAGTAGTTCAAGCTCATCAAGTTCAACCAAGGCGTCGGACTTTTCAGGTAGCACACCTGGCGTTGTTGCAACGGCATGGGAAGATAAATTCCGCAAAGAACATGGGCGCGTTGCGCGCCGTGAAGAATATCGTGCAGCTGCTGCACGTAATTTTGAACCTGAAGAAGCACCGGTAGTAGCGCCAGCGCCCAAAGCAGTTGCGAAAAAATCTAGTGGTAAGAGCAAGCGAGCACTGTTCTTGTTGTTGGCTGTCGTAGTTGCCATTGTGGCTGTTAACATGGGAACGTGGGAAGTTGAAACGTCTGAAGAAGATGGTTGGACAGTGACGACGTTGGATGGCTCATGGTCAGCTCAATACGAGCACGTGATTGCAATTACGGAAGAGGGTCCAAAGATTTTGACAAGTCAGGATCCTGAATTCGATGCAAAGTATCTATAATTTGCAGGAGGTAAATCCATGACTGGTCAAGATGGTAACCGTTTGGGTGATATTGGGGCTGCCATCAACGCTTTTGTTGAAGATGAAAACGGCTATGGTAATGTCCGTGATTATGTTGGTCACGGTATTCAACCAACGATGCACGAAGATCCAAATGTGTTCCACTATGGTGTTGCGGGGCGTGGCCTACGCTTGAAGCCTGGTATGACAATTACGATTGAGCCGATGGAGGTTGCGCACGCGTTTCCACGTAAGGCACTTTTCCTTAAGGAAGGAGACATCGTCACAGTTGATACGGTGGTTGAATTGGATGGTTATTATTCAGATTCAGCTTGGACGTATGCCGTTGGTGAAGTCTCACCTGAAGCCCAACGCTTGATGGATGTTGCCAAAGAAGCAATGTACATCGGAATTGAACAAGCACAAGTTGAGATAGAGGGAATGCGTAAGTCTGGGGCAATCATTGCCGGTATGCACCAAGGACTACGCGATATTATTAAGCCAGGTATTTCAACCTGGGAGATTGAAGAATTTAGTCGCCAATACATTGAGAGTCACGGCGGACGTGCTGCGCAAATCGGCTTTGAAGGCTATGAATACGCCACGACCGTTTCAGTGAATGAAGCCATGTCAATGAATGATACGAAGATGTTGCTGGACCGTGCTTACGTCGATCTATTTTTGACGTCACAACTAGCAACGGTTATTTACTGAGAAACTCTTAAAGCCACGCGTTTGCGTGGCTTTTTTGTAAGTGGTACGTGTAAAATAAAAACATATGATTAGTGAAGAGAGATTATTATGATTACGATTAAGTCACCTCACAGAGAAATGGGTATTACACTTCAAATTGATGACGCGATGGTTGCTTCAATGGCAGAAACGATTCGCAAGAGCATTCCACGTATTGCGCGTGCGAATGAGCAAATGATTTTGTCAGCGCCAGAGTTATCAGAGCGCTTGCCAAAGTTGTCAGCTTTGCCTGATGATGAATTGGTACGTGGTTACTTGCAATTCCTATTCTCAAATGGTTCGACCATGCACCAGAAACATCCACCTGCGAAAATTGCTGTTTGAATTGCCATATTGTTCCCCTCCGTTTGGTTCTTATTCTACTCAGTTGGTGCAAAAACAAAAGCAATATTTCAAGACTTTCCCTTGAAAAATCGTTATTGCAACTTTTTTGGTTATAATAATGACTGACAAAAGTTAAGTGAGGATTGGCCCATGGCATCTGTCGGGTCGGCAAGCTGCCAATATAGTTCAACCAGATCACTGTATGAAACGATATCATCATCGAACCAAATTTTAACGGCTTCTGTGTGGCCAGTCTGGTGTGATGCAACCTGTGCATAGGTTGGGTTGGCGACGAAACCGCCAGTGTAACCTGAACGCACCTTTTGGATGCCAGCCGTGGTCAAAGGGTTCTTCTTATAGAATTGTTGATGTTCTTCTTCGGCATCGTAAAACGGCTTGGCGTCTTCAATGCTTGTAACGATTGGTGCGTCGAAACGATCAGAATCATTTAAGGCGCGCTTTGACGCCTCGGCAATTTGTCGTTGCTCATCATTCGCTACGAAAATCACTGGGCGATAGCTGTCGCCACGGTCGGCAACAAACGGCCGATTTGATTGGTGATTACATTATGAGTCACCCAGATATTAAGATTGACCAACCAACGAATTTCCATGTGATTTATTAAAAACAAAGCCGGTTTCGTCTATGTGCAGACGAAACCGGCTTTTTAGCTAGTCTTTATCAGACCAATATTTCCTTTGGTAGGCTTTACGTGGCATCATCATCATGTACTCACCATGATGTTTGGAGTGGTATTGATTACACCTTTGATTTGCGCCGTCGTGAAGGTGAGCGCGTGATTGAAGTGCTTGTTGATGGTGAGCCAATTGATTTGGCCGGCGAATACGAAGTTGCAATGAATAACTACCGTGCGGGTGGTGCAGGTAACTTCGCATCCTTCTCACTGGATAAAGTGGTTCGTGAAGTGCAACGAAAGGGGTTGGCTGATGAAGTGACGTTGCGTGACATCATGACGAATTACATTTATCCAAATACGTTAGTTGTCGAAAAGTTGACGGGGCAAGATATTAAAGATGCGCTTGAAGTGAACGCACGCTACTTTGTCTTGGATGATAATGGTCAACCAACCGTTAACCCAGCGTTTTTGGAGCCTAAGGTTGAACACTATAACTCGGTCGTTGAGCCGGTACACGTGGCGACGAATCACTGGCTTGATACGGCAGTCGGTCACGTTGGCCACAACATGCAAGTGACGAATCACTTCGAAGCGCGTTTGCACAGCCACCCATTTATCGCTTTGGTTAACCAAGTGCAAATGGATGCGACACAAACGACGATTGCTAATACGGCGTTGTTTAACAACGAAGTGCGTGTTGATGCTGTTGTGACTGGTCACCAACATCGTACACTGGCAGCGGTTATCAATCATGTTGCGACAACGCAGCCTGGCTATCGCGCTGATCAAGTTGGTTTGATGACGCTTACGTTGAATGACGAACACCAAATTACCAACCGTGACGCCCAATTGATTGCCACAGCGGTGTTCCCTGAGAACGATGCGGTGAAGCAACAACCTGCTAATATTCATGGGTTAACGTTTGCTGACCCGGTCGAAGTTGCAACACGTTATGTTGACGAATTGCGCCCACAAGTGGATGTGCTGGTATTGGCTTATCACGGCGGTTTTGCTGAAGATTTGGAGACTGGTGAACCGTTGGAACGTTTGACGGGTGAAAACCAAGGGTACCAATTGCTGCAAGTCTCACTTTTGGGTAATCACGAATTTAATTACGGGCGTGATTATCTTGAACGCGTTTTAGGACAAAACGATTTGTTACTGAATGCCAATGTATTGGACGAAACAAGTGGTGAGCCGTTCATTGGTCGTCCATACACGATTATTGAACGTGGTGGGGTGAAGGTTGGTGTCATTGGATTGATTACCAAGTACGTGCCGAATTGGTATGGTTTGGGTTTGACCCGCGCAGCGACAGTTATTGAAACGTTGCGTGAACAAGCTAATCCCGAAGATGTCATCATTACAATTGAAAATGGTGATTTTATTCAAGGGTCACCATTAACGAATTACATTGAAAAAGTCGATCGATCAGCGGTGAGTTTGTATGATGATCTGGCTGAAACGATTGGTTATGATGTGCGTCCATCATCATCATGGTGACGGTCATTGACTTCTTGTCAGGTCAATTGCGTAAGCGCCTAGTCTAATAGGTTAGAAGGTCATCGAGTACTCGGTGGCCTTCTCTGTTTAAAGGAGTACAACATGCAGGTTTCTATTATTTCGACTTCTGATGTCCACGGTTATTTTCGAGCTGATGATTTCCGTCGACCATTACAAAATCATCGGCGCTTGATGGGTTGACGTTGGCAACGTTGCCAGCAGTCATGCCTGAATTTATGAATTACACGCTATACCGATTTGAAATCGCGGTTCGTTCAGCGGCTATCTTGGGTATGGTTGGTGCCGGTGGTATCGGTGCGCCATTGATTTTTGCTTTGCAAACACGTCAATGGCCAAAGGTTGGTATCATCTTGCTAGCTAAGGTGATTTTGACGGTTATCCGTGTGTTCCCTGAAATCGTGATGGCCATCATGTTCATCAAGGCGGTTGGTCCTGGTGCCTACGCTGGTGTGTTGGCGGTCTCAATTCACTCAATTGGTATGTTGGGTAAGTTGTTCTCAGAAGCGGTTGAAAACATTGACCGCGGACCAAATGAAGCCATCGTGGCAGCTGGTGCGGCTATTTTCACAGGATTGTTCCATCCGGATTGGTCCTACGTTTATACAGGGGATGGCGAAGATTTGATCACAGCGTTGGTTGAAACGCTGGCCATTGCCTTCTTAGGAACGTTCATCTCAGCTATTTTGTCAGTGCCATTCGCCTTCTTGGCAGCCCGCACGAAGAAGGGGTTCTTTACGCCACGTTCAACGTTGGTTCTTGGTTGTCGTGGTGATTGTTGACGGTATTTCAAATCGATTGCGGGAGGCGTTGGCATAATGCAAGTAGTTAAGCAAAGTCCTTGGCACCGTTATCGTCCTTGGATTATTACAGTGTTGGTTGTTGCATTGTTTGCCTGGGCTTTTTCTGGGATTCCAATGTCATCAGTTAAGCCACAAGCACTATTGATTACGATACAGCTTGCAAACGATTGTGTTTGCGGTTATCCCACAAGTCTTCAACCAATTCTTGAGTTACTTCCTATACACATTGGAAATCAATGTCCGTGCCTCAACAGTGCTTGGATATTTGGGAGCTGGTGGTGTTGGATTGTTCTTGAGTCAGACACTTTCAATGTTCCGTTACGATCGCACGGCTGTGGTTATCTTGGCCTGTTTCTTCTTGAACTTGGTGCGTGCCTTGCCTGACTTGTTGTTGGCAGCGTTGTTCGTTGCGATTGTTGGTATTGGTCCGATGGCCGGTGTCGGCGCTTTGACGATTTTCAGTTTTGGTATGATTTCAAAGTTGTTCTATGAAGCAATCGAAACGATTGATGAAGGACCAATTGAAGCGTTGACGGCCGCGGGGGCCGGTTGGGAACAATTCATGGATATCTTGATTAAGATGATGAATCCAGATTGGTCATACGTCACGGCGGTGATTACACCAATCTTGCAGACGATTCAAATGGCTTTGGTTGGAACTTTGTTGGGAACGATTATTGCGGTGCCGTTTAGTTTGTTGGCAGCCCGTAATTTGATGAAGAACACGATTGTGCGTGGTATCGTCTAGCCAATCGCAGAAGTTAACAAGGATGACTTTGACGGTATTTACGCTGAAGCAACAGATGGAGAATAGACGATGAATGTAAGTTTACCTGAACAGCGTTTCAGCGAAAAATGGCACGTCAAGGGTCTACTGGCAACGCTTCTAGTTGTATTAATTTTGTTTGGATCAGGACGCATGACGGGTGTCTCAACTGATTTCTAATCACCAACAGTCGTCTTGGCTGACGAGCCAATCGCCTCACTTGATCCAAAGACGACCAAGATGGTTATGGATGACTTGAAGCGTTTGAACACGGAAATGGGCATGACGGTTGTGGTTAACTTGCACAGTGTGCCACTTGCCATGGAATACGCAACGCGCATCATTGGGTTGCGTGCGGGTCAACTTGTTTATGACGTGGCACGAAACGTATTGGCTGGACGCGTGGGTTACTACTCAACGTTCAAGAGCACGTTTGGACTTTTCTCTAAGGAAGATAAGGAGAAGGCAGCCGAAAACTTGGATAAGGTTAACATGCTCGACAAATACTACACGCGTGCCGATGAGTTGTCTGGTGGACAACAACAACGTGTCGCCATTGCGCGTGCCATGATGCTCGTTGTGATTGTTGGTCTTTCAGGAGCCGGTAAGAGTACGTTGTTGCGTGCCATCAACCGACTACACGATGTGACGTCAGGTGAAATCTTGATTGATGGTGAAGATATTACGGTTGCGAAGGGACGTAAGCTTCGTGAATTGCGTCGTAACATCGCCATGATTTTCCAAAACTTTAACTTGGTAAAACGTGCATCGAGTGAGGTCCGTTCTTCGTACATATCATGTAAAACGGTTCAGCAAATTTCGCTGGATTTGGTTAACAAGGTTAAATAAGAGTGGAGAGTTATTATGACAGCCCAAAAAGGCACGATTAAAGTTAACAACGTTTCAAAGATTTATCCGAACGGAACGGTTGGTTTGGATAACATTAACTTGGATATCGCTTCAGGTGAGTCCAAAACGCCATGATCAAGGTATCAAAGACGGCTGAGGGTAAGAAGGTTTTGAACGATGTCTACAGCTGGGCTGGTGTTGCGAAGTCAAAGGATTCAAACTTTGACATCGTCCGCGATTACCAAAAGCAAATTGAAGACATCAAGTAAGCTTGATGTCTAAATAAAACGAGAAGAACGGGCTTTACTGGCATCGCCCAGGGTCACGACCAAGGTGTTTTGTCAGTCTTGAACGGTGACACAGACGCAGCATTTATCTTTGATGATGCTCGTAACGTTGTTAAGAAGGACAACCCAGATATCTTCAAGCAAACGCGTGCTTTGATGTACACGTCAAAGATTCCTAACGATACAATTGCTTTGCGTAAGGGTATCTCAGCTAAGGATTCAAAGGCTATCACGGACAAGCTTGTTGATTACTACCGCGCGATTGTCTTGGTAAAGAAGGACTCAAAGATCAAGTCAGTGAAGGACTTGAAGGGTAAGAAGATTGCTGTTCAAGATACGACTTCAGACGCGGGTTACATGTTCCCAGTCGTTGACTTGAAGAAGAAGGGTATGAACGTTGTGAAGGACTCTGACCTAGTTACGGTTATGAAGCAATTGGGGATTCCAGTGCACGTAACCATCTCAACTGACTACAACACAGTTGTTGAGGCGATGGGTTCAAAGAAGGTCGATATGGGATTCTTGCCACCTGACCCATACGTACACGCACATGAGCAATACGGTGCCAAGGTTATCTTGCAATCAGAGCGTTACGGTATTAATGACAAGAAGGGCGACGGTTCAATGAGGGACATGTTTAAAAAGCTTGTTGCAGGGGCTGCACTTACGATTGCAGCATCAACGCTTGTTACCGCATTGCCAGCCGCATCAGTTGATGCCGCATCAAAGAAGGTTAGCTTGAAGGAGTTGAACGTTCAATTTGTTCCATCATCACAAGCTGACACGATTCAAGCGAAGGCTAAGCCACTGGAAAAGTTGCTAATAATAAGCTTTGCATCGTGGATGAAGTCCTGATTTACGGATAAATAACTCGACATTCTACTTACCGAACATTAATAGTCAATGTATATATTTTTTTAAAACGTTTAACTATAAATATGAACAAAATGCATATTGTCATGAAGAAAGTTCGGTGTTATCCTTAACTCAACCTTTAATCGCACACATATTTAAGGAGTATCATCCGACAGTAGAAACAGCAGTCAAAGCTGCGAGAGTGATAAGTGTGCGCTTAGCGAAGCGTCGACATGATTTTTTCATAATGTAACCCCTTTCATAACTTGAATTATAGTAGGGGATATGTAACGGACGAATAACTGATTTTTAACGGCTAATAAAAAATAAGTAACATCCCGTATGTATGATGCAAAAAGTCTGTTCGTACGCGTTGGCCTTACCAATTTGGTCGTTAGCAAAGCTCACATCATCGGCGTGATTTTGCTTTTCAGTCGTCAAGTTTTGGGCTGTGGTGCCCAAAGTGTTAGCTGTGGTGCCCAATTGTTTAGTCAGATTATTGATTGCCGAAGTTGCGGCATTTTTATCTCCGTCAAAACCTGTAGTGATAGAAATAGCTGCACCTAGCAAATACAGTCGTTGTCGCAATCAGTGTGATGACTGCAGTCACGACAATCGTTGATATCCGCCTTTTCATAACACTTATTGATTAACGTTAGAAGTGTTTGTTGATGAGTTTGCTTGATTGGCCTTGGCTGTAGCTATTGATGCTGCGGTTTGTGCAGAACTTGCATCTTTAACAGCGTTGTTGACGGAATCCTGGTGTTGTGAATGGTGTGTAGGTGTATTTTGGCATGCTGTTAAAATACACGGTATAAAAATCAGAGCGACCTTCGGATGACTGTAGCGCAGCGACGGTTTTGTTTAGTTGATCGGTTTGTGCCGTCATCGTTGCCGTTATATCTCGAATACGGTTGGCGTCATTCATATCGCCGTTGAAGGTCAGAATTGTGTAAGCATCCTGTGAATAATAAATTTGGTGTAACAATTTCATAGCATCTACCACTGCCAAATTGGTGCCGGTGACTTTACCGTTTGTTGCACTTGTGACAGGTGGCCAGATGTTACCGAACCAAATAGAAGTTTGTGTGCCATTACTGGACACCAGGGTGTTGTAACTATTTGACCAATAGAGTTGGCCAACGTTCGTATATGGTATGTCATACTTCACGGAACTGGAAACGGTACCGTAAAAAATCCACCAAGATACATTCGAATACGCGGTTGCGACCAATGTATTTGCAGTATAATCCCAGTGAAGATTTGAGAGTTTCGCATGGTAATCTCTGCCTTGGTATTTAACGACGACATCCGCGCCAGGTGTTGTGGCGCCGTTTGGACCGATATTAGTTAAGATTGGCATGTGATGAATGAGTTGCTAGTTGAACAAGTACCTTTTGAAAAGTTGCCAGATGTACTTGATGCGTTTGCGGCACATACGCATAAGGGACGTACGATTTTGACATTCTAAATAAAGACGCCAATCAGGTTGGATAGACCTGATTGGCGTCTTTTTTCATTGATTTAGTACCCACTGGCCACCATTGACGGTCTTGGTGGTGAGCTGGCAGCTAAGCTGATTGCGATGCTTCACTATAACGGAGCTATTGCCATGACAGGAAATGCGGGTGGTGTTGATTTACCAACGTCAGTGTTCCCGATGATTTTGCGTGGCGTTAGCATATTGGGCGTTGATTCAGTGGCAGCGGATATGCCAACACGCCAATTATTGTGGCAACGTTTCGCGGCTCATCAACCCAAGATTGCCGTGACTGGTGCAGCTGGTGGTGTAGGTAGCGTTGCATTGGCATTGTTGCAAACTAGTGGCTATCAAAATGTGACGCCGATTGTGCACCGCGGTGGAGAAGGTGAAATGACGGCCGATGATATTCTGGCATTGCCGAATAAGTCACTTTTGTCGCAAACTTACGACTATGTTATCGACACGCACGAAGTGTTGGTGACTGGCTATGACCTCGGCGTTCGTCATGACGGTGGTTTTGCGACGCAAGTGCAAGTGCCAGCGGAATGGGCAGTTAAGCTACCAACTGGTCTTTCTTTGCAAGATGCGATGGCAATTGGCACAGCTGGGTTTACGGCTGGGTTGGCCATTATGAAGTTGGAAGGGTTGGGGATGCGCGTTGCTCGCGATTTTGTCGAGCGTGACTTGCCTGAGTTATCAGCTGGTGAAATTCAAATTCAAACAGCTTTTTCAAGTGTGAACTACAAAGATTACTTGGCAAGTTTGCCTAAGGGTGGCGTGATTCGCCAATATCCAATGGTTCCCGGAATTGATGTGAGTGGAACGGTAGTGGCGTCGAAGTCAGGGGCGTTTACAGTTGGTCTCGTTATCATTACTATCACCCGGATGAAGCGGCTATTGCGGCCCGCTTCCGTAAACAAAATTAGTGAATCAAGCCACTGACGTTTTTGCGACAGTGGCTTTTTCATATTCATGATATATTGGAAGAAATAGGTTTTGGGGGATAACGAGATGACAACAACGGCATATATGATGACGGATACTGAGGGTGTTGTGCAAGGAAAAATGATTTCTCAAATCACCTGTTTCCGGGATCTGAGGCATTGTTGATTTTTGCGGACAAGTTGGAAGAAATGAAGACGCTTGATTCATTTGGCACGAAAAAGGCGACGATGAATTTACGTATTCATGATGGTAAGCCGGTGTATGAAGGTGAACAAATTGAAATTGGTGGGGATGAAGCATATCTGCCAGTTTAAATTTCGTCGCGCATCGGCCTTAAGCAGGACGCGGGCATTATTCATGCCACGGACGACCTTTTCGAAATGGTTGCGGGGCAAGCTGAACAACCGGCGATTGTGTTGATTGATGAAGCGCAATTTATGACGCGTGAACAAGTCATGCAATTAGCGCATATTGTGGATGATTTGGATATCCCGGTGATGGCGTTTGGTTTAATCTAGTACACTTAATGAAGACACAGCATCATTGAGAGTGAAAGGTTGGACGCTATGACGCAATTAACGTTTGTATACGGCACGATGGCTTCGGGAAAATCGATTGAAATTCTGAAAGTGGCCCATAATTATGAGGTACAGGGACGTAAGCCGATGCTCCTGACTTCAGCATTAGATGACCGCACGAATGTCGGTGAGGGGTCTACTGAAGTTGTGTCACGTCAAGAAGAGCAACGTGCGACGAATGTGTTGCGCCGGTCATTGAACTTGGATGCAGCCGAAACCGGTAACTTGTATGCTGGTAAGATTTCTGATGAAGATGTTGCCGCAATCGGTGTGCCAACAATGGCAGCATCTGCTGGTACAGCAACGCAAGCGCAATAGACTAGTTGACGAGTGCTGGAAACAGTTGTCGATAAGGCCAAGGCTAATCCCACAAAATTATTAACGGATGGATTCATGACATCGCTATCTAAATCCGTGAAGACCGATTTGACGTTTGGCGATATGACAACGATTGGCACGAAGTATTTAAATGCCACAAAGAATATCAAGTCAGATTATATTCAAGGACAGGGGTACGACTTGGCGTACTATAATCCAGATACTGCACACGCAACACCCGGGAATTTGTATAGCTTTGTAAAGGACAGTTCGACATTTACGCATACTGGTGAGGACGGCAAAACAAAGACGTATACCAAAATGGATGGTAAGGCCGCATTAGCTTTCTCACGCATGCGTTACGATGATCCGCGCGGTGATTATGGTCGTCAACAACGCCAACGTTTTGTGCCTGGTTATGAAGATACTTTCCCGCAAAAGATTAACGCCGCTTATGAATTGGGATCAGCCAAGACAGCGATTAAAACGGTGCAAGATTGGTTGAATATACCAATTGACTATTATGCACTCGTTAATATGGGGGGCTTGGAGCAAGTTGTTGATGAAATTGGTGGTGTGAAAGTGAAGTCACCGCTCACGTTTGGTGCGGATATGAAAAAGTCGCGTGATGTATCCGCAACGATTCGAGACGGGAAGCCGTTTTCTGTTTTGTTGATGGGAACTGATACGGGTGAACTTGGGCGTAACGACAAGGGTCGCACGGATTCACTGATGATTATGACGATCAATCCGCAAAAAGAGGAAACGACGATTATGTCGATTCCGCGTGATACTTTAGTTGTATATTACTTTGTGTAGAGGAGTTTAGTGAACATGACAGAGCAGAATAGAAGTGAGCGATTGCGTGTTAGTAAGCGTCGCAACATCCGTTGGGGACGCGTTATTGGTACAGGGATAGTCGTTGTGCTGTTAGCGTTGGTCGGTGTTGTGGGCTTTGCGTCGATGCGTGCCAAGACGGTGGTCGACAAGACTTATCAAGAAACATCAACGTGACGCTACGGCATCAGGAAAGTTTAGCTGATGGTGAAATCAGTCAACAATTCGTAGGGGGCATTAATTATCGATTTGCGAAATCAAATGCCAGTTTAGTAATCACACTTGTCTAGAAGGAGGTCCGCAATTTTGCGGGCTTTTTTTACGATACAAGTTAGATACAACTTCTCCGTATGCTTAAGCAGCAGATACTTGATGTTGAAAAACGGGTGTATCACTCAACGAACGGTGAGGTTGTGACAACCTATTATGTTAGTGCGATGAGCAAAATAAATGAAATCGATTTTGAGTTTGTACCTAGTAACAATTTAATTTTGAATCTGCAATGGTTCGGCGACGGTGTTAACCTGCCGTTGCAAACAATTGCGCAAAATTGGCGCAACTATAGTCGGCAAACGCCTCATCAAACGTCGTACAGCTTGCCTAATAAGCAACAGATGCCGTTAAGCAATGCTGAGGCCTTAACTGTTGTGACCGAATACGCCAATCCGATTAAGTTTAAAAGTGATGTTGACGAAGCGGGTGGTGTGGATTTAAAGCGAATCCTGGAACCAGTAATTGGCAACATTCCTAATGATTTAAATTAGTACGGCTTTGGGGTGGCGTGTGACCCTAACTAATAATTCTGGGGAAGGAGTGACCGTCAGCATTCAGGTGCCGGCGCAAGATATTGAACGATGAAACAAAAGCAAAATTGGCTTGTGCTCGGCTTGGCGATTCTCTTTTTCTTCTTAGTAATTGGCATGCTCCAACTTTTTGTACGCTGGCAAGATAATCACTGTCAAAGCATTGCCGCAGAAAGGCGGTCGAATTGTGGTGGCAGAGAACTTGGATGAAACGGGACTAACGATCACAATAACTGACAATGGTCATGGATTAGATGAACAAGCCGTTGATGATGTTTTTGAACCATTCGTGACAGATAGCGAGCTCGGCGAAGATGATCATCTTGGCTTAGGGCTGTCGATTGTCAAAAGTCAATATGACCACGTGACTTTGCAACGAGAACCCATTAGCAGCAAGATGTTGCACGAAAAGGTGACAGATATTGCGCTTGGCATTCGACAACAAACAGCTCATGGATTCCAATTTGATTATGCAAGTCAGGCCGACTATCGTTTGCATACAGATATGGGCTTGGTTTCAGAAATGTTGGTCAATCTGCTGGATAATGATGAAAATGCGGCTTTTCAAAAAGAGTTTGCGAGTCATTTAACTCACGAAATTAATACGCCACTGACGATTATTTTGGGTTATGCCGAGCTTATTGCTGAATCGAACGTCACTGAAGAGGTGAAGCAAGAGGCGGTGCGCTATATTGTGGATGAAAGTACGCGACTAAAGCAACTTGGTAGCCGTATCAGTCAGCTGACGTCGACGGCAATTATTTATGTCTTAACGAAACAAATCTTGGTGCCAGTGCATCAACTACGTCAGGCTAGTCGGTCGTTTCAGACGGATCCAATGGGTTATCAACCTTTGAAGCCGATGCGTCATGATGAATTAACAGAATTGGTCAATGATTTTAATCAGATGGCACATCAAATTCAGGCGATGGTGGCATCAGAGCAGAAATTGCTAGAGGGTGATAAACAACAGATTCAATATTTGCTAGATGGTAATCGGAAGTATGTCGTGGCGACAATTAAGGTCCAGTTGCTACGTAAGACGTATTACATCAGTACGTTTACGAATTTGAATTCTGTTTATGCCACGCAAAATCGCTTGCTTCGAGATGTGCAGGTTAACTTGTTGGTACTGTTTTTAGAAAAGGAATCAAGTGCAGCGGTCCTTAATAAGCAGACGGCGCGACAAGTGCAACAGTTGGATTATCAACAAGATAAAGGTATTCAAGAAGCCCAAGTCATTAAGTTCGTCGGCACGACGCAAGATAATGTGTTGATTTGGGATGCGAAGCAAAAGTTGATCTACCATGAGGACATGGCAGTTAAGCAAGCTAACCGTTTATTTGCATGTGCAACGACTTCGTAAAAAATTGGACCTAGCTGACCGGATTACGACAGTGTTCCGCGTTGGTTATCGAATGGAGACGCTATGAAAATTTCGATTAAATTGTTCATTGCTTTCATTGTTATTTTGGTGGCATCACTATCGATCAACAGTGTGTTGGTATTGCATCGTAGTTTTGAAAGTGGCCTGCAAGCTTATTAAGTACGGTGATTTGGTAATTGATGTCACCCAACAAACAGTACGTCGAAATGACGAGTTGGTGGATTTAACCAATAAGGAATTTGAACTGCTGGTTTATTTTGTGCGGAATCAAGGGGTCACTTTGGCCCGTGAAACACTGTATGAAAATATCTGGGACTTTGCGGATGACATGGTGGATACACGAACTGTCTGTGGCTATGATGTTTTGCCGTATATCACGGATAAGGAAATACCGGTCATCTTTTTGACGGCCAAAACTGAGGTAGCGGATGTTGTGCAGGGCTTGCAACTGGGAGCGGATGACTACATCACAAAGCCATTCCACTTGGAAGTGCTGAAGAGTCGTGTCGAAGCGGTCATGCGTCGGGTATACGGTCATGCCGATGAGTATTAGTGAAGGAAGGCAGTTGTCATGAAGCGAACAATTCTAATAGTCGACGACAGTGTGCGAATTAACCAGCTCGTCAAAATGAGTTTGATGAATACGTATGATATCGTACAAGCGTTCACTGGTGAAGACGCCGTTGCGACCTTGCAATCGACAAAGATTGACTTAGTGTTATTGGATATCACGTTGCCTAAGATGTAGTGCGTTAATTGGAAAGGGCTTTGCTAGCCGAGCAGTTAAGCGTAATGTGGTCATCGGCTTGCTGACGATTGCCATTCACTACACCATTGGATTATTCTTCTAGAAAGATAACAAGCGCTCGAGAAATTGAGCGCTTTTTCTGTGCGTGAGATACAACTGAGATACAAACGGGAGGTATGATAGACTGTCATTACGCGAAACGATTCTATCAACGAAATATAATGTGCAATTGGGCCACTATGTCAGTCCTTGGGCTGCAGCGTTTTCATCATTGTTCTGTGCAGCAATTGGTGGGGCATTCCCATTGCTAGCATTGTACTTTTCACCAGTTCGTTGGCAATTCTGGGCAACCATTCTAGCAACGACGGTAGCGGTAGCACTAACGGGTTACTTCTCGATGGCTTCTGGTGAGTATGCGTCAGTTAGCTCACAAGCGGACGCTGAAAAGGTTGTTGTTGACCTTGAGACCCAACGTTTGCGCGTTGATCCAGATGGCGTGGCGACAGACATTCGTCAATTCTATCTAGACCGTGGGGTTTCTGAAGCGACGGCTGCAGAAATCGCGATCGAATTGATGGCCAAGTCACCTTTCGAGGAGCGTGCAACCATGAAAAATGTTAAGACACATCAAACAATGGAAGAACGTTTGAATGCGATTCGTGCCGGTGTGCTCGGCTCAAATGACGGCATTCTAACAGTTGTTGGTGTACTATTTTCGGTTGGTGCTGCCACGACCAATCAGTTCACAATTCTGATTGCTGGTTTGGCAGACTTGTTGGCCTGTGCTTTCTTGGCAATTACCTTATTTCCACCACACATTCGTGTTGCTGCAACTGGAGTAGCCGTTTTGATTGCGTTGGCGATTACGGGTTATTCAGCAGCGCATTTGTCTGGGGCAAATGAGAAGAAAGCGACGCTACGTAATGTCGTCGCTGGTGTGTTCACAATGATTGTGACGTTCTACATTGGAACGTTGATTGGCCGATACTTCGTACAAAAGAAGTATGAAGCACAAGGTATTTCTGAACACCTAGCAAACAAGGCAACGCAAGAGATGATGGAAAAGGATGCGCTGGGGACGACGGTTCGTGAGCGATATGGGTTCACGTTGCACCATGAAATGTCAGCCGTCGGGGCAGCGATTGCATCGGTGGTCTCATTCCCGCTTGGATCATTGTTGCCAATCGGAATTGTTATTGGTGTCGCTGGAGCAACGACGAACTCATTCGCTATTTTTATCGCCGGTTTCGCTGGTGCGCTAGCTGGAACAGTTTCAATGGCGATGGGAGAATATGTTTCCGTGCACTCCCAAAATGATGCGCAAATCAAGGCGGAAGCCGTGCAAAATGATGCATTGAATAATCGTTACGACGAAGAATTTGCGTTTCATCATTGATTGCCCGTCGTTAAGCAAGGTTAAGCGCTTTTGGTTGTGTGTGATACATAATCAAAGGCGCTTTTTAGTTTTAAAACGAATTAGAAAGTGAATAAGATGGCAAAGGATAAACAAACATTAGCACAACGAAATAATTTGATTCGTGCATCCGTGATGGGGGCGAATGATGGCATTTTGTCAGTTTCTATAAGGCATACGCTATCGAGCAAGGTGTGACGGAAGTCGAGTCGGTTTTGGCGGATGGTGCTAAAGCTGGTGAAGTACTAGCAATGGAATTGGCACCTGAGATTAAGGCTGACCTACTCATTGTCGGCGCGCACTCAAAGCAAGGTATGTGGCCATCATTGGGATCACAAGCGGTGTACATTGCGCGACACGCTAAGAAACATGTTTTAGTTGGGGTTGATGAATCAGAACAAGGACAAGTTGCACTAGCAAGTGCTGTCCATCAGGCGCTAGAAGATCAAGCGAAGTTGACGATTGCGACTGTGTTGGAACTTGGGGATCTTTCAACAACAGACGTCTTAAGCTTGTCAGCTGTGAATAAGCGTCGTGAAGATTTAGAAAAGAACTTGCAAACGGTTTGGATGACCAGTTCAAAGAAGATTATGGGTGAAGAGTTCATCATTTCAAAGTGGATGACGATTGTCGCCTGGTTGGTCTTCTTGTTGTTGACTGGTTTGAACATTCAATTGGTAATTCAAATTGTGGGCAAGTTACTTTAATTTTCGGGGGATAATGAAATGGCTTTGGAACTATCAGATATTCAAACAGCCTACTGTGAAATTATCATGGCTGGATTCTTGCACTTGCGCGTACCAATGTGGCTACGTCGTGTCATCACACGTGGCTTGGCCTTGATTCCGGTTGTTGCCTTTACACTGATTTACGGTGGTGCTGAAGATAAGCTGGATCAATTGCTTGTGTACTCACAAGTCTTCTTGTCAGTTGCTTTGCCATTTGCGATGGCACCGCTCCTTAACTCAATGTTGTTGATTTTGGGGGCTGCGATGTTCTTCGGACACGCAGATTCAGTTGGTACGTTTGGTCAAATGTACAACGCTTTGGGTGATAAGACGATTGCGGGGGCGATTGCATCACCAGTTCTTTCAACGTTGTTTGCCGTTGCGTTGTTGGCTTCAGGTCAAAACTCAACAATCACGGGTACGTTGACCTATGGTATTGCGGGCGCAGATTCACCATTGGTTATGACGCTGGGTATT
This sequence comes from Weissella confusa, assembly GCA_014332815.1. GTDB lineage: Bacteria > Bacillota > Bacilli > Lactobacillales > Lactobacillaceae > Weissella > Weissella confusa_C. Next base: position 140,020 of record JACSZT010000003.1, on the reverse strand, counting down.
ATTGGTGCGACAGTTATGCCGCACAACTTATATTTGCACTCATCTATCGCCCAAACGCGTAAGGTTAACCGCGAGAACAAGGAAGAGTTAAAGGAATCTGTTCGCTTTATGGCTTGGGATTCAAACATCCAACTTTCAATGGCGTTTGTTGTATCTGTTTTAACAACGGCATTTGATGTTTTGTTGCTATTGTTGTTGATGCGTTTTGGGTTCCGAAAGATTGAAGCGATTGTTATTACGTTGATTATGACAATCTTGTTTGTATTCTTGTATCTTGTTGTCCTATCACGACCTGATATTGCAGCGATGTTTGGTGGTTATTTGCCAAAGATTCAAGCTGTTAACACACTGATGCTCCAGTATATGGCTGGAAAGATGGGGATGGTTACTGGTGAAGACTTGGCGCAAGCAACACGAAACCGTACCAGTAAAGGTGGCGGTATTGCGCTATGGATTATTACTGAGTTGGCACTGATGGCCACTGATATCGCCGAAGTTATCGGTGGTGCCATCGCGCTCCACTTGTTGTTCGGTTGGTCAATGATCTGTTTGGCAGAAGTTAACGGGTCAATTGTGCCGCCAAAGAACGGCTCTTTTTGGCGTAAACTCTGGGCGTTTTCTGGACCAGGTGCCTTGGTGGCAGTTGGTTACATGGATCCGGGTAATTGGGTAACGTCAGTAACAGGTGGTGCAACATATCACTACTTGCTATTGTCAATTGTGTTGATTTCATCATTGATTGCCTTTCAACAGCCAAGTTGGACGAAATTCTTTATGACTTTTATTTAGCATTTAGCATACGAATACCACTAAATATTTAGCGATAAGCGTAAAACTGAATAGTACTGAGACCGCAATCCAAATTGATAATTTGGAGGTTTTGTCATGGAAAATGTGACAAACGGTAAGAACGGGTTGATTCAAAACGCCGCAGACGATGCCAGACGTTCGAGAAATCGAACGTCTTTTCTTTTGCATCTAACATTCCGATAAATCGGTATTATTTTCGATATTTGACTATTATTACTTGTATAGCGCTACTCGCTGTCTTTTATAGGGGAACTTTTTCTTTTGGCTTGAAAACAATGATAAATTGTAGGAGATGGGTTGTAGTGGCTCGGTTAAATTATTGTCATAAGCTGGGAGTGTGGGTTCGACCCCCACCGACGGCATCGGAAATCTTCGGGTTTCCAAGCAGGCCTCAGGTCTTATCTAATAATAATCATGCCGTTGTGGCGGAATAGGCAGACGCGCTGGACTCAAAATCCAGTTCCCGCAAGGGAGTGTGGGTTCGACCCCCACCGACGGCATAATCTAAAGACCTTCGGGTTACAAGTGTTCCCTCTACCCCTGCTTGATAGATAATGGCGGTAGTGGTGAAGTGGTTAACACATCGGTTTGTGGTACCGACATGCGTGGGTTCGATTCCCATCTACCGCCCTTGAAAGTTTTAAACTTTCTATCATCCGATTAATATTAGATATGCCGTTGTGGCGGAATAGGCAGACGCGCTGGACTCAAAATCCAGTTCCCGCAATGGTTAGGACGTTCGCCTGTCACGCGAAAGATCACGGGTTCGAATCCCGTTGTGAGTTGGTAGAGCATACGATTGAAGCTCGTAGTGTCGGGGGTTCGATTCCCTCCCGCGCCATTGGAATTTAATAATACATTCCATTATAGGGGTATAGTTTAACGGTAGAACGACGGTCTCCAAAACCGTTGGTGGGGGTTCGAATGCATTGTGTGCTTTTTATTTTAAAAAAGGGGTTGCAAAGTGTTCAGAAGGTATGTATAATAATTTTTGTTGTTGAGCGAGAGATATCGCAAAGCACAAAACATAATGGACGTTTAGCTCAGCTGGGAGAGCACCTGCCTTACAAGCAGGGGGTCACAGGTTCGATCCCTGTAACGTCCATTGGTCGCATGGTCTAGTTAGTGGATTCTGGGATCGTCCATACTATCTAGGCGGACGATTTAGCAAGGACTGGAACTTACAACCATTTACGCTTGTAACTGTTTTGTTGTTCAGTATGTTCCTTGGATGGTTCTTCTTGCCAACAAAAAAGAAGGAAAATGAACAATAATAAACGTTGATATATCAACGTTTCATACGAAAAGCACACAATGAAACTGTTTTGCCAACCCAAGTTTCAGGTATTGCGCAAGCAACTGAAGCGGTGGCAACGCAAGTCGGTGAGCAATTGCCAGTTGAAGGTGTCGCAGCTTATGTTGGTCAACGTTTGTTGGCTGAAGGTAAGGCGACCCGTGGCGCTCGTATCCAAGACCGACTAATTAAGTCGGATGATGAAACGAAGACTAATGATGCTCAAATTGACGCAGCAACGAACCAAATTGGTGTTGACCAAGTTGTTGGTAACCAAGCAACGCAACGTGCAGAACAACTCTTGCGTGAAGCACAGGATATTGCTAATGGTCTTTCAACGACGGCAACGATTGTACAGGCGCTCGGTAGTGGTCAATCAGTACCACAAACAGCCATGTTGCCATACACGGTTACTGAAACGGTCGCCCAAGAAGCTGGTGAAAAGGCAACCGATGCGGTTAAGGCGGCTGATAAGGATGTCGCTGATGCTAAGAAGGCGGTTGCTGATGACATGGCCAATGCCAAGTCTGAAGCCAAGGATCAATTGAACAAGGTGCAATCAGCCCTTGAAGATGCTCGTGCTCAGCTGGTAGCAATTGAGACAGCGGAAACGCCAGCTCACAAGCAAATTCAGAAGGATATCGATGAGTTGACGCAATGGGCGAAGGATCATCCAAACACGCCTGAGGTTCAACAGGCATTGGATGATGCTAAGCAACAATTGGCTGACGCAAAGGATGCCAAGGACACGATTGTTGATCAATTGATTGATGTTAACCAAGCTAAGACAGCTGATGATGCTAAGGCGATCAATGATGATCAAGCCACAACTTTGGCTGAAGTTTCTGATTTGACCGATGACATTGCTGATAAGACAACGGCTGCCGATGTTGACCGTAAGCAAGCTGACCAAGATTTGGCGAATGCTAAGACGACGGCAGCGGATGACTTGGCGGATGCTAAGGAAGCAGCCAAGGATGCAATCCAACAACAATTGGACCGTGTTGATGATGAAAGTAAGCAAGCTGATGCTAATTTGGCTGCTATTCAAGAAGACATCGAGCAAATTAAGGATGATATTGCAGCGTTGTCAAAGATTGCTGCGGATAATCCAAACAGCACGAAGATTGCCGATTTGTTGGCCGATGCCAATAAGCAATTGACTGAAGCACAAGGCCGTTATAAGGATGCACAAGCTGATAAGGACGCTCTGGTGTCGGCATTGGCTGATGCCAAGGATCAATTGGCAACGGTTGATGATGCGAAGACGCTGGCGCAAGTTGATGAAAAGACGGCTGCAGGGGATGCTGACGTGGCTGCTGCTGAAGCTGCTCGTCAAGCTGCCGATACTGACTTGCAAAATGCTGGTGCGAAGTCTGCTGATAACTTGAATAACGCGATTGCTGATGCGATAAAGGCTGCCGAGAATTTGGCCGCTGCAAAGTCAGCTGCTAAGCAAGATTTGACGGATGATATCGCAGCTATCCAAGATGATGTGGATGAGACACAACGTATCGTTGACCGCTTGTCAGACATTGCTGCGAAGAACCCAGGTGATTCAGAAATCGGCGCTGCGTTGACGAATGCCCAAAACCAATTGGACAAGGCTGGTGACAAGTTGGCTGATGCACAACAACAATTGGCTGATGCAAACAGCTCATTGTCAGATGCTGAAGCGCAAAAGGATGCGATTACCAAGGCGACAACATTGGCTGATATCACAGATATCAACAATGCATTGAGCCATGATGATGCATCGGCTGGTGTCGATAAGGAAACGGCTGACAAAGATTTGGCCGACGCCCAAGGGGATGCAACGCAAGCGCAAGATGATGTTGATAAGGCGCAAGCTGAGTCAACCAAGCAATTGACGGACGCGCAAGATAAGGCGACGACGAATGCTGACAAGATCATTGCATCAATCAACCAAAACATTGCCGGCATTGACGAGGATATTCGTCAGTTGCAACAACTTGTGACGGATAATCCAAACGATACGGAAATTGCGCAAGACTTGGCTGACAAGAACCCTGGTAATAACACGATTGCCGACTTGTTGGCGGATGCTAAGACGCAATTGAGTGAGTCTAATCAATCATTGGCTGACGTGCAAAACACGGCTAACCAAATTGCGTCAGCTGAAACGTTGGCAGATGTTGCTGATTTGGTTGCCTCAGCTGATAAGCAAACAACGCTATCAAATGAACTTGTTGACGAGGCAACATCTGATCAAACGGATGCAACAACGGCTGAGACGCAAGCATATAACGACGTTAAGAGTGCCCAAACGCAAAGCAACGAAAACTTGGCGGCAGCTAAGGCAGCTGCTGATACGAGTTTGGCTGATGATATTAAGCAAATTCAGCAAAATATCTCAGACATCACGGCTGATATTGCAACCTTCGAAGCCTCATTGGCAAACATCACGGATGATGTCGCAACGTTGACGGATATTGCAGCGAAGAATCCAGATGATACGTTGATTGCCGATTTGTTGGCTGATGCGAAGGCACAGCAAACAACAACTGAAAACAAGTTGGCGGATGCTAAACAACAAGCAGCCGATGTCGCATCAGCTGAAACGCTAGCTGATGTGGCCGAGGCAGCCGTTAACGATGCCAAGATTCCGGCTGATGTAGCAACAGCACAGTCAACGGCCGAAACAGCAGAAGCGACGGCCGACACGGCCAAGACGACGGCTGATCAGGACGTCAAGGATGCGCAAACGAAGAGTGACGAAAACTTGGCGGCGGCTAAGGATGCAGCTGACAAGTCGATTGCGGATAACATTGCGGCCAAAGCAGCAGCTAAGACGGCCATCAATACGTCAATCGACAACATCACGGATGACATCGTGGCTATCAACAAGGACATTACGGACTTGAAGGATTTGGTAGCGAAGAATCCAGATGATACTGAGATTGCGGATAAGTTGGCGGACGCACAAAATCAATTGACGACAGCTGAAAATGCTCTGTCAGATGCGCAAGACCAATTGACGGATGCACAAGCCGCTCAAACAGCAGCGCAAGATGCAAAGGACGCGATTGATAGTCAAACAACGTTGGCTGATGTGGCTGCTCAAGAAGCAATTGCTGATAAGGCAGTTTCAAACGCAGCGACGGCACAAAAGACGGCGGACAACGATTTGGCTGATGCCCAGGCCCAAGCAGCCAAGGATTTGGCAGCTGACCAGGATGCGCAAGCGAAGAGTGCTGAGAACTTGGCAGATGCTAAGAAGGCAGCCACGGATCAGATTACGGAACAATTGGTGACGATTGGTGATAACATTTTGCAAATTGAGCAAGATATCGCTGATTTGGAGCAAATTGCGACCGATAATCCAACCAATGATCAAATTGCCCAAGATTTGAAGGATGCGCAAGAGCGTTGTAGTGAAATTGCTCAAAAGTTAGCTGATGCGAAGACTCAGTTGCAGGATGCCCAAGCGGCTAAGGCGGATGCGGAAACGCAATTGGCTGATGTCGACAAGCAAACAACGACAGCAGATGTCCAAGAGTTAGTTGACCAAGCAGCGACTGATAAGGCAACTGGAACAACAGCGCAAACGAACGCCGATCAAGATTTGGTAACTGCTGACACGGCCCAAAAGGATGCTGCTACTGCGTTGGCCGATGCACAAGACAAGCATGCTGAAAATCTAGCCAACGCTAAGGAAACGGCAACGAACACGATTAACCAAGACATCGCGTCAATTACGGATAACATCACGAAGATTACGGATGACATCACGCAATTGACGGATATCGCGTCTAAGAATCCTGATGGTATCGCTGACTTGAAGGATTTGGTGGCTAAGAACCCTGGTGATACGCAAATTGCAGATGACTTGGCTAAGGCACAACAAGATTTGACGGATGCAAAGACGGCGTTGACGACGGCGCAAGATCAACTGCAGGAGATTGCTGATGCAACGACACCTGCAGAAGTGACGGCAGCAGAAGAAAAGGCAAAGACGGCAGGTATCGAGGTTCAAGATCAAGTTGATGCCGCTACTGCTGCTGCTAAGAGCACCGATGGTGCGAACACGCAAGCGGATACTGATTTGAAGAAAGCACAAGATGCTGCTGCCGCAGATTTGCTAGCTGACCAAACGGCAGCAAAGACGGTTGTTAACCAAACAATTTCAGGTATTCAAGATGATATCAATGCCATTAATGAAGGATTGACGGCAATCGATGACAATATCACAGCTATCAACAAAGACATCGAAGCGTTGGAGCAAATTGCGACGGATAATCCAACGAACACGGACATTGCCGACAAGCTTGCTGATGCCAAGGACCAATTGGCCCAGGCTCAGCAAGATAAGACGGATGCCCAGGCAGCGATGGATGCGCTGGATGATCAAACAACGTTGGTACAGGCTGACTTGGATAAGGTAAAGGATCAAACGACGTTGGCTGATGTTGCTGATGTAGTGTCTGACGCAGCTGATCAAGTTTCTGAAGCGCAAGAGAATGAAAACCAAGCGCAAACTGACGTTGAAGATGCCCAAAAGCAAAGCGCTGATAATTTGGCAGATGCCAAGGCACAAGCTGAGGTGACGATTGATGACCGGGCTGATGCTAAGAAACAGGCTGAGACAACGATTACGGATAACATCGCGACAATCGATGACAACATCAAGAACATCACCGATGATATTGCGACGTTGCAAGACCTAGCTGATAAGAATCCGGGTGATGAGAAGATTGCGGGATTGTTGGATGATGCGCAAACACAATTGGATGAAGCTGAAGCTGCCAAGACGCAAGAAAAGGAACAATTGCAGACGGCACAAGATGCATTGACTGATGCGACGAGTCAAAAGTCGGTTATCGAAAATGCAACGACGCCAGCTGAAGTCGAAGCTGCTCGTGATCAAGCAACAACTGATGGTGACACAGCAACTAAGGCAGCTGAAGCATCAGCGCAAGATGTGACGGACGCCCAAACGAAGTCTGACCAAAACTGTCAAGATTTGGCGGACGCCAAGGCCCAAGCTAGTGGTGATTTGGCTGAAGACCAAGCAGCTGCGCAAACGGCAGTTGATAACACAATCGACAATATCAAGGATCAAATCGCTGATATCAATGATGACATTGCCGAATTGACGGATATTGCCGCTAAGAATCCGGCTGATACTGAGATTGCGGGTAAGTTGGCGGGTGTTAATCCTGATAACACGGTGATTGCCGATAAGTTGGCTGATGCCAAGGAGCAATTGACGACCGCTGAAACGGCTAAAGATGATGCACAAAAGGCATTGGATGCTATTGACTCACAAACGACGCTGGCTGACATTGCTGCCCAAGAGCAAGTTGCGACAGACGCTGTTAGCGATGCTGATACGGCTGGTAAGGCGGCTGTAGCTGACGAAAAGGCGGCTGAGGATGCTTTGACAAAGGCTCAAGGTGATTTGACGGATGCGCAAACGCAATCAGATAGCAATTTGGCCGATGCCAAGGAGGACGCGACGGCAGCGATTACTGACCAAATGGCAAGCATCGATGATGACATCGCTAAGATTACCGACGATATTGCAGCATTGGAGCAAATTGCGACGGGAATTACAGATATCGTTGACCAATTGCAAGAGGTCGCCGACAACAATCCTAACGACCAAGATATTGCTGATAAGCTAGCGGATGCGCAACAACAATTGACAGACGCCCAGGACGCTTTGACTGACGCGCAAAACCAATTGAACACGGTTGATGACGCCAAGACATTGGCTGATGTGCAGGATCAAGTTGACGCTGGTGGGGATACGCCGGCTGAAGTGACGGCTGCACAAGATAAGGCGACTGAAGCAGCGACAGCGGGTGATACTGCCCAAGCCGCAGCTGACAAGGATGTCACGGATGCCCAAACGCAGTCGGATAAGAACTTGGCTGATGCAAAGACGGCAGCCAAGGAGTCATTGCAAGATAACGTTGATGCGATTACCGATGACGTTAAGTGAGTTGATCAAGCGATTAGCGATATTAACGACAACATTGATCGAATTAATGATGATATTGCCGACTTGACGGATATTGCAACTAATAATCCTAACGACACAACGATTGCTGACAAGCTGGCCGATGCCAAGCAACAATTGGCTGATGCCCAAGATGCTTTGTCGACGGCTACTGATCAAAAGGCAGTCATTGAAAATGGACAAACGGCAGCGCAAGATGCTTTGAAGGCTGTTGATAGTGCGACAACGCCAGCTGATGTAGATGCGCAAGAGCAAATTGCGACGAATGCCGTAACATCAACGACTGGTAACAAGGACCAAGCTGACCAAGATTTGGCCGATGCGAAGGATTTGGCAGCTTCTGATTTGGCAACTGACCAAACGGCTGCACAAACCGGAGCTGCAAACTTGACGGACGCGCAAACAAACGCCAAGAACGCGATTAATGCTGACTTGGAGACGATTCAAAAGAATATCGATGGTATCAATAGCGATATTACCGAATTGACGCAAATTGCAGCGGATAACCCTGATAATAAGACGATTCAGGATAAGTTGGCGGATGCGCAACAGCAATTGACTGAAGCTGAAACGGGGTTGGAAGATGCCAAGCAACAATTGACGGACGCTAAGACACAATTGGCCGATGCTGAAACGCAAAAGAACAATGCCGATAACGCAACGACGCTGGCTGATGTCCAGGCAGCGGTTGATGCTGGTCAAACAGACGCTGAAAAGTCAGCTCAGGATTTGGAGAACGCGCAAGCTGATCAAAAGACGGCTGACGAACAAGGGGGTGTAGCTGACCAAGATGTGACAGACGCCCAAGCAAAGTCTGACAGTAACTTGACTGAAGCCAAGGATGCAGCTGATAAGGCGTTGGATCAAAACATTGCCGATATCACGTCAGATATTGCCGATATCCAAACGATTGTTGATGACTTGCAACAAACAGCAACTGATAATCCAGGCGATACGGTGATTGAGAAGGTTATCGCATCTAAGAACCCGGATGACTCAGATATTGCAGACAAGCTGACGGATGCTAAGAACCAATTAACAACAGCTGAGACGGCATTGGATACGGCTGAAAAGCAAAAGGCAGCTATCGAAGGTGCCACGACACCAGCTGAAGTAGCGGCGGCTGAAAAGGCAGCGACGGATGCTGGCACGTCAGCTTCGGAAGCCATTGATGCTGCCGATACTGCCAAGGACACTTCTGATACAGATGCCAAGATAGCGGCGGATGATTTGGCCGATGCTCAGACGGCAGCAGCCTCCGACTTGGCTGCTGACCAAGCGACTGCGCAAAAGGCGGTTGATTCAACAATTTCAACAATTGAAGATCAAATTGGTGATATTCAAGATGACATTAAGGCATTGGAAGGGAATATCGATAGTATTCAAAGCAATGTTAATGACCTGAAGCAAATTGCGACTGATAACCCAGACAACACAACGATTGCTGACAAGTTGAAGGATGCTGAAGCACAATTGGCCGATGCCCAAGCACAAAAAGAAGCTGCTGAAGCGGCCAAGGATGCGATTGCTGATCAAACGACAATTGCTGACGTGCAAACACAAATAGTTGATGATGCAAAGACGTTGGCAGATGTGACGACAATTACTGATGCCGCCCAAGCCGATCAAGCTGCAGCTGATAAGGCTGTGACAGATGCGCAAAAGCAATTAGATACGGCAACGGATAAGGCTGCGAACAATTTGGCCGATGCCAAGACAGCTGCCGAGACGGCCATTGCTGAAGATATCACTGACATTCAAGGAGCCAAGACGGACATTCAAGCAAACATTGACCAAATCAAAAAGGACCAAGCAGCGATTGCAGATACAATCGAATCACTACAAGATTTGGTTGAAAAGAATCCTGGTGATACGGCGATTGCAGATGCTTTGACGAACGCTGAGAGTCAAAAGACAATTGCTGACAATGCTTTGACGGATGCCGAGGCACAATTGAAAGTTGCCAATAATGCTTTGACGGATGCCGAAGCACAATTGAAGGCCGTGGATGCCGCAACGACGGTAGCGGGCGTTGATGCTTTGACAACGCAAGGTCAAAAGGATGAGGACGCAGCCAAGGCAGCAGCTGATGCTGTAAGTACGGATGTGACGACTGCACAATCACAATCTGCGGACAACTTGACCAATGCGCAAGCTGGTCAAGCTAAGAATGATGCCAATTTGAAGGCCGCTCAAGAGGCTGCCAAGGATGCTATTCAAGACAACATCAATGCCATTAACGACTCTGTCGCGCAAATCGCAACCGACGTCGCAACGTTGCAAACACTTGCAGACAATAATCCAGATGATCAAGAAATTGCGGATAAGTTGGCTGATGCACTTACGCAACAAACAAGAATTTCGGATGCATTGACTGATGCGCAGAAGCAATTGGATAACGCTAACGCAGCTTTGACTGATGCAAACACTCAAAAGGAAGCAATCGCTAATACGACAACGCCAGCGGCTGTGGCAGCAGTAACGACGGTAGCAGCCGAGGATCAAGCTAATGCTGAAGCGGCTGGCACACAGTCAGCGCAAGACGTGACGACTGGAGGTACAGCGCAAACAACCGCCGACCAAGATTTGGCTGACGCGAAGACGTTGGCAGCTGCCGATTTGAAGGCCGCCCAAGAGGCAGCAACAACCACAGTGGATAGCAACATTGCAGCTATTCAAGATCAAATTGACCAAATCACAAAGGATATCGCCACGATTCAAACGTTGGCTGATAACAACCCTGGTGACACGAGGCAGCTGACGCAAATTGCAGCTGATAATCCAGAAAACACTAAGATTGCTGCTTTGTTGGATGATGCCAAGTCACAATTAGCGACAGCAACGACGCAACAAACAGCAATCAAGGATGCCCAAGCGGCGATTGATGCTGCAACTACAGTGGCAGCAGTGACGGCTTTGGAAAACACAGCCACAACGGCCACAACTACTGTGCAAGCAGCGTGTGATGCTGCGACAGCCGCTGCAAGTAAAATTACTGATGCAACGACACAATCAACAACGGATTTGGCCGATGCGCAAAAGAAGGCTGACGCTAATTTGGCAGCTGCAAAATCAGCTGCGGAAACCGCAATTGGTGATAAATTGACGCAAGTTACGGATAACATTGCGCAAATCAATGACGACATCAATGATGCTGATGCGAATGCTAAGACGATTCAATCTAACATTGATGCCATTCAACAATTGCTCGATGATAATCCTGGGGATGCGGATATTCAAGCTGCTTTGACTGACGCCCAGTCACAATTAGCAACGGCAAACGCGCAATTGGAGACGTTGGCCGAAGCAATGACGGACTCTCAAGACGCAACAACGCCAGCAGAAGTTGCTGCGCAAGAAGTGCCAGATTTGACGTCAGTGCAAGCAGTTATTGCGCAACAAACGGCCGTTAATGCTGCCGGTAAGGACGTGCAAAACATGTTGGTTACTGCTAATAATGCAGTCACAGCTGCGAAGGCTGAAGCTGCAAAGGTGCTTGCTGACGATCAAGCGGCAGCAAAGGCAGCAATCCAACAACAATTGGGGGCTAAGGAAGCCGCAACGTCTGCTGCAACTGCGGTCACGAGTGACAATACGACAGCCACGAACACGATTGCAGATGACGTGGCCGCATTGGAGCAATTGGCTAAGGATTACTCAGGTAATACAACAATCTCAACCGCGTTAGCTGAAGCACAAAAGGCTTTGGAAGATGCTAAGGCTGCGCAAGCGACTGTTGATGATTTGACGAATGCGCAAACGGCGCTCTCACAAGCCCAAGCGGCTCTTGAAAGTTTAAATAGTGACACGATGTCGATGGCGGATGCCAACAACCTTGTAGTTGGTACTGATCAAAACAGTGCAGCGGCTGCGTCAGCACAAAAGATTGCAGATGACGATTTGTTGAGTGCCCAGACTCGCGCAGCTTCAAACTTGGCCTCGGCTGATTATCAAACCGCATTATCGGCCTACAACGCTGCTGTATTGGATGCGCAAAAGAAGCATGTCCAAGCGAATATTGATTCAATCAACAACAACATTGCGCAAATTCAGAGTGACATTACGCAACTTGAGGCAATTGCGGTTGACAACTCAACCGACACAGATATTGCTGGCTGGTTGGCTGATGCTAAGACACAACAAAGCATCAAGCAACAAGACGGCAAGGTGTCGTTCGTTGATAATAACAAGGCAACATCAATTGCTGCGGGTAGTTTTGGTGCCGATAACATTGCACACACGGTTGCTTATGAAGATGCACCACAAGATGCTGGTGTTGTTGCAAGTGATCAATCAGTGCAAGATGCATTGAAGGCTGTGAACGATGCGCAAACGTTAACGAAGTCAATGTACTACAAGGACAATGGCGATGGCACATACACGATTGTTGGTGCCTTCAATATGACTAGTGCCGGAGCGCTAGCCGTGCCAAGTTTCACGGTCGCATACGCCCAAAAGGCAGTTAACATGACCACAACGTACCCAGATGGATCAACGGATGTTGTTAACCAGAATACGTTCACGGATTATGCCGGCAAACAGCAACTATCAGCTACACACAACCAGATGGGTTGAGACGCCGGAAAGACGGCGCTTTCAACAGCTATTAGTGGTTCGGCAACGTCTTTGACTGGTGTCACGGACGGGGCTTATTCAGCGAACACGATTAAGGTGCCGGATGGCTTTACGGCGAAGATTACCGCTAGTGATGGAACTGTTTTGGATACAGATTTGGGCAAAAGGGTACGGATGCGGCTGATTATTCTGAGTATACAGCGGCCTTGGAAGCTGCAACGAAGGTTGGATATACCGGTGCGGTATCGGGCGTTTATTCGGATTCAGGGCTTACGACTAAGCTGGGTGCTGACCTGTCATCTGCGACATTTGGATCATCTGATAAGACGGTTTACGTCCAATTGACGCCAGCTGCATACACATACTTAAGTTCGACATATGGAACAGCCGCAGGTACGACGTCATTAACTGTATCAAATACAGATGCTGATAATGTTATTAATCTGCAATATGCCAAAAATTCCAAGCTGACGACGGTCTTTGTTGACCAGAACGGTAAGGTTATTTCAACTGTGCCTTCAGTTGAATTGGGAACAGCTGGTACCAATTATGACGTTACGGTAACTAATTTTGATTTGTTTTTGCCAACTGGTGAAACTACGATTAATTATAAAGATACAGCAGGCAATGTTATTAAAGATGCCACTAAAATTTCGACGAATTCGGGAGATACGTTGCAAATTGTTAAGTCTGGGGGGGATACGGCCCCAACTAGTACAGCACACACTTTTGATGCCCCTGCGATCTCTGGAGATTCAAATACGGACCCGAATATCGAAGTTCCTGTTACTGCAGCTTATACGTACGATCCAAGTAGTGGAAAAGGTACTTTGAAAATTACAACGAATGGAACGTATACAGCAACAAGAGTTTTTGATATCACGAGCACGAATGAAATTATGTCGTTGGGGTTTAAGGCTTCAGACGGCGGTCAATTTTCTCAACTGGGCCTGCTTTCGAACAATGATGGACAACACGCAGTTGGGTTCCGTGAAACTGATGGCACGGGTAAATTGTTAGCTGCCAGCGCCGATGACGATTCGGCGGTATTTGATTACGAGGGGAAAACAAGTGGTAACAACGTAGTGGCCGCAACATCCCTTTTGGGTGCTCAAAATACAGGGTCAGATATGACTAGTGCGAAGTGCTTAACTAGTCCCAGAGGAGCCGGGGATTCACTTGGTATGCTGCTTGCGCCTGTTACGCCAACAGAAATCGGAACACAAGGTGCAACTGGTGGAGGATTGGGTATAGATGGCATTAAGAACGCAACGTTTTGGGGATTTGATTTATATAACAATACTGACATGGGAGATGTCACGTTTAATAATGCAGGGGACTATTCTACTTCTAATGGTGCCACGAATGGTATTGGGTCGTACGGCGGTTCTACCCGAGCTGTTTTCACTACCTTGACAGCTGGAAATGCATCAGGCGAAAAAGGTGGATTAGCATTTAATAAGCAAGTTGATATGCGAGGCAATTGGACGATTAAATTTAACCTTAATATGGCTAGATATAATACTGAGGCACCAGCGGGAATAATTCAAGTTGAGACGGGTAATAATGAACCGCGCTCATCGGTTAAAGCGAAGAAGAATGCTTCTGGTCTAACGAAGATTGGAAACATTTTATTTGATTCGCGCTCAGCCGAAGCGGCAGCAATCAGTGATGTCACTGATGCGAACGATGGGAATCACAAACACGTTGTTACTCAAGACAAAGTTGACTCGGAATTTGTTCAAAGTAGGGAAAGTATCGAAATTCTTAGGATTTTAGTATACACAAAAATTTGAGTGACTATTGAGGCGGGAACAATGAATAAAAACGAATTTGCAAAGGCGGATGATCACGCCAAGAAAAAGCCTGCTTGGATAATTGCAGGAATGACGGCACTTACGGTTGGTGCCACGATTGTTGGTCCAGAAGTGATTGATGAATACCACTTGGCTACACTACCAAAATATATTTAAAGTTTTATACCACGAATACATATTATAGGCGAAATGTGAACATCTTGCAATTCAATAAGGAACTTTCAGAGATGTCAAGAAATTTGCTCACGCGATATGGACAAAAATTTAACTACTTTACTTCTGTTTTCTATCACTGAAAAGAAAAACCAGCCCCGTATTATAATCAAGCGCAAGAAGAACGACGATAAGTAAACAATAAAAAACAAGCTCTCGAGATTTCAAATTGATCCCTCGGGAGCTTGTTTTAATTTCACGACAAAAAGAAAAGACCCAATCGGAGCGACACTTCCGATTGGGTCTTTTCTTTAGAGGTAGTGACGGGAATCGAACCCGCGATGGCGGTTTTGCAGACCGGTGCCAACGTCTAGCGGAGCAAATGCTTTGCCGTACGAAGCTGGCACTAAGGCTGATGAGAAGATCATCCGTGCGACGCCGATTAATGTATCGGTCGAGCCAACGGAAACAAGTGAGCCAACTGACGGAACAGATGTTAAGAAGCGTGGTTTGATTGCTGGTGCTTTGGCATCAATGCTAGCCGCCTTGGGTGGTTTGATTGGTAGTGTCGCAATGGTAACCGCACAGACGGCTTATGACCGCGCAACTGCAGAAACGATGACACCACAATCTGTGGATCAAGTCGTGACGCAAACGCAAGACGCAAACGTTGTAACGCCGATTGCAGCGGCCTACGTGGCAGAACCAACAATACAAACTGATTCAGGTTCAGTAACTTCAGCCGCATCAGGTGCACCGGTCGCTGCCCAAGCTGGTGATCAATCTGAAGCTGATTCATACGCTGCTAAGGCTGCCAGTGCTGCGAGTGAAGCAACTAGCGCAGCCTCAGCCGCTACAAGTGCTGCTGCCGTGGCTGCGAGCGAGACAGCGATTGCCTCAAGCGCCGCAGCGGTTGCAACCTCAGCGTTTGCTGAAGCAACGTCGCTAGCTAATGTTGCCGTCGCTTCGGCTGCATCACAGGCTGCCAGTGCCGCATCAGCTGCGGACAGTGCTGCTAGTGTTGCGTCAAGTGCAAGTGCAGTGGCTCAAAGTGCTGCCCAAGCTGCCAGCGCCGCCGCTTCTGAAGCAAATGCGTTGCATAGTACGGCACAAGTTGCTGAGTCAGCTGCCTCGATTTACGCCTCATTGGCAACATCCGATGCTGCTAAGACTGCTAGCTCAGCAACGGCAACGACGAGTTCGGCTGCTACGCAAGCAACAACCGATGCATCGGACGCAAGTTCATATGCTAAGACAGCCTCAAGTGCTGCAACGGCAATTGGCAGTGTAGCTAACCAGAGTCACTCACAAGCAAATGCCATTGCTAACTTGGCATCAAAGACAACTGATGCAACCCAAGTAGTTGCTTCAAGTGCTGCTAGTGTTGCACAGTCAGCTTCTGAAGCCGCCTCAAGCGCTGCGTCAGTTGCGTCAAGTGCAACTTCAACGGCATCAGCCGCAACTTCAACGGCATCAAGTGCTGCTGCTGCAACATCAAGAGCGGCTGCCGCACAGTCAGCAGCTGATAAGGAAGCTGCGATGAACCAAGCTGGGGTTGCTGCTAGTCAAGCAAGTCAGGCCTCGAGCGCTAATGCGGTTGCTTCAAGTGCCGCAACGGTTGCTTCAAACGCTAATGACATTGCTAGCTCAGCTGCTGCCACTGCAAGTTCATATGCGCAAGCTGGAGATTCGAGCGCTGCAAGTTCAGCAGCTAGCCAAGCTGCCAGCGCTGCAGCTGTCGCAAGTTCAGCCCAGGCTGCGAGTCAAGCTGATAAGACAGCATCAACAGCTAGTTCCGCTGCTGAAAAGGCGCAAAGTGTCGCAACGAATGCTGGATCAGATGCTACTAAGTATCCAAACAACAGTGCGGTAACGTCAGCTGCATCAACTGCTTCAAGTGCCGCTAGTGTTGCGCAAAGTGCTGCAAGTACGGCATCTAGTGCGGCTTCAGATGCGGCATCAACGGCGGCAAGTACAGCAAGCTCAGCAAATGATGTTGTTACAAGCGCCGCTTCGGCTGCCTCAACGGCTACAGCAGCGCAATCAGCTGCTGATGAAGCTGCTAGCGCTGCGAGCCAGGCGGATGCGAATAACAGTAGTGCCGCTTCACAAGCATCAACGGCAAGTCAAGTTGCATCTGGCGCAAGGGCTTCGACAGCTGACAAGCAGGCATCAAGCGCTGCGTCAGCTGCCTCAAGTGCCGCGCAAGCTGGTGATGCGTCAGCTGCAAGCTCATATGCGTCACTTGCCTCAAGCGCTGCTGCAACTGCTAGTGCTGCTCAGAGTACAGCAACGTCAGCTGCAAGTACGGCAAGTGTTGCTAACGAAGCTGCTAGTGCAGCAAAGGCAGCTTCGAGTGCGGTAGCGGATGCCGGTAAGTATCCAAATAACAGCGCTGCTTCAAGTGCTGCCTCGGTGGCAACCAGTGCTGCTTCGGTTGCAGAGTCTGCCAACAGTGTTGCTTCAAGTGCCACTAGTGTGGCAAGTTCAGCCGATAGTCTTGCTAATGAAGCAAATAGCGTGCCAAAGAGCGCTGTAACGGCTACTGCCTCAACGGCCGCAGTTGCTCAATCGGAGGCAGATCAAGCTAGCGAAGCCGCAACAGCTGCAAGTTCAGCTGCTTCTGCTACGTCCGAACAAGCCGACAAGACGGATAGTGACGCGGATGCAACTGCTGAAGCGGCCAAGTCAACTGCTAGCGCTGCTTCAAGTGCCGCCTCAACGGCAACGGTAGCGAGTTCTGACGAGAGTGCCGCAAGTTCATATGCAGCGATTGCCCAATCAGAGGCGACGGCTGCAAAGTCAGCTCAAGCGGTTGCCTCAAGCGCCGCCACGGCTGCCAGTGCTGCTAATGATGCTGCTTCAAGTGCGAATAGTGTTGCTTTAAGCGCTGCCCAAATGGCAAATAGTGCTAATGAGACAGCTACTAGCGAAGCAGCGACGGCTGCCAGTTCGGCTGCTTCGGAAGCGACATCGGCTAATGCGGTAGCAAGTTCAGCCGCATCAACAGCCGCCTCAGAAGCTACCAAGGCAGCTGAGGCTAGTGAGACAGCATCGAGTGCTGCAACAGCTGCTTCAAGCGCGGCAACAGCAGCAAGTACGGCTGCCTCGACGGCTAGTTCATATGCACAAGCCGGTAGTCTTGCTAACACAGCAACGGATATTGCTTCAGATGCTGCTGATTCCGCAACAAGCGCTGCCTCAAGCGCAGCGTCAGTTGCCGATGAAGTAGCAAATAACGCAAGTTCAGCGGCTTCAGATGCTACTAATGCTGCATCAAGTGCTGCTAACGATGCCACGACTTATCCAAATAACAGCGCGGTAACGTCAGCTGCACAATCAGTCGCTAACTCAGCTGCCAGCGTCGCATCTGAAGCCCAAAGCACAGCAACATCAGCCGCAACTGTGGCCGATAGTGCTAGTCAAGCTACCAGTGAAGCTTTGTTAACGGCTTCAAGTGCTGCGACAACGGCGTCGACTGCTGCTAATGCACAATCACAAGCCGACGAAGCAGCTAAGGCAGCCTCATCAGCCACAGCACGTAGTGCTGCAACGAAGGCTGAAAGCGCAGCATCGGTTGCATCAAATGCAAACGCAGTTGCTAGTGAAGCTGCTAACTCAGCTGCCAGCGCTGCAACAGCTGCCTCTTCGGCTGCTCAAGCAGGTGATGAGAGCGCTGCAAGTTCATATGCAGCAGTTGCATCAAGTGCTGCCGATGCTGTGACATCACTTTCGGTAGCTGATGATACGCAAGAAACTACTGAGGGAACATCAGAAGCTGCAAGTACGGCTAACTCAGCCGCGAAGGATGCCGCAAGTTCAGCAGCAAAGTATCCAAACAATAGTGCGGTAACATCTGCTGCTGAACTTGCATCTGCTGCAGCGAGTGAAGCTGATAGCGCCAATGCCGTTGCGTCAAGCGCAGCGTCATCAACAGCAAGTAGCGCTGCGAGCGTCGCAAGTAGCGCGAATGCAGTTGCCTCAGCAGCTGCTGAAACGGCATCGATTGCTGCCGATGCACAGTCTGAGGCGGATGATGCTCAAAGTTTGGCTGATGTCGCATCAAGTGCTGCGTCAGCAACGGCTGATCAAGCTGAAACAGCCTCAAACAGTGCGAGTGTCGCTAATGCTGCCGGTCAAGAAGTATTGGCAAGCAGCGCAGCCAGTGCTGCCGAATCATATGCGCAAGCAGGTGACTTGTCAGCCGCTAGCGAAGCCCGTTCAGCTGCAGATGCAGCTGCTAGCCAAGCGGTTGCCCAACAAGCAATTGCAGAAAGCGCTAATAGTAAAGCGATGACTGCTTCGAGTGCTGCTAGTGAGGCAGCTGCAGCAACAAGTGCAAATGCAGATGCAGCAAAGTATCCAAACAACAGTGCGGTAACATCAGCTGCCTCAACGGCAACGAGTGCTGCCAGCGTGGCAGATGATGCTGCGTCAACAGCAAGTAGCGCTGCGAGCGTTGCGGATGCCCAAAGCAAGATCGCAAGTGATGCCGCTAGTCAGGCTTCAGAAGCAGCCAAGGCGACGGCAAGTACGGCCGCTGCTGCAACGGATCAAGCAATTGGCGCCGAGACGGCGGATAACAACGCGAAGTCAGCAGCCACAGCCGCAAGTAATGCTGCTAGTGCCGCTGGTGTTGTTGCCAGTCAAACGGCAGATAACGCAAGCGCGACGGAATCAGCTGCCTCAACGGCTGATAAGGTTGCTAGTCAGGCGGATAGTGATTTGGACAAGGCAACGAGTGCCGCAAACGAAGCTGCTGAGCAATCAGAAGCAGCTGCCAGTGCCTTGTCGACAGCCTCGAGTGCATCAGCTGTTGCTAGTTCGATGGCTAGCTTAGCTTCAAGTGCTGAAGCTATCGCGTCATCACAAGCAGAAATTGCAACCGCAGCAGAATCAGCAGCCTCGAGCGCCGCAACAGATGATGTGAATTCAGCTGCGACAACAGCATCGAACGCAAATGAAGCTGCCGGTGTGGCTGCCTCGATTGCTTCAAGTGCTGCCGCAACAGCAGATTCAGCTTCAACGGCTGCTTCATCAGCTGCGACAGCTGCAAGTAACGCTGCTAGTTTGGCAAGTTCAGCCGCCAGCGTCGCGAGCGAAGCAGCTCAGGCCGGAGATGCCGAAAATGCCGGTCAGGCTGCCAGTGATGCTGGTAAACAAACGGCTGATGCAAATGCGTCGGCTGATAATGCTTCAAGTGCCGCAGTCACAGCTTCGACAGCTAATTCAAATGCGCAAGCAGACTCTTCAGCTGCGAATGCGTTGCTAGATTCGTCGGCATATGCACAAAACGCCGCATTGAATAAGGCGATAGCGGCAGCATCTGAGATGGCTGCTGCAACGACAGCTAACGAAACGGCTTCAAGTGCTGCAACAACTGCCTCATCAGCTGCAACGACTGCTAGTTTGGCAGCTGAAAAGGCTAAGTCAGCTTTGGCAGATGCGCAAACGGCTGCCAAAGCCCAAGACGAGGCTAACCAGGCAACTGAGGATGCAAACTCAGCGAATACTAGTCAAGCGGTTCTAGATGCTAATAGTGCTGCAACAGCAGCAAGTGAGTATGCTTCAACAGCCGCATCGCAAGCGAAGGTTGCTGCTGATCAGGCAAGCGTAGCAAGCTCATATGCCCAAGCTGGTGATCGTTCAAACGCTGAAGTTGCCTCAACGGCGGCATCAACAGCCGCCCAAGCTGCTTCGGTAGCGTCATCGGCAGCTGCAACGAACACAGCAGCTGAGTCGGCAACTAATTACAATTCTGTTGCCCAATCAGCTGCCTCAGCAGCGGCGGATATTGCGTCAAGTTATCCAGATAACGCCGCCATTTCAACGGCGAATAGTACGGCTCAATCAGCTGCAACGGTAGCCAGTGATGCAGAATCAACGGCAATAGCAGCCAATGCAACGGCAGCGGCTACAGCAGCGTCACAAGCGAGTGATGCGACGGCTGATGCAAGTTCATACGCCCAAGCCGGTGACCAAGCGACTGCAGCAGCGGATGCTGCCGGAACGGCAGGGACAGATGCGACGACCGCAGGCGACCAAGCTAAGCAAGCTGGTAGCGATGCGGACAATGCAGAAGTTGCCGCTTCAGACACTGCCTCGAATTCGGCCGCAGCTGCAGCTGATGCGTATGCTAAGGCTGCCAGTGAGGCGGCACAAGTTGGTAATTCATCAGCTGCCGCAACAAACTCGGCCGCAGCAGCGCAAGCATTGTCTGAAGCTCAGTCAGCCGCCAAGGTCGCAAGTTCAGCCGCTAATGCAGCTAGTGATGCTTTGGTTGCAGCTCAATCAGCTCAAAGTGAAGCCAGCGCTAAGGCAGCTGAGTCTGCATATGCAAACAACAGTGCTGTGCAATCAGCTGCTGTCGCTGCCGAGTCGGCTGCGATGACAGCATCGGTTGCTAACAGTACGGCTCAATCAGCCGCAAGTGTCGCGAATGAACAGTCGGCAACTGCGACAACCCAAAATGCAATCGCAAGTTCAGCAGCTTCGGTCGCAAGTGCTGCTCAAGCCCAAGATGATGCCGATAGTGCCGCATCGGATGCGCAGACTGCTGATACGACAGCCTCAGCAGCTAGCGACACGGCAAATAATGTGTCACAAACAGCTAGTGATGTTGCGAATGTGACCTCACAAGCTAATGACGTGGCAAGTTCAGCTGCGACTCAAAAGTCAACGGCTGATCAAGCAGCGTCTTCTGCATCATTGGCCTCATCAGCTGCAAGTTCAGCATCGGCTGCCGCATCAACTGCCGCGTCACAAGCTGCATCTGAATTGCTAATAGCTGAAAGTGCTGCTTCAGTAGCTAATAGTGCAGCTGCTGTGGCAAGTTCAGCCGCCGGTGTCGTTAGTTCGGCAGCCGTCGTGGCTCAGTCAGCGTTAGCAGATGCGCAAACAAGCGCAGCCAGCGTTGCTGACTCAGCTGCACAAGTTGTGTCATCAGCTAATGTCGTTGCCCAATCAGCCGCCAGTGCTGCTAATGATGCTGCGTCAAACGCAACATCGGCCGCTAGCGAAGCTAATAAGCAAGCGCAAATCGCAACTGATCAAGCTAGTGCAGCAAGCTCATATGCCCAAGCGGGTGATTTGGCTAATTCAGCCGCAACGAACGATGCAACGAATGCGACATCTGAAGCGACTGGTGCCAATTCAGCAGCGGATAACGCTAATGTCAGTGTTGAGAATGCTACTGCTGATAACGCAATTGCTCAGTCGGCGGCTAACGAAGCGCAAAGCATTGCAACGAAGTACCCAGCTAATAGTGCGATTGCGACAGCAAATAACACAGCATCAGCAAGTGCCCAAGCAGACGCTCAAACAGCAGCGGATACAGCAAGCGCGGCTAATTCTTTGGCAAGTTCAGCTGCAGACACAGCATCGAGTGCGCAATCTGATGCAACTTCTTATGCATCGGCTGGTAGTGATGCCACTGCAGCAGCCGATGCCGCCGGAACGGCCGGTAGCGATGCTGTCACTGCTGGTTCATCAGCAGCTCAAAATGCAGCTAGTGAAGCGACTTCAACAGCTAACTCAGCTGCAACGGTTGCCTCATCGGCAGCCGACGCAGCAAGCAAGGCAGCTTCTCAAGCGAGCGAAGCTGCCCAAGCTGGTGATTTAAGTGCAGCCCAAGCGGCAAGCTCAGCTGCTTCATCATATGCAGCGTTGGCAAGTTCAGCTGCCTCAACAGCACAATCGACGGCAAGTTCAGCTGCGATTGCAGCTGAAACTGCATCAACGGCCGCAAGCGAGGCAGCTTCTATGGCTGCCGATTCAGCCTATGCAAACAACAGTGCCGTGCAATCTAACGCCAGTGCGGCATCAACGGCCGCCTCTCAAGCAAGCGAAGCGAACAGCATTGCCCAATCAGCCGCTGCAGTCGCTTCAAGTGATGCGACAGCTAGTGAAGCATTGTCTGAAGCACAACAGGCACTAGCTGAAGCCAAGACGGCTGCCCAAGCCCAAGATGCCGCCGACAGTGCTTTGAACAGTGCAACTGATGCGCAAAGTTCAGCCGCTTCGGCTGGTGATGTTGCCTCTGAAACAGCATCGACAAGTTCGGAGACGGCTGCGTCAAATAACGCAGCCACAGCTGATGAACAATCATCATTAGCTGCCTCATATGCGCAAGCTGGTGATTTGAGTGCGGCAACTAATGCTAGTTCGGCCGCAAGTTCAGCAGCTGCAGTGGCTAGTGCCGCTAGTGACGCAGCAGCAAGTGCAGCTTCGACGGCTAATGCAGAAATGATAAAGGCTAGTGAAGCCGCCAGCGCCGCTGCAAGTGCTTTGGCTTCGAGTGCCTACAAGGATAATGTGGCGGTTTCAACTGCTGTATCAACGGCTCAGTCGGCCGCCGATAAAGCAAATTCAGCCAAGGCCGATGCCGTTCAAGCCGCTTCGGATGCTCAAACAGCACAAGATGCAGCGATTGCAGCCGCATCAGAAGCTGATAAGCAAGCAGACATTGCGGATGCAGCCGCTTCAGCGGATAATGCAGCGGGAGCAGCAACTGATGGTATTGCAGCATCTGTTTCGGCAGATAGTGCAGCCGCTAGCGCTGATCAAGCGGTAGATGATGCTTCAACAGCTGCTAGCTATGCTGATAGTGCCCATTCTTCGGCTGAGCAAGCAACAGCAACAGCATCTAATGCTGATACAACTGCCCAATCGGCAGCTGATATAGCCACGGCCGCAACCGGTGCACAAACCGCAGCAGCGGCAGCGATGAGTAATGCGCAATTGGCTGCTAGTGCCGCATCGGATGCCGCATCAGTTGCAAGTTCATATGCAACGATTGCCGATCAGGCCTCAAGTGCCGCCGATAGCGCCGCCACGGCTGCAAGTACGGCCTTGTCTGAAACGGCAACGGCTGTTAGCGCGGCAGCAAATGATGCCCTTACAACAGCAAACAGCGCTGCTACGGCTGCATCTGATGCCGCTAGTGCCGCCAGTGCCGCACAAGAAGCTGCTTCAACGGCAGCTTCAACCGCAAGTTCAGCCGCCAGTGCCGCAAGTTCATATGCTGAATTGGCTTCAAGTGCTGCTAACGCTGGTGATAAGTCGGCCACCGCAAGTTAAGCTAACACAGCTGGTTCATCAGTAACGGATGCCCAAAATGCAGCTAGTGCTGCTGGATCAACGGCCCAAGTGACGGCTTCAACAGCCGCAATTGCGTCATCGTATGCTTCACAAGCTAGCGACTTAGCAAACGATTCAGCCTATGCTCACAACAGTGCTGTACAAAGCGCGATTACAGCCGCAACTAGTGCGGCTGCTGGTGCCGCCGCTGCATCGGCCGCGCAATCGGCAACTGAATTAGCTAATAACGCCGAAGCGACAGCGCAATCAGCCGCTGATCAGGCAGTGGTTGCCCAATCTCAAGCAACTGATGCCGCCGCAGCAACTGATTTAGCAAATAATGCGAACGACGCAGCGACATTGGCTTCTGAAAACGCCGCATCTGCTGGGGAAGCTGCAGCTTCAGAGAAGGTGGCTTCTGCAGTAACGGCAGCGTCAACGGCCGCATCAGAAGCGGCTTCATTGGCGTCAGTGGCAAATTCAGCCGCTAATGCGGGCGATGCCGTGACGGCAAGCTCAGCCGCAAGCGCTGCAAGCTCAGCTGCAACAGTCGCCGCAAATCAATCGGCAGCAGCATCAACGGCCGCATCAGAAACTAATTCAGCAGCGTCAACGGCAAGTTCAGCCAATAGTGTTGCACAAAGTATTGCCGCGACAGATTCTTATGCTGACAACGACGCCGTGAAGTCAGCTGCATCAGTGGCTAGTGCTGCCCAACAAACGGCGGATAGCGCGAATGCAGTTGCCAAGTCAGCTGCATCAGAAGCTGCCACACAACAATCAATTGCTAGGGCGTCAACGGCTGCATCAACAGCTTTGGCAAATGCTCAAACAGTTGCGTCGGCAGTAGCAGATGCGACTAACGCAAGTTCAGCAGCTAGCGCCGCAAGCAACACGGTTGCGGACATGGGAACCGCGACAAGTATGGCGGGGGATGCGACGAGTACGGCAAATGATGCGGTGACAAATACAACGTCAACTGCTGATATTTCAGTGGCAAGTTCTGTAGCGCAAGCCGGTGATTTAGCGACCGCAAGTTCAGCGGCCGACGCTGCTTCAACGGCCGCGCAAACAGCGGCCGATATGTCGAGCGCCGCGGTAGTGGCAAGTGCTACTGCGGATGGTTATCAGTCAACGGCAGATAGTGCAGCGACAATGGCCTCTGAAGCAATGTCAGAAGCAACAGCCGCCGGTAACTCAGCAATGGATTCAGTAGCGTCAGATGCGGCTACTGCTGCATCTGATGCATCGGCGGCGGGACAAAAAGCAGCCGATGCAAATTCGTATGCTGAGTACGCTGATAGTTTGGCGTCACAAGCAGCATCGAATGCGACTTCGATGGCTAAGGCAGCTGATGAAGCTGCATCAACAGCATCATCATTGGCAGCGCAAAGTGCAGCTGACCAAGCAAGCTCAGCTGCAACGACGACGGATTCAACCGCTGATCAAGTAAAGGCAACTTCAAGCGAAATTGCCAGCCAAAGTACTGCCACAAGTCAGACAGCACAAACGGCGACAACAACGGCTTCGAGTGCCTCAGCAGCCGCAAGTGCAGCTAAATCATTAGCTGCTGCTTCTGCCTACCAACAAGCAATTGCTGAGTCAGCACAAGCAGACGTTGCGACTGCGATGACAGAAGTGGCGTCCGCTGCAAGTGCTGCTAGTTCAGCCGCTGCAGTCGCTGATTCAGCGAAGGCGACAGCCGAAAGTGCCTTACAAACGGCTAACGATGCTTTGACCACTGCTGAAACAGCCGCTGAAGCTTCTGAACAAGCATTGTTTTCAACGGCTCAATCAGCCGCGTCAGCAGCTAGTGACGCCCAAGCATCTTTGGCTGATGCACAAAAGGTAGTTGATAGCGCAACGGCCATTGCCGAAGCGGCTAATGACGCTGCCCAGTCAGCTTATGCAGTTGCTAGTTCAGCTGCCCAAGAAGGTCGTTATGACATTGCTAGTTCAGCCGCTGCAGAAGCGATTGCCGCAATGTCTGACGCTACGGTGAATGTAACGAACGCAACTAGTTCAGCTGCAGACGCCAAGTCAACCGCAACGGCTGCAAGTTCAGTTGCAGATGCAATTGGATCATTAATTAATAATTCAGCCTATGCAAGCAATGCAACGATTCAATCAGCCAACGATGTCGCTGTATCGGCCGCAACGGTTTCATCTACGGCAGCACTTGCTCAAAGTCAAGCGGCGCAAGCATCAAGCTATGTAGCTGATGCAGACGCGGCTCGTGATGATTTGGCTTCAGCAGCCGATCAAGTGATGACGGCTGCCTCGGCTGCTGATGAAGCAGCGAAGGCAAGTTCAGCCGCGTCAGCAGCAGATGAGACGGCGACGACTGCGACGGATAGTCAAGCTGAAACGACGGCCTCGTCAGCAGCGTCAGTAGCAGCTTCTGAAGCTGTGTTAGCCTCTTCAATGTTTACGGCTGCGGACTCACTGTTGGCAGCTGGTAATTATAGTGAAGCGATGGCGATGTCTGATGCAGCGGTTTCACAAGCTGCCTTGGTAAATAGCGCCCGTGAAGCAGCTGAGAGTGCTGCAACAGTTGCATCTGGTGCAGTTGCCAACGCGACTGACAGTCTTGCTTCGTTGGCTAGTGTGGCAACGGCGTCAAGTTACGCATCTAATTCAGCAATGACATCAGCCTTTGCTGACGCAGCAAGTGCTGCTACGGCAGTTAGTGTTGCAAACGCTGGTGCCAGTGAGGCTGCTTCAAATGCGACGGCACAATATAACCGTGCGTCATCAGCTGCGGTTGTTGCGGTTGCGCAATCTGCTGAAACAGCCGCTTCAGCTGCGGCGGGAGTTGATGGTAAGACTGGTGACACGGGAATCGCTGTTGATATTGATTCAGCAGCTGCCTCAACGGCTAACGTGAATGCAAGTCAGGCCGTCGTTGACGCAAGCTCAGCGGCTTCGGCAGCCAATTCTGATGCGTTAGTGACATCTAATATGAATAGAGATTCATACATGGCCGCTGGTGATATTACGCAAGCGACATCGGCCGCGGCTGACGCGCAAACGTTAGCTAGTGCTGCGAGTGAAGCCGCATCTACGGCCTCAAGCGCTGCAGACGTCGCCAATTCAGCTATGGCGCACGCAGAAGTGGCGTCATCTAACGCCGCTAGCTTGGCGGTTGTCGCTTCAAACGCTGCATCATCGGCAGTCGCTAAGGCTGCTTTGGATGCTGACAGTGCAGCTGCAACAGCTGCAAATGCTGCCAGTGTGGCGGCTAAGGCTTCAAGTGCTGCAAATGTTGCTGCGAGTGAAGCGAGTTCAGCAGCGATTGCGGCAAGTAACGCTGCAACGCAGGCAAGTTCAGCCGCAACGGCCGCATCGGTAGCTGCTTCGACTGCGGCAGCGAGTGCGGCTTTGGATTCAGCATCAGCCGCTAGCGCGAATGCAGATTTGGCTGCTAGTGATGCGCAATCTGCAGCGACAATGGCTAGTGATGCGCAAACAAATACGACTAATGCAACCGACGCTGCAAACAGTGCCTCAAGCAATGCATCAGCCGCTTTGGATTATGCCAAGGTTGGATCTGAAGCGGGTAAAATGGCTTCGTCAGCATCAGCGGCAGCAAGTGCAGCAGCTATTCAAGCTAGTTCAGCAGCCTCTGCTGGATCGACGGCTGCGTCAGCCGCTAACTCATTAGCAACTATCGCAACGACGCAACTTTCTAGTGCAAATACAGCAGCCGATTCATTGACTGCACTGATGTCAGCGATTGATGTTGTGAACGCTGCCTCAAGTGCCTCTGCACAAAACGCAACAGCTTCAAGCGCTGCCTCAGTTGTCGCGAGTGCAGCTGGTGTGGCCAGTTCGGCAGCATTGGCTGCCTTAAGTTTGGCGACGGTAGCAGCTGGTATTTCAGCTAACGCGTCATTAACTTCGTCAGCTGCATTGAGCTCACAACAATCATTGATGAGCCAAATTTCAACACTAGCTTCCAACGCTAGTGCGATTACAGCTGACAGCACGACTGATTCAGCTCTGTTAGCAACGAGTTCAGCTGTTAACGTGACCTCAAAAGCTGCAGGAAGTTCATATGCGTCAAATTCAGCAGTGGCAAGTGCAGCCGGTGCCGCTTCGACGGCGGTTAGTTTGGTTGCTTCAGCTAATGCCGCGGCTGGTTTGCAAGCAAGCGTTTACGTGTCTGATGCGACGGATGGTGCTGACGTGTTCATTTCGATGGCAAGTACAGCTACTAGCAGTGCATTCTTTGTTGCAACTAGCATCACGATGTCGGCTGCAACTGCGTCAAATAGCGCTGCCCAAACGGCAGCGACGAATATGTCGACCGATTCAATCACGGCTTCTAATGCCGCTAAGGTAGCATCTACGGCAGCGGCAAATGCCTACAGTAGTTATGCCGCTTTGGCAGCTTCAGCCAACACGAACGGCAATGCAAGTGCGGTGGATTCATACACAGTACTTATGAATTCAGCAAGCTCGGCTTACAACTCGGTCTACAATAAGCAAAGTGTGCTTGTTTCTAGTCTTGTGAAGGATTTGAGCAATAGTTATTTGGCCAATATTGATAGGTCATCATTGGCTACTCAAAGTGCTTACTCGAGTGACCAATCAATGATTTCGGCAAGTTCAAACGCCGCGAATGCAAGTATTTGGGCTTCTGGGGCAACTAAGGGATTTGTGATGACGTCTTCCACAGCAGCAGCTAACGTGGCTTCAAGCGCAGCGTTGCTATCGATGGTTGATGCTGGCGTTGATTCGATGGAAAGCACTGCAGTGAACGGTACGTTCCAGTCTCAGAATTATGCGCCAAACGTTGTGTATTCACCAGCGTTATCAGTAGCTGATCCTGGAACGTCACTTGCAACAGCGCTTAGTTCAATTGCGCAATTGCAAAGTTCATTATCAGCGGCGGTTTCATACGCAAAGTCAGGTGAATCGGTTGTCGCCTCGTATTCAAAGGTGGTTCAATTGCAGACGTTGAGTGCCCAATCAGCAACGACGAGTTTGTACAACACGATTGCTGAACGATCATTGACGATTCAACTCTTGTACGTGGATTCGCAAGGGATTACGACCTCTTCCTCAGCTGTAACCCTCACTGGTGTTAACGGCGCCAGCTATTCTTATTCTGTGGCATCGGTTTCTGGCTATATTATGGATCGCTCAGCGTCATCTTATTTAGCTGCCGCTTCAAGCATGGCCGCAGCCGGACAAGTGTCATCAGCTGCTGATGCGATTGCATCATTTAACAATGCGTCGCTTGCATATAGTACACAAGTGTCATTTGCCCAAAGCTATGCGAGCGCAGCCAAGAGCTTGATGGTTGTGACAAGTTCAGCGATTGCAGCAGTTTCAGCTGCGTCACTAGCTTCAAAGTACAGTAGTAACTCATCAGTCGCTTCTGTTGCCTCAAGCATTGGTTCGATTGCAGCTATTGCAAGTAGTGCGAATGGTGTAGCGTCGACGAATACATCAATTGCGAAGTCGGCTGCATCAGCTGCTTCAAGCATGTACACCCAAACGTCTTCAGTTGAATCTGCGGCGGCGATTACGTCAGCGGCTGGTAATACGACAAATTCAATGGCAACGGTCACGGTTTTGCCAAAGTCGGTTAGTGCGGTTTCAAGTGTTGCTAGTTCAGCGTCATCAGATGCATCATCAGCAAGCTCAATGATTTCGTCAGCAACGAGTGCGGCGAAGTCTTCTTCAGCAAGCGTTGAAGCCTCATCAGCCAACCAAACGGCGTCATCAGCAAGCGAAGCGCCAAAGATGTCATTAACTAATACAGTGACTTACCAACAAAACGAGACGATTAATAGCTCGGACATGGTGGCCCGCCTTGTAACATCTTTGGGTGATAATTCACCGAAGGCTGTGACGACCAGTTTGACGAGTGGCAGTATCAATACAGCTTCGGCAGGTACGTATCAAGTTCAAATTACAGCAACTGATGCAGGAATTACAGGTGCAACGACGCCGGTAGCAACGAACGCGAAGACAACCTTTGCAGCACCAAGCATTTCCGGTTATTCAGCCGTGGCTGTTTCATATGCCACTAATACAAATAGTGGTGGGCCAGTACCAACGACAACTAATTTGTTGGTAACGTCGGCTACCGCAAGCAACAATATCCAAATTCAATATAAGGATATTATTGCGCTACCAAGTAACGTTGTCATGGAGTTGGTTGGAAACAACGGTGGAACATTAACGCCGGCGACGGTGACGGGTTCTTTGGCGGGCGTATCAGCCACTGCAGCGCGAACACCAGTCAATGTGACGTATGTTGATGGGGCTGGATCAGCATTGCTATCAGCAACGAGTTTTACAGCGGATAACTGGACAGCTGTTTTCATCGCAAATACGAATGCCAGTTCAGTTCAATCATTGTTCTCTGGTATGACGAACTTTAATTCGGCTACTTCTTATTCAGCCACTATTTCATATGCTGTTAGTTGGACACCAGTTTCAGTTTCTGGTGCCTTTGTGACTGGAAGTATGACGATTACGATGAACGGTGGTCAGGGAGCGAAGACGGTTACGCAAACTCCTACCTACGCAGCAGGCAATTCATATGGCGCGAACGGAGGCAATGTCGGTATTAATGGTATTGCCAATGCCACGACGGTCGGTGTCGATTTGTGGTACGACAGCGGTGTTGATCCAAGTACAGCGTTTGTTATTTCAAACAATGGAACTGGTCAAATCAATCAAGTTGGTATTCGTCAAACGAATTCAGCCGGTTCTGGAGCGTCAGCAAATGCAAATATGCGCATTGCCGGCGGAACTGCGACCGCAAGTGGTTCAGGTTACCGAATTATGAATGGTTCTAGTGGTGCCGTGCAATATAACACCACCATCGCCGCTACGAGTGCTTTTGCTATGAGTGGGGCATTTTCAACGACCAATTATACAGCCGGAAACTTTATTGGGTTGATGTTTGCATGGTGCCACGGCGATGGCGCCTGAAGACGTGACGACTTTGAGTCGGAAGTTTACCAAACAGCAGGAGAGGCTATTGGCGGTGGTGTTGCGTATGCTGCTTCGGCCGCAACCGCTGCGGTTAACACAACGACTGCGGTCACGGTGGCGGATTCTGGGGTGGCGTCAGTGACGAGCGCGGCTACATACGGCACGTTGACCTTGAGAAACTGGCGATGCAGGGTGGAAAAGTGAATTTTCATCATGAAATCGATTATATAGAGGGGATGAAGATATGAGTCGAGAAGATTATCAACAAAAGTTGGCCGACGAAGCGCGTGTGCAACCGCAGACACACAAAAAGATGTACAAGTCTAAAAAGCGCTGGGTTATCGCCGGTATGACTGCCTTGGCCGTTGAAAGAACAATGAAAGATTCAGACCTACGGGTTTGAATCTTTTTTTATTGCCGTCATTCCCGAAACTTTGTAAGCGCTTTATTCACAACTATCAACTAAAATTGAACAAAGTACGATTAATCGGAATGTTGGTTAACGTGTTTAATCGCGAGTTATTCATAAAATCTTGGGGCGAATGATGGCATAACGACCATATCTTAATGGTACGAAGGAACTGGTTGATGACGGCATGAATGGTTATGTTGTACCAGCTGGTGCGCATGGCGATATGGCGGATCGCTTAACGGCGATTTTGTCAGATACTGGTTTGTGGGCAGCTCTTTCTGAAGGTGCTTACCGCAAGGCACAAACCTTCTCAGCTGATGAGATGATGCCACTTTGGCAAGCTGCATTACAGAATGAATTGAAGGCGTTGGCTAAGCAATTGGATGTTGAACAAAATGTTATCTTCGGTGATTATGTGACTGGTGAAAAGCTAGCCAAGGCATACACTGAGGCACAAGTTATTGTCCAAACATCAGTTGCGGAAGGGTTCGGTATGAACTTGGTTGAGGCAAGGAGTTACGGTGTACCGGTAGTATCTTATGATATTACGTCATTTGTGGATGATGCCCACTTGGCTGCTGAACATGTGAAGTTGCCAGAACGACTTTCACACCGCATTGCTTATGTCGGTCGTCTTTCACCGGAGAAGCGTCCAGATCAAGCAATTCGTGCCTTGGCACGTGTGGTAAAGTCAATTCCAGATGCAACATTAGCATTCCATGGTTATCCATCTAATGCTGATATTTTGTCGAAGAAGTTTGCAGTTTTGCACGACATTCACACACCTGATATCAAGAACCCAGTGCGCGGTAAGCTTTACGATGCCTACTTGAACGTTTTGGAACGTCGCGTTAAGGATTTTGATGCTATCTTGGTCCCAACCGTTGAGCAACAACAAGATTTGCAAAAGCGCTATCCAGGTGTGACGTTCCGTGTTGCGCCAGATCTGCACATGAATGTTAACGGCAATATTTTGCCAACGATGTACAAGTTGTTGAACTATAAGGGACGCGATTGGCGTTTTAACACGGAAGATCAAATGTTCTTGTTCTTCTTGAATGAGCTAACAAACGAAAATCCTGGTTCTACTTTGGTCTCAGATCGTCGTAGTTTGGATCACGTGGTGGCGGATGTGCAATTTGCATTGGCTCGCATCAATGTCATGCCAGCGACGGTTGGTCTAGTGAATGATATTCTCTACTACGACCGATTTGGTAACACGACTGCCCGTGAAAATTATGATTGGCGTGGCTTTAAGTCATCAGTTGATTACTTCCATCCAAATGGGGCGCTTGCGGTCCAAAAGTTCTTGAACCAAGACGGTGTGCCGGTGATTGAAGTGAGCTTTTTGGCACGTGATGCAGCATCAATTGGCTTAAATCAAGACGAAGTGCTTAATATGTATGACTACTTCCAAGGAACGACGGCCGTTGAACGCAAGGAACAACCATTGCGTTTGTTGGACCAAATTCCATTGGATGAGTATCACATTGAGGGTCACGGACCAAATTACTCAACAATTAATCATGCAGGTCGTGAAGGAGCGCGTTTGGCCGGCTAAGTTGGCGGCTATGCCAGCACATGCCCATGATGCAAAGTAGGAGTGTGAACAATGAATTATTTTATTAGTGAAAATGTTTTTACATTTAATTCAGGGACTGAGCACTCACAAGTAAAGCGAGTGAAGCTGTTCAATGCCCAAGGACAACCGGCACTATATGTGACGCGTAATTACAATACCAAACGAAATTGTTGAAGATGGCGTCAACGGAAACGTTGTCCCATACGAAGACTATCAAGCAAT
Organism: Weissella confusa; assembly: GCA_014332815.1. GTDB lineage: Bacteria > Bacillota > Bacilli > Lactobacillales > Lactobacillaceae > Weissella > Weissella confusa_C. The sequence continues at coordinate 107,134 of JACSZT010000003.1, read as the reverse complement.
GGCCGAGGCAATGTTGAAGGTGTTGCGCGACCCTGAGTTGGCACAACAATATTCAACGGGCGCATATGATTCTTCAGAACGTTATTCAGAAGAAAATGTATGGCAAGCATGGCGCGGTTTGTTGGATGATGCCACTGCGGTTGAAGAAGCGATTCGCGAATACAACTTGGATGGTGTCGTAACGATGAAGGGTTATACGACGGATATCGATGCCGTTGAAAACAATGCCATGATGTACGGTTTGACGTCACGCATGGAAGGATTCAACTTGGCCATAATGGAAGCTATTTCCCACGGCTTGATTGCCTTTTCATATGATGTGAATTATGGGCCTGATGAATTGTTGAATGCGCCACGTGTACCAGTTGCACAACGTGAATTCGGCAAGGTTATCGCCTTTGCTCGTATTGCCTGGGAAAAGCACTTGGATGACTTGGTACGTGCCGTTGGTATCGTGCACAAGGAATTCCCGCAAGTCACATTGGATTTGTACGGTTATGCGGATCCAACTGATAACTACAAGGCGCGCGCAATGCACTTGCACAATTCTCATGCTGGGGATGCGCAAGATCCAATGCATTCAATTTTGAACAACCACTATGAATTTGCAATGAATGCGTTGAATGAATACGATGCTGTCGTTTCAGCGACACACAAGCAAACGCATGATGTGAACGAGCGTTTCCAACCTAAGACAAAGCTCTTCACAATTCCGGTCGGGGTTGTGTTTGTGAAGTCAGGCTGGCGTTTGATTGAACACAATGGCCACGTGTTGCAATTCGATACGATTGAAGAATTGACGAAGCACTTCTTCGACCGTTTGAATGATGACTTCTGGCAGGATGAGAAGCCAAACGTGTTTGTCTTGGATCGTTCACACCTGGGTGATTGGGGACTTTTGCGTTTGCGTAAGCCAGCTTATATCGCTGATCGTCGCGTTCGTTCAACGGAATTGTTTGATGGGTACAACAACTTGTTCCGTGTTGACCACTATGACTCACGAGGTTTTGCCTCATTGTTGCAATGGTACACACCTGACAACAAGATTGGGACGGAAACTTGGGTAACGCCTGAAGGACGCACCGTTATTGAGACGTTCAACAAGAATACGATGGCTGGTGAGGGGATTCCGGATGAGCAACTCATCAACATGTTTGATTACTTCCAAGAGGCGATGACTGTAACGCCGAAGACGTTGCATGCTGAGGACCTTGATTTTGGTGTGCCAGGGACCGTGTTGGTTGATGAACCAGAGAATAACCGTTACTTGGTAAATGCACAAAATGGGCAATTGGTAGCGCGTGTTAATTATGATGCGACAAATATTTAATTACTAATATAAAGCTCATGAGAGGGCAGTACTATGAATTTCTTCGTTAATGCGACGATGCCAAACCAGAAATCTGGTATTGAGCACGCGCAACTAAAGCGTTTTGAATTATTTAATAATCATCATGAAGATTCACGTGTTGTTTTGCGCGATTGGGATCCAATTGCTCACATTAATGCGAATGCAGCATTTGGCTGAGGCTTTGTACACGAAGCTAGTTGAACAAAAGAATCTCGGCGACGAGGGAACCCAAGCATTGGTAAAGCTTTGGGCACAATATGCATAGAAACGATGAAAGGCGACTGAAAGGTTGCCTTTTTTTCATACAAAATACGCAACAAGATAATACGGTTTGTTTAAGATGGTAACTGTTACAATAGGGATAATGGCTGCTGATTTGGATGTTGCCAAGGTGATGGAAACGTTGGCTGCTGGTGGCGCACAAAACTGGTCATTGGATAACTATGGCCCACGTGTCTTGGCAGGTGATTTCGAACCTGGTTTCTACGCAAAGCACTTGTTGAAGGACTTGCGTATCGCGTTGGATGAAGCTGCTAAGATGAACTTGTCTTTGCCAGCTACTGTTGCCAAGAATGGTACGTTGACGATTATGGCTGGTGGTGACCAAGCTGCCTACGATAGCTTGCAGCCAATTTTTGATGTTATTTCAAAGGCTGCGAACCGCTTCGGTGTCGCTGGTCGTGGTCAACACACGAAGATGGCTAACCAAATTATGATTGCGGCCACGATGTTGGGTATGTCAGAAATGATGGTTTACGCAACCATCACGATGGTTGGTTACCCTAAGGATGTTGAAGAACAATACTACGGTGACAACGGACTGTTTGCTGGTGCACATGCTGGCCAAATTTTTGTCGATATGACAACGTCAACGCCAACTTTGGCTGAACAATTGGCTACTGACGGTGAGAAGTACGGGGTTAAGGTGTTGGATGCCCCAGTTTCTGGTGGTGATGTTGAGGAAGTGAGGTAACGCGAGATGAAGATTGGATTTATCGGAACTGGTGTGATGGGCCGAGGCATCATCAACAACTTGTTGAAAGCAAATTACGACGTGGTTGTGTACAACCGTACAAAAGCCCACGCCCAATCCGTGTTGGATAACGGTGCAACCTGGGCAGATGGTCCAAAGGCGATTGCAGAAGCAGCCGACTTGGAGATTGCACGGTATTTATTTGGCACGGTATGGGGACACCCAATGAAGTTGGCCAACTCCGTGATGAAATTAATCGGGTGAAGATGAAAAAATTCACAGCTTGGCGTAACGAACAAGCTGAACAAGATTAGCTATTAATTGGACCAGGGGCATAAGTTCTTGGTCTTTTTTGCTGGCGGTGTACAATAGACAGTACGAATGTCATTATGATGTCAGCGGACTTTTATGATCGCTTGCCAATTGTTAATTTAACGATTGATTTTGGGGCACACCAAAGCCTTGAGCGAGTTGTGGCACAGTCATTGCAGATGTTCCCAGGCTACAAGGTACAGATTAATCATTTGTTGACCGAGCACACGGATATTTTGCTGACGGATACACCGCAACCTGTTGATTTTCAACCAATGTTGTTGCGTTACCTTGTTTTCCCATATACCGGGGATGACGACTTTGATTACATGATGGACCGTGAACAGTTGGCGCCAGAATTTCCAATGGCCTACGAATTCTCTGAGGATGTGTTGGAGCGCTTTGCAATTGAAACTGGCGACAATGAGGCAGATTACAAAAACTTCTTGTTGCCGGATTTGATGGCCGTTCAGGCAGAGGCCCGCTTTATCATTTTGGTGCTTCACACTCTCTCGATTTTTCCGCATGAAACGGAATTTGAAGACGCGAGTGAAGAATCAATTGCGCACTGGCGTCTATTTGAAAAGGCGCTCCATGATGCATACTTGTGCTTGTTTAAGAATCATGGTCGTCAAGAATCAATTCGTGCGGTGACACGTTCTATTTTACGCGAGACGCAAGTTGTTAGTTTGCGTCATTTGTATGCGATTTGGTGGTTACGACTAAAAGGGCGTCACTATGTGGATGCAGCCTTGGCGGATCGCTTTTTGAAGCCAACTGAGCAACTCTCATCAAGTAGCCAACGTATTATTTTTGCTTTGAGCGCAGAGTTACGTAAATTGCCGGACATTACGGAAGAACAGGTTATTGAAGAACTTGCTCGTGAAGGAATTGAAATTTCTAAGGATTATCAATTGGTTGGGAACGAAGCGCATATTCGTTTGTTTAAGTTGCAACTATTGTCTTATTACAATGGTCGGCGTGAATCGCCGTTCCCTGAAGAAGTAAGTGAACAATCTCGTGAATCGATTAAGCAGTTGATTGAGCCGGAATGTCCATATATTGAAGATGGATCAGATGTCATTTTCAAGCTACCAATTCAATTGTTGGATTGGGAAGCGTTGGGATTGCACTACCTGCAAATTTCAATTCGTGGGCAGATGATTAATGACCTGTTCCATGAACGCATTACATCTTGGGAAGATTTTGCATTTAAGGTTGATGTTTCAGTACCAAAGATGTACAAGGAACGTGCGGCCGTGAGTAAAATGAAATGGATGCATGAAAAGCAAGACCGTAATAAGTTGAAGATGTTTCGCTACCTTAAGGAGAACGGGGAAGCGCCAATTACACAAATTATGACAGATTTAGATTTGTCACGTTATTTGGTGACGACAACGGTCGAGCAATTAGTGGTTGATATCGAGATTCTCACAGGGGTTCCCGATAGCATTGTCTGCAATAAATAGCATGTAACCCCCAAGAAAACTCGTTTTTTCAGTCCTCTTAATTGTACAGTAAATCACAACTTAATTGGATAGCTGTCCGATTTTTATACGATATTTAATGACTTGTCAGGATTTAAATAAGGCATAAATTTAGTATAAATGTTAGTATCTTCTCATTGAGAGAACGTTTGGTTAATGTGGGTTGTCCAATGCCCCAAACAAAATCCATAGAATTGGAAATGTTTTGTGAATCCCTTGCAAAATTGATGCCAACATGACGTTAGTTGGAATGTGCCAGAAGAACCATCCGGCCAGTGAAACGACCGCGGCACTGATAGCCATTCCTTTCATAGCTGGCATATTGAAAACCGCCAACAAAATCAATGGCAGAACAACTGCCAAAAACATTGGTGTGAAGCCTAAAGCGATCAACAATGGCGCCGTAACCATAGCTGGTGTTCCAAATCCAGAAACACCTTCGATCAAACCACCGAATAGGTAGGCAATCAAAACGGCCAGAATACGCATGTCAGCTGACAGTGATTCGAAACCAGCGTTGATACGTGTAATAGCACCGGTGTGACGCAATATGTGCAAGACCAGGACTAACAGAATAACCAACATAAGTGGCATGAACGTTCCACCGAACAAATCAATCGTGGTCATTGAACGTGCAATTTCATTCATGAAATCAGTCGCGTTTGATGGCGCCACGTTACTCAACCCAACCGTTAGTGGTGTTCCCACAGCACCATAAGCGGCTGAAGTTGAATCAGCGACCAAGGCCAACGTTACGGCGGATGGTAACAAGAAACGCGTCTTAAGTGTGATAACCGCAATAATTAGCAACGTTAGCGGTGTCAAAATTGATACGAATTCATAGCCGATGAGGTGTGCATACACCCAAGCGAAACCGTTGTAGGCGATACCGATGAACAAAGCCCACGGTGTCATCTCCAACCAGTCACGGGCTGATTTTTTGCCACGATTGAAGAATGAATCAATGGCGTGGTTCATGAAATCCTTCAACCAGACAATCGTTCGTGAGAGCAACAAGAGCACCACAACGATGAGGTAAGGTGACCAGGCTGTCAACAATGACATATTTCCTGATGCGTGTTGATTAACTTCTTCGTCGTTTTGGACACCATCGCCAGCGAAGTTCGCACCCTTCCAAGGGTTCGTGAATGCTGTCTTCAACGTCACCATCAAGGTGATTCCTGTGCTGACCATTGAGGCAGACACAGTCTTTGCAGCTGGCAAGAATGGCTTAATTGTACGGGCTTGGACAATTAATGCGATTAAAGCAGCTAACGTTAGGATGAATCCTGGTGAATACAAAACTGGCCAATCTGAGCTGATACCCTTGATACCAAGAATGTTTACCCAACCCAAGTCGGCTTGGATAGGCGAGAACGTCAATGTTGAAACTGTGGCACTTCCAGTAATGAAGGCACCAAGTTCACCCAAGAATGGGGCAACGAATACCCAAACGCCAGCCATGTGTTCAGACACAGTCTTGGCGATGTAAGTTGGCATTGATGGCATGTCGATGCTGTTCATTCCTGAGTTAGAGAAGACTTGCACCATAAGACCGGCGATTCCGATCAATAGACCGTAAACGACGGCCGGGATGGCTGTCTTACGCAAGATTGCGCCTTCCTTACCAGCCAAACCAACAACGGCACTGGCAGCGACGATATTGTGAACACAAATCATGTTACCAGCAGCGGCACCGATGACTTGCAAGGCCAAGATGATTGGCGCTGACAAGTGAGCAGTTGCGGCAAGCGGGGACAAGGTAACGTTGACGAACCAAGAATGGTACGACATCTACTTTGCAGCCGGAAACGATTTGCCATAAAAAGCAGAGCATAGAGCAACAATGAATCAACTGATTCATTGTTGCTTTTTTATGTTACCAAAATAAAAAAGCCCACTGCAAATGCAACGGACTTTGAATGATAATTAGAATACTAGCATCACAGTATTCCAATACGGCTTCTTTGAGGGACCATTTATCGACAACGATAAGTTCCCAGTATTGAACGCAAAGTTGCAAGAATTGGCTGACAAGTATGGTGTAACGAAGAACACGATTGCCGTGGCTTTCATTTTGCACCACCCAGCTAAGATGCAAGTTATTTTGGGTTCAATGAACGTGAACCGTTTGGACGAGATGATGAGCCCATGGCAAGTTGAGTTGGTCCAAGCTTCATTGAAGCAAAAGTTGGTTGCCAACCAATTGCAATTCGGTATCATGCACACGGGAATGATCGACTCAGACATTCACGTGAACATGTCAGATGAGCGTTCATTTGACCACGACGGTGGTATCTTGGCTTACTCACGCTTGAAGAACATGACAATTCAAGCATGGTCACTGGGACCTCGTTATGACTTCTCAAAGTCACACTTGATCTCAGCCGTTGACGAAGAATTGAAGCGTCTTCAAACGGATTACTTGGATGTCTTCTTGTTGCACCGTCCAGATACGTTGATGGACCCTGAGCAAGTTGCTGAAGCTTTTGATGAGTTGCAAGCAGCTGGTAAGGTTAAGCACTTCGGAACATCAAACATGATAGCACAAGCTTTGGTTGAGAAGGCTTTGGAAAAGGATGTGAACTTCTTCGACACAGCTGACATTTACGCCGCAGGTAAGAGTTCAGTTGTTTTGGGGCAAGCGTTGAAGGATGCCGGTGTAAACCGTGAGGACATCTTCTTGCAATCAAAGGGTGGCATCATCCTTGAAGATGGTCAAATTTCAGGTGACGGCTGGATGGAGAAGTTATCTTCGCGGATTAATTCGAGATGAATATTCACCAGATGTTCATGGTCTTTTTTAAAGAAGAAGAGTAGACTGGGGGCATACACATGGAGGTGAGTATCAATGGCAAAAATTGATTTGGGTGGCTCAGGACTAATTGTTCCTGACGTTGCCTTGGGGGTAATGCGTATTGCTGATAAGTCTGCTGCTGAGAACGTTTGTTGTTGATTGATGATTTCTTGGCAAACGGTCAAGCGGTTGAGGGAATGATGCAAATTGCTGAAGCGGCTGGTGCTGAAGTTGTCGGGGTCGGCATCGTGATTGAAAAGACGTTCCAAAAGGGACGTGCTTTGTTGGACGAACGTGATGTACGCGTTGAATCATTGGCCCGCATTGCTGCCTTTGAAGAGGATAAGGTGCTGACAGTTGAGTCTTCAGGGATTGCGCCAGCTGTCTTTGCGGCATTGGCCTTGAACGTGCCAATGGTGTTTGCGCGTAAGAAGAAGTCACTCACGTTGTCTGAGGACCACTACACGGCGGATGTCTACTCATTCACCAAGCAAGAAACAAACCACGTTATTGTTGATAAGCGCTTCATTCAACCAGGTAAACATTGTTTTGCCAGGACGTGAAAAAGAAACAGGGGATGAATAATGAAGTTGCTAGAGGAACGAATTAAGCAAGACGGACGCGTGATTGGAACGGAAGTGTTGAAGGTTGATAACTTCTTAAATCACCAGGTTGATCCGGCTTTGATGAAGGCGATGGGGGATGAATTCGCTCGTTTGTTTGCAGATGCTAAGGTATACGATTGGTGTACAAGGAACGACAATTTTGCGCAAAGTGGACTTTGCCAAGGAGCGTAATTTGATGATTGCCGCCTTCTCAATTGGGGCTGGTATCGGGGTAACGGTTTACCCACAAATTTTCCAACACTTGCCAGAGTTGGTTCGATTGGTTATCGAAAATGCAGTGGTTGTAACGTCAGTATTAGCGGTGTTCTCAGGGTTGTTCAACACGTTCCCATACTCAACATTCTCACAAAATGTCGGGGTTGTGCGCTTGTCTGGTGTGAAATCGAAGGCGCCAATTTACTACGCTGCTGGGATTCTGTTGTTGATTGGGTTATTGCCAAAGTTTGGTGCTTTAGCAACGATTATCCCAACCTCAGTGTTGGGCGGTGCAATGGTGATTTTGTTCGGCCATTTGCCAACGCCATTTTTCTTGGGAACGCCAACTTTCCACTCATCGGCCATTGTCACAATGATTATAATTGCATTGACGTCGATGATTGAATCGACTGGTGTGTACTTCGCCTTGGCTGACCTAACAGGTCGCAAGTTAACGAATAATGATATGGCAAAGGGATATCGTGCTGAAGGTTTGGCCGTGATGTTATATGTCGCAGCAAAGTCATTTGGAAGCGCAGCTAATTTGTCAGTTGGTGTGTTTACCATGGCTGTCATTATTTTGGTCAGCTTGCTAGCGAAGGGCTTTACGAAAGCAATTTCGATTTTGCTTGGGATTATTCTAGGAACAATGTTTGCGGGTCTGCTCGGTATGGTTTCGTTGGCGCCGGTTGCACAAGCATCTTGGTTATTGATTAATATCGGTAATACGTTGGGCATTGGTGCCATGTACGGTGCAACGATTTCAGCAGGGCTTTTTGTGTTCTTGATTGCCGGCTTATTTGCGCGTTTGCGTGAATACTTCCCACCAGTTGTGACTGGATCACTGATTACAGTTATTGGGTTCGCGTTGATTCCGGTTGGCATTCAAAACCTGGGTGGTGGTGGAGCGATGTATTCAGGTGGTATTTTGGTGCCATTGTTGATTGGAACGGCTTTACATTTCTCGCCACAGCAAATGGCGTATCTGATTTCAGCTGATATTTTCATGACGGGTATCGGAACGCTGCTACAACTTAAGAGCACACGCCTCACCGGTATTGCGATGCCAGTTGTATTGGGATCAGCTATTCAGTCAGTGACGCATAATGCCCCCATTCTGCATGCTTTTTAGCGTGTGAATGGGTGCTTTTTAGTTCTATCGAATCACCGAGTTGGGGTAGTGGTTACACAGAAGAGATGGAGGGGTTTGTTTATCATGGAAGCCGTTACGGAAGTTGGGGTTACAACGAAATCAAAGACGTCGAAGCTGCAAGAAGCTGTTTTGGGTTTGCAGCACGTCTGGAATCATGCCAGAAATGACATGTAAACACGAACTTTGAGTAGCGATTTTCTGAAAAACGCTTGCAAATTCGCGTACTTTTGGTATATTTGATGAAACAAATGAGAACGTAATCGCTATCGGTATAATTGCTGGAGAATGGCCAGCGAGTTCCTACCCGTTTCCCAAGAGACGGACTACCGATAGTGTTTTGAGATTTCAACACACCGCGTTGATAGCCGTTTGAGTGCCCTAGAAAATAAGCCGCCGTGATAATTGCTCCCGTCATTAAGATGAGGCAAAAGATAACTACGGCAGGTAACCGGTTCGTTCGTTTGTGAGGCTCGATAGGACGCATGCAACTTTCTCCTAGAATTTTTAATACTTAATATGCTTAACTATACCCGCAAAAAGTTGGGTGCGTTAATTCGCCATCTTCAAACGTTACTTCGACCGTTCGATCAGTTGGGTTGTAGACTTCGTTCGTTGCGGAAACTGAATCTGGATTCACTTTGGCAGCCGTAGCGGCGGTTTGCAAAGCTTTCTCCAACATTGCACTACTATCTTCCTTTTTGGTTCCAGACGATTGCACCGTCAAAGCTTCCTCGGCACCATGCCAATTAATAACAAGGATGGCTATCAAGCAATCCGTGATCGCTTGTACGCGTACCCAACGCCAGCATCAGATTTGGAATATTTCTTCTAAACAAATAACGGCCAGGAATTTATTTCCTGGCCGTTTTATTTATTGTTGTTGTACAGGTGCGCTGGTGTGTGACAGGACTGTCTTGCAGTCACGGCTAACCACAACCGTCCAGTTGGTGTGCCAACGCAATATGCCGAGGAAAACGGTTACTCAGTGCGTGATATCGACATGACGAACTGGTTTACGTATTACCGTACCGGTGAGCCAGCTGCCCGTGCCAAGGTTGTCTTGGATGCCGACAAGAAGTTGGTTGGGGCAACGGTCTTGAGTGCGCATGCCGATGAGTTGATTAACTACTTCACTGAACTTAACGTTGATGAATTCTTGCGTACGTCAAACCCACACATTTATGCAGCGGGTGACGTGGCCAACACCAGCAAGCCACGTATCACGACGGTTGGTTACTACGAGGCACGTTATGCAGCATCAGTTATCCTAGGTCATGACCAACCAATCGAATACCCAGCGGTGCCGGTTGTGGTTTACGGTACGCCTAAGTTGGCTTAATTGGATGACCGCGGTATTCGCATTTACTTCAACACTGAAGTGACGGAAGTGTCAAAGACGGATGACGGTTACTCAGCAACGTTGAGCTTTGGTAGCACAATTCCAGCTGGTGTGGTTGTCCGCGCGGTTGGTCGTGTTGGAAACAATGACACGCTTCAATTGGAAAATGCCGGTGTCGAAGACGATATCCACGGTGCTGAATACACAATCAATTCTGAGCAATTCTTGAGCTTGGCTGAGATGCCTGAAGATATTGTGATTATCGGTGGTGGTTACATCGCTGTTGAGTTCGCATCAATCGCAGCTGCTGCAGGGGCACAAGTTCACTTGGTTGTTCGTGGTAGTGAGTTGTTGTCAGAATTTGACGAGGCGTTTGTTGATACGCTATTTGATCAGATGCGCTTCACAGAAGCAATTCCGGACAAGACGGTTCATTCATTGGATGCTAACGGCATCGGTCACATTTACGGGGCTGCCCACTTTATTAATGAAGATACAGTGATTGTGCACGGCGATGAAGATGTTGAAGTGCAAGCAACTGACTGGATTTTGACGGTTGGCCAACGACCAGCTGAATTGGAAATTCCAGGGTCGGAAGATGTGAAGGCTGCAGGTAAGTCAGTCGTTTTGATTGAAAAGTACCTATGGGGTGGCACATGCCCAAATTATGGTTGCGATCCTAAGAAGATTTTGTTGGCCGCTGTTGAAGCCAAGGAACACGTAGACTTCCTACGTGGGGATGGTGTTGACGGTAAGGTTGATATTAACTGGGAAGATTTGATGGGCCGTCAACCGTTTCGGTGCTAAGGAAAAGGCTGAGCTTGAGCACTTCGTTAAGACTTTGTTGCAATACATCTAATCAGAAGTCACTAGACAATCCTGATAGAATAGAGTTACAAAATTAAAGTTAACGAGGAGTAAGACATGGCAGAGACATTACACTATGACGTGGCAATTATTGGTGCTGGGCCAGCCGGTTTGGCCGCTAGCGGTTGTCCGCATTAAGCCTGGTTCAGGTGTGGTTGGTGAGTCATTTGAGAAGCAAGAAACAATCACGGTTGCTGACGTGCACGTCTTTGACGGTCACATCGCGTGCGACCCAGCATCAAACGCTGAAATCGTGGTGCCTTTGACGACCGCTGATGGTAAGCGTTTGGGTGTCTTGGATATCGATTCAACAGCTTTTTTGTTGAAGACACCATTGATTTCAAAGTTGTTGATTGAGTGGATTAAGGGTGAAGAATCAGAAAAGTTCCCACTTGCAAACTTGGCGAACGCCTCAGCGATTTTGTTTGAAAACTTGAAGCAAGTTAACTGGGCTGGTTTCTACTTGTATGATGAAAAGGTTGATGAGTTGATTCTTGGACCTTTCTTGGGTAAGCCCAACTGTAGAGGTGTATTTGGTGACAAGTACATAAATTAGGGTGGTAACACGATTAAAGTCGTCCCTAGCTAGAGATTATTCTGGCTAGGGGCGGCTTTTTCTTTTTAGGCACCGCATTCATGACGAAAATAGAGAGTATTTAATAAACGAGGTATATAGATTATGGCAATTGAGATTACACGCGCAGAAGCAGATACCGTATGATAAAGCACATAAGTTAAGACATGAATTCGGTGATGAGAAGAGTAGTGTTACGGATGAACCCAGAAAGCGATTGGTTGATGTGAAATCGTTTCGTTCAAGGCATGAAGATGAGCTCGGAGAAATGACGTCGGTGCAAGCTGATGTCACGGTAGGAACCGTTATCTTCCCTGGTTTATCCGCTTAAGTGCGGCATGCTAATTTGGCAATCGCACAAGAACAAGGTTTGATGGGGATCCCAGCATTTGTCTTGTTTGAAGACGGTCAACAAGTTGCCCACGTTGGTAACGGGGAACGTTTGAATCCAAAGGACGTTCAAAATTGGATTAATGAATATGTTGGCTAATATGAAAGAACTCTCATATTAGTTGTTGACATTCTAATTTTTAGTGTGGAAAGAAACATGCAATTTTATGAACCAACAGCAAATGATGATGCAACAATTGAATCAGTTATTAAGCAACCAGGGAAGCAAGTGATGTTTTTGCAAGCGGACTGGTGTGGAGACTGCAAGGCAATCAAGCCGTTTGTACAACAATTCAAGGATGCCGTTACTGACGGTGGGGCAAACTGGGTTGATGCCGATCGTGCTGTTTGCGACGGACGTTCTTTATAACAAGGTGTCTCGTTCAACGAGTATCATTCACACTGCATCACATGCTTTGCGTGAACGTGAGCGTGAAATCGATCAACAAATCGCCCGCATCGGTGATGACATCATTTAATGAGAAAACGCTGGCCACTTTTCATTGGTCAGCGTTTTTGTTATGCTTCTCCTTAAAGAACGGAGAAAGATTGATCGCGCTGGTATGTTTGAAGGCGTGACGCACCGTGGTCACGTCATTTCAGGGATGGTTTGGAACAAGATTTATCGTTCAGCAGATTTGTTGGATAGTAAGGTCCGCTTCGATGAAACGCTTGAATTGGCCGAAGACCACTTGTGGATTGCCCAAGTAGTTGCGTCAAAGGCAATGTCAGAGTACTCGGCAGCTGTTCGTAATCAAGCACTCAACCAAATTCGTGGTAAGTACTTTATCTTTGTGGATGGGGATGACCAATTGGCGCCATCATTTGTCGAAACGTTGGTCGGTGCCTTGGAAGAAAAGCCTGATGTCAGCATCGCGAGCGTCGGCTTTAGCTGGGGTGCTAGTGGTGCGCCGAAGAAGGCTCACGAGGTTAAGTTCCCGGTTGCTGTGTTGAGTCACAATCTTGAGGGATACATTGGCCACAGCTTAAAAACCGTAAATAAGCAAACTTATAAGAACATGGATATTGTGATTTTGGATGATGCGTCATCAGATGACACGATGTCAGAAATTAACCACTGGGCAGCTCGCGATGACCGCATGCGTGTTATTAAGAATAATAAGCGTAAGGGTGTCTGAAGGAAGGTCACAAGATTGTTGAGTCACAAGCCGTTCGCGGTAAGGTTGTTTTGACTTTCTAATTTGACCAACTACAATTAAACGCACATCAGAAAATCCGCACGACCTTTTTCCACCGGTCGTGCGGATTTTAGTTTATAGTGGTCATGAAATTAAACAAAAGAGGAAAATACAATGTATAAGGAACCACTCGTGAGAAGGAAGGCGGACGCATTGTGTCTACTGTTCCTTTGGGTGACGACGTTAAGGCTGCTCGCGATGCCAAGAACATCAAGGGTGACTACTACGTGATGCAATCAACGACTGAAGTTTTGACGAAGTTGATGGAGCACTTGGGAAACGGTGACTACAAGGTTGCTGTTGCCGAAGTAAAGCCATTTAACTTGGAAAACTATGCTTTGTACCGTGGTGCATCAAAGATCTACACGACGTCATTGCCTACTGACATCGACTACCTACACGAGTTGAACGCAGACATCGAGACGATCGACTTCACGACGCAAAAGTTTACTGACGTAATCCCAGAGTCATCAGTTGATACTGTTGTTGAAATCATCGGTGGTAACAACGCTTTGGGTTCAATGCAAGTTTGATACGCAGAGTACGCTGTTGTTGATGCTGACACTGCTGGTCACTTGCCAGATTCAGTTTCATTTGAAGATGCAGCCGCTTTGGCCTTGGGTGGTCAAACTGGTTACCAAGCCGTTGTTGATGCATTGAACTTGCAAGAAGGTGAGTCAATCTTGATCCACGGTGGTGCCGGTGCTGTTGGTTACGCTGCTTTGCAAACGGGTAGCATCTTGATCAAGCAAGCTGCTATCGCAATGGACCCATACGATGTTAAGTTCCGTGCCGGTGCCTTTGGTGTGCCTGCTAAGGAAAACATGATCGGTGGATCAACGATTGCCGGTGTTGTTGAAGCAGTTGCCGCTGACGTAACTGAGTTCACGGTTGGTGAGCGCGTTGTTGCTGTACCACACGATCACGTAATGTTGGCATTTTCTGTTGCATTTACTTTTCGTAAGTGTAAAATAAGTTGCATAAATATTGATAGATTTTTATTTGAGATTTTTTGAAGCGAAAGAAGGACTTAGGATATGACTACGATGAAGGCCGTTGTATTTGACGAATTTGGAGACGTTGATGTCTTCCACGAAGCTGAAGTAGAAGTACCAGTTTTGACGAGAACGTCATCACCGTGTGCCAAAAAGTCACGGATCCGAAGCGACGATATTGCAAAAATAAAAATGGTACGAATAAAACAATTAGTATGATTGGAAACGCAATAATTGCGTCTTTGATAGGTACGCCAAAGCCTCCCACAACACTTTCCTCCGCTTTTCTGTCATACTTAGAGTATACAGTCTAGACCACTAAATTTCATAATGATGGGTCCAACAAGCCGGCCTTCAACCCGCCACCGTGGAAGTAGGGGTTGTCGTTAAAGAAGGTGCGGACAACTTGGAGCGGATCCAGGTTCATCGTCTGTGCATGAATCGCCTGCAAATGCTCCAAGGTTGCTTCCGTTGGTAACGGCAAAATAACCATGAAATAGGCCGTAGTAAAGTAAAATACAAAACTTTTCAAAATGAGGTCGTCAACGTCGAACAGACGGTATGGACGACAGTAGATGTGATACAACGCGGTATATTGCGTCGTTTCGTAAAACGCCGTTAGCATCATCGTTAGAATTAACGTTGTGAAGAAACCGCGCTTAAAGTAAAAGTGCAAATACATACCGAATGGTACGGTTAGCAACACGTTAAAGGCTGCCTGCGTCGTTTGACTTGGCACAATTTGATTCAGAATGAAGCCGATAATTGATGCGATAACGAAATCCACCCCAAATGATAGTAAACGACGTACCAGCGTGACACGGTGGCCGAGGCTACGTGCACGTTCATCCATGCGATCACGAGATGGGAAAATCAACCCAAGTAGTGGGGCGAAAATCCAACCGATAACGCCCCCCATGGTAGTGGAACCAATTAGTTGCAACCAGAATGGGAAGAAGTAAATCGTAAAGCCAACCATCATAGCGTTTCGAAGGAAAATGCGCCAACGCTGTGATTTAGCCACGTCATAACGGGTACGGACGACTAACTGACCAGGTGTTGCGCCAATTAAGAATGGGACAATACCCCAAACGATGAGGTATGACACAAGGTCAGTTGCCTGCATAATTGGCGCGTCAGCCATCGTCGTTTGCTTAACGATAGCCTCTGAACCAACGCCACTAATCTTTTCATATAGTAGCTTGTGTTGCGGACGGAAGATTGTGATTAACCAATCTAGGGCCAACACAACGGCTGGGGCCGCAAACAATAGAATAAACGTGTATGTTCGGTTCAACAATTCCGCTGATACCGTTCCAATGGTAAGTATGTCATTGTAAAGCGCGGTAAGAAGAAGTGGGCCGTTGCGGTTGTTCGCTAATGAACTAACTACTATATAAATAAGTAAAGGGCACTGCATATTTTTGCAGTGCCCTTTTGACTATTGATGACGCTCGCTGCGCGTGGTTGGTTGCTCAGGAGCAACATCAGGCGTAGCGGGTGTTTGTGGTTGTTCCAAGTCGCAATCTTGGCTGGAAACGTGCCAACGTTCGAAATCGACAACGCTGAAATCGGCTTGTTGGACTTGGTTGTTGCAGCTGGCTTGGAAAAGTCAAAGACGGCAGCACGTAAGTCTGTTAAGGACGGGGCTATCCGTATCAACGGTGAGCAAATTACTGACGAAGAAGCAGTTGTTAACCCAGCTGCAAAGTACCACTTCACGTTCTTGTCACAAGACGAAATTGCTGGGCTAGTCGCTGACTTGCAAGAAAACGCAGCTGCCCGTAACGCACAACGTCGTTTGGCTCAAGAAGTTACAACGTTCGTTCACGGTGCTGATGCTGTTAAGACGGCTGAGACGATGACGAAGGTCTTGTTCGGAAACGCTGACGTGTCAGAATTGACGACCGATAATTTGATCCACAAGCTTGAAGGTGGTGAAGCACCAGCCTTTGGTTTGACGGTGCCTTTGTTGTTGAAGGCTGATGGTACGAAGTTTGGTAAGACTGAAGGGGGAGCTGTTTGGCTTGACCCTGAAAAGACGACGCCATTCGAATTCTACCAATTCTGGTTGAACACAGCTGACTCAGACGTTGAGAAGATGTTGAAGCAGTACGGTAAGTTGTTCTCAATCAACACGATGTTGGCTAAGGACGTCGTTGCATCACGTTTGGAAGCGGGAATCTCATTTACTGAGTTCACGTACCAAATCTTGCAATCAATCGACTTCCACGAGTTGTGGAAGCGCGAAAACGTGCGTTTGCAAGTTGGTGGATCAGACCAATGGGGAAACATCACGGGTGGTATCCTTGTGGGTGGTGCCACTGGTTCAATCGGTGATCCATCAGGTAAGAAGTCAGAGCGTAAGTTGTTGTCACAAGAAGATGTGGCCGCTAACGTTGAAAAGATTCGCGCCCAAATGGTCAAGTTGTTCGGTGAAGATGGCTTCACGATTGTTAACAACTTTGACTGGTTGGGAAAGTTGTCATTGCTAGACATGTTGCGTCATATTTTGCAAGAACTTGAATGGCGTGGTGCCATCAACCAAACTACTGACGAAGCTGGTTTGCGTGACCAAATGGCTAAGGAGCAAATTGGGGTATACGTTGGTATCGACCCAACTGGTGACTCAATGCACATCGGTCACTTGATTCCATTTATGATTTTGAAGCGATTCCAATTGGCTGGTCAAAAGCCAGTGATCCACACCCGCATAAACCTCATGTGCGTCGCCCCAACGTTACTGGGAAGATGAGTGGTCACGGCATACCGTGGCAAATTAGGTGGTACCGCGTTTAACAGCGCCCTAATCAGTGTTATAGCTGGTTGGGGCGCTTTTTTGTACCCAACCAAAGAATCAATAAGATGTAATAATCTAAAGGAGACAGGATTCATGGCAGAAAGTGGCAGTTGGGGTGCTGGCGGTTCATCGGGTGGATTCGGCGGTGGATCTGGTGGTGGCGCGTTCTAGAATCGTACCTTTTTATCGGTATAATTTCGTGTTATACTACCAGTATCGCATGAGCGGTTTCAGTAGATAATTGGTGGACAGTCAGAGAGTTAGTGGTCGTTGTGAACTAACCAATTCCGAAGCTCGAATCACGTGATGTTATGGGAGCGTTACTTGGCTTACGCTGTTGTACTTGGTGTGGCCGACAAAGTTGCGGATGCCTTGCGCCAAGCCCAGCTCGAACCGGTAGATGATATGTCAAACCTTGTGCCAATCTATGTGGCCTATACAATGTTCAGCCCGTCGAGTGTCTCAGCCTTCGGTGTTGCAAGTAGCGGGTCTGACACTCTGAGTTCAGCGCACATTGCAGGATGGTTTATCGGGGTTAGTGTTGGTCTATCCGTTCTGATTGCCGTGGTGGCATTTGCGATGGCGGTGAAAATTAGACAAATATACACAGTTGAAGGATGGCCAATAGCGGAAGCCTGGTTTGGCTTTGGACGCATGTTGCGGGATGTTGGTCAATTCGAGGTGAAGCAAGTACCTTAGACGATGCAAGACGGTGAGAGTGCTTTTGCAAAACGTTACACCGATAAAATTGATCGTTTCGAGGATCAAGTCCGACGAGCTGCCAAGCCAGTCAATTTGATTGACCATGATGCAGTGTCGCAATTAACGCAATGGCAAGTTTGGACTATTGTTGCCGCAGTGGCTGTCGTGGTAATTAACGGCGCCGTCTGGGTGGCAACGTTGTTTAGTGCCACTTTGATGGATTTGTTAGCGAAGCGAGTTTTGATTGTTTCGGAAGAACCGACAAAGAAATGGCGTAAGACAAATTATCGGATTCAACTGGATCGCACGACAGCATTTAACGATTTTGAAGAGACGTTATTAACGATTTTGTTTGGCGAACAAGTTGAGATTGGGAAAAGCATTCAAACGAGAGATAAAGCGATGCAAGGCTATGTCACGTGGCTTGCTATTTTACCGTTTGGTTTATTGATTCGCCTAATTGTGCTGTGGCGTCGTATCCGTGTGCAAAATAAGCATATTATTGAGACGCCACATAATTATGAATTGCCATCTGATTTACCGCCAGCGGTTGTTGGTTGGCAGCTGCGTGATAGTGGCGCGGCAGTTGCAAAATTTGTGGTGGATAAACAAGCGGGGACGCTAACTTATGAAAAGGCACGGGTGAACCCTGATCAGCCGGTTGAAGTGCATACAATGTTTGACCAAGCAGCATTATCGACAGCAACCCAACGAACGGGCAATCGACGAGCGGCTATTCTGGATCAAGAACGAGCCATTGCTGAACGAGCTGAAAAGACAGCAAAATAGGCTGACCATACGTATCAAGTCACGTGGACATACCAACTAGCGAACGTCGCTAAGCGTTATCAAGATGTTGGTGAAATTAATTGGAAAATCATCGGTGCGAATTGGCAAACGGATTTGCAGCACACAAAAATTGTGATTCAGCTACCGAAAATGACTTACCAAACCTTGCAGGCGTGGACGCATTCGAAGAGTGCATATTTGATTTACGATTTTGATGATGACATGAACGGTGTTTACGTTAGTCAGGAAACGGATCAAGATGTTAAGTTGATTGGGTCGCCAACGGCAACGGTTAATGGTCAGTCGGTCGGCAGCTTTAGCGCGGGAAGCCGATACGGCCTGGAGCAAAAGCGTGATGGGGATGTCACACAATTTCGGGTGCATTATCCTGTGCAAATAAAGAGAGTAGATGACGGGGAATATGTAACCTGAAATGGGGATAAGATGATAAAAATACTGAAACTTCTTTTAGCGGTGGTCATCGCGATGCTCGTTGGGACACAAGTGGCATCGGCTGATGACGACTATGAGATTAAACAAATGTATGAACACGTAACTGTTAATTCAGACGGTTCAGCTATGATTCGCTACTTAATATCACGGTGCTAAGCTACTTTATCGTAGCGTTGGCAGCGTACACAGCGTTCAATTTGTACCGCGATTCACGCAAGCCAGAACCGGCTGATATTATTAATACAGATAACTAATTCTTTAAGCAGTGTGTTGACGAAATATAATCAACACACTGCTTTTTAAATATTAAAGATGCTTAGGGCAAATGAAAGGCATATGAGTTGATTTTCTTCTCATTGGTTGGGGTTAACCCATTGGTTGCTTTCCCAGTGATGATGATGGATGCGGCGATGATTATGATGACGTCGGCCATCGGCTTCGTACGCACGGGTCGTATTGAGTGGCGAGGCTTTACCGGAATTATCGTCGGTGGTGTGCTGGGTGTTATTGTTGCCGCAACGGTGGTGACCGGCAGGGTACGTAAAATGCAACGCGGGTTGTCGATTGGTTTGGCATTGGCAGCCATCGCGATGTTGATTAAGCTCATTGCAAACCCAGGTCATGCTGATTCAATGGCCGTTCACGGTTTGCACGGCTGGTTGTTAGTGCTAGGTTTGGTCGTGAACTTCACCTTGGGTGTGTTGATGACTATTGGATTGGGTAACTACACGCGTTTGTTCAAAGGAACGAAGTGGTTGGATGACGACCGTAAGCTACCAGGAACGATGAACGCAGCGCACGCCATTCCGGTATTCGTTGAGGCATTGTTCTTCCTGTCAGCAGTTAAAATTGAAGTCACAACTTTGGTGCCAATGACCTTAGCAGCCATCACTGGAGCTGCATTCGGAACACGTATCACGGCTAATTGGCGTATGACAGAACAACTAGTATTACGGGCCTTGCAGGCGATATTAATCATTGCGTTAATCGGTATGGCGATTTTGTATACCGTATCAATGCGCCGAAACAAGATTAATCCATTCCGTAAGTTTGTCCCGGGATTCCTGATTGGATTTATCACAGATTTTGGCGATACATTGGGTATCGGATCGTTTGCAACGACGACGGAGCCCCTTATCGTCAGTTACATTCAGGGAAAAACACAGGACTACGACATTCTAGTCGGTGAGTTACAGAGTATCTCTGACCGCATGTTACCACGCGATAAGCAAGCCCATTAATCGGAACTGATGCAAAAAAGATGCCGGGTTCACTGATTTTTGGTAAACTAAGTACTCGGACAAACTTTTTTAATCAGGAGATTTAAGTCGGCAGACAAAAATATTGTTGCGTACTTTAGCAGGTTGGATGAAGAGGCGCAGCTGACTTTATGGATTTATGCCAATAATGGTGCCATTACGGAAACGGCGGCGCAACTGCACGTGCACCCTAAAACGGTGCGTTATCGTTTGAATAAAGTAATGGCAACAACAGGATTGGATCCCAAGGTGGGAGTGGATTTGGTCTATATCATGACGGACGAGTGTGTCCCGAGCTTTACAAGCGCTTTAGCCGATTCTTTTAGCATCGGTATTGGCACAGCGCACTTTGATATTTCGGCTAGTGTTAAGGAAGCCTTATATATCAATTTACTGACTGATGATATTAATCGGGTATTGCGGTATAACAAGTTTGCCTATCTGATTAATATCGCCAAGACGCCTAGCATGCTACAGAAATTTATGACGGAATGGCTGTATATTTCTGACTACGATACGCCGGTCAGTCGCGAGTTTGTCGGAGAAGCTAATATTCATGGTGTTGATTTAGCGAAACAGTATGTGGCGGTTGTTGTTAAAGGGGAGACAGCGACCATGCCGGAATATAATTTAGCGTTTGATTTAGATAAATATCGGCGATAGTTACTGCCACTGGTCGTAATGCAGTCATTACATCATTGGATAATATTGCAGCATATCTTGAAAATGGGGATGGTACGGTAATTACCGCGTAATCCCAACGAAACAGACGGTTTCCGTATAAAGGAGTCCGTCTGTTTTTCATTTGTGAAAGCGTATACTTATTAAAAGAAGAGTTTTCATAATGAACAAAAGGGGAAGCAGCTAAGTTGGCCGAATTGGTCGATGCTGATGAGTTAGTCATTCTAACGGCCGTGCAATACGTCACGAAGGACTTCAAGAAGCCAACTCAGGAAGATATCAAGCAAGCAACGGTTGCCGAGATGCAAGCGTTGGTTGATGAAGGTCAATTCCCGGCTGGATCAATGAAGCCAAAGGTTGAGGCAGCAATGAGCTTGATCGTTGAGGACGCTGGTCGCGGCTACCGTCGTGTTGTGCCATCTCCAAAGCCAATCAGTATTATGGAGGCGGACGCGATTCGAACGCTTGCGCAAGAAGGTGTAACGCTAATTGCAGCCGGCGGTGGTGGTGTCCCAGTTGTTCGCAAGGACAATGACATTACAGGTGTTGAAGCGGTTATTGATAAGGACTTTACGGAAATTGGCTTGTGGTTGGCGGATGCTTTGAATGAAGAGATTATTAGTCGCGGATTGGATCAAAAGGTCGCAACTGTTTTGACCCGTACAGTGGTCGATGCAAACGATGCCGCCTTTGAGCAACCAGCTAAGCCAATTGGACCATTCTACACAGCTGAAGAAGCAAAGACTGTTCGTGATGAGCACCCAGATTGGACAAGTGCAGAAGCCCAACAAACAGCCTTGCAACAAACGGCCAAGTATTTGGTTAACTTTTTGGAAATGGGGGATGTCCAACTTGTTTTGACGCACGGAAACGGGCCTCAAGTTGGTAACCTTGTTTTGCAACAATTGGATGGCAGCTCAGCAAAGAACCCAGCCATGCCATTGGATACTGTTGGGGCGATGACCCAAGGTACCGAGCACGCAAGGAAGACGGCAAGCAGGTGACCAAGTCAGAGTACGTGATGATGGGAATTGTCTTGTTGCTCGCAGTAGCAGCAGTTGTTGCCTTAGCCACGGGCAGCTTAAAGATTTAAGAGATTGGAGAAATGTAATATGACAAAGCGAATTGTTGTTGCACTTGGTGGAAATGCGATTTTGACGGATGACCCATGTGTACCGCATCAATCGTTGTCTGCTACGTGTTGGTTGGAGCTTATGAACTGAAGCTCGGTATCGGGTCAAAGAAGTGGTCCGTTATCTTGCCAGGTTTGATTACAGTTGTCTTTGAAGTCGCTGCGATTGTCTTCTCAGGTTTGCAGTACTTGTGGTTGTGCACAATTCTTTATGTTTTGGGATTTGTGTTGTACAGAGCTTGGTTGTCATGGACGATGTTGCCAGTTGAAGCAACATCATTGATGGCAGAACAACGCTTGCTACCAAAGTGGTTCGGTACGTTAAACAAGTACCGCGCCCCACAACACTCATTGTTGTTGACGCAAATTTTGATTCAAATTTTCCTTATCACGTTGCTCTTTACTGATCAGGCGTACAACTTTGCGTACTCACATGCAGGAAAGGCCACGATTATCGGCTTGGTGTCATTGCTGATTATCTACATGGTTGTTTCGATTTTGCCTTATGGTTATTTGTCACTAGAACAATTGCGTGGGATGCAACACCCAGCGCTACTGTACCTGTTTGAAAGCATGACAGGTCGTTTGGGTGGTGCGTTCATCAGTGTTGGCTTGATTATTTCAATTTTGCTGAGTATGAAGGCGGGGGTCTTCACGGCACACTTCTGGCAAAACATGACCACTAATGTTCAAGGACAACTTGTCTTTTCAAGCGCAACGAGTGCGGGTATCTTTGCGCAAGTGAAGGGTTGTGTAATGGCCATGATGTGGGTCTTCGTTGGAATTGAAGGCGCTACGATGATGGCGTCACGTGCCAAGAAGAAGTCCATGCTGATGTCAGCGTTAGGTTACTTCTTTCCACCACTTAAATCTGGAAACAGCGTCAGCGCCATTATTGTCGCCTCAATTGTGTCATGGGCACTAACGTTACTTGTCACACACGGTATTGAGTCGGCTGCAGCCATCAATACAATTGTGACGGTGACCAAGTTGGTACCGATCTTCGCCTTTGTTGTCATTGCTTTCTCGGCCATTCTTGCTTGGGTAATTACGGGATTTGGTATCTTGATGTTGGCATTGAGTCTTAATCATTTGGTGCTGACGAAGCCTGAACTAACTGGTGTTTCTGACTATGCGCGTGCCGGGTTTGGTGATTTTGCTGGATTTATTTCTGGCTGGGGATACTGGTTATCAGCTTGGCTAGGTAACGTTGCCTTCGCAACGCGCCATCATGGCTGCAACGTTGGGTAACTTGTTCATTCCAGATGTACCTGCGCTTGAAGAAGCCGGTAAGTAATTATGGCAGATACTAAGGATAAAGGAATTGCTTTACCTGCCTTAGTAGCGCTAGTCGTTAGTTCTGCAATCGGTGCTGGAATCTTTGATTTGCCAGCGACTTTGGCCCAGGGTGCAACACCTGGACATGCGCAAGACTGGTACGCCTGATGACGAATTGATCTTCATGCACTGCTTGCCAGCCTTCCACGATACGAACACTAAGTACGGTGAAGACGTCAAGGAACAATACGGTATCACTGAAATGGAAGTTACTGATGAAGTATTCCGTAGCAAGTACGCACGTCACTGGGACGAGGCTGAAAACCGCAAGCACTCAATCAACCACCCAACGCAAGAAGTTGTTGACTTGGCAAATGGATTTGCTGCTAAGACTGGTGCCGAGCTAAAGGTTACCGCTGATATCGACGAAGGTGTTAAGGGTGCTAACGTCATCTACACCGACGTTTGGGTATCAATGGGTGAGTCTGATTGGGAGACGCGTGTTAAGTTGTTGACGCCTTACCAAGTCAACATGGACATCGTTTGGAACGGTTTGACTGACCAATGGCACCCAACACAAATGATCGCTGACTTTATGACAATCAAGGAAAACTTTGGCCACTTGCGCGGTTTGACGTTGGCCTTTGTTGGTGACGGTCGTAACAACATGGCGAACTCATTGTTGGTTACCGGTGCAATGTTGGGTGTTAACATCCGCATTGTTGCACCTGAAGAGTTTACCCGTTCAGCCTTCACCACGGCTGCTATCGAACTAGGTGCTCACCCAGAATACCTTGGTTCAAACGACATCCAATTGGGTAAGAAGGAGTCTGTTGAAGACACTGCGATTGTCCTAGGACGTATGTTTGATGCCATTGAGTTCCGTGGCTTCAAGCAATCTGATGTTGAAGGATTGGCTAAGTACTCAGGTGTGCCAAGAAAAAGAAGAATCATGGCAATTAACTCAGTATTCCAAGGCCGTTCACTTTTGGCTGAAAAGGATTTTACTTCAGCAGAAATTCAATATTTGGTTGATTTCGGTTTGCACTTGAAGGAGTTGCAACACAATCACATTCCACACCGTTACTTGGAAGGTAAGAACATTGCTTTGTTGTTTGAAAAGACATCAACGCGCATGGTTCAAACACATTGACCATCGCACCAGGAGAAGTTGTGACCTACAACCGTAACTATGTAAGTAACGAATTGTTGCGTCGCCACGGCATTTTGGTTCACGAAGTCATTTCAAGTGAGTTGTCACGCGGTCGTGGTGGTCCACGTTGCATGTCTCAACCAATCTGGCGTGAAGATTTGTAAAACAGACAAATAAAGCCGGTCTTCCCAGGAATCATGGATGAGGGCGGTAAGATGAACATCTTTATCATGACGCCAGGCCCAGATGGCACGGTAAAGTTGGCTCACCGCACTGACCTTGGTGCAACGTTGAAGGAAGTGTTGGGACTTTCTGAGTTGGACTTGATTGAGACTGGAAGCGGTGATGCGATTGTCGCACCTCGTGAGCAATGGAACTAACTTGTGCTTAACGACCACGTACTTGCTATTGGTGTTTCACAACGTACGTCTTCAAAGTCAATCGAAGCGTTGGCTAAGGAATTGTTCGCTAACCCAGACAGTCACTTTGATACTGTCGTTGCCGTTGAAATTCCACACAACCACGCGATGATGCACCTTGATACGGTCTTTACGATGGTTAATAAGGATCAATTTCCATTGCCAAACGCCTACTTCACACGTGACCCACAAGCATCAATTGGAAATGGTATGACCATTAACCACATGACGTTTAAGGCTCGTCAACCAGAGTCATTGTTCACGGAATTCGTGATGACGCACCACCCACGCTTTGCTGGTCACGTTGATATCTGGCGCGACCGCAACCACAACACGCGTATTGAAGGTGGAGACGTCCAACAATACTTGGATGAAGCTGGTTACGGTATCGGTACGACTCACGATGCACTGAACGATTACTTGAAGACGTTTAACACGCGCGACTTGGTGACCAAGTTGTATGCCGGGGTTCGTCGTAATGAATTTGATTTTGAAAATGATTCACTACACGATTTGGCTGGTCGTGATGCGGCAAATCCATTCTTGTTGGATCCTGGTGCTGAAGTTGAAAACATCACACCAGACACAATGGAACGTTTGTTGTTTGACGACATTCCATTCTTGGAGATCGCGCAACAAGAACACGACTTCTTTGCCAATACTTTGCGTGAGAACGGTGTTGAAACCCTTTATATCGATGACCTAGCTGTTGAAGCTTTGGACACTGATGAGAAGGTCCGTGAAGCTTTCGTCATTATCTAAACAGATAAAAACCTTTGGCCATTGGGCCGTTTTGGAACGCTTTACTGAGTGACATAATAAAACTCGTAGCAAAGGAAGCGCTTACATAAGCGTTTGTTAAAGTTCATAAGGAGGGGAACCATGAACAATCCTGCGATTAATGTTAACTCAGAGATTGGTAAGTTGAAGTCCGTGTTGCTTAAGCGACTACAGCCAAGGATGACTTGTTGTTGGCTGAAGATGGTAAGTCACACGTGACGGCAGGTAATATGGCGGTGGGTATTTTGGATGAAATAGAAACACCAAAGCACGTCCGCGAACGTTTCACAGTTTCAGATTTGTAATAGAGAACCACTAAAGATCCACAGCGATGTGGGTCTTTTTTTATACCTAAAAACGTTGGGTCAGGTGCCGCGTCACTTGTCCAAGCAAACGGTACACGTTTGTTCGACTTCTTGAAAGAACTGCCAGGTAACGAAGCCTGGATTGACGAGCCACGTTATGGCGTGCTTGAACTAGAAATTTTGCGTGCAACACCAGATGTCTTCTGGACAGGCGTTTCACCACAGCAAAACTTCGTGCCAGGCCCCGCCACAGCTCACCATAAGGCACGTGAAAAACTAGGATCAGATGCCACAATTTTGGTAGGCGACTTGTTCGAGATGCACGCGGATGTGTTCGAGGAATTCGATGTGGTGGTTAACGCATTTGCCAACCACAAGGATGCTTACTTGAATTTGGATGCATTGACGCATTTGTTGCACGAGTTCCGTCGTTTGCAAACGCGTATCATCTTCATTCTTGGCTAACCAAGTTCGTCAAATAATTCGCGCAAATGATTAAGTCGCTTTGGTACAATGTAATTAACGAAAAATAAGTGCGGGAGTGTAATGATTATGAAGATTGCAGTAATTGGGGCAACCGGAATGGCCGGTCAAGCAGTTTTTGAAGAAGCAACGAAGCGCGGACACGCTGTCACAGCGATTGTCCGTGATGCTGGCATCTAAACAAGCGTCTAAAAAATCATCAACCAGCGTGGATAATCGTGTCGTTGAAATCGATATCACGAATGGTGATGTCTATATTATGCCTGGTACACAAACCGTGGCTAAGAACGCTGAGACAGTTAAGGCGATTGTTAAGCAAGATGATGGTAATTATATCATAACAAAGTCGGATGGCACGAAACTAAAGGTGAGTAACACGAGTTTGGCCGCTTTTTATGGTATCTTTTATTTAAGAGTTAAATGGGAGAGGTATATCAGCATGGCAAAGAAGAAGAAATCGACAGCGGGTAAGTGGGTGAAACGCATTGCAGCCCTCTTCATGCTGTTCTTGATGTTGTTCGGTGTCTTTTGGGCGGCGCGCAGTGCGTTTGTGCAAAACGAGCCATCACTATGCGAACGAACCAGGTCGAATTGGTACGTTGCCTAACACTGGTTACAAGGATGATTGGCGTTTGATGGCTTTGGGAATCTTCTTGTTCTCATCAACACTTTTGTTGCTTGCAGCAAAGCGTCGTAAGAAGGATGAAGAGGACTAAACTGATCAAACAACGACAGCTTGAATAACGTAATGAAAGCGGCCAAACTCAGAGGCCGCAATTAAGGCCTTGCAATCGGCAGTTGCTGAAGCTGAAGCCGGAGCTCGTAACGTTGTTGTGCCAGCACAACAACCAACATCGGCATCAGTTGTTAATACTGTCACTGAGCCAGTAACGACCGTAGAAACAGCATACGTTGCCCAGCCAACTTCACTTCGTGCACAAACGCCAACGGTTTACTCATTGGCGACAAAGGCGTTGCAGACGGCGCTTGATGACGCTAAGGCAAAGCGAACTGATGCAAACCAAGCAGCCGATAAGGCGATTGCGGCTGCCAAGAATTCGTCTGTTTCTGGCGACCCTGCCGTACAAAAGGCATTGGATCGTTTGCAAGCAATCTTGGAAGCAGCAGCGAAGGATAGTTCAAGCAATTTGACCGCTGATATAATTGAAGCAGCCACAAAGGCTTTGGAGGCTGCCGTAGCGACGGCTAACAACACTATTGAAGCGGCTCGTAATGCAGCCAATGATTTGCTTGGTAAGACAGCACCAGTTTCACACGAAGCGGAAGTCGCAAATGCGATTACGGCTTTGAAGAAGGTACTGGACGATCCAAATGCATCGGCCGATCAAATTACGGCAGCAGCAACAGCAGCCTTGCGTGATGCGTTGCAACCAGTTGGTGCTGCGCGTACGCAAGCCAACGATACAGCAAAGTCATTGATTGATATTGTGAAGCCGTCAGCGGCTGGTCAAGTACCAGCAGTTCAGGAGGCTTTGCAGAAGTTGCAAGATATCATGAACCGCGCGACTGGCGATAACGCTGATGCTTTGACGGTCGAGGATATTGAAGCAGCTACGAAGGCATTACAAGATGCCATCACAAACGCTAATACCAGTCGTGAAGCGGCACGCGATGCTGCCAACGATTTGATGGGTAAGACGGCACCAGTTTCACACGAGACCAATGTTGCTACGGCGAAGGATGCGTTGCAAAAGTTGTTGGATGATTCAACATCAACAACGGCGGATATTGAAAACGCTGATGCGACACAAGCACTTCGCGATGCAGTTGCCACCGCGCAACCTTTGCGTGACGCGGCCAACGAAGCAACGGACGCAGCCACAGCGGCTGTCCCAACTGACTTGGCTAAGGAGCCAACTGTGCAAGCAGCCTTGGATGCTTTGGATGAAATTCAAAAGCAAGCCGCAGCTGACCAGGATGGTAACTTGACCAAAACCAAGGATATCCAAGCAGCTATTGATGCGTTGCAAACAGCTCAAACTACCGCGGCTAATAACCAACAAGCTGCCCGTGATGATGCGCAAGATGCCTTGTCAAAGACGGCACCGGTTTCACACGAGCCAGCCGTAGCGGATGCGATTAGCAACTTGCAGAAGTTGTTGGATGATCCAACGTCGACAACGAAGTCAATCATTCAAGAAGCTACTAAGAATTTGAATGCTGCAATTGGTTCGGATAAGACGGATCGTGATGCGGCAAATACGGCTGGTACACAAGCGATTGCAGACGCCCAAGGGTCAGATCAATCAGCTGAGCCTTCTGTCCAAGCAGCCATCAATAATTTGAAGGATGTTATGGCAACGGCGGCCACTGATACGGATTCTGCCTTTTTGACGGCTGACATCGATGCTGCTCGTAATGCTTTGAAGCAGGCGGTAGCCGATGCCAAGGCGGCTCAAGACCAAGCGCGTAAGGATGCTGCGGTGGCGGTTGCTTCAGCTAACCCAGTTTCACACGAATTAGGTACGGCGGAAGCAATTAGTTCAATCGAAGCTATCCTGACAAATCCAAATGCAACAACGGCTGACGACATCAAGAATGCCACGCAGAACTTGATGAATGCGACGAGTGATGACAAGATTACGCGTACGACAGCCAATACCAACGCACAAAATGCGATTACAGATGCATCAAACACACCACAAGCTGATGAACCAGCTGTGCAAGATGCAATCGCGAAGTTGCAAGACATCATGAAGCAAGCAGCCAATGATGAAAGTGATGCTGCGTTGACGGCCGATATCGCGGCAGCTTTGGCTGCCTTGCAAACGGCTGTGGTACAAGCAGCTAAGGAACAAGCTGAAGCACGTGATAACGCGGCGGATGCCTTGGCTAGAACAGCGCCGGTTTCAAATGAAAAGGCGGTGGCTGATGCCATCTCTGCTTTGAACAAGGTATTGGATGATCCAGCAGCAACGACGGAAGCTGACATTGAGAAGGCAACGAAGGCGTTGACGGAAGCTAATCAAGCTGAACAAGCTAAGCGTGATGCGATTAATGATGAAGCAGATAAGTACGAAGACAAGGTTGCCACATCAAGCACGCAAAATGAGCCAACTGTTCAAGCGGCTTTGGATGCGTTGAACGAGATTCAAGAAGAAGCAGCCACAGATACGCCAGACACAGCTTTGACGGCCGATATCCAAAAGGCCATTGATGATTTGGCAGCCGCCCAAGAAACGGCTAAGCAAAACCAAACGGCCGCCCGCGATGCAGCCGCCGATGCCATCGAGGCTACTAAGCCAGTTTCCAATGAAGCAACAGTTCTTAAGGCCCACGACGCTTTGCAGAAGTTGTTGGATAACCCGGCATCATCAACTGCGGAGGCTGCTTTGCAAGCGACGGCACCAGTTTCAAATGAATCAGCCACATCAGAAGCTATTGCAAACTTGCAAAATGTCTTGAATGATACAAATTCAACGGCGGCGAAGACGTCTGATCAGGCCACTGAGCCAGAAGTAATTGCAGCAATTAAGAATCTGCAAGATACGCAAGCCGCTGCTGCCGCTGATTCATCAGCCATTAATGCCGCCAATGGTTCTAACCAAGCGGACGAGCCAGCTGTTCAGGCAGCTGAAAAGGCATTGCAAGATTTAGTTGATCAAGCGCAGACTGATACACCAGATGCCTTGACGGCTGATATTCAACAAGCTATCAAGAACTTGCAAGATGCCGTTTCACAAGCTGCCGAAAGCCAAGCTGATGCACGTCAAGCCGATGCAGCCAAGGCGTTGAACGAGACATCACCAGTTAGCTACGAACCGGATGTTCAAAGTAAGATTGATGACTTGCAAAAGTTCTTGGACGATCCAGCTTCAACGGCTGATCAAATTAATGATGCGACCGAGGCGTTGCGTTCAGCGACTGAGACGGCGATTAATCAACGTAGTGCCGCTGATGATGATGCTAAGGCAGATGAAATCGCAACGGCCGGTAGCTCACATCAAGCTAATGACCAATCAGTTATCGATGCAACGAAGAATTTGCAAGATTTGATTGATAAGGCGAAGACGGGTGATGCGGGTGCGTTGACGGAAGATATTGAGAAAGCAACGCAAGCGTTGAAGGATGCTGTGGCAGCTGCCGGTGGTGCGCAAGAAGCGGCCCGCGCTGTAGGTGAGACGACACTTGCACAAGATGCAACACCAGTTCAAAATGAAGCGTCTGTCATCGATAAGAAGCAAGCGCTTGAAGATGTTCTGAATAATCCAGAAAGTACGCCAGACGAAATTGTTAAGGCGACAAACGATTACAATGACGCAGTTGAACAAGCGAAGGCTGATCGTGACGCCGCAAATGAAGCCGCGCAAGCAACAGCAAAGTCAGAACGTGATCAGGCTAATGACGACGCAAATACAACAATCAGCCAGGTAACTGATTCAAAGGATGATGCTGTTAAGCAAGCGGTTGCTGATTTGGAAGCTGCCCAAAAGGATGCAGCTAACAATGTTGGTACAACGCAAGCCATTGAAGATGCACGCCAAGCGGTGATTGATGCCGTTAAGGAAACACAGGCAATCAAGGACGCGACTGATGCACTTGATAACGCTGTTGCGCGTGCTGAAGCCAAGGCTGTTGATACGGCGCCGGTTTCACAAGAACCAAGTGTCCAAGATGCCCAGTCAGCGTTGAACGATGTTTTGAATGATCCAAATGCCACAACGGAAGCGATTGACCAAGCTAAGCAAGCATTGCAAGATGCAGTCGACCAACAAACGGCAGCTGAAGAGGCTTTGCAAGACGCAATTGACCAAGCGGTTAGCGAGCGTGAGGCAGCTGAAACGGCTGGTGATGATGCGTTGAATTCACCCGACACCACAGCAGTGGCAACTGATGATGCGGTTGCAGATGCAATGGCAAAGTTGGATAAGGCGATGACTGACGCTGACAATGATCAAGGTACAGAAACGATTGCCGCTTTGGTAGCCGGAGATGGTCAGCCACGTGATGTGACCATTACGGTTACTGATGCGACTGGTAACAAGACGACCAAGACGGTGACGTTGAGTCTCATTGATACGGCACCGGTTTCACAAGAGCAAGCTGTTAAGGATGCACAAAAGGCTTTGGATGATTTGGCCAAGGATCCGAACACGACGGCAGATGATGATACATCTGTGGATCAAACAGTTCGCTATGTTTACCGAGACGTTCAAGCACCAACGGTTACGACGACCAAGGCCGCACTCACGACTTCAAAGGCCGGCATGCCAGCTGATGAGGCGACTTTCTTGGCTGATGTTGGCTTCAGCACAACTGATAACCAGCAACACGGTGACAGCACAATTAAGACTGACTAACCATTACCACAAACGGTTAATGTGAAGTTTATTGATGAAGTTGGACGTGACTTGACGACAGATACAGGCGTCAAAAGTCACACGTTGGATGGTTTAACAAACGAAGCGGTTAATTACCAAGATGCTGATTTGGTAAAGGATGAACAAATTGCGGGATACAGTAAGGTAATTGATAACACATACGCTAATGTTAACTTCACATTGAATGGTAAAACTGATCAACAAACGTCAGGAACAATCACAGCACCGACGGGATACGAAATTTCGAATATTGCGACAGCTGATGGCGTGACTTGGTCATTGTCGGAGGACAAGCAGACGGCAACTTACACGGTTGTTTATGATGCAACGGCAGATACCGATAAGTCTTCACAGGCAACAGTTATCACCTACGCTGATGGCACAAAGTACGACACAATGGCCGAAGCATTGGCTGCAACGTCGAACTTTGATAACACTAACAATGGTTCTGGCGAAGATTCTGACGTACAAAAATTTGTGATTACGTATGTTGCTGATGACCAAACGGCGACTATCACGCAACAGTACGCAGATGGTGCAACCAATACACCAGCCTTCCCACAAGCTGATGACCCACAGAACACTGATATTACGTTGACGCAATCAAAGCAACAAGCGCAATTTGAAATTGACGTTCCAGACGGCGCAACGTCAGTGACGGCTAAGAGTGAGACGATTGATGGACTGACTGGGGATGCAATTAATGCCCCAACTGGGTATACGGATGCTGATTTGGCAACGCCAGGATACACGTATACGGTAACTGGTCCTACTGATACGCAAAACGGTAAGACGGCTGAGTCATACGGTTATACGTATACGGCACCGTCAGGTTACTACGTTTCTAGCGGCGCAGTGACAACAGCTTCAGGTATCACGGCTGATATCGCAACGGATGGTAAGACGGTTTCACTGGATGGAAACTTTGATAATTCAACAAACACGGGAAATGATGGAACCGATACGGCTGCGATTGATGGTTCCGCATATAACGTTTCGTATGCCAATGACCAACACGATACAGTGACCTATACATTGACGATGGACGATACCGACAACGGTAACGAAGCATCTGATAAGGCACCACAGAACTTGGTGATTACGTTGGCACCAACGAACCAGAAGGCAACGGTTACCCAACACATGCCAGATGGCACGACCACGGTAAATAACGCCAGTGCTTCAGATAGTGCTGCACAAGACTTTACGTTGCAATTGTCAGCAGCCAGTCAATCTGGTCAAATTAGTTTTGTCTACTCAGGTGCAATTGGATCACCAACAACGCCTGATCCAAAGGCACTATCTGGTGTGACAGGTTATTATCTTGAAGACATAATCAAGGCGCCAGAAGGATACTACATTGTTGATTATCAATCAGCAAATATTAGCTTTGACGGTGCGCCAATGTCGTCAATTGCGGCAGCCGGCGTGACGAGCGGGGTTTATACATCAACGTATACGGCACCGGAAGGATACTACTTTAAAGCATCTGGTCAACCATCTGGCGCCAGTGTTGCGGCGGATGGCCGTACGGCAACGTTCACATTTACCTATGACAACACCTCTTATGCCAAGACCGATACAGATTTGGCTGTTGATGGTTACCAATATAATGTTTCGATTGTTCGCCCAGATGGCACATCGCAAGCATATGCGAACCTGTCAGCGGCGGTTGCAGCTGAATCGGTTTATGACAATACCATCAATGGGGATGACCAATCAGATTCGTCAGCACAGTCATTTATTGTGAGTTATAAGGCGTCACCAAAGGTCTATGCGACATTGGATGAAGCGGTTGCGGACAACAACAGTTTCGATGCGGTTGATACAGGAATTAAGCGTTTTGTTATTAACCCAACTCCTTCATACCAAGAAAGCACGTTGGTTGTAAGTAGCGATTCACCAATTTCAGCTGGATCACAGATTGAAACGGCTAGTGGTGTAACTAAAGCGCCAATAACGGCTGAAGTTGTTGTGGGTGAGACTGGTGATGAGTATTCAGGTCGAGTGATTGAAGAAGTGACCGGTGATACCGGTGCAGCCCTTGGCTTGAAGACAACCGATGAGTCGTTACGTGCCATGCAAATGACGCATGGTTACACATATAACGTGACGGTCCAAAACGCTGAAGGTACTTGGGTGACAGATGAAACTGGTGTATCATTTGCGACGACTGACTCAGCGTTGAATATTGATGGTTATCGTTACATTGTTAAGACGCCAAATGGTAACACGTATAACACGTTGGCCTCAGCCTTGACTGGTATGACAGGTTTGTATGACAACACGAACAACGCCGCAGATTCTGACGCTGAACCACAGACGTATACGGTTGAGTATTCAGCTATTACGCACAGCACTTTGTCAGCAGCCATAGCAGCTAACACGGTCTATGACAACACGAATAACACAGGTTCATCAGATGCAGCGCCACAAGTATTTACGGTCTCATATATCGCTGATTACCAATCAGCTAACTTGGTCATTGGTGGCGCAACGCAAATCAGTAGTGGTGTCACGCTTGACTCCGCTGCTGGTGTAACGAGTGGTCAGATGGTCAGCTATGCACCAATGAGTCAAGCAGCAACGATTATTGGGGCTGCCAACTCACCAATTCAAATGGGGAAGACGATTGAAAGTGCGTCTGGTTTGACCGGAAGTGCGATTTCCTTCTCAAACACCGATGCAACGTTGGCTCGTAGTGGTTATCGTTATGTGGTCTATATGGGCTCTGACAGTGCGACGGTTTAAGCTTCACTTTCTGGTGGTACAGCTACTCAGATACCATTCAAAAATGTTGATGACTCACTAGCAGTTTCAGGATACACGTACCGCGTTATGGGACCTGATGGTGAATGGTATGCAACGTTGACGGATGCACAGTCAGCAAATACGACGTTTGATAATACGAGTAATGCGGGTGATTCAGATGCAGAGACGCAGAACTTCACGGTTAGTGGTCCGGATGGCACGTCATACAGTACGTTGTCGCAAGCAATTGCAGCAAATAGTGCCTATGACAATACAGACAACACTGGGTCGGCCGACAGTAAGCCGCAAACATTTACAGTTAACTACGTAGCTGATATGCAATGGGCATCATTGGGCGTGACGTCGGATTCACCGGTGAGTGCAGGTAGCTGGCTAACGGCCACGTCTGATGGATCAGCGCAAGTGTTCCGCGTGTCGTATAAGGCGGATTCACAACAAGCTAGGGTTACGGTTGGTTTGGAATCGCCAATCAGTGCTGGATCAGTTATTGATTCAGCAGCTGGTCCGACGAGTGGTACGATTGCATTTGGCACGGTGACGGATAGTTACTTGTACACGCAGGGATACCACTAAGATTCACCAATCAGTGCAAATTCATCATTGGCTTCAGCAGCCGGTGTGACGAAGGGTGCTGTTTCATTTGCAAATACGGATAGTCAACTAGCCGTGCAAGGATACACGTATGTTGTCTATGCGGCTAATGGTTCAAGTTATACAACATTGACGGCTGCAATGGCTGCCAATGGGACATTCGATGATACTGATAACGGAGCAAGTTTGGCAGTTGCCGGATACACGTACACGGTAACGGGTCCTGATGGCAAGACGTACACAACGTTGTCATCAGCAGTCGCTGCAAATTCAATCTTTGATAACACGACAAATACAGGTAGTACCGATTCAGCAATTCAAAGCTTTACAGTGTCATATAAGGCGGCTTACCAATCAGCTGCGTTGGTTGTGGATGCAGCGCACTCATACTACAACGCTAATAACACGGCCTCGGGAACATCTGACGCTAACCCTGATATGTTCACAGTTAGCTATAAGGCGGCTAGTCAATCAGCCGTGGTCAACGTGGCTGGTACGTCACCGATTAAGGCCAACTCAAAGGTTGATTCAGCGGCTGGTGTGACGTCAGGAGCATTGAGTTTCGCAACGTCTGATGTGGTGGACGCCAATTCACCAATTAGTGCTGGTACAACGACACTTTCAGCTAATGGTTCAACAGGATCAGCCATCTCATTTGCGTCTGATGCGTCATACGCAACGCTAGATTCACAACTGGCCAAGAGCGGCTATACGTACACTGTTAAGTACGGTAGCGACACGACAGCCTACACAACGTTGTCATCAGCATTGTCAGCTGATTTGGCAACATCAGGTTACACATACACGGTTGGATATGGTTATGACGTGAACAACACGGTTTGGTATTCAACGCTGTCACAAGCCTTGGCAGCCAACAGCACGTTCGATAACACGGATAACACGGGTACGACCGATGCTGCGGCCCAACGTTTCGTGATTTCCTACGCACCAATGAGCCAAGCAGCCTCAGTAGCCAACAGCTTGTATGACAACACGGAAAACGGTTCGGCCTCGGCTGACTCTTCAGCACAAACGTTCCGTGTGTCATATACGGCCGATGCCCAATCAGCTTATATTCGTGTTCAACAGAACTCACCAGTTAAGGCAGGTTCTTCGGTTGCCAATATCACGGGTGTGACTAGCCAAGCAATGTCGTTTGGGGTTACAGACCAGTACCAAGCTGCCAATTTGGTAGTCGACAGTGCGTCACCAATTTCAGCCAATTCAGCAGTTGAATCTGCATCAGGTGTGACGAGTGGCTCGCTTGCATTTAGCACGGCTGATTCACAACTTGCGAAGACTGGTTACACGTATGTCGTTTACGGTCCTAAGGGTGATTCATACGCAACCCTGACAGCAGCATTGAATGTTACGTATAAATACGTAGACCAATCAGGTAAGACAATTAGCGCGGATCGTTCAACTAACGGCTATGTCGGCTCAAAGATTCCAGATGGCTCGATGACAATTTCAGGTTATACCTTGGTAGGACCAGATAAGAATTCAGATGCTGATGGTTTGTTCGATGCTGATTTGGATTCGGTCATCACGTACGTTTATAAGCCCGACTCACAGTTGGCCAAGAGTGGTTACACGTATGTCGTTAATGTATTGAATGCAGCTGGTAGCGTCATTAATTCATATACAACTTTGACATCAGCCGTGGCGGCTAACAAGTATGACAACACGTCAAATGCGGCCAATGCAACGACTGACGCGCAAGTGCAACGTTTCAAGGTTGTCTATGCACCGATGACGGCGAAACCACGTTATGACAGCACATCAAATTCAGGTAATTCAGATACATCATCACAAGCCTTTGTGGTGACGTATAAGACAAATCAATATGCCTCATTGTTTACGGACTCAGCTGACAATTCAGGCAACTCAGTTTTGAGCTATTCGGCTGTTAACGAAACAACTAACGGACCTGCTAGCTCAGCTATTTCATTCAAGACGACGAAGTATGATCCAAATGGACCAATTTCAGCTGGTTCAACACTCACGTCGGCAAGTGGCACAACGGGTGGCACAATCAGCTTTGCAACCAACGATACAAGTTTGGTGAAGGCTGGCTACACGTACACGGTTAAGTACACGGGTACGGATGCGCCAGACTCAACGGCTTACACAACGTTGTCATCAGCCGTGGCTGCGCAACCATATACGGATGCTAATTTGACGACGGCCGGTTATTCATACGTGGTGAAGGGACCAAATGGCTCGACGTATGCAACGTTGTCATCAGCCGTGGCCGCAAATTCAATTTATGACGCCACAAACAACTCTGGAACGACTGATTCATCAGCCCAAGTATTCACGGTTAGTTATGTTGGTGCTTACCAAGCGGCAGCGGTCGCAGCTAACTCTTTCGACAACACGGATAACAAGGTGAATGGTGTTCAATCTTCATCAGATGCGTCATACCAATACTTCACGGTAAACTACACGCCAGCTACGCAAACAACGAGTTTGGTGGTTGATTCAAATTCACCTGTGAAGGCTGGCTCAGTTTTGGCATCATCATTGGGTGCAACCAGCGCAACTTTGTCATTATATTTGTACACCCGTGATTATTCATACGCGAATGGTTCATATGTGGCTGGTTCATCAGCATACAAGGACGCAGCCGGTGGTCGAACTAGTAATGCAATCACTTTTGCAACTAAGGACAGTAACCTGCCTAAGTCAGGTTACACATACACCGTTACTGGTCCAGATAACGTGACGTATTCAACGTTGGATTCAGCTGTAATTGTAGATGCTTCGTTGATCCGTTCAGGATATAGCTACTATGTCACTGATCCAAATGGTAGCAACTATTCAACAATGTCATCAGCGTATGCGGCCGGCACAAACGTGTGGGATAGTACGTCAAATTCTGCCGGTGTGCAATCAGACGGGACACCACAAACGTGGACAGTTAAGTATGTGCCAGATTATCAAGGCGCATCTTCAGCAACCGATGTAACGGTGTCACAAACGGCGGCTAACAATACGATTACAATCAAGTACACGGCCTTGCCATACCAAGAGTCAATCATTCAGACTGACACGCCAGCTTTGTGGAGCGGGTCAAATGTGATTACGTCATACTGGAGTGTTGACCAA
The DNA here is from genome assembly GCA_014332815.1 of Weissella confusa. Lineage (GTDB taxonomy): Bacteria > Bacillota > Bacilli > Lactobacillales > Lactobacillaceae > Weissella > Weissella confusa_C. The sequence goes on along the minus strand of JACSZT010000003.1, from coordinate 68,826 downwards.
GACAACCCATTGGGAAGTAGTGCAACGGTCGCACAAAGCAATAACTTGTCTGGTACGTTTGCCACTGGAACTACGACAGTTAAGTATGTGGATGCGAATGGTAATACGATTCAGCCATCAACAAGCTTTGTGGCGGCCGTTAACGACACGATTGGTATCACGAACCTGTCACCAAAAGCCAAAGCTGGTACGGCTGATATCGCCTTTGCTGCACCAACGATTCGTGGTTACAAGGTGAAGTATCAGCTGACATGGAATCCGACAGGTGGACCAAATGGTGGGCCGTATATTTCTGCATCGCTGAAAGATACAAATGGACATTCTTGGACAATTAATACCAACAACTCCGGCATCACATTGAACCCGCCTAAGGCATTCTCAGTCGGTGTTAACGCCGCTAATGGACAAAAGGCCAACGACAACTTTGCCTCAATAAATGGTGGTGGTGGACTTGGAATTCAAGGGTTTGGAAACGCCCTGGCCTTTGGTCTGGACTTCTACCAAAATTCCGGCGACCCAGCGGCCGGTCCATTTGGTGCTTTGCGTACAACGAATAGTTCAGGTGCTTTGAATTCAGTGCAAGATGCGATGTATACCAAAGGACAAAACCTGACGTCATGGACAACGACAATAGGGCAAAATACAATTGGTTACTACTACGTTAATCGTCAATTTGATGCTAGTCAGAAATTTACGATTGATGGGTATTTCCATCCCAACTTAGCTAATACTGATGGTAATTTGCCGTCAAACGGAAACTGGTCCGACTGGGTCGGTCTTGTTTTGACGCCGACTGATCCCGCTAAAATGGCGACCGATTATAACATGGCATCAACGGTAACGATTGATACCGTGACGGATGCGGACACTACTGCAGGCTCAAGTCGTTATGTCGAATGGAATGCAGCGGCGACGAATACACATACCGAATATGCGGGAAAGGGAACTTATAACGGTACGGCTTGGTCAGCGGAAAGTAGTTCTTACAAGGATCCGGCGACGCAAAACTATGCCAAGCTGACTGCTAACACAATATCTCACTTTAGGAAAGTTAAATGGGTATTTACTATGGGTGAAACAAAAACAAGAAAGAAGATGTATAAAAGCGGTAAGTTCTGGGTGGCTGCGGGACTAACTGCGCTTTCAGTGGGGGTGGTTTCCTCATCGCCTAAGATGTTAACGCGTCTAGGTGAAGAGATGACTAAGGCGTCAGCTGCACAAACAACTGTGCATCAATATTTTTCTATATCATAAATATTTAAAACTACACCCTACCCTTCCTAAAAATAAGAAAGCGCTACCATTGTTGATATAAAAGTATTTTAAGAAACTATTTAGTGAAATTTTGTTCAAATCGTTAACCCAGCAAAAGCGTAAATATGTTGGTACACTTGCACTATAAATGTATATTGTCACAAAATTGTAATGGTCGCATGTGGGAGGTGAAGGACCCGCATGCGATCGGAGGAAAACGCATCGAGGCTTGGACACCTCGATGTATGGGGATTGTTAACGGGGTGGTGCCTGTTAACATGATACGGTGAAGGAGTTTAAGCGGTACGTGGTGGTCCGCTTAAACAGAAAGAGACCTGCGCTCATTTAGTGAGAGAGGTCTCTTTTTTTTGAAGTTAAAGCGCCACTTTTGCCCGAAGTAATGGCAAAGACTGGTTTGAATGCGGACACGGTTTTCTACCTCCGTTAAGGCGGAAGTAGCTGAGCTGGATATGCTATAATTGAAATGTTGCCGGGGATGCAGTTAGTCGAGGAGTGATGTCCTAGGACTGCCGTTTTACGGAGGGTGCGATGCCCTGCTGTCCGGTGTGAAGCTTACACCAACGCAGCGCACTTCATGGGCGTGCTTGAATATGTGACATACCGTTTGTTCGGTTTGAACATTGTTGACGAAGCGTTGGCAGCCCGTACTGGCTACTACAATGTCGCCCACAAGACATGGGATGTGCAAGCGCTGGCCGTGACTGGTTTAACAGCTGAACAATTGCCTGAAATTGTGGCTGATAGTGCAAATGGCTGGTTTGCAATGGACGAAAACTTTACGCCGCTTACTGACGTTGTCTCAGGTGGTGATAATCGCGCAGCGAAGTACGTTGATGCCTTGATGATTAACGGTATTGGCGGTCAATTGCAACGTAAGACTGGCTTGCCCATGACGGCGACGGAACCGCTTGTGTTGACGCTATGGATGAAGAATGAGCGTCATGATGTTGTGGCAACGTTGATCGATGAAAATCAAAATCAAAAGGTCATGCATTTCCCTTACGAGGGGATGGCATTTCCAACTGATCCAGTGACACCTGATAACATTGTGAACACGTTGGTTGATGCATTAGCGTCAATGCGTGCAGATTTGCCAGGTGAGTACGACGAAATTGTTGAAGTCCGATTTGCGACGGGCAAATGACTATATGCGTGGTTCCAATGCTTAAGTTGTGAGATTCTTGAGTGTTGTCATCTTGTGCTACATGAGATGAGATTGTGAGAGCGCACCCGACAGGAAACTGTCGGGTGCTTTTGTTTTAGTGTATAATTTTGGGTATTAACTTTTAGAGGATGTAGGCCAATGAAATATACAGTAACGATTGATATGGCTGCAATCGTAACGGCTTCGGTGGACACGCAATGGACGCTGCTAAGTAATAAAACGGCTTCCCCCGCTTAATTACTTTGTGAGACCCACAAAATATAAAAAATAAAAACCACAAGTTTAATCGCCGCTGTTGGTCGCCCTATCGACCTTTGGCGCTGCGTCTGCCACCGGGGAGGACCCATGGCAGGAACTAATAGCCATTTTTCTTGGCCGAAGAGCAATTTGCTAAGGACCCTAAGTTGTCAGCTATCTCAGGTCGTATGCACTCATCTGGTGAAGGTAAGTGGACGATCGAAGAGTCATTGGACTTGGAAGTTCCAGCACCAGTTATCGCATTGTCATTGATGATGCGTTACCGTTCACTACAAGAAGACACGTTTACTGGTAAGGTTGTTTCAGCTTTTGAAGACGGTTACCTATACACTGGTCGTTTGGGATCAGGTCACTACTTGAAGATGGTCCACAACGGAATCGAATACGGTATGATGCAAGCCATCGCCGAAGGTTTCGAAGTTTTGGAAGCTTCACAATTCGACTACGACTACGAAGCCGTTGCTAAGTTGTGGAACCACGGTTCAGTTGTTCGTTCATGGTTGATGGACATCATCGACGGTGGTAACTCAAACTACAAGGATAACTTGGAGCAAAACAAGCGCACGACTGCTGCTGGTATCAAGTTCTTCGATGCTGGTACTTCAGGCGGTATGTCAGGTGCACGTAACGGTGGAAACTTCATGATCGGTGGAGACGACGCTGAAGCATGGAAGGTTTTGGAGCCTTTGTTCAAGTCAATCGCCTTGGTTGTTGCTTTTGACTTGAACGCAGACTTTGTTAAGGAAGCTGACGCATACTCAGATTTGGTATCACCAGCTACTGATATGGATGACATGTTGGCACAATTGCCATCACCAAAGGTTGTTTGGGTCATGGTTCCAGCCGGTGTTCCTACGAACTCAACTATCGATACTTTGATCGAGAAGTTGGACGAAGGCGACATTTTTTCTATTGTATCGTATTTTGGATATGAAAACATTTTACAACAAAAGGGTTGCAAAGTGAAAAACTTTTGCATTATAATAATCATGTAGAAAAAAAGCACAAGAAAAAAAGAGGTAACTCAAATGAAGTTCGCTATGATCGGCCTGGGTAAGATGGGCTTGAACTTGGTAAAGAATGCTGCAGATAACGGTCACGATTCCGACCGCATTAGCGAGCCCTTGGATTGTTAATGAACGAATTTCTTCTGGGTTGGCTAGGATAAAGCCAGCGATTTTTTCATCTGATCCAGATAATTGATCACGCATTGAACGAATGCGCGCAAAACCTGATTGTGCCATGTCAAACTCCTTTTATTTTTAGAATCGGGAAACGTTGACATAACAACGTTCTGTCTCCATTGATAGGGTACCTTCCAATGCGTTGGTTGCACCACTGAACACCTTTTGAACAATTTCAGTCGTATCGTCTTCTTCGTCAATTTCACCAAAGAATGTGTCGTCTGATTGCGTGGCAACGGCTAAGCTGAGTGAAAACTCACGGAATGAACCGAAGCCGACGCGCTTAACAAAACGGGAAATCGTTGCGGTTGAAAAAACGTCAGTAGCACGCATACGAACAGCTTGCATCAGTTGCACGTCGTAGTCAGGGTGTTGTTCGACATCCAAAGGTGTACGCAACAACTTGTGGTAACCATTCAAGGCGACGATTGATGAACCACCAATACCAAATAGGCCAACGCGACGAGCTTCAACCAACCACTTCGTAGCCGTTGCCCAGTCATCGCTGTTAAGTTGAGCAATCAATGATGACATTGATTCGCTTCGAATATTAACTTCTTCAGCGGCACTGGCCAAAACTAAATCAGCTGTCTTTGCTAATTCAGATTGCTGATAAGCAGTAATGGCAATAATCTTGACGCCGTTGTTCTTAAGTTGACGTGCGATTGTTAGCGTATCGTGGTTACGACCTGAGTGTGATACCACGATGGACTAAGACTTGGTTGACCGACTTACAGACATTAACAATTGAACAATTACACTAAAAAAATCGTCCAACGCATGCGCGCTGGACGATTTTTACTATTCACGCGTACCTTCAATGGCGGTACGGATATGATCAACCACTTGTTGGGTTTTATCACCAAGTTGCACCCCGACAAGAGTGAACAAGCTATCCATAATCGTGATAGATTGCCCGGCAACTGGCCATTAATTGGTTTTTGATGATGTTTGCCACAATGCCAGAACGTTTGGCAGCTGTGACAGAACAACAGGTTGCTGACACGAAGCAATCATTCTTGCAGGATGGTGCCATTAATTGGTCTAATGTTGGAACGGTATATTCAACGACGCCATTTATTATGCCTGATGATGTCGATGAGGCATCAACTGGCACAACGTGGTCAATAGACAAATTGTTTGTGACGACGCTTGGCCAAATTGCGAATCAGGTACCTTGGCAATTCTATGCCTTGTTGGCAACGGAATGGCCACGTACACAAAAGTTCTTGAACAAAGAAGTTCCTGCTGTGCCGTTGAATGAGCGCATCATAGTCACTGATGATGTGACTGATGTACCTGAACGACAATTTGCAGGCGTTAGTTCAGCAAAGCGTTTGAAGAATTTTAAGCAACAAGCTAAGGCAACAGAAGCAAAAGCAATCACACCTGAGAAGGTGGGGGAGTTTTTACTTGTTCGTTATCACCTAACGCAAAATACACGTTTGGCTCCTTTGATGAAGGAAACGATGCAACGTGTATTGATGACCTTGCTTGATAATCGCAAATCCAACACAACGTTGCCGTGATTCCTAAGTCAGGAAACCCAGCACGTATGGCTCAAAACTTGGCTTTGGACTTCCAATTGACGACAACTGATATGGCTCGTATCGACGCTTTGCAACGTGGTGAGCGTATCATGGGTGCACCAGACCAAAACTATACGGAAGATTTGTGGTAAAAAAAACATGGTGAAGCAGCAACGGTTATGCCGGCAGTTGACCAAATTGAAACGCACCCATACTTTAACCAACATGTCCTACACGGCTACTTGGAAGAGTTAGGTATCCAGCACCAAGCGTGGAGCCCACTTGGCCGTGGTGCTGTTTTGCAAGATCCTGTTTTGGCAGGCATTGCTGAGCGTTACGGTGTCAGCATCGCGCAAGTTATTTTGCGTTGCACGTTGCAAGCCTTCAAGAACACGACGGCTGCTTTGCAAACGGACCACTTGGACTTGTACTTGGTACACTGGCCAAAGTTTGATCCATTCTTTGAAACATGGCGTGCCCTTGAGCACCTATACAAGGAAGGCTACGTACGTGCTATTGGTGTTTCAAACTTTGAAGCCCACCACTTGGATCGTTTGTTGACGAAGGTTACGGATGCAGCTAACGATGCATTATCATATGGTGAAGTGATGGATGCGGCCGTGCAAGCTGGTTACCGTTTGTTTGATACGGCAGCGATGTACGGCAACCAAAACGAACTTGGGGACTTTTTGGCAGGTTCTGGTTTGAAGCGTGATGACTATTTCTTGACGAGCAAGGTTGCTCAAAAGGAACAAGGCTATGAGACCAAATTGCTGACTCCCGTTTCCTCTTTCATTGACTAATGAGTGGCTTAATTTTAAGATTAATTGTCTGGTGTCGCGATGTTTCGCAAAAACGTCATAAATGAGTGCTAAAATGTAAGCATTCTTATGGAAATTGGGGACGACACAATGGAATTTGTGACACTTAATAATGGCGTTGAAATGCCAATGGTTGGATTCGCGCGCATCAATGGGATGGATTGCCAACATCGTGGCTGGACTAGTTGGATCATGGCTAGGACAAATGATTTTAGGTGACTGGGGTCCATCACTAGCAGGGATGGCATTGATACCATCAATTATCGGTGCGATTATCGTTGTGTTAGTGGTGTCATGGATTTTTGTAAAAGCTAATAAGAAATAAGGTGAACGGGAGTTGCGTACCATGATGAACGGTAACGTACAAAAGTCTTTGCACAAAAGCGTGAACTGTCGGCCAAGTCGTTGTACGGGTAATTTATTGTTGATAGAGTTAAAGTAAGCTATAGGACATAGGAGGGATTTAATTATGCATTTAATTTGGACATTGATTGTGGGAGCTATTATTGGTGCAATTGCCGGAGCTATTACAAGTCGTTCGTTAGTTAAATCCTTAGCCTCACACAAGACCACGTTAAAAGCGACGTCTAGTGTACACATCCCGGCATCTGAAAACGGTCCAACGCCGTCATCAAAATCCAAGACGATTTTGGTTGTTGGTGTTAGCTTAGCAGCAAGCTTAGCCTTTGCTGCATCTGAAATTGTTAAAAACATAGTATCCACCTCCTGCCCCCATAATATTTCTGGTACCCATTTTTGCTATGCCATTTGAATGTCACGCAATCCGACGTTAGAATCAAGCGTCCCTGATGGACCTGACAAGCTATAACGAAGATACTTATCAACATCTAGACGCATGTCGCTGTCCATTTGTGCCTTCGTATACCCCTTAATGTAAACAGGCCCCAAGTCGCTGTCGATGACCGTGTCAAAATTTTGCAAGAAATGGCAGCGGAACTTGATCGACTAGCCCTTGAGAACCAACAACTAAAGCAACAAACATCAGAAGCGGTTGTTATGACACCTCAGCCAATGGTTGCTGATCAAAATGCAGCAATCATTCAAGACGCCTTAATCAATAAGATTAAGCAACTACAAGCTCAACTAAATGAACGTTAAAAATGGGTACCAGGATCGTAAACCGTAGGTCGAGGGTTCGAATCCCCCATGGTTTTTTTGTACAATCGTGCAGTCGAAAGGAGAGTTGTCATGAACGAAGAAGAGCGAATTATTGAGTTAGAAGCGGCCTTAAAGGCCTCTGAAGCTGAAGTTGATAAGTGGCGCACTGGAGCTGAAATTTATGAAGCGCAAGTCGGGGACTTACAAGGTGAATACCGAACACAGAAGTTAAGCTCAATAGCGCCGAAAGTAGTTGGAGGATCGCTTCCTGCGAGGATAGGACGTCGCGATGCATTTATTATTCCGAATTAGCTCAGTTGGTAGAGCACACGACTGTTAATCGTGTTGTCGTCGGTTCGAGCCCGACATTCGGAGTTATGCCGACTTAGCTCAGTTGGTAGAGCAACGGGGTAGAGCAACGGTATCGTAAACCGTAGGTCGAGGGTTCGAATCCCCCACTTCGCTCGAAGGTGTTTTTTTATTTCGAGAGTCCTCATTATTCATCATACAAAAGTATTGACAACATGTTGATTCTTACGTAGAATAATGACTTGTAAGTTAGAAATAACGCGTGTCGTGATGATGGCATTGAGGTCACACCTGTTCCCCACACCTGTTCCCATACCGAACACAGAAGTTAAGCTCAGTAGCGCCGAAAGTAGTTGGAGGATCGCTTCCTGCGAGGATAGGACGTCGCTATGCTTTGATTATTCCGAATTAGCTCAGTTGGTAGAGCACACGACTGTTAATCGTGTTGTCGTCGGTTCGAGCCCGACATTCGGAGTTATGCCGACTTAGCTCAGTTGGAGATGATGAGGTAGATAGGCTAGAAGTGGAAGTGCGGCGACGCATGGAGCGGACTAGTACTAATGGTTCGAGGACTTAACCAAGTTGAAAACGTGGTGTAAGGCTCAAACGAAGTTTGATTTACAAATTATGATTCAGTTTTGAGAGGCCTAATAACTTCTCAGTTAAATAACGTGTAGTGATGATGGCACTGAGGATGTGTAGGGTCATCAAGCTAAGCTTGATGCAAAAACATTTGCGAAGTCAATTCGCTAGTAAATTCGTTTAACTTCTGTTAATAATCTTAGCAGTTGACGAACATTCCATTTAGGGGTATATTATTCAAGTACCAAATAACAGGTACGACGCATGTGAACAACATGTGAACAGAAAGTGAAATTAGTTGTTGACAATTGATTATGACTTCTGTATTATAGATTAAGTCGTCAAGGCGACGACGTAGGTCATTGAAAACTGAATATCGTTTCGATGAAACATTTGTCAAAGGAAGATCTTGCCCAACGTGGTGGTGTTTCTAAGACGTTGATGGATTATCTTGATGAAAACGGTGTGCTTGCGGGGATGCCGGATGAAAACCAATTGGCTTTGTTCTAATAGAAACTACTATATATAGATATAAAACAAGGGACTCTCAGTGATGGGAGTCCCTTTTGTATTGTTCGGAAAATATTCGTGGATTTGATGACTGTGCTAGAGTTAGCTAATGAAGCGCTTGAACGTGGTATTAAGTTCAGCATGGTTGATCTTTATAAGTCTGATTCAGAACAGTGGTTGTTGGACGGTGATACGTTGATTGCACCATTTAACGCCGTACCAGGTTTGGGAGATAACGTTGCCAAGCGTATTATTGCTGCGCGTGCGGAACGTGAATTCCACGCGGCAGCGTATGTTTTGATGGCGTTACGTATTGCCTACTTTAAGGTGTACTTCCCAACGTTGTACTACGCAGCCTACTTCTCTGTGCGTGCAAGCAACTTTGATATCGTGGCGATGTCTCGTGGATTGAACACGACCAAAGCACGTATTCAAGAGATTCGTAAGATGGGAAATGAAGCATCGGCTAAGGATAAGGTTATCGGAACGCGTGACAAGATCATGACCGACTTGATTAACTACGGTGTACAACCTGAATCATCATTCCAAATCATGGAAAAGGTGCGTAAGGGTAAGGGAATCTCAGATGAGTACCAAGCAGAAATGCGTGCCGCTGGTGTACCGGAGTGGTATATCGAATCTGGTTTGAAGATTAAGTATATGTTCCCGCGTGCTGAGGACCAAATCTTCTCTAAGACAGGAACGTTGGGTGTGCCTGAATTTGGTACCGCCTTTGTTCGCGGTATGTTGGAAGAGACGCACCCTAAGAATTATTCAGAACTGCTACAGATTTCTGGTCTGTCTCACGGTACTGACGTTTGGCGTGGTAACGCTGATGAGTTGATTCAACGTGGTGTGGCGACAATCGGTACTTCAGCTACTTGGCGTACGACGCACTTCGATTTCCACTCAATTCACGATAATATCTTGAAGATGGATATTCTGGGACACGATGATCCGACGATGATTCGTGCCCTACAGGATATGTCAGGAATCGACCCACAAACAATTCCGATGAACGATCCGGGTGTTATGAGCTTGTTCTCATCACCAGAGTCGTTGGGTGTTGACAAGACAGCGTTTGGATATGTGAAGGCTTATGAGCGTGACCACGATATTAGTTTCCGTGGTGCTGAAGTTGAACGTTTGGCGATGGGAGCAACCGGTGTTAAGCGTACGACTGGGCAACACCCGGCTGGTATTTTGATTGTGCCGGACGACATGGAAATCTATGACTTCACACCAATTCAGTTCCCAGCTGATGATTTACCAATTGATGGGACGAAGTTGATTGGGGATGGGCACAATATTCCGTTTGAGACTTTCTTGGGATTTAAGGGAAACAAGGTTCCCGATATCGATTTGAATTTCTCAGGTGACTACCAACCATTTGCCCACAACTATATGAAGTCACTGTTTGGTGAGAATAACGTATTCCGTGCTGGAACAATTGCGACGGTTGCCGAGTTGGTGGCTAAGTCTAATAAGGACGGGTACTTGGTTGGATCACGTGGTTCTGTTGGATCATCATTGATTGCTTTGCTTGCGGGAATTACGGAAGTTAACGCGTTGCCACCACACTATCGTAGTGAGAGTGGTGACTATGTTGAGTTCGTTGACCCACGTGAATATGAATCTGGTTATGATTTGCCGGAAAAGCTCAGAGAGGTCGAGGCGATTAAGGGTGGAAACTATCCACCTAACATGCCAACGGCCGATGATGAAATTCGTGAAAAGTCATATGCAACGGCCTATCGTATGTATGGTAATCCGCTGCCTGAAATCATTGAGGCGCGTATTGAGCAGGAGCTACGTTCAATCATTTCCAATGGGTTCTCGGTTATTTACCTGGTTGCCCAGCGACTCAACCCTGAGGATGCCATCTACCGTAAGATTTTGATTAGTTCCCAAGGTGGTGCTAATCCGTTGAACCGTTATAGTTTGCCGGATATGCATTTCCGTACGACACAAGAATTGTTGGATGACTTCGCTTGGATGGGTGAAGACCTAGCTAAGAAGTTGGTCATTGATAATACCCACGTTGTTGCGGACATGATTGAGCAGAAGGGGTATGCTGCAGCTAAGGCTAAGGCAGAATACTACGATTACATCGAAATTCAGCCATCAGCTAATTATGTGCCGGCTTTGGAAGGTGAATTGATCCAAGATGAGGCTCGTTTGCGTGATTTGATGATGCAAGCGGTGAAGATTGGGGATGAATTGGGCAAGCCAGTTGTTGTGACTGGGGATGTTCACTACCATGGTCGCCCTAATCACGCGGTTGTGTTGGTGCAAAAGCAAGAGGGTGTTAAGAACCTGTATAAGATGATTTCTGAATCAAACACGAAGTACTTGCAGCGTGTGCCACGTGTACCGCGTTCTTTGTTGAACAAGTACCGTGAAGGATTGCTTCTTGGAACTGGTGATAGTACTGGTGAGTTCTGGGAAGCTTTGATCCCAAATATGCGTTCATACCGTTTGAACACGCTGGCAAAGCACTTCGGTATTGTGCTGGAGCAACACCACCGTGCCATCTTTGACTCTGAAACGACCGGACATTTGAACCGTGTCTTCTTGGAACAAGCACGTGAAGAATATGGCATTGAATATGCTGACCAATTGAATGACCACATGATGGATAACGATGCGTGGAAAACGGATGATATGGTGCGTGGTTCTAAATCAGAGAAGCAGGTCTTCGAAGAGTTCCGTGAATTCTATGGGGATGCCATTTTGGTTGGGCACAACGTCACATTTGATATGGGGTTCATGCAAGAAGGTTATGCCCGTCACGGGTTAGGCCCAATTTCAAACCCGGTTATTGATACGTTGATTTTGGCCCGTTTCCTATAGCACCCAAATCACACGAAGCTTGATGAAGCCGAATTTGTAGTATTCGACGTCGAGACGACTGGTCTTTCAGCTGCCTATGATCGGGTCATTGAATTGTCAGCCGTCCGCATGGTTAAGGGAAACGTGGTTGCTGAATTCTCTGAGTTCATCGACCCTGGGTTCCCACTAAGTCAAACCACGGTTGATTTGACGTCAATGTCGACAATGGATGCCACTAACGGGATTGGTGACTACGTGAAGCAAGCTGCAAAGTGGGGCATGGACGCCATTGCTGTGACTGATACAGCTGGTGCCCAAGGATTCCCAGAAGCAGCATCCTCTGCAGCTAAGAATGACATCAAGATGATTTATGGTGTTGAAGTTAACTTGGTTGAAGATGGTGAGCCAATCATTTTCGATGAAAATGACGAAGCCTTCTTTGCTGACTTGAAGCCAGGTACGTGGATTCGTGCCCGCGGTCCGATCCAACAAGATGATTTTGTGCGTGATTTGACGATGACGGCCTACGACATCGAAGTTATTAAGCATGCGCCACGCATTGATCCTTATGAAGGGGAGAAGAAGCGCATTGAATTGCACACGCACTCCGTTATACCAGGTACCCTTGGTCGCAAGATTGCTTCTGATGCAGAAATCACTAAGATGGCGGACATCGAGACTGAAGAACGTTCTGTTATCGTTGAAGGATATGTCTTTGACGCTGAAGTGCGTGTTTTGAAGTCTGAACGTCAATTGTTGACGATGAAGGTGACTGATTACACGAGTTCATTTATCTTGAAGAAGTTCTCACGCTATAAGAAGCTTGGGGTTGGCTATCAATTACCATTTAACATTCAAGTTGATGAACAATTGGCCGCTGAATCACACGCACAAGTCATGGCGCAACGTGCTGCTCAAGACCAACAACTAGCCGAAATGGCCAAGGTGCAAATTGAACAAGCAGCTAAGCAACGTCAATCTGCACCACGTAATGGTGGTGGTAGCGGTGCTACACAACCAGATGCCCAACAAATCGTTGATTATTGGACGTGGGTGTTGCAGCAACATCAAAATGAACCGGGTGCTTTCCGTCAGGCGTTTGCCCATGTGTTGCCACAAATCGCTGACAACCAATTGCGTTTGACGTTCGATACAGCAGTTTGGGCGAATTATGCTCGTCAAACTGGTTTGCCAATTATTGAAAGCACCTTGCAATACGAGGAAGTCCCTGCTAGTTTGCAACAAACTGCGTTGACCAAGCTAGCCGTGCACAAACAGTCTAAAGTCTGGCAGTTCCACTTGGAAATGCCCGCTCTACCACCGGTGCAAGATATGGCCGCTTTGGTGGCACGTATGCAAACGGCTTTTGCTAATATTGCGCAGACCACTTACCAATTGCATTTGACTGATCGCCGAATTGCCCGTTCGGCTTGATCCGCTAAACGCTATCCATTAAGTTGGATGGCGTTTTTTGTTTGTATGTTAATTCGATACGTTGTTGTAACTAGAACAAGGTATAATTAAACGCATATTGAAAAATGAGAGAAGGGAGCACCTAACATGGCGTTGACCGCACAAGAACAATTCCAAACGCTATTGCAGCATACTGTATTGGCATTTACGCATTTTTAATAGGTGTTTATTGTTGGTTTAAGTTTGCGTGCGTAATATTAAGGATGTCGATAAGGGATACAGGGATATTCATTCGACAACCCATAAATACTACTCATAACCTACAGGTCTAACCAACCTGAAACCTACTCCTTAAAAATTTATGATGTGCTGAGACATGTCATAAGAATTCCCTGAAGTTGATGCGCAAGCTTAATGACAGATAACTAGAAAGCTACTCGGCTAAGGCTGGGTAGCTTTTTTATTGATCGAGGTTGGTAACGCTTTCATAAAATAGACACATTTGCATGCGATACTAGTAAGTATCAAAGATAAGTGAAGGAGGACGACCGTATGCGCAAGTTCTTGTGGGCCGTCATTGCTGTGCTTTTACGAAGTTTTGGTTGATGATCGAAACGAACGTGCCGGTGTTAAGTTTAACGATTCAGACTTGATTGGTTTGCCAGTCCGTGTCACGGTTGGTAAGAAGGCCGGTGAAGGTATCGTTGAAGTTAAGTTGCGTAAGGCTGACGAAGCCATCGAAGTACGTGCTGAAGAATTGGTTGCAACGCTACAAATCTTGTTGCCTGATGTCATCATGGGTTCATACGGTATTGGTGTGTCACGTTTGTTGGCAGCGATTGCTGAGCAAAACGCTGACGAAAATGGTTTGGCATGGCCAACATCAGTTGCGCCTTGGGATGTTCACTTGGTACCAATGAAGTACTCAGATGAAACGCAAAAGGCATTGACTGACGATTTGAACGACACGTTGGTTGCAGCAGGGAACGCCAACGTTGATCGCGACTTCCGCATCGATGAAGTGGCTGACGTTCGTACGGCTCGTGAAGGTGATTTGGCAATTGACGGTAAGGGTCACTTGCAATTTACTAAGGGTATCGAAATTGGTCACATCTTCAAGTTGGGTACGCGCTACTCAAAGACAATGGGCGCACAAGTTTTGGACGCTAACGGTCGTCAAGAAGTTAAGGTACAAAACTTCTTGCACGCTGACGAGTTGCGTATGGCAACTGAAGAAGAAGCGCAAGAAATCTTGGGTGCACCATTTGGTTCATTGGGACCAGTTGGTGTTGGTGAAGACGTTAAGATTATCGCCGACGAATGGGTAACTGACATGGTTAACATTACGGTTGGTGGTAACGAAGCTGGCTTCCACTACTTGAAGGATTTGTACACGCCTAACAAGTCACACGCACAAATGGCTGACTTGGAAAAGATTGCCACGCCTGAAGTTAAGACGATTGAAGAATTGGCAGAATACTTGCAAACGACACCTGACCAATTGGTTAAGACGTTGTTCATGTATGCTGATGACCAACCTGTTTTGGTTTTGGTTCGTGGTGACTTTGAAGTGAACGGGGATGAGTCATACAAGAACATGGAATCAGCCTACATCAACATTTTTGATCGTATCGGTTTGGACTACCGTGTAATTGTTGGTGACGCGGGTGCCATGGGTGGTTCAGACTCAAAGGAGTTCTCAGCTCCTGCTGAAGCTGGTGAAGATATCATCGCTTACTCAGATGAGTCAGACTACGCAGCTAACTTGGAAATGGAGATTTTGGGACCTACTCACGAAGAGACCATGACGACGTTGATTCGCGATGACATTAAGTCATACAAGCGTTTGCCATTGACGGTTTACCAAATCCAAACGAAGTTCCGTGATGAAAACCGTCCACGCTTTGGTGTTTTGCGTGGTCGCGAATTCATTATGAAGGATGCCTACTCATTCTCAGTGGACCAGGAAGGTTATGTTTACGCATACTTGCCATTGGCACAACGCGTTTTGAACAAGATCAACACGATTATTCGTGAAGAGATGGAGAAGATTGACGCGATTGAAATGTCAGCACCAATGCTTTTGCCAGCAGAAATGTGGCAAGAGTCAGGTCGTTATGACACGTACGGTCCGAACTTGTTTAAGTTGAAGAACCGTCACGACCGCGACACGTAGTTCTTGGGTAACTGTGGTAAACTAGTAAAAGAATTTTTAGTGACGTTATGTCGTCAAGATTAGGG
This sequence comes from Weissella confusa, assembly GCA_014332815.1. Lineage (GTDB taxonomy): Bacteria > Bacillota > Bacilli > Lactobacillales > Lactobacillaceae > Weissella > Weissella confusa_C. The sequence continues at coordinate 53,588 of JACSZT010000003.1, read as the reverse complement.
ACGAGGGAAGTTTTCCATGAAACAATCAAAGGTTTTTATTCCAACTTTGCGTGAAACGCCAGCCGATGCTGAAGTTATCTCGCACCAAATGATGTTGCGTGCTGGTTACATGCGTCCGGTTTCAGCCGCTGAACGCGGTTGAGGCGGTTATTCGCCGTCCGGTGCCGGAGAAGATTGAAACGACAGTTACGTTGGCTGGTGTGTTGTTCTTGGTGCTCCTAATGGTGGCAGTTACCGGAAACGATATTTTGCGTTATTTTTTTAAGTAAGTGAGTAAGGGATGCCAATTTGGCATCCCTTTTTCTATACTTTGTGCGAATGGGTAGATCTTCCGCGCAATCCAGAATTTGGTTCAAGGGTTCTCACTGAATAAGTTGGGCGGCCCGGTTGCCATCTACAAGAATACCGAGCAGGTTAGTTCATATGGTTTCTTGGCGATTGTGTCATTTGCGGCATGGTTGTCAGTTAACTTGGGAATGATGAACTTGCTACCAATTCCTGGTTTGGATGGTGGTAAGTTGCTATTTCAAGCTTTGCCAGGTAAGAAGACGACCGTGGTGTATGAACGTGATGGTAAGCAATTGACCACAAAGGTGACGCCTAAGTCGGTTAAGAATGGTGGTATGACGATTGGTCAAATCGGCGTGACACCAACCACAACCAAAGCGGCTGGTCCGCGTGTGGCGTATGCGTTCCGTGCCACGGGACAAGCGATGACGCAATCCGGTCCGATGAACAACTTCATTTTGACGTTGGTATTGTTCCTTGGTTTGGCGTTTGCGATGCCAGGTGTAACAACGACGACATTGCAGTCAATCGCACAAGATTCACCAGCAGCAAGTGCTGGTTTGAAGAAGGGTGATACGATTGAAAAAATTGCCGGCGTTAAAATGACATCTTGGCAAAAGATGCAAGATACGCTAACGGTTAACCGCATTGACTTAGTTGATGACATGTTTATTGAAGGTTACTGGGATGGGGATGAGTCAACGCTGGTTAAGTTGGCTGTTGATCACGATGCGTCGGTGATTGAAGCTGACGGCACTGAAGTCCTAGTTGCGCCACGTGATACGCACATTGAATCGGCTAAGTTGTGGCAACGTGCCTTGATTAACTTCATGCTACAGACACGACGCAACGGTACAACCTATACAATTCGTATCTTACCTGTTGGTGGTTACGTGCGTATGGCTGGACGTGCAGAAGCTGAAGAAGAAAGTATTCGCCCAGGTATGACAGTCGTTGTCGTTGAGACAGATGGCGTTGTAACCCGTTTGAATTTGTCAGAGCAAACTGAGTTAGTAGGTGGTCGCGCCAAAGTTTCCTTCAGGCTTTTGTTGTATACTAAGGCCTAGCATAATGGGAACACGTGGAGAGTTTAACTGATGACAACAATTATTACGTTTATTTTGGTGTTCGGCCTGTTGGTGGTCGTGCACGAATTTGGACATTTTTATTTTGCAAAGAAGTCCGGTGTTCGTGTCCGTGAGTTTGCAATTGGGATGGGGCCCAAGTTTTCTGTAGCCGGTCAATTTGGTGATTTGATTGAATCTGGTTTGAAGCGTTTCTACAAGGTTAAGGACTCAGGAAACGTGTTGCCTGGTCACGGTGGTATCTTGGATCGTTTCGACTCGATGTTGATTGTTTTGCCATTGATGTACTTGATTGGTTTGTTCCACTAAACTAAAAGATTCGTAAGCCTGGGGGAAATTGTTGTTTGGTTGACTGATTCAGGGGCCTACATGATTGGTCGCAAGCTTGGTAAGCACAAGCTAACGAAGATTTCACCAAACAAGACTTGGGAAGGTTCAATCGGTGGAACGGTGGTTGCGGTTATCGCAGCGGCAGTTTACACGTACTTCTTCCCACAAGCGTACAGCTGGCCAGTCATGATTATCATCAGCATCGTGTCGGTTGTCTTGCACCGCTCATCATTGTTGTACATCTTTGTTATCTTGATGTTGTTGCACACGGTAATTGCTAAGAACAAGTTTAGCTTCGAAGATGCTGGTGTATTCACATTGACGATGATGTATGTTGGTATGGGATTTGGCATGATGGTGGCTGCCCGTAACGCTGGGCTAGATACACTAATGTTTGCCTTTTTGGCATTGGCGATTTTCTTGCCAATCTTGTACGTGGGCGGTATTTGGATTCAAGTGGCAGCATCAGTACTCGCAGTGATTGCGGCTGCCGAAGTCGTCTTGATGCGCAAGACGTTGTTAGTTGATTTTGGAGCAATTTTGACGATGGTTGGTGCCTTGGTAATGACGTTACCAGTTGGTTTGTGGGATGCCATCCAAGCACTGTTGTGGCAATTGGCATATGCTGAATTCGTCTTTGTCGACGAACACTGGCCTGAGATGACACAATCTGTTTTCGAAGGGGCCATTGCAACTTACCAAGCACGTGATCGTCGTTTTGGTGGGATCGCAGAAAATAAAAGTGATAAAAAATAGAGGAAGTTTAGGACTATGAAGACACGTGTCATTACGGCCATTGTCACCTTGAATTATGGTGGTCGTGCAGAAATCGTGACGGGCGTGCAAACGTTGGCCCAACAAGTCGCGGCTGGTGAACTTAAGCCAGAAGAGATTGATGAAGCGACGATTAGCAACGCAATGATGACAGCACCACTTGGCGAATACGCAGACCCAGATTTGTTGATTCGTACTAGTGGTGAAATGCGTTTGTCTAATTTCCAGCGTCCTGAGACTGAAGTCGGGTTCTTGATGAAATTGCCTGGAAAGTTTTTTGATACCTTCGTACCTGAGTTGATTGCAAACAACGTCCGTGTCAACGTGATGGGGTATGTCGATCAACTACCCGCCGATACGCAACGTGCCGTTAATGATGCGATTGCGCAAACTGCTAATAATACAGGGATGGTTTTGAACTTTTCACAATTAGATAAGACGCGTATTCCTAACCATATTGCGATTATTATGGATGGAAACGGACGCTGGGCTAAGCGACAAAACTTGCCTCGTGTTGCCGGTCACCAACGTGGTATGGAAGTGGTTAAGGACATTACCAAGACGGCCAGTGATTTGGGCGTTAAGGTACTGACACTGTACGCATTTTCAACTGAAAACTGGTTTGATGACGATGATGAGTCAGTTTTTACTAAGTAAGCGTTATCGTTGTACTAAAAGCCTATACGCGGTCTAATAAACTGCTATAATGGATAGGATTGACATGCGTAACTAACTATTGGTTGCGCATTTTAGATTTATAGAGGCGGAGGAAACGTTGTGTTTTTCAAAAAGCGACGAGTCATCGATTCAGAAACAACGAAGTGGGATATCAAGCCTGAAGAGATGGCAGCCTTTGGTGACAATGGTAATGATTTGGAGATGCTTCGCTATGTGAAGTATCCATTCGTTATGCCAAACGCTGAGGACTTTATGAAGGTTCGTATTAATAATTTGGCCGTAAACGATAATAACCACAACGGGGTTTTGGACACAATCGAAGCCTTGTTGGGCGGTGCGTAGAAGTTTATGGATGTGGAAGATAGTATTTTCCGATTCTCACTTGTTTGGGACCAAGGTGTTGATGTGCACCATCATGTGCAACAATTGCGTGATGTCTTTGGCGAAGAGCTACACACCACAGGTTCAGGGTTTGGATCAGTTGACATCTTGGCACCAGGCGTAAACAAGCGTACTGGCCTTGAGCAACTAGCGGCCCACGAGAATACGGTATTGGCTGAATCAGCATTGTCACCAGACCAAATTTCTCGTGTGTTGCAATGGAATGCTGAGACACATGCACACATGGATAATTTGATTATTTTGTCAGGTACAAATGGGGCGTACGTCTCAAACCACGCCACCCCTGAAATGATTGCAGCTGTGAAGACATTCTATCCAACGGTTCACCAAGTTGATATGGACGGTACATTGCTACGTGATGATCGCACATTTGACTATGCACGAATGGAGGCATTGTTAGATCAAATGGACGAACGTGGCATCCGCTTTGTCGCAGCAAGTGGGAACCAATATAAGCAATTGCGTTCTTATTTTGAGCCGGTTAACCCTGACCGCATTACGTATGTGTCAGATAACGGTGCGTTGATTACCCCTGGCTTGATAATCGTCATTCATGAACGGCCTCCTTTATCATGATATTTTTCATATAAATGTAATTAACTAAACTAACCTTATAATTGTAGCAAATTCGGCGCAGTCTCGGACAGTTTGTTATAATTACTTTTAGGTAAAAGAGTGAATTAATTGTGAAAGGGAAGCAGAACAATGACGATTAAGTTAATTGCAACCTTTTTTTGAATAAATGAGCGGATAAACCCACCAAATTGCCAATTGTGAGACGACAGCAAATAGAATTGAAAACCATTGGATTTGTTGCCATTGTGGTCGGTTATCAACACGCTGTGGTCGCCGTTGTGGTCCGCGGTGAAGCGGCTCTGCTGATGAGACAGTCGCTTGGGGTCCATCCAATTGGTTAAGTCGATTTAATGGAAGTAATCCTAACAAAATAATCTGTTGAATCGTGACTTGCTTGTATAGGAAGTACAAGAACACAATCGGAATCAAGATGACCGCAAAATTCAGCCAGCGTGAGAAACCACGGTTGAAGGTTAGGAAAATTGCTAATGCCAAAATTAGGCTATAGGTCATTAAGAGAGGATTGTGTTGCCATTGACCACTCGTTAACACGAAAATACTACTCATGTAGTACAAGTAACTGAATAGCAACGGCAACAAACTTAGAATAAAGGGCAATGTTAAGAATGTATTTTGTTGATAGAAGATGACAACCGGCATTGCGAGTGTTGCAACCCCAGAATACATAATTAAGCCCAGGATGTTTTGCAGGTTTAACCACTTAACGTTAATGAGCAATAGCGCAAGAACCGTGACCGCTTGTAGCAAGGAGAAGATCCCCATGCGATATTTTGGCTTCAAGTCGAGGTTAATCAGAACCATCCACGTGAAGACGATGATGACAATCGCTAATAGTGTCCATAAGTTCCATGGCAAGGTTAAGACATCCAACAAAAGAATGATACCAAATGCCAAAGATGTAGCACGCTTATTACGACCGGTTGGTGAAGGTGTTTGGCCAGTTCGCATGGCTAAGAACCACCCAATTGTCTTTTTGCTAATGATGTTAGTCATTGGTAATGCATCAGCTGTCTTTGTTTATCGCGTTAAGCGCCGCCCAGTTACAACAGAAATCTAAAAAACGCCCTCGCACTAATTTCGTGCGAGGGCGTTTTGCTATTTTTGTTGTAAGAAAATCACTAGTAAGTTCAGTGGGCACACAGAATCCGACTATAACGAGCCGATTATTGAATCACCAGATGGTGAAATGAAGCCAACGCAAGTAACGGATATTTCAGTTTCTGAAAATGCAAAATCAGAGCCCGTGATTGTCGGAGCAGTTGATACACCAGACCTAGAGAACCGCCGTTGGGCCCGTGATGTGAACGCCGGCCGTACGGAGGTATTGGACGGAGAAAGGGCACTTTCTTTTTAGAGGAGTTAAACAATGAAAAAACGATCAGCAATTTTATGTTTTGTCACCTTCATGGCAATGAATTTAGCGACACAGGGAGCAGTAAACGCAGATGCTGTCCGCCCGGTGGTTGCACAATCATCTTTGATTGAAAAGTTTGATGAGATGATTCAAGGTGTTAAGGACTCGTATTTCAACAACGTCCAAAATTGTGGATAGCACACAGAAAACCCGGAAAAAGGACACAATTAAAACAATGAATGCGATTTCAAGGACACGACTTATTCAAACAATCGCCTAAAATTAGAAGATTATATAGGGTAGACTGTAAATAACTTGGAACAATATTGTGAACTGTGGTGGCTCATGAAAAGTTTTTTCAGAGAGCAAACTCACGTTGATGAGTTGAACTTTATCGACTACTGGTACCCAACTTACTTCCCTGAGGGGCAAGTTGCTGATCGTGTGAAGGATTGGTATGCAATTGCTGATGCCAAGTTACAATTTAAGGCTTAATGACTAAAGACCTGTAAAAATTTTTACGGGTCTTTTTTGGTGCAAAATTTGTCAATCCGTGGGACAGCAGATAATGGTTACATGGGACAACATGCCGTTGATGTGTTGTCTGAGACGAATGCGGAAATTACATCAGAACCATTCCCAGGCGAAGCTGGTCTACGTCAATTATATGTCCACATTGATGGGCAACAGTTCGTCGTTCGTTTCAAGGTGAACCTAGAGACCGGTGACACGACCGTACGTGACGCTTGGCGCAATGACTGGAGGGCTTCAATGAGCAATTTGGGGATCAAATGTCTGCTTATGATGAGGCGCACCAAGAGTTACTAAGTATTTTGGAACAGGTAAAGTTGCTAGCAGCAACGTTTTAGGGGGCAATAACAAATGTTTGACTACAAGGCATATTTCAAGGAACGCACCATGCGTGACTATACGGTTGCCATGGTTTTGCGTATGATAAACACCACTTCTTGCATATTAAGAATCAACACGAGTTCAAGCGCCAACTAGCGGTGCAATTCGAAATGGGGTATTCGGATGCCCGTTTCATTCAATTCTTCTTGGAAACGCAAGAAAGCGATGACGATATCTGGCAAACCTTTACGGATGCCTTTGAAAAGGTGACAGCATTTGAATACGTGTTTATCGCAGGTGGTCAGATTTCTACTTTAATGGAGAACGTCATTCAGCAACGTTGGCCGAATTGTAATCAGAATTGGCACTCGAAATTCGAGTGCCTTTTTTGTGCCCGCAGGAAATCAAAGTGTTACCATTTAGGTGTTGAAAAGAAACGAGGCTTATTAGTGATGAATCAAACAGTATTAAAAGCAGTAGAACGTGTAACTTGGAACACAAAGATGCGGAAGAGGCGCGTGCTTATTTGGCGAATGAAACGCTATCTGAGCGCTTGCTCCATGTGACAAAGATTGTTTTGGACTTGAAGGCTGCTAACATTGTTGATGTCTTCGGGGATGTTGATGCGCGCAAGTTGCAAGCATCATGGACATTATTTGAAGCAGTCGCAGACAACAAGGTACCATTTGCTGAAGGATGAATGAGGTGATAGGTCATGGATGAAGCATTGGCAAATGATGTGCAACGATTTGTTTTGGCACAAGAAAACGCAAACAGCTTTCAAACGGCGGTTGACGAATTGACGGCTGGCAAGAAGGATTCACACTGGATGTGGTGGGTATTCCCACAATTACGTTCACTAGGTTCAAGCGAACGTGCGGTTTATTATGGTCTAGCGAAAACGCTGGCGCATGAGCTCGGCCACGCGCTTGGATTAGGGCATACGACAGATGGCCATAATATTATGAGTGCGATGCTGTCACCAAAAGCAGATGATGTTTCGACAAATCAGTTAACGCATATCGAGACGTTCCAAACTGAACGTTGAACCAAGGTGAAAACAACACATCATGCTAGAATTAACTTATCAATATGGCGGGTGAAGTCCCACGGCAAAATTAATATCAAGGAAGTGCAACAACGTCAAAGTCCAGATGTGCTTGTGCGAGCAGGTGCGATGGGTGATGAAGGCACCGATGCTGGTACGCATGCATTGGCATGGATGAATCCATCAACTGGTGAACTACGGGTTTCTGGCGATGTATTGTCATTGTCGAATCAAAACACCCTAACGTTGAATAATTTGACAATTAAACAAGCTGAGACTGGCAATGAAAAATTACTCCGAAATGGTGGTTTTGGACCCACAAGTGATTCACTGGGGATGTACACCGGTAAAAATGGTGAGTTAACCGTCGCAATTGTGCAATCGGATTTTCAAACAACGACGCCGAATGTCCAGCGCGCACTCAAGGGGGCCATTAAGTTTTTAGAGCTGGATCAACTAATTTATGATACTTATGGCATTGTTGAGCCAGAATCAGATGAACCAAAGCCGACCCCTCGCAAACCGCGGCACCGGCGCAAAATTATTTACACCAGCATCATTTTATTGTTGGTGTTCGGGTCGGTCGGGAGTAGCTTCGAGCCAATTATGAGTGCGATTAACTATAGCTCGCAGCGTCGACTAGGTGGATTATCACGTCCTGACGCAAGTGGATTCACAAGCGTTATCAGAGCAAATTGCTATCGCGCAGCAAACAATGTACAACCGAAATTGAATCAATGATGTTGAGCTGGTTTTCCAGCTCTTTTTTTCTGTAAAAATTCAAATTGACCCAGTATGATAGGGGCAAAGGGGGTGGCGAATTTGGATGAAAAAGATATATAACATTATGGCAACTTTGGCTGAGAAGCCGGAACGTTTGGTGCTGGCTGATGAGTTTCTTTATAACCACGTACCGAATGCGTTGAAAATTATCCGTATGTATATGACGGTGCAAAAGCAGACGGCGGTGTCACAATTTGCTGATGAACAGTTGGAACAGGCGCAAAACACATTGGTTGCGTTGTTTAAGGAAATTCATAAGCCGATTGTGCAGAGCGCAACCTTGCCCACCAAGTATACTTATGACCTGACTGGGTTATCGCGTAAGGATAAGCAAGCCTTCCAGACAGCGTTTGCCACAGGTTATAACGATATCCAAATTATTAATGACCTGGTTAAAGCCGATGCGCAACTCCAGACAATCGCTGATCGATACCAGTTCGAACTATTCACACCCGTTGCACCGCGAGCTAGCGTTGTCATTTTAGTTGGTGCTGTCATGGCGGGAATTTTGCCGAATGATAAGGTGGCAGTGCTATGGTTGATGCCGGCGACTTTATTAGTCGGTGTTTTGTTTTTAACGCAGCCAACCTGGCAAATGAAAGGTATTTTTGCGGTCGTTGTTTTGCTAGCACGGTTTGGCTTGTTACAATACGGGTTAATTTAGTCATCATTCGGCTCCTGTTTTTTTAAACAGTATACACCTAGTTTAAAAGGGACGACTAGTGACTGACGTAGAAAACGAGGGAAGCTGATGTTGTTAAATCTTAGAACGCTAACGGCGGTTGAACTGCGTCGCAATAAACTGATTGCCGTTTTTTTGATGGGTGCGCTTGGTTTGGAATTAACGCCTGATAGTCTTGGTGGTTATTGGCTGGCGCCCGTGAGTAATCAATTGCTGATGAACTTGAGTTAGATGACGATGAGGTCAATGGTGCCGACGGTTCACTGAAACTAGGGCTGGTATATCTGGTTGCTTTTGGTCCATAAATAGCGATAACATAGAAGCCAAGTAATAATCCGCTGAAAATCACGAGTATTAAGATTTTATTAGTGATTGTGACATCAAGTGTGACGCGATAAAACTCGTAGGGTAATGACACATCAGCTTTAACAAACGCCTTTTCAGCTGGCGAAAAGAGTGATTCAACGTTGGTGGTATCCAAAATGTTGATATGTGACACGGTGAATTTCAAGTTGTTAGCCGTGACAGACATCGTATGCAAGTCTTTATCCAAGAACGTTGTGTTGAAATCATTTGAATCGGTTAGCACAATAAAGTCACCGGACTTTGAATCACCGGGTTCAAGAATACCGGTGTTGAATTGATCATACATGTAATGACCAACTCGCATATCAGAATGCGTAAAGGATTGCCCGTTGCCATCAATTAAAGTCCACCCGGCGACATTGGTGTTCAAAAGGTTAATGGGCTGGGTGCCGTTGAAATCAGTCCAGCTGATATGCAACTCTTGGATGCGATTAAGATGCCATACTAAATTGCATGAAAAAACGCGCTTATCACGATGTTGTGATAAGCGCGTTTTGTGTTATTCGGTAGTTGAAAGGTAGAAAGCAGCAGGTGTGATATTAGTACCTTTGTCCGGCGTGATACCGGCAGCGATAAATTGCAACTTTTGATAAATGGTTTGCTAGTTGAAGCGTACAGCCCAATTGGCACGGGACGTTTGTTGCGCATGCCAGAGTTGCAAGAAATTGCTGCCCACTACAATCGCTCAGTGGCTCAATTAGCCATCCGTTATGCATTGGCCAAGGGCACGTTGCCACTACCAAAGGCTAACCACCCGGAGTATGTTGCTCAGAATGCGGATGTTGATTTTTACGAGGAAAACTTGGCGGTTTGGCAAGCCATGGAAGAAGCGGTACAAGCTGGTAAGGTGAAGAGTATCGGTGTGTCGAACTTCAATAATGAAGATGTGAAAAATATTTTGGACAACGGGTCGATTACACCTGCGGTTAACCAAATTATTTTTCACATTGGGATGACGCAAGATGTGAACCAACCATTCGATGAAGCGGGCATCGATCGCGACACATTGACGATTTCAACGAAGATTGACGCCAGCATTAAGGATTACCGTCACGCGGCTACCTCGATTGATGAGTCATTGGCAGCGTTGAACATGGACTACATTGACTTGTTGTTGATTCACGCGCCACGTCCTTGGAATCAAATGGAAGTGCCAAACGTACGTCCAAGTCGTGGTAATAACTAAACGATGTCATTTTTACACGAAACATACACACTAAATAACGGCATGTTGATGCCAAAGATTGGCTTGGGAACTTGGCAACAAACCAAGCAACAAGCTCATGATTCAGTTGCGGCTGCTTTGGCGGCTGGCTACTTGTATGTTGATACGGCGCAGATGTATCAAAACGAAGATGCGGTGGGGGCTGCGATTGCAGAATCTGCTGAACAAGTCATGGCTTATCGAGAAGTGAATCCAATGGCCACGCCAGCGGAACTAGCCAAGGTTGAACAAAAGGTGACGACTGAAACGACGGTGGCGGCGATTAAAAAGATGTTAGCTGAAAACTAATACCCTTTTTCTAAACACCTTGGCGAAGTGGTCGTATCATATTGCGTATGAAGTTGAAAAGAGGTCAGCCGCTGGGAATGGCGAAACAAGGTCTTTGAATTCCTCCTTGGTTTTGGTGGTGAGGGTGGTACAGTTGCCAAGCAAAGTTCAGTGGTCACGATGCCAAAGTCGAGCTGGTTAGCAGTAACTGAGAAGCAGGCAAAGCAGCTAACAAAGTTGCAAGGCGCCCAAGATACAGCACAACAACAAGCGTTGCAGCAGGTGGTCCTACCAATTGGCGTATTAGTGACCAAAGAGTTGGGGACTAAGGCAGATAACTATGTACTGGTATATGCTGATAAGAAAGACGCTAAAGCCACCCCGCATTTTGTACCTGACACCAAACATATGGTCCAAGCAGTCAAAAAGAGTGCAACATACCGAGAAGCCAATGTTTCACAAGCGACCGTTACGACAACAACGACCGCAGTGGTTGCCATTTTGACATATCTAGCGTGGATTCGCATTGAACCGTTAGCTTGGCGTGTGCCATTAGGGGTGATTAGCGGGACGGTTTTCGTGGCATTGGTGATGTTATTGCTCGTTAACTTTGATCGTCATTACGGTATGGAAAAGGTAACCAAGACTGAGACGCATCAGATTTATTCAGCGGTTGGTGATAATGCATTTGGAGACGACCAACCCATTGCAATATGGGGCTGATTATTTGGAAGCGTCGATGAAGGGGTTCCATGTGTCGTTTGCAATTGGCTTGAGTTTCGCGATTATCGGTATTATCGTCGCGCTCTTCTTGAAGGGCGGTAAGATTGTGCCAGTGGCAGCAACAAATGAGGAGGATGCAGCATGATTATTCCGATTTTTACTTTATGCGGTACGTATGTTTGGAATTGCGACGGCATTGGTGCCATTGACGGCGATGGCCATGGCGGTGTTGCCGAAAAATGAAGCACCGCACGCAACGGCAGCTAATAATACTGCTCGTCAAGTGGCGTCAGCAATTGTGGTGGCCTTACTGTCGTCGGTAACACAAAACGTTATTGCGCATCACGAACCGACCAGCTTGCTAACACCGTTGCAATCCGGCTTAACGTTGATGCCGGGTGCACTGATGATTGGTATTATGGCGGTGTTGGCAGGACGTGATTATGATCGGATTGGGGCTAAGCGCTTGACGATTACCGGCTTTACGTTCGTTGCAATCGGGACGTTACCATTCCTATTCTTGTCACCAACGACACCGACGCATTTCATCACGATGGTTATCGCACCAATGATTATAGGTGCCTTAATTATTGTGCTATTCGTGCTACGACAGTTGCGTTTGGATGAGCCGTTTGTGGACGTGCGTGTGTTTAAGAACCGGCAATTCACGTTGACGACCATCTGTGTGATGATGTCGATGAGTGCCATGATGGGGGTTGAAATGATGCTCCCAACGTACTTGCAGAACGTGCGATGGCGTTTAATTTTCCACTTGCCAATGGCTGTGCTAGCGCTGGTCATCATTGCGACGCCATTCTGTATTAGAAACGTCATTAAGAATGAACGCATGAAACTTGATTTGCCATCACTGGTTATCTCAACGGTCGGATTTGGTTCATTCTTGTGGGCGTTTACCAATGTTGCAACCGACGGCTGGGGCAATGTGAAGAGTCATTGCCGCAATTGCGGTCGGTATTTCAATGCCGTTAATGCAAGTCGTCATGGTGAATATCTTCCCGGCTGAAGCGCGTGGTACGGCCATGGGCTTGAACGGTATCGTTATCGGATTGGCACCGGCGATTGGGCCGACGTTGTCCGGCTGGTTGCTCCAAAAACACGGCACGGTGATGGGCTTGAACTTAAACGGCTTGGCAACTGCACAGCAGGCAACCACCTGGTTTATGTTGGCGAACGGCATTATGATGCCAGTGTCAGCGTTCTTATCAACTCGCATACCAACGAAGGTGTTATACATCACAGCGTATTTACTGCTATTCATCGGTATGACGATTACGTCACTGACACCAGCCCAGCATGATATGTGGTGGATGTTCCTGGCTGGTCGAATCGCTCCGTAAGATAGGGTAAATAAAGTTATTGAGGGGGTAACTATGGTCAAAAAACAGTTTACGGACATCAATGGTAAACCGTTCAACCGTAATGCAATGGTTGCGGTGCTGTTGATTGGAACGTTTGCCGGAGCCTTGATGCAGACATCGCTCGGGACCGCCATTCCAACGCTAATGCGAGATTTTGATATTACGAGGTGGACCGTATGGTGACACCACGGCTTTCATTCAAAACGAGAAATACACGTTGCCGGCGCTATTTGATACAACGCAACATTACGCCTGGATTGTTTATCCAGCATCACAAGTATAAATATTCTGAAAACACTGAGCAGGTCAACTGTTCAGTGTTTTTTGCATGAAAGGCAGGGCTTCATCCCCACAATATTCAAAAAAGGTGTCCGATACGGCTTACACAATGACGGTGTCACAACTCGATTATGATCCAGCAAATGCGACGACGATTGTTGATGGTGTGCGTGAAGTCACAGCTGAACCATACGGCATTGGTCTAAATGATGCCATTACGATTTATTTGCCCGGTCAGAAAGTTAATCGGGACGACGCTACGTTCCGCATGTGGTTGGGAACTACAATTTTTCAACAAATTGCTGGTCGCGACTTTTGGTTCACGTCTGGAGCGGGTGGCTGGCGTACGGTCATGACCATTAATGAAGATGGGACATTTTCTGGTAAGTTTTCGGATTCAGATATGGGTGACGTAGGGGCGGATTATCCCAAGGGAAGCATGAAAATTTCAGAATTCACAGGCCGTTTAGATAATGTCCATCATGCAATTCTAGTGGAGGGGCACATGAAAAAATTAGTACAGTGGGGAATTGGTGCTTTAGGTGTTGCTGTAGCGGTTGGAATTGGCTATGTGGGGATGGAGATGATTAGCGATGACCATTCAACAAACAAGGTCACAGTGAACGCCAAACAACAATCAGCCAGTGAGAATAAGGTTGAGAAACCTAAGCAACAGAAGTTCGGCCACATTGTGTGGGCATGGTCGATTGCGGCAGTTGTATTCTTTATGATTGCTAAGGACAAAAAGGGCAAGTTGGTTAACATTTAAATTTATTGAAAAGGATTCTGTGGGACGGAATCCTTTTTTATTTATTACCGATTGAGCTTTTGAACGAGCCAATCTGATCAATTCTGGTATGCTGAATTCATAGAACGGATTTTGCACTTCTCATTTTCTGTATTCTTTGCCATGGCCTATGTATTTATTTCACAATACTGGTCAAAGGTTGGGTTGTGGCAAGGTGCTGCTTACGGTATCTTCCTATGGTTCGCTTGGCACATCGTTTTGATGCCAGCAATGGGAACTGTGCCAGCTCCTTGGAACCAACCATTTGATGAGCACTTCTCAGAGTTCGTGTGGTATGGCTTTGTTGCTGGAATGATTTCCGGCATGGTTAAGATTGGTTGGGAGAATTTGTTGCCACCGCGTACAATTGCGCGTAATTTGACGAATCCACCACAAACAATGATGGAACAGTTTGGTGTGCCACACAGTTTGACACACGCATACGTATATTATTCACATGATCAAAAGGTCTTTTGGTTTACATTATACGAAATACCGTTTGGCTGCTATGCTAAACGGTATTTTTTAAATTGCTTTGACATTGTAAGTACCTTGTGATAAATTTATCAATGTTAATTAGTTGGTATGCGTATAGGAAATGTGCGTAAGACGACTTATGGAGGTATAGAGATGTTTAAGTTGGATAAGCCGGTCGCTAGCTTGAAGGAAATTATCCTTAAGAGTGAAGTGATGTACCATGGTTTGTTATACCAACGTGAGATTGATATTCCAGTGGGAGTCGCAAAGTTAGTGAAGTTAGTGGCCGCTAATTCTGGTTATGATGAAGCGATTATCGATGCCACTATGCAACAATATTGCTTATCAGAGCCAGCCATTAAGCAGGCGCGTGACCTGGTCACGAAAACAATTGAAGAAAAATAAATTCAGATTTATTTTTACACGTTTTTCCATTCAAAAGAGATGCGTCAATTCAATTTAGATATTCTTGAAAATCGTCGGTTAGCTGATGCTGCCATGTTCCAACAAATCAATTGGTCGTTAGAGTTGTTATCTGCGCACAAGGTTGTTGAGCCGGCGAAGCTGGACATTAATTTGATCGATGCGTGGGGTGGTTTTACGGTTGAGCAGGGATATGCGAAAACGAGTTTTTCGGCAGTTGCCCAACGCGCGGGACTGCAACGATCAATTGTGCAGTACTACTTCTCAAAGAAGGAAGATTTCGCCACAATTGTTAACGCGCAAGTATCAGAAACGATCATGGCAGCGGTTGATGAACTGTATCCTGACGTTGATAAATTGTCACGTTATTACCTAGCATACGCTTAATTAATTGAATAAACCTAAATACCGATGGTTGTTAAGCTATCGGTATTTTTTAATACAGCAGTTGCTTGTTATTCTGTTGAATATGGGTGAAAATGAATGAAGTTCTTTTTAGGAGGCTGGGGTTACATGGGACGACAACGTAATGAGCAAACAATTGCCGATATCCGCCGTGCGATTTGGGGATTGTTGTTTGAGCGCATGCAGGCGGAAGAAAACGGTATTGCTGTTATCGGTATTTCACACGCCGACGCAGCCGAAGATGCAGAAAACTTGGCAGCGCGTGCCCGTGAATTGTTCCCAGACGCGGTTGTAGATATTGCGGAAACAACGCCAATTGAATCAACGCACGCTGGCCCAGGTGCAATGGGTATTTCTTACTTGAAGAAAGTCGAAGATAATACGGAACTATACCTAACAGTTAGCACGCTGAAGAACCTAGTCGCAGGTGGCCGTTTGTCAAAGACGGCTGGCTTGATTGGTTCATTGTTGGATATCAAGGTTGGTGCGCACGTGCCGCTTGGCCAAATCACGATGGAAGTTAAGGGCCGTGGTAAGAAGACAATCAAGGCCTACCAAGACTTGATGATCTTGTCATTGCATTTGACGAACAAGTTATCAGGAACGGTGCAAGCGGCTGAACAAGCATCACGCATGGTGCCACGTGATGTGGTTGTCCGTGATTCAAACTACATCGATCGTGCCTTGGCCATGCAAGTTTTGGTGGCTGGTCGCATGGCTGAAGCTGGTGCAACGCGTGATGAAATTTTGGCAGAATTGCAACGTGAAGAAGTGGCTGCATATGATATTGCGGTTGTGCCTCTAACGGTGATGATTGATGGTGTGGTTTACCACGATGGGGTATCAATTACACCAAGCGAATTTATTGAAAAGATGGCGGAAGCTAAGGCATTGCCAACGACATCACAACCATCATTGGGTGCGTTTACGGAAGTTTATGAAACGATGCCGGAAGATGTTGACAGCGCCATGCTAGTTGGGAGTATTTTTTTGCGCTATTGAAACACTGACCTATGTTTTAAAATCGTCCTATATATGATATAGTTTTAGATACTAGATGGTTTAGTTATTAAACATAAGTATTTTAACCAGAAGGTCGATGGGGAATTTGAAATGGCTAAAGTAAAAATTGTAACTGACTCAACAGCGCGTTTGACGCCAGCTTATTTCGGGTTGCAAATCATCATTGCCTTTCTTGATAACTCACGTGCTTTAGCAGAATTAACTAAGCCACGTTTCGATGAATTTGTCCGACTCATTAAAACAATGCAAGACCAGCAAGTGTCACAATACTTGTTAGATATCGCTGAGCGATTGACGCTTAAAACGCCGATTTAAATGACAATGAAACTCCTAATTGACATCTTTATTGAGAAACTACAGATTCAATTGGGGGATGTATTAGAAGCTGATCAAGTTCGTTTAGCTGAAGAAATCCTTGATAATCTCACGGAAACGGCTGGCGGCCAATGGCAAATGTCACTACAAAAGCTATCCGACGAGGAATTCACGAAGTTGTTAAGCAGTGAATTGTTTGGCGTGTTAACAATGCGCCAGCAGATTTGGTTGCAACAAATTAATGATTTACTGGGTCCGGTTTTGCAATTGAATGACCGTAACCAAGTAGTCTTTGATGATAAAGAACGTTTATTGCGAGCAGTTCAGGAGGAATTACATCCAACTGAACTGGCAAAGCTACCAGTATTGATGGCGACAACACCGACTGAGTTGCGCGAGTCAAATCATAACCAAGTAATGGAACCGTTCTATATTCAAAGTTTGGATCCGGATTGGGAAGCTGATTATGACTTTGAACGTTGGCAAAAAACAATCGCCCACAATACACAGTTGGCAGTGTTAGATGCACTATACGGCCGAACGAAGGTGCAGATGATCAAGCATATCGCGATGGCGTTTGGCCACCAGTCATCGGATGAAGTCCAGCACCAGGTGACTGAAGCTGGCATCAGTTTAAATGACCAACAGGCATTGGATAAATTCGCAGATGATTATTGGGCTAGCAAGGCGGGACAAGAGAAGTTTGGCGCAATTGGCCGAGGATTTGGTGGTCTATGGGATTACTTGGAAAATGAACGTTTGTTCCAAGATATCAAGTTGAAGAGTCAAGATGCGCGCTTATTCTACCAATATGTACCAACGGTAGTTTTGACGATTGAGCAACAACAACACTTACCTGATGTGATTGCGATGTTTGTGGATGCTAATCCGACCGTGACAGTTGATGCGCCGACCTTTATGACGACTGCCCAACAATTGGCTTGGCAGTTTGAACATGAGGCGTCATACCCAGGCTATTATTCAGCAGATAAGCGGGTGGCGACGGTCGCACAAACGACGGACAGTATTAAGCCGTTGTTGACTAAGTTGGCAAGCCAGCCACAATTTGAAGCATTGGACAGTACGATACAAGAGTCAATGGTGACGACCATGCTACCGTTGTTTGCTGATATGATGCGTGAAATTGCACATGAAACATTGGGTAAGTGGACGACGACTGGCCTGAAGCGTATCCTATTCAATTATTTTATTGGGTCGCATGACCAATTTCAAGCGTTGGATGATGAAACAATCATTGCGTTCACGACAGATTTGCTCCAATTCTTGGCACTGAATGGCATGGCACAAGTTGATTTGGCGCCGAGTCTTGCTGAACAATGGGTGATTGATGAATTAGCAGCTTATCGAGATAACTTAGCGAATGAGACGCTGGCCGATGAAACATCCTTGGGACCAATCAACAAACGGACGTTGAAGCGTAATCGCCAACAATTTAGAGACTTAACGGCATCATTCGCCAAGCAAACGGAGTGGGTGAATGCCCAACAAATGAGCGCAGCGATTTTGGATGATGTGTATTTGGTAACTAACAAGCCAACGATTGCATGGGATGTCGAAGATGTGTTGTTGGGATTGACCTTTACCAAGATTGTTTTCACGCGATAATAAAAATGAACGCTCCTGACTAGCTAACTGTTAGCCGGGAGCGTTTGCTGTATACTACTCTTAATTAAAGTAGTTGAGAGGGATCAAATCATGCAACTCAAATTAGATCAAGATGGTTTTATTGATGAAGTGCTTGTGGATGACGTACGGGCTGGTTTATCAACGGCCGGAACGGCGGTCTCAATTGTTGCGCACCAAGCAGATGATCCACGCTTTATCAGTTTGATTAACAAGCCAGCTGGTGAAAATCTGGCACATTTATTTGCGGGATTGGCTGATGGGTCATTGCGAACAATCATTGACCAGACATTGCCATTGAATGCGTCAAACGTTAAAACTGCTTATGACCGGATTAAGCGAGGCGGTTTGCACGGTGGAGCCGAAGTTGCGACGACAGCATCGGGCTGGGGCGCTGATATGTTACGTCAACAGTTCCCAAAGGTACAAGTGTTTGACTATAAGCAAGACGATTTTACAACTGTGCTTCATGATTTCGATGCCGCATTAGACACGGTTGGCTCGGAAAAAGTATTAGCCGACTCTGCTAAAATTCTGACATCAACTGGTAAGCTCGTTGCGGTTCCGGTTCATTTAGCGGCTATTATTCCAGCAACAGTTTCATATGAAGATGCGATATCGGTGGTACTTGGCGGACAAACGGCTTATCAAGTGATTGAGCGTGGCTTCAACTTGCAAGCAGGACAAAAAGTATTGATTAACGGCGGTTCTGGTGCGGTTGGTTATGTGGCCTTACAACTGGCTTTGGCAAATCTCGTTCAAGCGCAGGCTCAGGCGGTAGATCCAGTTGACTATAAAATTGCAGAAGGTATGTTAGGTGGTCAAGTGCCGATGATTCTCGGCTCAACGGTTACTGGTGAAGTTATCGCGGTTGGCGAAGACGTTACGTCCGTTACCGTTGGTGACCGAGTGGCAGCGCAAGTTCGCGGTGGCGCGAACTATGCCGAACACTTAAGTAAACAAAACACAGCAAAACGCCCAGGCTGGTACAAGACTAGTCTGGGCGTTTTGTGTGCGACCGTGGTATAACTAACGTAATAAAACATTGGAGGCATCATCATGAAAGCTGTTGTTTTGCATCGTTTTAATGATTTGGACTCATTAACAGATGAAGAAGTGCCAACGCCGGTAATTGGACGTGACGAAGTCATCCAAAGCCGTTGAACGGATTGTGCGCCATCTGTCACCAACTAGGAACGGTTTCAATGTTCCTATCAAAGGTGAAGTCACGAGGTGCTGAAGGTAATTATACGAAGCGTGGTAATCTTATTTGCCGTGATAGCTCACTTTGCAATGCGCAATTGAGCAGCCTAGACTACCTTGCAAGCTTTGTAGAAACGACACTTCTGGTGACGCCGTTCCCTGAGTTGAGCGCAAATCAACTTGGCAAGTTGTTCAAGAAGGTTAAGAAGCTACCTGAACCTAAGTGGGAAAACATGAATCGTCATGAAATGACCTACTTAGGATGGAATGACAATGGTAGCCAAAAGAAGTACATCGTCGCACCACGTGACGGTAAGTTGGTGGGCATCTATGGTGATTTCAAACAAGTCATCATCTTGAACAAGGCGTTTAACTCAGTTAACGATAAGAACGTTAAGTCTGTCGTTCAGGCCGATGTTATTGAAACAGTTAAGGCCATTTTGCCAGACACGGATGTCGCCAATGAGTTCTTGGCGCAATTGCCTGAAATTGCACTGTCAAAGCAACGTGCTGAACATGCATTTAAGCAACTTGCCGAACATTTCTATATAATGATTGAACTATGGAAAACGAATGGAGTTGATGAAGATGCCAGTATTTGGGTCATTGTCTGTACGCCGCATGAAGGTTAATTCAAATTAATTGTCATCGTCGGCGTAGTCTGTGCGATGTGTATCTTGAAATGGAGCGTAAACATGGACAAACAATTACAACCGCACGAATTCGTTGCAATCAAAGACGTGAAACAGAAAAAGCTGAAAACAAGTTAGCACGTGAAAATAAAATTAATGAAAAAGTTGCGGAATTAAAGGCGCGTTTCAATCTGGATTAGAAGAAACAAAAAAAATTAGCATTTTTAAAAACTAAGACAAAATATGGCAAAACGACCTGGCTGGTAATCAACGAGTCAGGTCGTTTTATTGCTTACTTTTACAAGTTGCTGGCGTTCATGGCAACGCACCTTTCTGAGGGAGATACGGCAGTACTAATTGTTGTTGAAGAGGATGATGAATGGGCTTTGGACCGTGAGTTAATCGCAGCAGGTGCAGACCCAATTGCTCGTCAGAGCCTCGACACATTGATTAAAGAAGTGGCGCGTGCTGAAATGATTGCAGGTGATGTGGCAAATCTTGACGTGACGGTTCAAGGAGAACACGACTTTAAATTAAAGGATTCATTTACAACCCGCGATGATTCGGGTTGGTTGACTGGGTCAGTGTTTGGTTCAGCAATTGGCTTAATTGGTGGTCCGCTGGGCGTTTTGTTCGGCGGTACGTTGGGAGCTTTAGTGGGGGCTGATTCGGATGTTGCACAGGTGGCATCTGATCAGGAGCGTCCGCTGAATTTTTTTGGCGACAAAACGAGCCGGTTTGACGCTAATTTGGTCTCAAGATATAGTTGCGGTATCAAATATTTGGGGGACTGAGTTATGGAAAAGAATGCTGTTATTGCGGTGTTTCCGAAAGATGAGCAAGCTTACAAAGCGTTTATGGATTTAAAAGAAAACGAGCGGATTATTTCAGCTGGCCCGGTATTACACCTGACTTTGTGGGAGCGAAAGTACCAAACGAATTCTTGGTTGGTTATGGCATGGACTATAACAACCACCACCGCAACTTGCCATATGTTGCGGTGCTATCATTAGAAAAATAGTATCACCTAATATTCACCGCCCTAGCTAGTCGTAATGACTGGCTAGGGTTGTTTTTTGTTCATAATCTCAATAACGGGGATTCGTCAACTGGTCACATTACAATTCAACGTGATTTGAAGGTTGACCTAGCCGGCCGTACCGTCGTTATCCTAGATGAAGTGATTGATACGGGATTGACGTTGCGTTATCTAAAAGCTGACTTTGAGAAGCGAGGGGCTGATCAAGTGTTGGTGGCGGTAGCGGTCGACAAGCGTGATGATGTGTCCGCCGGCCAACGGACTGTTTTGGGAACTGAAGAAATCGCTGCGATGGTTGAACGCGTCGCAGCTGAAATCAACGATGCAACGGCACATGTTGACCGACCTGTTTTTGTGGGAGTCATGAAGGGTGCCTACATTTGGATGGCTGATTTGCTACGCGCGGTTGGCCGTGACGTTGAAACAGATTATATCGATGTGTCGAGTTACGTCTGCCAGGCTGGGATGATGACATTACTGGGGTAAAGTCACGTGAAGAATTGCCAGCCAACGCAGAAGCGTACTTGAAGCGCGTTGAAGAATTGATTGGTGTGCCATTGTACACATTCGCAGTTGGTCCTTCAAACGAGCAAACGATTATTCTATTCGATATCTGGAACGAGGGGTAAAAACATGGAAACAATGACGTTAGTTGGTTGGATACAGTGGTTTTGCGTCACGCTGCCCGCATTGGTGGCTTCACGCACTTGTCGTTGAACTCACTTGATGTGTTGTCAGGTTTGAAGACGTTGAAAATTGCGGTGGCTTATGAGTTGGACGGTCAACGCATTGAGCATTACCCAGCAAGCTTGGGAGATGTGCGTCGCGTAACGCCAATCTATGAAGAGCCACCAGTTGGTGGTGGCGCAACGATTGGTGCTGGTATTGGCCCAACGAAGATTGATCGTGTTGTTGGTGTCGCTAAGGCTTATACGTCACGAGTTGGGGATGGACCTTTCCCAACGGAATTGTTTGATGAAGTTGGTGATCGCATTCGCGAAATCGGTCACGAATACGGCGTAGTGACGAAGCGTCCACGTCGTATCAATAATCATGAACCACTTGATTTGGATGAATTGGTAGCCGAATTTACTGATTACGGTCAACAATTGAAGCCATACATTACGGATACAACAGTGATTGTTAATGAATACCTAGATAGCAACAAGCGTGTCTTGCTTGAAGGGGCGCAAGGAGCCATGTTGGACATTGACCACGGGACATACCCATACGTAACGTCATCTAACATTTTGATTGACCAATTGGCTGATGCACGTAAGGGTGATGGCAAGATTGGGACGACTGGACGTGGTATCGGACCAACTTATATGGATAAGGCTGCGCGTACTGGTATTCGTGTTGTGGACTTGCTGGACGAAGCTGTGTTGCGTGAGCGTTTGACGACGGTTTTGGCTGAAAAGAACGAGTTGTTGGAAAAGATTGTTTATGTTGACGGACAGAAGTTTGAGTTGTCAGCTATTCCTTCAGGGATTTTCAACCCTAACCGTTTGGCAGTGATCGGTAATGGGTCAGTGGTTAACCCTAAGGCATTGTTGGAAGAGTTGCGCGGTATTCAAGAGAAGGGTGTAACGACTGATAATTTGCGTATCTCAGATCGTGCGCACGTTATTTTCCCTTACTATAGATTTTGTGATAAAACGTTTTGAAATGTTCGTGTTTTACGAACGTTCCAGTAAATTAAGGGGGCCATCATGGCAGGAATCGTAGTTGTTGGTAGTCAATGGGGAGATGAAGGGAAGGGAAAGATTACAAACTTCATCGCACAGAACTCGGATATGGTAGTGCGTTACCAAGGTGGTAACAATGCCGGCCACACGTTGGGAAATCATTAAGATTGTCAACCGCAATAACCATTAATGTTAAAGCGATATACTTCGGTGTATCGCTTTTTATTATGCACAAAATGTAATGGATGTTATGAAAACACGAATAATTAACAGTGTGAATTAAAAGTAGTCGTCAAAAATCGAACTTTAACACTAATTAGTGTTGAAACTTCAAATGTTTGTTGATAAGAATATCCGTAGTGAAAAGTCGATGTTCCGCATCAAGTTTTCAGCAAATCGCAGTTTGGTAATGATGGCCATTTTGGCAGCAGTATTGAGTTTGTTGGTTGTGACGGTACCGGTGACGCAAGAGATTTTCCACTTCCACGCCTTGACGACTGGACAATGGATTATCACTGCAATCTTATCAGTGAT
Organism: Weissella confusa; assembly: GCA_014332815.1. GTDB lineage: Bacteria > Bacillota > Bacilli > Lactobacillales > Lactobacillaceae > Weissella > Weissella confusa_C. The sequence goes on along the minus strand of JACSZT010000003.1, from coordinate 30,306 downwards.
TCCGAATGTTGCAGTGATGAATGAGAAGCCAATCAACCCAAAGGCCAGCGTATTTGCGCATGGATTGGGTATTCGCATCGCCTTTAATGCTATCTTGTTCGCTGTGATTACGCTGTTAGCCCAAGGGTACGGTGTATGGACGGGTAACGTTGAAGCTGGTCACACAATGGCGTTCGTTGTCTTGTCGATGACGTCAATCTTGCACGTCTTGGGCCGTGGCATTTACGGTAATATCCGTAAGACGATTAACTTCCTGATGAGTGCTAACATGTCAGAAATTATCGTAATCGTCATGGCGATGATCTTCGGCTGGGGTAGCCCGTTTATGGCAGCCCAGTTGTTGTTCATTAACTTGGTATCTGATGGTTTGCCAGGATTCGCCTTGGCTAAGGAGCCGGCGCACGGTGATATTCGAATTGTTAAGGCCTGGCAGAAGCGTGGTGATGTGGTGGCGATGACTGGGGATGGTGTGAACGATGCACCTGCCTTGAATGCTGCTAATGCCGGAATCGCCATGGGTCAGACTGGAACCGATGTTGCCCGTGAAGCGGCTGATATCGTCTTGACCGACGATAACTTCGCGACAATCGTGCATGCGGTTGAAGACCGTGCGGCTGGTATTAAGACGGTAATGATTACCGGTGACCACGTGGCGACAGCAAGTGCGATTGCCCGTGAAATTGGGATTTTGTTGCCAACTGATAAGGCATTAACGGGTGCTGAATTGCACGCCATGTCAGATGAGCAGTTGGATGCAACAGTCCAAGACTATGCCGTCTATGCCCGTGTTACGCCAGAGGATAAGGTTCAAAGTCGCGCAACGGAAATCAACCAGCAATTTGGTGATCAAGCATTGCGTGTGATTACGGTTGCGATGACTAAGCTGGCGACGATTTCTGAAGAACCGACAGCCGAAGAGTTGGAGCAAAACCTACAGTTGCTCGGACTGGTTGGGATTATTGATCCACCACGTCCAGAGTCAGCGCAAGCCGTTGCGGAAGCACCAACTGAAATCGCCTTAGTGGCTGGTATCGGTGGCGTTGATGCTTATCGTGACTTGCAAGCTGAGTATCCAAAGGTTTATGAAATTCCGTTTAACTCAACTCGTAAGCGTATGACCACGGTGCACAAGGTGGCGGATGGTTACTTGGCAGTTACCAAGGGCGCCTTCGATGTCTTGTTACCAAAGTTACCAGCAGACACGTTGGGATCAGCGAGCGTGATTGCATCAGATAAGACAGGAACGTTGACGCAAAACAAGATGACAGCGCGTCAAGTTTGGGATGCAACCAAAGATGAAGTTGTGCCAGTTGACCAAGTTGATACCGTGCCGGATGCACTTCGCTTTGGTGCATTATCAACTAATGTGACGGTGCAAGATGGGCAACTAAGTGGTTTTATTGTCGCAGCGTTGATTGTCTTGGTATTGGGTATCATGCAAGGAGACCCAATCATGGAGTTGTTCATGACAGCCGTCTCATTGGCTGTCGCGGTGGTACCTGAGACGCTGATGGTTATCGTGACGATTACGTTGGCATTGGGTGTGCAACGAATGGCTGCCCGCCACGCGATTGTGCGTCGTTTGCCAGCCGTTGAGGTGCCGTTGGGCGATCGCTTAAACATGGTTTACCGCGGGACAACCATTGTTAATGGGCGTGCCGAAGCGGTTGTTGTGGCAACTGGTATGGAAACCGAAATGGGTAAGATTGCCGGTTTGCTTGGTGCCGAAGAACGTGAAATGACACCAATGCAAAAGCGCTTGGCGCAATTGGGTCGTCAATTGACGGTTGTGGCGGTTCGCCGTAATGGTGAAGTCATATTCGTACCAATGACTGATGTAGTTGTTGGTGATATTTTGGTTCTTGAAAATGGGGTGAAGATTCCAGCTGATGCGCGTTTGTTGAAGACGTCTGATTTACGTGTCGAAGAATCTGCGTTGACTGGTGAAAGCCAACCAATTGAAAAGGACGAAGATTTTATTACTGGTGAGAGCGATATTACAACAATCATTTTGATCATAGCAGCGGTCATTTCATTGGTGACAACTGTTATTCAAGGGCACGGCGATTACTTTGAAAGTTTCTTGATTATTGCCATTGTTGTTATTAATTCCGTCTTGTCGATTGTGCAAGAGGGACGTGCCGAGAAGGCTTTGGATTCATTGAAGGGCTTAGAGCGCGAAGAAGCTAAGAGATATGCCGACGAAGAGGAGGGCCGACATATGATATATCAGGAGATGTTAACGCAAGTTATTGAAAAGACGCGGGTTCAACCCGATACGGGGTTAACCGACGCTCAAGTTCAAGAGGCGCGTGAAAAATATGGGGATAACCGTTTTGTAGAACCGCCAAAAGAGGGGCTGGTTAAGAAGGTTATTCGGAGTTTAAGCATCTCCTCAAATAGATAGAATAAAATAAGTTCTTTCGTAACAATTTCATAGTTTAGGCGATGAAACGTTCGTTGTCAACGAAATTCACGAACAAATGACGAAATGTAAGTTTAATCTTACGTAAAATACGAACGTTTTCAAAATTTGAGCACATTATTAGGTCTAAGTAACGGAAATTGTTAAAATGTAACTGAGAAAATTGTTGCGATAGCGGCAGCAACACCAGTAGCGGTGAAGACGGCACCCTTGTCCATCCCAGCGGCTCCCAAAACCGTTGGGTTAACGAACAAAATGTAGGCCATTGAGACAAAAGTCGTCAATCCGGCAATTAGCTCAGTACGGAAGTTTGTTCCGAGTTCGCCAAAACGGAAATATTTTGCAACAGAGTTCATCTGCTGTGGAATCATGTTGATGATGGTTTCACGAATCTTGAAGAATGTTAGCAACAAGAAGATGATGGCAGCAATCAAAACACCAGCCATCGCAGTTTGCCAAGGCACCTTCATCCCGATTACAACAGAGTAAGCGAAGAAGGCGTTCACACCAAGTCCGGGTGCGATAGCGATTGGGTAACGGGCAACTAATCCCATGAAAAAGATGGCAGCTGGGACGCGTGTGGCAATCAAGATGAACGTCACAATAATCCCGAAGATTGCAAGCAATGATGTACCTGACGTCAAGTGACCAAGTGAGACCATTGTTGATTCGTTAGCAACAATCAAACCAGCGTTAGCCAAGCCGATGAAAGCGATGAACAAACCGATACCAGCTGCGATGGCAACCTTCAAGTCTGTACCAGCAGTGTCAAAGAATGTCACAATCAAGAATGTCAAAACAACTGTCCACAATTGGAATGTGTTGATGTCCGTGATGTGTGAGATTGATTCACCGAACGTTGGTGCCAATGAAGGTGCGGCTGAAACAATGTGCGTTGGCAAGTCAATCAAACCTGAAATGATTCCCACGATTGCAGTTAGCACCATACCGATAATACCAGTTGTGATTGACGTCAAACCTGAACGACCACCAACGGCCATACCTGATGAAGACTCAACGTAGGCTGAAGTAGGTGACGTTCCAAGAATAGCACCTGCCGTCATACCAACAGCGTCGGCCATCAAAGCGCGACCAGCACGTGGCATCTTGCCGTCCTTCATGAAGCCGGCTTGGGTTGCCAAGCCGATCATCATACCGTCAGAGATTGAGTACGTCAATGGCATACCAATGACAATCAAGAATGAAGGTGCTGCGATTGCAAAGTCATCCCAATCGATGTTACGCAAGTTCTCGGCCATCAATACACCGACAACAACCAAAGCTGGTGCTGTTACTTGTGACGTTACCACTGTCAAAAGTGGTGAGAACATCAAAGCGAAGATGAACAATCTACACTAATAACAGATAAAAACGCCCCCAGATGAGTAACAGAACTCATCTAGGGGCGTTATTTTTTATCAAGTTTAGTGGGCGACGATGAATAGGAACAACATGAAGATGAATGCTAGGGCATACATCAATGGGTGAACCTTACCAGCGCGCTTCGTAGCAATCATCATGATTGGGTACAAGATGAATCCCAATGCTGCCCGTTTGAAGGACATTGTCCGCATGGGTGTTTACGGTGCTGCTGCTATCGACGCCTTTGTTGATGCGGATGATTTGGTTGCCGCGGTGGCTGCATTTAACGATACATTTGCGGGGATGACGGTGGATCAAGCGTTGGGTAACACGCGCTACGGTTTGGCAATTCCAGGCAAGCACACAAACGCCGTTCAAGGTGAATTGTACACGGGTGTTTCAATTAACAACCGTACTGAGTTGTTGGAAGAGGAGCCAGCTGGTTTGGCATTCTACAGTGTTAGCCCAGTCTACCCAAGCCGTCACGTGATGGAAGAATCACCAATTGAGCACTTGGCAGGGTTGACGACGGTTGTTCAAAACAGTGATTTGCCTGTTGTCGCAATGGGTGGTATCACTGTGATTTTGAACGAAGCACAATTGACTGGGGTGGAAAAGCAAAACTTGGCTGAGTACATTCGCGATGTAACGCGTGCTGCAGATGTTGCCTTCATGATTGCCGACGATGTTGCACTCGCAGCCGCTGTTAGAGCTGACGGTGTGTACATTACCGATCGTCACCAAGTGAACGAATTGACTGCGCAAGCACAAGCGGCTGATTGCAAAACGGTCCTTTTTCTTTGTCGCAATAATTTAAAAACTTTATACTTACAAATGTAAAGAATAACGGATTTTCGGAGGTGTATCATGACATTTAAGGCAGAACAATTAGCAAGTACATTGGTGATTGGATCACAATATGTGGACGATGTGGCTGGCTTCGTTGCGCAAGCGGTTAAGGCTGGCGTTTCAATGGTAGATGTTGCGCATCATGCAACCGTGGGCACCGTGGTTTTCTGGATTGCATCAATTTTGTTGCATGTTGAAAGCGATCAGTTAGTGACACATAGTGGTGCATTTTCTTTGTTGTATCTGGCGTTGGCAGCCATTCTGCAAACGAAGTTAACTGAGTGGCGAGCAAGCACCAAACAAACGAAATAATCAGAAGCGGATCGCTTGGTGACGGCGTCATATAAGTTGGATGCGTTGATTTTAGCCATCGGAGTGATTATTGCTGGAACAGCTGTCCAAAACGATTGGGTGAATCCAAACGCTGCTGGGTGGCTGATTATCGGTTTGATAGCCGTTGTATCAGTGGGGGTGCTATCGATTGCACGCACGTTATCTGAGGAAATGTGGGTGACTGATGAGGGCGTGAATGCATACCGTCAAGAGCAAGCAACTTTGCAAGCGGAATTTGCAGAACAACAATAGTCCAATCTAAACGGTCATCTGATGAGTTATCGGATGACCGTTTTTTGGAAAATGAGGTGTGAGATGATAATAATGTTGAATTGGGTATTACCGATTATCTATGTGGGATATATCGTTTGGCGTCAATGGCAACCGCGAACCGATGCGCTAATTGAGGCTGCGTCAGTGACAGAACGTTTGGTACGCAAAGCGTTGTCATATCGTGATAATGCAGATGTTGTGCAAGCAACGCAACAAGCGCGTTACTACTACGAAACTGATTTTGACTACACACGCGCGATGAACACGTTGGGTGCGGTCATTGATCAACAAGAGCAAGGCGCTACAGCTCGTCTGAAGTTGCGCCAAATCCAACGTGCGGTTGAACGTCAGGGGTTGCCTGGTTTGCCCGATACGTACATGAGTTTCTTCTACGCGGTGAACGATGAGTTAGGCCGTTTGAAGCAACAGCTTGGGTTGTCACGTATTAATGTTGATGATGTTTTGCGTCAGCTAAGCATTGTGACGGCCGATTTGGATACGTTGCAAGAAAAGGTTTCAGTTAGCTTGGAAGAATTGAAGGCATCAATTTCACAACACGAAGTTGTCTTCTCACACTTGCTAGAAACGCAAAACGGTTTGCGCGAAGAGCTTGAGCGCATTGAAAAGGAACAAGTTTCAATGTGGGAAGGCTTGAAGGAGCTACCACAGTTGGTGCAACAATCGCGTAACCGCGTGACGTTGTTGTCGGAATTGTACGAAACATTTGAAAAGGAAGCTAGTTCAGCGCAAGAGGTTTGGGAGAACAATGAGCAGTTAACTGCTTACGTTGTTCACAACAAGCGTCAAAATCACGAATTGTACATTGAGTTGGACCGCCTGAATCAAGATTTTGTCTTTACTAAGGATGAAGTTGGTCAAGTACGTAGTTGGGAAATCCAACTTTCAAACACGTTGCCAGGGCAATTAGCAGAATTGCACGACGCGTATGACAAGATGGCCGCTGAAGGATTCAAGTTTGAAACGGATATTCCAGAAGAGCTTGAAGAGCTTGAAACCCAACGCAACAACGCATTGGATTTGCTGGCTGACTTAACGTTGAAGCAAGTTACTGAAACGATTGCGCAAATGGAAGCCCGTACAGAAGTATTTAGTTTCGGACCAGCAATCGATAAGTTGGAAGAAATTTTGGGATCATTGGAAGATGACTTTGCTGAGTTTGCCCGTTTGACGGAAGCTGGTGATCACGCAACGGCCGCCGGTATCTACGAGACGTTGGGGATGGAAACGAACCAACTTGAACAACGCATTGAACAAATCCCAGGGTTGTTCAAGTCATTGGATGAGTCACAAGGCTTGAACTTCGTGAAGACAGCGCAAGAATTGAAGCAATTGCAACAATTGATTCGTGATGCTGAAATGACGATTGATGTTGTAAATCAAGGTTTGTCTGATTTGGAAAAGCTAGACGAAGCGCACAAGGCAGCCGTGAAGGAACTTGAAGTTAAGTATCAAGACCTACGTAAGACGTTGTTGTCACAAAATCGCAAGGTAGCTAAGTTGCTTCAGAAGAAGGAACAATTAGCTGAAATTCCAATGCGTGATCGCTTGGTGAAAGGACGTCAATTGAGTTTGACGGGTCAATCACTTAAGCAATTCCAATTGTTGGAGAATAAATACGGCACACTTGAAACGCAAGGCTTCAATGAAATTGAAAACCAAGCCAACAGTGTTCTATTCGATTCAAAAAAAGCGGTTGTAAAACCGATGGCGTGATAATCTAATATGTAGATAATTCCCGAATAGTAAGGAGCTTGGTGACGATTAGGCGTCGCCAAAGGTAGGTAGAGTATGACACAGATTGGACATATCGTAATTGGCTTGATAGTTGTCGTAGCAGCCATTTACTTGATTATCTTTGTCTCTCAACGATTGACTGCCATTTTCTAACAAAACTATCCACAGGTTATCCACAAGAGAATGGATGTTTCATTTGGCACTTGTGGATAATGTGGAAAACTTTTAGTGGTTAATGATGGTCTTTTTGTGGAAAATGTCATGAGATATATATTTGCCCGCAAATAATCTGTAAACGCGATTAAAAAAGGTTAAAGAACGCCAAGTAAAACCTAAGTCGGGGCAGATGGGGCGCTGTTTTAGACGTTAAATCAAAGCACTGACTATTGTCAGTGCTTTATTTTTTACCAACTCTTTTAAAGAATACTGACCTTTTGTTCCCCATCTAAATTAACAACTGTGGATAACTTGTTGATAAGTTTGTGGACGCGTTGTGGAAACTCTGTGGAAAACTAGTTTAATTGTTATCATCAAAATCTGGTCCGTATGAACGTGCCGTTTTCTGATCCAGCAACCGGAAAAACGGGGACCAACTTTATTGGTTATTCACGTTACTGGTCAGTGACGAAGGCGATGTTGCAACAAATGGTGGATATGTCCGACTTTTTGTTGACGTTCTCAACCATCCAATCAGGTCAACTATTCTTTATCCCATCGCGTGATACACTGGGCGAAATATATATTAATGGGTCGTACGCCTTTGCCCAAAAGTGGCTGCATGACATGGACTTCTGGGGCAAAATGAAAACAGAAGAACAGGAAAAAGCGGTAGGTCGTCATAAGTTTGATGATTTGGAACTAGAGGATGATGAAAAGTTTCATAATGCACATAATGTCGCTGCTAAGATTGAAGTTGATGGTGAAGAGCAAAAAATCGCAGGAGATGAGGCGGTGGTGTACGAAGTCGTCCGTCAGTTCATGGTCTTTCTAGAGCCAATCGCAACCGTGCTTGATGAGACAAAGGGTTTCCGTTATTTTGAAGGACGCGCCATTATTGGCTTTATTGATGGTACCGAAGCACCGGCTGAATTTGAAGCAGCCGATTATGCGCTGGTAGGGGAGGAGGACCCGGAGTCGCAAGCTATTGAACGCTCGATGATGATTCGGGCAGCGGATGCGAATTTGAAAGTATCGATTGGGTTCAGTCGAACGGCATGGGATTATCTGTTCCCGAATGCTGCGGTACCTAAGCAACTAGAAACCTACACAACATTGACGGGACCAGAATATAGTATGCCGGCATCTGAAGGCGACATTTTCTTGCACGTTCGCAACAGTAATTGGCATGCGCCCGGATTATAATGAATTCAGAACGATATAATTTTGGGGGATAATATCATGCCAGTAACACCAACTAAGGCGCAAGATGTATGGAAAGACGTGGGAAAGAATGTGTCTTTCGTCGTATTGAAATTAAAGCGCGAGAATTTGGCAGCAGACCAAGAAGCGATTGCTGAGTTTGCTGATCGTCCCATTCAACTCTAAGTTGTGAACATGAGTCGCAGCTGGCACCATGGCGCTAACAAGCCTAACCTGTTTCCCACCGCGCTGTGGTGCCCCTTTAACTTTCCGTCCGTGAAAACAGCTATTCACGGAAAACCGGGTTACATCCCGGATACATACCTGACACCGCACATTGGCGGTGTTTTTTTATATAGAAGTGTTGGGAGCGCTTGTCAGATTTTGTCATCCTGTCCGGAGATAGCAAATTTACGGATGCTTATCAAAAAATCTTGCGTCCATACTGGGAAAAGTGACGTCCGAAAAATGGGCATCTTTACGATTGCGAATATCTGATGATGCAAGTATCGGGAAGTTTTATTTGGCTGGGTCATAAATTTGTATGATTAAGGGTAGAGTTGAAACTGGATATTTATGAGTGGGCGATTTTACGGGCGATGCTGTTGCACAATAAAGAGTTGGCAAAGTCGTTACTTAAGGAATCACGGGTCGTTAACAACAATCCGGCAGATGTGCCGTTGTTTGGGCGAGGTCAACGTCGGTTGTTCGAACTGTATGAAGACTTGATTGATGAAGTACCGACGGCGCGCCGCCAATTACAAAGTGATGCTGCCGATGAGTTGAGTAAAAAAATCGGCAACGAATTAATGGGCATGGAAGTTTGGCATGCTGCTGAGTTCAGAGTAATGCGCTATGCCTTGCTTCATGTCGATACTAAAGCAGGTGTTGAAATGTGGTCGCGGTCGATTCGCAAAGCTTTAAATGAAGCGGACCAGCAATACATTCAACACAATGCAGTCCTGCGTCGCCGTGTGATTAATGTGACGAACTCAACCTGGCATCAATATAATTGGCAACATGTTAATCCGTTGGGTTACGATGCCATGGCACGTTCAATGGAGAAGCTTTACGAAGAAACCCATCTTCGTAAAGATTTGGAGGCTTACTTTGAATTCAAATCTTTGGATGGATTGTTCGTACGTCGCAATTGGCTACAGTAACTGTTTGAACACTTTGGGGATGTATTGCGTCGCATCATGAAGCAAAAGCATATTACGCCAGGTATGGCGGTGGATGCTGGTATTTCAACATACAAGTTGTATCGAACCTATAATGAGACGCATTATCTGGAGTTAGAAGAGTTAATTACGTTGATGCGACTGGTCGACTTGATGCCGAGTGACATCGATGCCGTGCTGTTATACACAACGACGAGTCGCATGACAATTTTATTGCTAGCTGTGAAGAATCAACATGTTGAGACTGTTAAAACGCGGTTGATTTCAGTTGACTTACTGCCATTGTGGAATGAAATTCAAGTGTCGACGGCTAGTTTTTGGATAAGGCGTCATGAGCACGATGCGTTTCCGCGGTTTTCAACCTTGCCACCAGAAACGAATGACATGTATGACGCGGTGCTGACAATTCATTTGGCGGCTGTCGATAAATTGCTGGTGCAACCGGAAAACCGTAGCTATGACAATTCAATGTTTGTGATTGAGACTATCTTGAACCAATACTCAGAGCCACAATTCATGGAACTGAGAATTTTACAACAAATGATGCAGTTGTTCAAAACAACAGTTGAGGGGTCGGTGGTGGCATTGCGCAAAGGTGAATCAATGCAGGAAGCGGTCACGCAAATGTATGAGCGCTTGGTAACGATTGATATCTTTACCCTGTTAGATATCGTTGCATTTGCTGTTATTGCCCCGGAACTAACAGTGGGGCAGTTTAAGCGATTGTATTTGTGCTATGCACGAAGCATGTCGAACTTTCAAAACTATTTACACATGAGCATGATTGATATGATGTCAATCATGGACGCGTTAACAATTTCATTCAGTGAACTAGGACTATTAACAGGCAAGTCGCGCTTTCAAGACATTTCGATTCGTTGGTTAATGAACGCAGACATTAACGAACTAACCCAACGGGCGCAAGGCGTTGATGACCAAGATACGGACTTCCGTAAACTGTTGTTTCAACGTGGGCCGGTTTAAAACGAATACGTTTTAAGCCGTTTTTTTAGAGAGTAGTATTTTAGAGGAGTAAGGCTAACAATGTTAAGGACAATTGGTCAGGTGATCAATGAAGTTAGACGCGAAAAACGGGTCTCTTTGGCAGAAATTGTGGCATTAGGCATCAGTAAGTCGCGGTATTATCGTTTCATAGAAGGTGAAATTAATTAGATTGCCGGGTCCGTTTTTCATTAGAAGCAGGTTGTTTTAATGGCGTTGGCTATCGATGTTTGGTTAAATAGTAAGTAAACTATATTAATTAACGGGAATAACCATCTATAAAGACGTTTAGTCGTTATAATGAGTGAGGTTGTTAGCCCATTAACCTCAATCTTTATTACTAATACTGGGTTAACAACTTCCTTATCAATTGCTCGTATTGTGGTGATGAAGGTGCTAGGTAACAATCTGTTGATCGACTTGGTACTTGTCTTTATGGTTGCGATGGCAGTTAGTTTGTTTGGCGAGTGGCTGTCAAAGAAATTGAAGTTAGTGGCATTTATCTTTTATCCAACACGATTCTATGCTAAGTAGGCGATGACGAAAACGGACTCGGTAATCCGGATTTTGCAAGGTGCGTCAACTTGGTTTTATGATACGAACTTCATTACACCGGCTAATTTTATGATTAAGCTTTTGACGATTCCAGTCTTCTTTGCAATATTCATGTGGCTTGGTGAAATGACAGACAAGGTTTCAAATGTGGTGCGTTACTTTGGTAAGATTTCACTTGTCATTTATTTGATTCACCCACCGGTTAGCAAAGCTGTGCTGCTGGTGGTATACACCGTACTGTTTGCATTGGCAATTTTGGGTTTCTTGCCAACGTTGTATGCGATTAACCAAACGGTACTTTGGGGCGCAACATTCTTAGTTGGTTACTTGCTACGTTCAAAGTTGCAGCGTGGCCAGATGGCTGTGCTGGGTGTTGTGTCATTGGGGCTGATTATTGCTTTGGTAATGCTGGGCGTACCGTATGTTGTCTTTTCGGTTGTCTACGTCATCCTGCAAAATCTATCATCATCTACAGTGCATGATCGATACGCAATCGGTGATTTGTTGTACATTGGCATCAAGCCAGTTGGGTATCTATGGTACTTGTATGTATACTTCTTTATCTTGGTTCTCTTCGGTGCGTTGACTTTGGTGATTAAGCTTTTGAGTGTTGTGCTAGTTCATACGATTGGTTCACTATATAAAACCGGCCAATTTCCAGCAGCAGCTATGGAGCTAGAAATGTCGCAACGCGTACTATTTATGTTCGTTATGCCGGTATTTTTTGCTATTTCAGGGTACTTGTTCAAACCTTCGACTGACTGGCGTCAATACATAACAGGGTTGGGAAAGAAGTTGTTTGTGGCATTCTGAGGGTTCGAAGCAGGCATAATCTGAATTGCGTCAGATGGTACAATTAAATTTATCACAGCAGCTGTTGGTCTAAACATCCGACGTGACCACGCTGCTTTATCCAACGCTTGGGAGAAAAATATGGAAAAATCTGTCGCGAAAAAGAAGCGGGTGGGCTGGCTTGATTACGGGAAAGGTATCCTGAGGCTGGAACGTTGCCATTCGTTGAGTTCAACAAGGACGAGATGAAGGGTTCATTGGTTCGCTTGCCAGAGCGTTCAGAATTGGACCACGATTACAACGAAAACCTTATCGTTGAATACTACAACAAGTTGGGATAATTTTATTATTCGTACTTGTTGTACAACAAAGAAGCACGAAACGATTATGTTTCGTGCTTTTGTCGTTTGGACAACATTGTTTACCGTTTGGGCTTGGCTTCAACGCGTCAACAAGCACGTCAATTGGTTAACCACGGCCACATCTTGGTTGATGGTAAGCGTGTTGACATTCCTTCATACGAAGTTACTGTAGGTCAAGAGATCTCAGTTCGTGAGAAGTCACAAAAGAACGTTTACATCCAAGCTTCATTGGAAGCTACTCGTCGTAACTACGCCCCTGGAGATCACGGTGCCGGCCGTCGCGCAAAGATTTCTGATTACGGTATGCAATTGGCTGAAAAGCAAAAGGTACGTTTCACGTACGGTTTGACTGAGCGCCAATTCCACAACTTGTTTAACAAGGCTGGTAAGATCCGTAAGGGTACGCACGGTGAAAACTTCATCGTATTGTTGGAGCGAATTATGGCGGAGAACACACCAGTACCCGCGCTGCAGCGGTGAAAGTTTGGGTGAATTGCACGAATGTGAGGCAATTCTCTAGAATTCAACAAAAATAAATTCTGGAGGACATTTAATATGTCACGTTATACTGGACCTAAGTTCCGTGTTTCACGTCGTTTGGGTGTTTCTTTGTCAGGTACTGGTAAGGAAATTGGGCCGGTGCTATGTTGGCTGGTATTTTCATTGTTGGTGTTTTGGGTCGCATCATTGTTGATGCGCTTTCAAAGCAAAACTAAAGAGATAAAGTTAGGAAGAATGCTTGTAGTTGTTCTTCCTTTTTGTTAAACTAATTGAAGTGTTGAAAACTGCAGCGGATTGTCCGCAAGCTCGTCAACAATTCACCGACCCGTTTAGGATTGACTGGTTGGCCTAAGACAACGCTGTTTGTGACCTTGTTCGTCCTAGGTGCATTGGCTGTTTTGATTTCTGGTATGCCTGGTATTCGTAACTGGGTGGATACAGCAGCTTGGTTGACTGGTTGGGCCATTTCAATCATTATTTTGAGCTTGAATGGCGGTCCTGCTAAGTTTGGTACGATGCCGTTGCAAATTGCTTTGGCATTGTTTGTGGCAACCATTCCATCACTTTGGGCGGTTGCAGCGCCGTTTGTTGGTGTGACGGTTGGAGCTGCTGCCTTGATTACAGGTGGTTTCTTTGTGGCATCAGGTAACGATCCTAAGAACAAGTGGCGTGAGCTATTTGGTATGTGGCTCGGAATTCCTTGGGGAATGATGGCTGTCACGTTCCCATACCCAATATGTTGGGTCTCGTTTCGAATTCTTTTTGGAAAAATAATCACAAGCAAAACGCCTACATGTAGGCGTTTTTTAGCTAAAACCGTTTTTTGTGCACAATCTCCGAAAGCGTGTATAATTACTTACCGTTAGTAATTATTATTCATTGTTTGCGTAGGAGATAGAGAAATGCATAAGTTAAATCCAACAATCTGAAAGTCTTACGAATTCACTGTATCGTACACTCTCTGAAGAGCGTGGTCTAAAGATTGGTCGCGCACAACAAACGATGACCGCGGCGGCTGTTACGGAACGTATTTCTGAATATTTAGGCATTAAACGTGGCGATCCGGTACTAGTCATGCGACAAATTACGTTTGACACAAACAATCGCCCATTCGAGTACGTTCCGGCAGCAGCTGGTAAGGTTGCAACATCACGCACGATTTCTTTCCATATCGGGAAGGCATCAAACTCTGAACAAGAGCAACTACAACTAGGTGAGGATGGCCAAGTGCTTCGCATGGAGCGTGTCCGTTACGGTAACGATGAGCCAATTGCGTTTGAAGTTGCCTCAATTCCAGCAACTTTGGTTGACGGTTTGGCACATTGGGTACCAGGCGACAAGATTCCGGCTGAACGTGAGTTGGCTGAACAATTTGGTGTCTCACGCATGACATTGCGTCAAGCGGTGATGATGCTGGTAGACGAAGGTGTCTTGGAACGCCGAGTTGGGTCAGGAACTTATGTTGCTGAACGCAAGGTGCAAGAACAACTGAACGGCGTTACGTCATTCACTGAAATGACACAAACAAGGGAACGTTGACGATTGGCAAGGATGCGGATTTGAACGTGTTTAGCGCAGATTTGACATCTTTGGAAGCAACTTATAGTTTGGGTCGTCACTTCTCAAAGGCTGACGCTCCGACTGCGGAGGACTAATATGGGCGCACCCGTATATATTCAAATTCACGATGAAATCAGTGAAGCTATTGAAGCTGGCCCCTTGGAGACGGTGAATCAGAGCTAGGTGGTCAAAAGGTTTGGGTTAAGGACAAGCAAGCTCGCCTTGAAGACGGTACTTTGGCTGGATCTGTGCTTGAATTTGATGATGCCTTCCGCAATGTGATGGCCTTTACGGGTGCGTCAATTGAGGAAGCGATTCAAATGGCATCAGTTAACCAAGCCATTGAGTTTGGTTTTACCCACTTGTACAACGCACAACGTCCAATGTCACACCGCGAACCTGGTGTAACGGGACACGCTATGCTGGAAGATAACATCCGCACAGAGTTGATTGTGGATGGTTTCCACGTGTACCCTGACATGGTTAACGTGGCCTACAAGTTGAAGACGGCTAACCGTATTGATTTGATTACGGATTCAATGCGTGCCAAGGGGGCACCAAGCATTGACTTGGTAAAGAAGTGGAACGAATTGTCAGGTAACCGTGTACGTTTGATCACGTACGCACCCGAGCAAGCTGAAGACGTGCGTGCCTTTGAGGATTACCTAGCTGATAACAACATTATCGGTTCAATCGGTCACTCAAATGCAACACGTGATTTCTTGCAACACAATTCTAAGGCAAGCCACATAATGGTTCACGGCCAAATTTCAGAAGGAATTACGTCAGTCTTTCCAACGACAATGACACAAGCTGTGGACAATATCTCAAAGTCAATGGAAGCGGTAAATGAAGCTGCCAAGCAAGAACCAGCAATCGTTGGTGTGCACTTGGAAGGACCATTTATCAACCCTCACTTCAAGGGTGCCCAACCAGAGGAACACATCATCCCAGTAATTAAGGATGCTTACATCCGTTTCGACAAGCAAATCGAAGCGATGGGACCAATGAGTGAATTGGTTGTGACGTCAGCGGATAATGTCGTCCGCGCGGATCGTAAGGTGATTGTTCCTGGTTTCATCGACGTACACACACACGGTGCGTACGGTTTTGATACGATGGACGGTGTCACAGAAGATATCATCAACTGGAATGGAAACAATCTGCTATATTTCGAGTTATGACTTTTAAAAATCAACTAGACCGTGTAAACTTGTAAGCGATTAGAACATGATAGAGACGGTGGTTAACCGCCTGTACCAATTTAGTTTTTCTATAAACAAGGGGAGTTCATCATGAGTACAGTTTTGACACACGCAACTATCTATACCGGCGAACAAGAAGTAGATTAACATCATGAACCCAGACACATCACACCAAGAAATTGCCAAGAAGGTCAAGACAATGATTGATGCTGGACATATTGGTGTTGAATCGGGAGAAGGGTTCTATAAGTACCCTAACCCCGCTTACTTGGCACCTGAATTCTTGAAGTGAAAATTGTAAACAACCATCAGCTGATATGAGTGATGGTTGTTTTTATGGCCAATTATGGTTAAGAAGGAACAACCGGGTTATGTTTTGAACTCGTTGCTAGTGCCGTTGTTGGATGCTGGTTCACAACTGTGGGCAAATGAAATTGCGGATCCAGAGACAATCGACAAGACTTGGATGATTGCTACTGGTGCTCCGGCTGGACCATTTGCCATCATGGATACGGTTGGCTTGAATACAGTTTATGAAACAGTCGTGGCAACTAACTCTTCAACGTTGCTACCATCAGCCTTCGCTGAGGCGACTGGTCGTCCAGAAAAGTTTTTGGCTTACCACTTTGCTAACGAAATTTGGAAGAACAACACGGCTGAAATCATGCCACACCCAGGCACTGCACCTGAATTGCCAGCAACGTTTGAGGAATACTCACGTGAAATTGGCATGGTTGCGCGTTGGGAAGACGGTGTACGTCGCGACTTGCAAGCAACTGACGAACAAATCGCAGCTGCCCGCGAGCATTTAACGTATGTCACTGATTTGGGCGAGGCACTTGCTGGCGCTGATTTGGTGATTGAAGCGTTGCCAGAAGCACCTGCCACCAAGACTGAGTTCTACGAAAAGTTTGCGAAGTTGGCAGATCCACAGGCATGAGAAACCGCTTACATGATATGGTGTAGTTAATCAAAAATGATGGGGGATTATCACATGTCATATCAAAAAGTAACAATCGTCGGTGGTGGAACACTTGGATCACAAATTGCCTACGTATCAGCATTCCACGGTAAGGATGTCACGGTGTGGGGCCGTTCTGACTCTTCACTGGAAAAGGCACAAGCGCGTGATGATTCAAATTTCAGTTGGAAATGTGGTCATGACGTTGATTTTGGCATTGGTCATCTCATTCTTGGCCGCTTTGTTGCCAGCTCGTCGCGCAGCAAAGTTGAACCCAATCGATGCATTGTCTGCAGACTAATAGATAGATTTTCAGAAGCGTTCTCACAATTTGTGGGGATGCTTTTTTGTTTTCGATAGTTTTCTTTTGTTCATGTCAGTTTCAGAGCGTACGAAGGAAATCGGAATTCTCCGCGCCTTGGGTGAAAGCAAGAAGGATGTGCGTAACTTGTTTACGTCAGAATCTTTGCTAATCGGTTTGGCAAGTTTCGTTTTGGCCCTAATTTTGGCCTTCGGAATTGGCTCATTGTTGAATTCAGCTTTGTACAGCATTGCGAAGTTTGACTAGAACACTGACGATGTTAAGGCCTTCCAAAAGGACATCAACAAGATGAAGGGTGATGATGGCAAGCGTTTGTTCCAAGCGGTAACGGTTGGGTCAATCTTGGACACTATTAACACAATTGTCTCATTGGCAACGAATGTCTTGGCTGCCATTGCTGGTATCTCATTGGTCGTATCTGCTTTGATGATTATCGTGACGTAGACGATGACGGTTAAGTGGATGGCAGTTAAGTCAGACGGTATGACGCCAGTTGAAATTAACAAGACGTTCAAGATTGCAGGTGTTATCGACGCTGGTCAAGCTGGAACGGCAAACGTAACGACAGCAAGCACGATTGAAGATGCCTACAAGGAAGCTGGTGCCGATACCCGTGCGTTGTTCGTAACGGTTCGTGTTTAGGGTTACCAAGCCGGCAATGTCCAAGCAAATCTTGAAGGTAAGGATTACTCACTTGGGACAGTGCAAACTTGGTCAGCAACTTATCAAAAGAAGTTGATTAAGGCGGGTCATGTACCTGGCAAGAACGAAATCTTGGTTGATAAGAAGACGGTTGCCAAGAAGTTCGATACTAAGGACTGGAAGTCAGTTGTTGGTTGGGTTAAGGCCTACATTAACGACCAAGTTAACTCATTGGCAAACCCAACGGCTGTTACGGTCGCCCGTCACCAAGGTGAAAACGGTGGCGTTGGCCAAACGTCTGGTGCGACAGCCGGTGTCGATATGGACAAGACGACCATTTCAGATGATCAAATCAAGAAAATTAAGGCTAACAAGTACGTGAAGACGTTGCAACACGCCGACACACGTTTGAAGCCAGCATACGAGTTGCCAGCTGATGATACGCGTTTGGCAGATCGTCCATTACCAGCAGCTGCGTCATTCCGTAATGCGTTCAAGCACTTAACGTATAACTTCTGGCGTAACTCATTGATTATGATTGGAACAGCGATCGGGTTGTTTGCTGTGATGTTGTTCACCGGTTTGGGAAATCCGCGTGCGTTGGCTTCTGACCCCAAGATTATCATTGCCGATGAGCCAACTGGTGCTTTGGATTCAAAGAATACGGCTGAAGTCTTGGAAATCTTGGACGAAATTGCTCAAGAAGGTAAGCTAGTTATCGCGGTTACTCACTCACAAGAAGTGGCTGACCACGGAACGCGTATCGTTCACTTGGCTGATGGTCAAATCCACATCTACCAAGCTTACAACTTGATTAGTCACTTGACTGTCCTAGAGAACGTCTTGGTTTCATTGGAAATGACGACGTTGAGTCAAAAGGATAAGACTGCGCGCGCAACCGAATTGTTGGAGAAGGTTGGTCTTAAGGATCAAATTAAGAAGCACCCAAACCAATTGTCTGGTGGACAAAAGCAACGTGTCGCAATCATGAAGGGAATTGACTTGGATTTTGAATTGGGTGAGTTTGTTTCAATCCTTGGAGAATCTGGTGGTGGTAAGTCAACGCTGATGAACATCATCGGTGGTTTGGACCGCGAGTTTGAAGGCAAGGTCACGATTGATGGCCAAGTCTTGGACCACAAGAAGGAAAAGCAATTAGATGCTTACCGTCGTGGCACGATTGGTATAAAATTACTATAACATAAAAAGTTTAATCAAAAGCATTTTGATTAAACTTTTCTTGACGCCATTTCAATACGGCGGTAAACTTAATTACAATTATCATGACAAAAAGCGTAGAGAGCCGGAGGAGAGACAATGGCATTTTTAGAGTTAAAAGATATTCGCAAGTCATACTACCTGGGTAAGGAAGAGTTTCCTGTTTAATCAAGGCATCCTTGCTATCGAAGTACTTGTAAAAGGTGACCACGGACACGCCAGCCTCGGTAGCGATTGTTTTTAAATCGGTATTATGGATGCCGTGTTGTCGGAATAAACGCGTCGCAACGTCAATGATTTGTCGCCGTGTGAGCGCCTTTTTTTCTTCACGATTCATGGTGTGCCACCTTTCCGCTAGTAGTTGAACTGCGCGAACGGCTGAATCGTCTTTTTCAAGCAGTTGCATCATTTCATCCCCAAATGTATTCGCAATTTCTTGCTGCTTTTGTTGGGACAGTTGGGCGAAGGCTTTAATCTTTTCGATAAAGCGTAAATCGGTTTGGTTGGTAATCGCCATAATCTGATCGAACAACGTATTGAGTTGCTCGGCCGCGATGGTGCGAAGTTCTTCCAATTGGGCATCCAACTCACGCCGGGTTAAATCACTGTTTGAAGCCAAACTAGCTTGAACATTTGGGTAAGTCACAAACATATCAATGTACACGCGAATAGCGGTTGTGCTAACGTTGGTGGTAAAGAAACCTTCGTCACGGCCTTGCTCGATGATTGCTTCGAAAAATTCATCGCGGCGTGACTCGGTGGTGATTATGCCCAACGCTGATAAGCGCCTATTTGCATATGGGTATGCTGTGGCAGTTGCGGATAACAATCATGATGGTGTGTTGCAGACAATCGCAAAAAAGGGATGAGCAGTTGCTCATCCCTTTTGTTGTTTACGGATTTCATTTAGTTGGTCGCGGTGGGCGGCGTCTACTGATCCCATCAAGCCGAAGAAGAGTAATCAAGTTAAGCAGAGTGGTATTGACGTTCACGCTACGACACCTGGTAATGGGGTGGTGGATGTGATGGCAACTGGTGTCAATAAGGCAGTGAGCTTGGAACGGATGTTGGCACATTTGGGCGGTCAACCGGCTGACTTAATGGCGTTCGGGGATGGTATGAATGACCAGGAAATGTTGTCAGTAGCCGGTCAACAACCACATGGTGGGGTGATGATTTTTAGCCCAGATGAATTACTGGTTGTGCGTGACTACGGCCAAGTACCACCGGCGTTTGTGGCGATGATGGCTGAATTATACGGGCAACCGCGTGAAGTCGTGTCACTACGCGAAGTGCACGTACCGGTTGTTAAAGTGACGGTATTTTGGACGTTAGCTGAAAGTGAAACGTTTGTTGGTCAATTCATTGTGGCAAGCGGTCGTGATTTGCGACACGTTCAGATGTTATTCGGTGGTTTTTTGGATAAGGTCAACATTGTGGCTGATAATGGCGCAACGTTGCTTTCTGCTGACCAACAGTTATCAGACCGCTTGACGATGACGCCTGAACAATTAGCAGATTTGCAAGACCAAATCGACCTGATGCCTGGAACCTGGTCAAAATTGGAAACAAAAGTTGATAGATTTCGAACGTAATATTCAATAAATAGGATTAAGCTAGATGACATGAAGTGAGGTGGCATAATGGCAAAATTTGTGGCGACAGACTTAGATGGCACGTTTTTAAACGACAAAAAGCAATACAATCGTGATTTATTTGCGCAGGTTATTAACGCTTATACGGCTGAGGCAATTACAGCGTGAAGTTTGGCGCGCTTTAGTTGAGACGAATTTTGGCGAGACGATGACGTATGCGACATTAGCGAATCAGATTGGCCGACCAACGGCTGTACGTGCTGTCGCATCGGCGGTGGGTAAAAATCCATTGCTAGTATTTGCGGGGTGCCATCGTATTGTTCGCAGTGATGGGACACTGGGACAGTACCGACGTCACTTGACAATCTTTTATTCAAAGAAGGGGATGACGTTTGTGTCCTTGGCTGAAGATCCGGTAGCTGACTATCAAGCTTGGTTTGGTGAAATGACGGTCAAGCCAAGTCAGGAACGCCATTATGGGTCGGCTGTGTCTGACTATTTAGCTGGTCGCAGGGTTGATTTCACACCTGACTGGCAGGGGCGAGGAACACGCCAAATGCGGATGAGCGTTTGTTTAATCGCGGGTTCGGCATGGCTGACTTGGACAACGAACATGATGGTGTATTGGCTAAGCTAGAAGAAATCATTTAAATAATTTGGTAAGCTACTCGTAAACGATGATTACGAGTAGCTTTTTTCATTTGAAAGAGATGATGATATGCAATATGAAACGTACGACTTTTTAGGCATAACGCATCAGGGATGCCGTTGCACCCAACGACGTCAGGATATGGTGCGGTTGATATTTTGGCTGAAGGTGTGAATAAGGCAACGAGTTTGTCGGCACTCATCAACAAGCTATCATTGGCACCAGAGCAATTGACCGTCTTCGGTGATGGCATGAATGATTTGGAAATGATGGAATTGGCTGGACAAGTTTATGTGAATGGCATTATTGCTTTCTCTGAAGACAACATGTACCGTTTGTCAGGATACGGCGAATTGCGACCAGACTTGCAAGACTATATGACGCATGTGTACGGTACAATTCACTTGGTTGATCACTTAACGGATATTCCGCAACCGTTGGCCAGTGTGACAGCTATCTTTGACGTGCCAAGTTCAAATGAAGCTATTCGCCGTACTCAATTTGCTATTGCAACTGGTCGCGAAGCAAAGTGGGTACGTAGCAAGTTTGGCGTATTAGCTGACCGCGTCCACTTGGTAACAAATAACGGTGCTGCCTGGCACGTTCGTGGTACTGCGGAAACAGACTTACGTACACTTGATGCATCAACGTTGGCTGAGTTGGAACGTATCTTAGTTGATGTTTCACCAAAGGTATCGCCTTTTTTGTTCCTTTTAGGCAGCTACAAAGGCAGACGATTTGATACACTTATTACTGACATAAGGAAAGTGGAGGCGGTTATCATGACACGCTTGTTTGTAACGGATTTGGACCAAACATTTTTGCACGAAGATAAGACCTTTGATGCAGAACGATTTGCTAAGATTTTGGATCAACTCGATGAAAACGGTGTCTATGGAAGAAAGTTTGCGAGTTTTAAAATTAGGGGTTGCACTGGTCAGGTTATTCTGGTAATATTAATTTTGTTGTTGAGACAGGTTGTTAAAACATCATGGCCCATTGGTCAAGCGGTTAAGACTCCGGTTTTTCACACCGGCATCCAGGGTTCGACTCCCTGATGGGCTATACGCGAAAGGCGATTGCGAAAGCACTGCCTCAACGAATGCAAACGTGTGACCGGTAAAGTGATGATAAATACCATTGATAAGTGATGCAAAGAAACGTAATAAGGCTACGATAACGCCGATGGCTGTTAACGTTTCGAAAAAGAGCAACCACTTTGGGTGGGCAAGTTGTTTGTCAGTCATCCTAATTTCCTCTGCAGTAATTATACCGTATGGTCGGAAGTGATGGACATCTTAACCAATTAGTGGCTGATACAATTAACGCCACAATGAAGAAGAATGCTGAATTCGAATAACTAAAGCAAAAGGACGACCGATTGGTCGTCCTTTTTACTTAAACTTTGTCTTCAAATAGCGGGTGCCTAAAATACCAATAATCAATATCGCTAGGGTCAAATAATTTTGCCACGTGTTTTGTTTGTGTTGCGGCGTTTGCTGAAGCGATGATTCAAGCTGGTGTGCAAGCTGGTATCAATCCAGAAACGGCAGAACGATTGGCACAGCAAACGGTTATTGGTACGGCTCGTCACATGGAAGAATTCAAGAAGGACCCAATGACATTGGCGCACGAAGTTATGACGCCGGGTGGTTCAACGGCTGCTGGATGGCAAGTTCTGGAGGTTCTGATTGCACGCACGTTGCCAAATGTGAACGTGGCGCTTAAGTATGGTTATACAGCTTTGGCTTTTGATGACACGATGGACGCTGATATCAAGGGGGCTATCGCAGCTTTGTTCTTGGACTTTGGTCGTACAGACGAATTACCTGAAGAGCAATTTGGTGCTGTCAGTGCCTTGGCTGGTTCTGGTCCAGCGTTATTAGGATTAGAGGCTAAGCAGTCTGCTTTGGATGTTTGGGCTGAGTCGGACATGGTTGTTTTGGCAATGCCACCTGCACAATTGACTGACGTTGCCAAGGAACTACAACTCGGATTGATGATGAAGCCGGGTGTTATTGTGGCGTCAGTTCTTGGTGGTGTGTCATTGGCACAATTGCACGCTGCGTTGGGGCCTAATGGTGGGTCGCTTCTTATATCATCTAGGTATGATATGATTAGGTCATTACAAACGAGATGAACGAGGTGTGAGATGTTAACAATTGGATTTATCGGCGCTGGTAATATGGCTAAAGCGATGATGCAAGGCTGGCAAGGAAACGCCGAAATTCGCCAAGTGCTTTTTTCACCACATTCAGGTGAAAAAGTTGCAGCTGAGCTGGTATTCCGTTGCCATTTATTTCACAGGGTGGTTCCGCCTTGGTTGGAAATATGTTGGGTATCGGTTTGATTATGTCGATGCGCTATCACAATAAAGCATTCTCATTATCTGAACGCCAAGGGTTCTCATAATGAACATGAAGACCTCGATTTGGTTCGAGGTCTTTTTATTTTGAATGACAACCAAAAACAAAATCAGTTATTGGTGAAAATTTCGGGTTCGTCGGAAGTGTCTTGCTACTGGTTCTTTACTTCTTGTTGATTTACCAAATCTTCCAAGTTGTTAATGATACGTCAAATCAATTCTATGCATACATTGCATCTGGTGTGGTAATGATGTTGTTGTTCCACATTTTTGAAAACATTGGTATGAATATCGGATTGGTGCCATTGAACATTCTGGAAAAGGTTGGATTTGAAGCTTATCAATTTGCCCGTGTGGACGCTTGGATGAATCCTTCAGGGGATACGTCAAATAGTGGTTATCAGTTATGGCAAGCAATGAAGGCTATTGGATCAGGTGGTATCACCGGAACTGGCTTCAACGTTTCGCACGTTGCGGTGCCAGTTCGTGAATCGGATATGATTTTCGTTATCGCTTGGACGGCACCAATTGTCGTACTTGTTCTAGCACAACACGACTTTGGAACAACACTGGTGTTCGTGGCAATTGTTTTCGGAATGACGCTGGTATCTGGTTTGAGTTGGTCAATTTTAGGGCCGATTGTTGGAGCTGCCGCAGTTTTGGGAACAACAACTATCCTGTTTGTTACCCAAACATGGGGACGCTCCGTTTTGATTTTTTACTCACGTGCCTACTACGCTAACACTGGAGGAAAGTCATGGTTTGCTATTGGACCATTGACGTTCCAACCTTCCGAAGTTATGAAGCCAGCATTCATTATTATGTTGGCTCGTGTGATTTCACAGCATAATTTGGAAAACCCAGAGCACACTTGGAATTCTGATAAGTTCTTGTTGTTGAAGCCGTTGATTGGTTTAGCATCATTATATGTTGCGGGAGTACATGATACTGTTGGTGTTAACGTTTGGCGCATGGTGATTATGCAAGGTGCTTACTATATCGTAGGAATCATTGCAGTCATGGTGATTATGAGATTCGATTCAGAGCAACTTTGGCGAGTAGCCCCTTATATTTTTGGGTTAGGTGTCTTCTTGATGGTTCAACGTCACCTTTGACGGTCCGCTTCGCTGATAATCGTACGGTTACGGCTAAGTCATTTGATGACGCAATGGAATTGTTGATTGCAGAATTTAACTTGCATCACTAATCAATAAAGAGGTTAAAACATGATCAAACGCTTTTTCTCGAGCGAAGGTGGTGTGATTGATTGGTCAATCATCTTCGTTGTGATGATGCTTGTACCTGTTATGATTTCAGAAAGCCCATTGGACAATGTTGCCGTTGGAGCTGGTAAGTTGCTAGAACACATGCACGGAGTACAAGGAAAGTAATTATGTCACGTAATAATAAGCCTGTTTCAGTTGAAATTAATGATTTGGGAGATAACCTTTCAGAAGTGAAAGTGAACAAGGTTCGTTTGGGTACGATTGATGAGTCGCACGATTACATTGAATGCTAACGAAGTCGAGGCAGCAATGCACGACACATTGGCACAAATTGTGAATGCTGCTCACCAAGTTTTGTCAGTTATCCAACCAGAATTGGCTGCTGACATTATCGACCGCGGTGTTGTTTTGACCGGTGGTGGTGCGTTGCTACGCGGAATGGATAAGTTGATTTCAGGACACCTTGGTGTCGTGGCGTCAGAATCAATCCGTGTTGCCGGTGATAAGATGAACGCTGACATCGCTGGCTACGTTAAGCGTGAGCACGGTTTGCAAATTGGTGAGCGTACAGCTGAACAAATCAAGATTAAAATCGGTACGGCAACGCCATTGGATGATCCAGAAGAGATGGAAGTGCGTGGACGTGATAACTTCACTGGAATGCCTTCAACAAATATCACGGAGATTGAGCGTAAGGCCATTATTGGTGCCGCTGAAAAGTCTGGTGGTGGTAAGGTGTATCTTGAATACGAGCCAAAGGTTGCGGCTATCGGTGCTGGATTGGATATCTTCTCACCAATTGCCTCAATGGTCATCGACATGGGTGGTGGAACGTCAGATATTGCCGTTTTGTCATTGGGTGATGAGACGGATAAGGTTTTGGCAGTTGGTACCGAAGCCTATCAAATGGTTGGTCGTACGCCTGGTAACATTCGCGCTGTTCGTCCATTGAAGGATGGGGTTATCTCAGACTTTGATATGACGGAAGCAATGTTGTCATACTTCATGGCTAAGTTGAACGCCAAGGGTGTGATGTCACGACCAAACATCATGGTGTGCGCATGGCAAATGACGTCGGTTTTTGTTGTATACTATTATAGATACGTAAAAGAATGTAAACGAGCTTGCTCGGTAAAAAATTAAGAGGTGAAAATCATGGCCAAGGAAATCGGCATTGATTTGGGAACGGCTAACGTTCTGATTTATGTTGAAGGAAAAGGTATCGTATTGAACGAGCCATCAGTCGTTGCAATCGATACCCTTCTCGGCAACTAGTGGGATGAATAGGCTGCCAGCGGTTGCTTTGCGAGAATCAAATGTCGTGCTGGTTACAGTGACATCCGCCTCGGTTGAAACACTGGCGGTTAGGGCTGTAACCATTTCTTTAAGGGTTAATTTCATTTTGAATATCGTCCTTTTATTGTCTTTCTGTCTATTTTACCCTGATGTAGAAACTAACTTTCCGTTTGAGCCTGAAATGGCAACAATCTTTGGGGCGATCTTCTTTAGATAGTAAGCAGCTAGCTTTTGAAAGGCATCTAGCGCATCTGGAACAATGATAGCGGGAATATCTGTTGGCACGTTACCATGATCTGCCTGCCACAAAGTAGCGGTTGCGCCATTTGCGATGGCACTAGCGATATAATCGTGACCGTCGTCTGGGTTGACCAATTCTGATAGTAGCGTCAAGTCGCCAGGACGATCCATGCCGAACTCAACAACTAATAATTCAGTGTCTTCAGCCATTGAAAGAATGGTTGTAGGGACACCGATTTCGTTGTTGAAGTTAGCAGGTGTCTTGACAGTCTTGAAAGTGCTGGCACCGATAGCCGCAATAAAGTCTTTCGTCGTTGTTGGTGCTAGTCCGAAAGTCGCCGTCTGGAGGTTTTCGTGTTGTGCAGCGCGTTCACGAAGTAGTGGCTCGTCACCGTTGTAGACAAACAACCCATTGGGCTTCAAACCGCTGATAATTTCCATTTTGCCATCTGCAATTCGGTCGCGAGTTTTGAAGAATTCGATGTGGGCTTCACCGATCATTGTCAACACGGCAATTATTGGCGCATTGGCCAACGCATCGCGGATTTTGTCATATGCAATTCCCAATGCACGACCAACTGAAATGGCTGCTAGGGCATTTGAAACGTTGTAACGGCCGGTTAGTGGAATGCGGAAGGCTTCATCCGTTTGATTCGTTTGGAAAGTTGCTTCGACCGGGTTCATTTCAATGGTTGAAGCGAATAAATCATTCTCCGCTAGGCTAGCGTGCAAAGTTGGACCGGCTTCACCAAGCTCCAACATATCACCAAGTACAGCAATGCGACGACCTTGTGTTGGTGTCTCAGCGAAGAAGTGCAACACTTCCTTAGCAGCAGTTGGATTTGAGTTATAGACATCAGACAAAATCTTGCCACCAAATTGACCATCTAACCATTCGGTACGGTTTTCGGTTCCGTGAGAACCCTTAAGCATGATGATGTCATCGGCGGTTAACTCAGACTTTAGATCATCGATCAGTGTTGGCAAGTTATCTTTAGCGTAACGAATCACAGCTCCTGCTGGGTAGCTAGCAGTTAGCGCTTCTTCAAGGCTGGCCATGATATCACCAACGAGGTAAACGCGTTGGATAGCTGATGGTTCAAGGCTATCTTGTCTTTGGAATTATCGGTGGTGCAGTTGCATTGTGGGGGATGAAGAACTCGTTCCCAGTGATGATGCAACGACAACCCGAAGTTGAGTAAGTATTCAGTTAAAAAGAAAAGGACTATCGCACATCTCGCGATAGTCCTTTTTGTGTTATGCAATTGAGTTTTAAATCAAAGCTGAGACCACGTTCTCAAGGTGGATAGGTTGGTTTGCTAATTTCAGTTATTGTGGCTATGGCGCAAATTGTTTTGTCAGGTCAAATTGTGCCGAGTGAATTCTTGAATGCAACGTTAGCGACGATCGCTAGGTTTCTACCAACGACGTATGCAGCTCAAGGTTACGATGCTTTAATTAATCACACGCCATATATGAGTGTGTGGGCGGCGACAATCGCATTGGGTCGTATGACTGCTGAGGTATCCGCGATTGCTGGTTTGCGTACGTTGTTTATTTTGCCAGTATTGCAAGCTGTCTTGATGACCGGGGTTATTGCGATTTTCAAGATTGATGCTAACTTGTTAGCAACGTTCTTGTTTACGTTCATCGTTGCGACGGCATTCATGCTCGTAACGCTACTGTTGGATGTTTTGTTTGGCACGTTACAAGCTGGTGTGAAGCAGCTACAACCAATCCATCTTGGTTCGAAGACAATTAATCACTTTGTAAGCCCAGTTGCCTCAAAGCAAGTTGATCGCCAAATGACGGTTGCTGATTACAAGGCAGTTTTCGGTCCAGCGTTGTTGGCCTTTGCATTGTTTATTGGCGCGTTGCTAATTCAGATGAATGAGCGCCGTCCTTCAAATGGCGCCCAACAATTAGCGGGTGGTGCTAGTCAATTGTCAGCCGGTGTGAACACGTTGGCTGGCAAGGTGCCAACGTTACTTGATGCGTTGCATACGGCAAGTTCAGGTGCCCAACAATTGGCAACTGGGGATGATAAGTTAAATGAAGGTGTTAAGACTGCTGTGACAGGAACTAAGACGTTGAATGATGAACAACAATTGGCCGCGAAGATGCCGTCTTTGTACACAGGATTGGGACAAGCTAATGTCGCGGTTGCCCAACTTGCTAGTGGCGCCAGTCAAGTCGCAACTGGTAATGAACAATTGGCTAATAAGACGCCGAACCTTGTTGCTGGGGTTGGTCAATTGTCTGATGGGTTAAATCAATTGCAGGCAAATACACCGGCACTACAAATGGGAACAAACGGTCAATTGGCAACTTCTGGTGCATTACAAGCGATTGATAAGTTTTCAACGCAAGTCAACCAAATTGCATCACAGCTTGACGGAGCTGTTGCGGGGGCTGATAAACTAGCCTCATCAGCAGAACAATTGTCTGCCGGTGCGTTGCAAGTGCAAACGGGATTGGTCACTTTGTCTGGCGGACTGGATCTGGTGGATGATCCGCAATTTCAAACATTCTTGAATGACAGCCATAATGCAGAGTTCAAAGGCAAGTACATGACAGCATTGCAACAAGTAGGCACCGTGACGGATGCAGAGACACAAGCGCAACAAGTTGGGGATGCACTAACACCATTAGTGCCATTGCTACCACAGTTGTCAGCGCTATTGCCGTCGTTACTACAAGGCCAAGCAACTAATGCGGCTGACTTGCAAAAGTTGACGGCCGGTTTGAACCAATTAAACGACGGATTGGGTCAAATTTCGAAAGGAACGAAAGGGCTTAGCCTTGGCGATGCCGGTAAGGTCGACTTCGCGACGAACATGGCTAACCTGAAAACGGATTTGACCACAGTTGGTGCTGGTGCTGGGGCTTTTATGGGATTGAATCAATTAGCTTCAAATACACCGGCGCTTGTTGCGGGGGCTAAGGCTGCCAGCGATGGTGTCGTGGCTTTGGGTGATGGTGCAAAAAGCCTCACTGCTGGGGCTACAAAAGTTGCTTCAGGTAACCAACAACTAGCGGCTGGTGCACAGCAACTGTCAACGCAACTGTCAGCTGGTTTAACAACAATCAAATTGCCGGATGGGGTTTCGCAATTGCAAGGTGGTTCAAATCGATTGGCCACTGGTGCTAGTACGTTGGCCGACGGGATTGACCAAGCGTCAACTGGTATTGATCGCTTGGCCGATGGCGGTAACCAATTGCGTGATAGCGTTGGCGCGTTACCAGCAGCGACGCAACAATTGGCGAGCGGTTCAAGCCAAGTTGCGAGTGCCGAAATCCAAAAGACCTACAACAAAGAATTGTTAGGGTCGATTAAGCAATTGTCAGACGGTACCGCCAAGGCGGCTGCTGGGACAAAGCAACTGAATGATGGCATGGGCCAACTAGCTTCCGGGTCTGGTGAAGTCAATCGTAATTTGCACACGCTAGCCAGTGGTTTGGGAGAAATCCAAACTGGCGCAAACGGACAAGCTAAACGTGCACTAGCTGACGGTGATACATTGATGACAGTGACGTTACCTAAGGATTTTACGGCCAACACGTTGACGGCGCTCAGTGCGCAACCAAAGACGTCAAACATCAAGTATGAAGTGTCAAAGCACACAAATTACATTGGTGGTATTTTGGCCGATACAGTTACGGAACAGCTGAAGTCGCAAGTGAGTGTGCCAGCCGGTGTTGCTTTTGGTTTGTTTCAGTTGCTGGATGCAACACAAGCTGGTGGGCCGTCTTCTTTGAAGGTGGCGGTTGTTAATGCGGATCAACCGGTGAAGCATAATGGTGCGAAGTTGGCCGTTGGCCAAAAAGTTGTTGATAAGCTACGTCATAATGATAGTGTTGCTTGGGAATTTATGTCTGGCCAAAACCATGCTATAGTGTTCATTTGTTAACGCCCTTACTTATTTGTTAACACTATGCAATTATTAACTACTGTTAACTAATTTTGCCCGATGATAAGGGCCATTGGGTGTTTCGAGTTTAGGAGGAGAATAACTGTAATGTTATTCGATAAGATGAGTAGCAAGACACGCTACATGACGATTGCTGGGTTGGCAGTCGGAATGAGCTTTGATTCCGAATTTTTGCCGTATTGCAACGGGCGGAACACCTTTGAGATACATCGATACTGCTTCAATTTGAATTTCTTTCGAGAACATAAGAAAACCCCATGAGTTAGATTTACTCCAACTCATGGGGTTCAGTTCATGAACAATAAAGTTCGGACGCTTATTTTTTACTTACTATTCCAAAGTTAAA
>JACSZT010000024.1 GCA_014332815.1 Weissella confusa | reverse complement strand
TGTATTAGGCACGCCGCCAGCGTTCATCCTGAGCCAGGATCAAACTCTCAATTTGAAGTTTGAGTATAACTCAATTTTTGTTGTTTAACAGAAGTTAAACGAATTTACTAGCGAATTGACTTCGCAAATGTTTTTGCATCAAGAACTAACTTGATGACCCTACACATTTGTTTCATCGAAACGATATTCAGTTTTCAATGACCTACGTCGTCGCCTTGACGACTTAATCTATAATACAGAAGAGAAATGCGATTGTCAACAATCAATTTCAATTCTTTTTCATTGCTTGTTCATGAATTCTTCATACATCCGAAACAACTTAATATATATTACAGAAGAGATTTGATATTGTCAACACCCTTTTTCTTAACCGATAAGGACGTAGGTGAAACACCCAAAAGACAACTTATATATACTACTCTTATTTACCCCAAAACGTCAATACATTCGCCCCATAAAACAGAAAAGCGGTTATCCCTAATCGGGGACAACCGTAATCTTACTTATCGTAATACAAATCTTTGTTCACAGTTTCCTTGATTCGACGGCGTAACTCACTGTCGAAGTCACGGTTATCTGCCACCATCTGCTTCGTCACTTCGCGTGGCGCTTGGTAGAATGCCCACGGTCCACTAGACTGATTCTCGAATTCCAATGGTGAGATTTGATATAAGTCGCGTGCCTCTGGTACATGAAGCCATTCATCAAACATGGCAAACAAGAATGGTCCGAACTCACCTTCGCCATTCTCTAGATACGATTCCCAATCAGAAACGATGAATGCTTCTGGTTCATTATCCATGGCATTACGCATAATGACTTCCAAGTCACCGGATTCTTTTTCCGATGTTACCGCGTAATAGGCCGAAACATCAGGTGCAGCTAACATCGGTAGTGAACGATAGTCAAATCCTAATGTCTTTGCTAATTTTTGCGATAGCGCAATGCGGGTATGCTGCGTCATTGGTACGCCCTCATGACGCGCAATACGCAATTCTTGCATGCCGTCCGCAAGATCTACCATCTTAAAGTCGAAATACATCTTATCTATCTCTCCTTATTTAACCTTTGCCGCATAGTAGCCAATTACGAGACCGATAAAAACGAGCCCAGATGTGACTTCTTTACTATGCGTCACAAACATCACGACAATTGCGACCAGAAATAACAACACCGCTAGCATTGTCATCCCCAGTTTAAGATTCTTCTTTTCCATTCTCTTCCTCATCTCTCAATTAATCGGCATAGCGATACGTGGCATCACGTAAATAGGCTGCGAAGTCACGGTGACCAATCTCTGATTCAAACGTTTCTTTAAAATCGGCAATATAACTCTGCTTCATCTCATGGTGCTCTTCCGTAACATGCGCTTGTAGTTCTAGCATCCCCATCACATCAATCACATCAAACTCTGGTAGTAGCGCCTTGATTTCATGAACTTGTTCCTCAGTCACCGTAAACTCTTTGACGATTAATGGTTGTGGGTTGTCTGTCGTCAAACCTTCAGCAGTCGCCACGACGGCACTTGGGGTAGAACGAAATGCCAAACGACGTTCAGCCATACGGTATAACTGTCCATCCGCCATATCTAACACACCGAGCGCCGTCACTTTTAGTAGTTCTGGTCCCCAGAAAATCATTTGCTTGTTACTCATCATAACCTCGTTTCTTCTATATAGAAGTAAACCGTGCGACCATCTTTGCAGATTCTTCCCACAACTGACGTGCATTCGCATTACCGTCATCTGCCACTTTGACTGGTAGCAACTTCTTCCCATCGTATACTTCACCAGCAATAAAATCAGTACTAGGTACCCCAAGAGCCAAGTTCACCAAACGCTTGGCACTGCGTTCTGGACTAATCGTACCCAGGTACTTCAATGGCGTGCGGTATAGCCAACGCATAAAAGTATTTGATTCAGAAGAAAAACTAGTTCGCACCACACCCGGGTGAAATGCGACGGCCGTTAACTGATCACCATAGCGGTGTTGTAGCTCACGAGTGAATAGAATGTTTTCGTACTTCGCATAACCATATGCTTTTTCTGACGTATAGTCATGAGCAAGATTTACATCAGCAACGTCAAACGTCTTCACAAACAAGTTTGCTGCAATACTTGATGTTTGAATAACTGTCGCATGATCAGCTAGCAACTTATCTAATAGTAGATTTGTTAAAAGGAAACCTGCTAAATGATTCACTTGGAACGTCTTTTCGAATCCATCGGCGGTCAATGTGCGGTCACCCATGATGCCACCGGCGTTGTTTGCCAGCACGTCGATGTGGTCATACTGACGTAGTTCGTCCGCCAAACGCTTAACGTCCGCTAATTTCGTAAAGTCGGCCAAATGATACGGCATGCCAAGTTCAGTCGCGAATTTCGCTGTTTTTTCTGGGTTGCGTCCAACAATCACCACTTGATGCCCAAGGCTAACCAATTCCTTAGCGGCAGCGGCCCCGATACCATCACTGGCACCAGTAATCACAATTGTCTTCATATTCCCCTCCATTTGTTTGCTTTCCTTCATTATACCTGCATATGCAAAAAAGGCACGCTAATGGAAGCGCGCCTTTATGAGTAACTCACATCACTCACAATATCACAGTTTAGGAGAATGCAAACATCAACTAAACTCTCTCACAAGTACTATCATAGTTGACCCGGCCAAAATGTTCATCTGTAATTCTTGACTAACCGCCGAATTCTGTAGACCGTTTTGTGGGATGACTTGCTTCAGGCAGTCCCCGTCACTGATTAGCTGCCTGCCAAAACGCCAATTCATGCTGATACGATGTTTCGTAAATACCGGCGTAGTCAGCCGTTGCCGATTGTGTTTGTACAAACAGTTGATCAACCGTTCGCCAACTCCAGTCGATAATTGCCTGATAGGTTGCGTCCGCGTAGTAATCTACCCAGTCGTTAAACCCAGTTGTTGCGACGCCTTGCTGTTGCAAACGCTGTGCAATCAAACCATATGATTCTGTGCACGGCAACAACGCTAACATGCTGGCCAGCGGATCACCTTGAGCGACTGTCTCTCGCAAATGATTGAGATAGTTCTTATTATGCGTACCTACTGCAATTTGGTGGTAGTCCTCACTTGGTGCAAGACCCAAATGTGCATCACTCTCATCTGACTCATGCATAACATTTCGTCTTAGTTCTAATGGCAATTGTGCATTGGTTTGTTCTAACAGCATCATAAACACATCGACATAATGATGATCCTGCGCAACATAATAATCCCGACTAGTTTGTGATAACACACCGGTCCGGATACCTTGGACAAATGGTTCTGCCATAATTGTGGCCATCATACTGTCGCGAATTGGTATCAACTCTTCACGTGTCATAGCGTCCTCCACTGTTCTTTCATCTCATCAATCACCGTACGAACATCTGGTGCTTCGCTCAATAGACTGATCACTGCAACACCATCGACACCCGACTGATGTAATGCGGGCAAGTCTTCAAGTGTAATGCCACCGATAGCAACGGTTGGCAGCC
Organism: Weissella confusa; assembly: GCA_014332815.1. Taxonomy (GTDB): domain Bacteria; phylum Bacillota; class Bacilli; order Lactobacillales; family Lactobacillaceae; genus Weissella; species Weissella confusa_C. The sequence continues at coordinate 17,921 of JACSZT010000024.1, read as the reverse complement.
GTTTTGTATTAGCGTTCAAGGTCGGCACGAGGCCATCTAAGCCCAGTGGTTCGGCTGCATCAGCCTTCGTTGTGGTCGCAAAAACCGGTCCAACGCCCAGATAATCAATTCCCATCACCGATTGGGCAGCGACCATTTCAGCCTTATTGCGAACCGATAGCCCCACAATCATCTGCCCGGCAACTTGCGCCACGACATCCGTAATTGGCATATCATCCTGGCCAACGTGAATACCATCCGCTTCAACCGCTATTGCCAATGCCACATCGTCATCAACGATAAACGGCACTGCTAATTCACGTGCCTTTTCCCGCAACCGCATCGCCAAAGCTTGTTTCTCATCGGCCGACAGTGCGGGGTTCTTTTCACGGAACTGATAAGCCGTAATGCCAGATTGCATAATCAGTGCAATGCGTTCTTCGTATTCAGGCAATGTTAAATCAGGAAAGTTCTGTGAGCCGGCAACAAAATATCGTTGTAAAAATTCTTTATTCATCCTGTCACCCAATGATTCAGTGGACCGTGACCATGACCAACGGCAATGGTTTCAGCAATCGCAGTGTTCATAAACGCCTTGGCACGCGGCATGATGTCGACTAACGTTTCACCTTGCGCAAGATGTGCCGTGATGAAAGCCGACAACGTATCGCCAGTACCATGCGTGCGGTGCGTCTCGATGCGTGGCGCGTGATACCAACGGCCTGTGCCATCGGCAAACGCCACGTAATCCGCTACATCATCAGAGTGACTTTCTTTCAAATGACCACCCTTTAACACCACATTTTTAGGACCCAATTGTTGCATGTCATACGCGGCAACCATCATGTCATCCATCGTTTCAATTGCACGGTTCAACAAGACGGATGCTTCAGCCAAGTTCGGCGTCACAACCGTCGCTAGCGGAAACAATTCGTTTTTAACCGCTTCGATGGCATCATCAGTCAGCAACTTGGCGCCACCTTTTGCAACCATTACTGGATCAACAACCACATCTGTCACACCGGACCTCGTAATTTCGTCCGCAACGACATGCACCCGGTCGGCATCAAACAACGCACCTGTTTTTAATGCTCGAATATCCAGGTCGCTCAAGACACTTTTGAATTGATCACTAATAAAATTAGTTGGTGTTGGCAAGATGTTTTGTACGCCCAATGTATTTTGCGCCGTCAAACCGGTAATGACAGAGGCGCCATACACACCTTGATTATGGAATGTTTTCAAATCAGCATTAGCGCCAGCACCACCGCTTGAATCAATACCCGCCACAGTCAGTACTTGTGTCACATCAATCATCGTGCGGTCACCTCCACTTGGGTCATCGTATACAGTTCATTGAACAATGCCCCGATGAAGTGGCCCGGTAACTGATTCACTTGTGCAGACGCCCGTTCACCAGCTTGACCAAACAATTCAGTCGCTGCGACCCCGGCTGCAAAGTAATCCTCTGTCACGGCAGCAAACGCACCAATCAAACCGCTCAACATATCGCCAGCGCCAACGTTGATTGCCAACAAAGGTGAGTTGGTATGCACCGTCTGCGTTTTCACACCATCGGTAATCACGTCAACCACGCCAGTTTGTACAATTACGGCACCGGTATTTTTAGCAGCTAACTCAGCTTCTTGTTGGTGCGTTGTCTGGTCAAGGGTATCAATCCCGCGTCCCGCAACTTCTGCCTGAGCAAACCACGCAATTTCACTGGCATTACCTCGGATAATATCGACGTGCACATTTGCCAGCAAGCGACGCACAAATTGTGCGCGGTATGGCATCCCCACCGCAACCGGATCTAAAATGACTGGCTTATTTTGCCGATTAGCCGCTTGCCCAACTGCCAAAAATAGTGGCCATTGCGCTTCAGATAGCGTGCCAATGTTTAAAACAACCGCCGACGAAATGCCAACTAATTCAGCGGCTTCTTGTGGTTCGTTGGTCATCAAAGGCGAAGCGCCCACGACGTTAATCGCATCCGCGACGTGTTGCATCGTCACAAAATTTGCAACATTTAGCACCAGCGGTTGTTGTTCACGGATGTTGGTCAGTAAAGTGTTCATAATTCCTCCAGAATAGACAAAAAAATCGACCAACCCGCGTATAAAGAAACGGATTGATCGATTGGATAGTCTTATCTGGTCGGTCTACCATCACTTCCCTACGCAAGTCTTAACTCAACAGGTTCAAAGGGTCCGGTCATACCGTCTCAGCCAAATGGCTCCCCCAGTGGTGAATATTTAATTCATGATTAGTGTAACAGAGTTGCCAGCAAATACAATCACTATTTTTTACATATCGGCGAACCAAAACAGCAAGTTCCCTTTTCAACCCAGTCATGCCGGGCATTATGCTAAACTAATTGCATCAAAATTTTAGGAGATCGTCATGGCAAGTGCTTTTAACGCTGCGGATATCGCCGCAAAGAAACAAGAATTGGGTTACCCCGCTGACACAACCAACGTTGCTTACATCGAAGCAAACCACAAGCTTGAAGATGTGATCGGTGCCTTCAACGCCTTCACGGGTAAGAATTTCGTGATTAGTTTTGAAGAGAACGGTTTGTTGTTCATGGGTCTAACGCCACTAAACCAATTTAACGGTACTGACAAGTTCGTTACTTTGTCTGAAATTGGTGCAATTGCCCACACGGACGAAGCTGTGTTCAATGGTCGCTTTGTCACTGATTCTGAAACGTTGGTGCTTGATTCCCTACACGGCGATCACACTGAAAACCGTTTGTACACCACATCAATATTGGCAGACTGGGTCGCTGAAAACGTCGCTAACGTTAACACCATCATCGATGGTTACAACGCAGCCAAGTAAATCGCAATTATTAGGAAGTGCCGAATCGGTGCTTCCTTTTTATTTACCAATTTTGCCAGTCAGCATAAGTTTCAGGCCATACCACCCCACAATAATCATCGACAGTATCAGAAGTCCATACGTCTGGACATTTAATGCATCCCCTTCAAGGGTGATCACGCCAATGATTTGACCAACTATCCCTAACACAAAAGCGGTCACGATAACAAAACCCCAGTAAAGCAAGCCGGCTAGGAAGCTACCGGTAAATATCTTGATAATCAGCAGGACAAAAAAGACGACGATAATCGGTGGCAGCTGATCAGATGATGTGCAGCTCCGAATAAAACCAATTAACGCAATGAAATATACTACCCATGGCATATTGCTAAACCTCCATTTTTCAACTAGCATACCAGGCACTAGTGAAAAAAGTTCGAATCACACTCAGAGATGATTCGATTTCCCCTTCAGAACACACCATCTGTCGGTTACGAAAAAGGAGCTGCCGTAGCAACTCCTAAAACACAAACTAAATTTCATCATTATCATCGTCAATCAATTGCGCCAATGGCAACAACTTCAATTGACCATCAACCACCTGCAGGCTAGCCTTGAAGACTTCGACTTGCTCAGCAACCTGTTGCAAAACTTGTTCGTACTCCGTTAATAGACCAGATACCTTGAACTGCTTGCGTGCCATCACTTGGCTCTCCACCAAATCAATGGCAAAACCAACCCCAGCGACTGCCAGATCAACGGCCACATTCTTCACGATTGCGTTGCCCTTCTTCGGCGTTGCGGCAGCTGTCTTGCGCAACTTGGCAGCTTGTCGAGCAGCCATCGTACCAGCTTGCAAAACCATCGCACGCTTTGATTGCTTGCTCAAGGCATTCGCTGTCGCATTCGGTGTAATCTTCACATACTTAGCTGGTGTCATCGGCGTCAGTTGCACATCGTGAATCAAATCTGAGTCAAAATCGAATTGCTTCGTTGCTTCATCCGTCATAAATGACACAACTATGTTGCGTAATGCTTCATTCGCACCTGCCACCAACTGTGTTTCATATTGCAAAGCCACTGCATCAAATTCACTAGTGCTGATTTTGTTGTTCTTATACAACTCCGCCAACTGCTGAATTGCCACCCGTCGCGTTTGCTTCATCGCTTTGAACGGTTGTTGCAACTTGCGATTCACAATCATGTTCACGCGTGTTTCAACCGTCTTCGCCTTCACTGACTCACCCATACGGCCCGCACTTTGCTTCAAAGATTGAAAGCCATCACTCATTTTCGCCATTTTCATAGTCCCCCTCAATGGTGTATAGGTATAGCTTACGTGATGAAGCTTAAAAATGCACCTAAATCACTCACGCAATTAGCCTAAATACCAAGTAGTCTGTTCAGGCTGTTTATCCGGCTCACCATCCCCAAACTCAGCCGTAATCTTCTCAAGCTTACCAATCTGCGTCACAAACTCTTTATCACGAGCAAACCTCAGCATTACTGACTGTTTAATTCGTTTTTCGATGAAACGAGTTGGCAATGTAAATATGCCAGGTCCACTCTTTGCCCAATCCGAATGTGACGCTGCTTTAATGGCATTCATCGCTTCCCACATTGTCTTATTTGCCATCCCCACAGTCACAAAAGGCGAAATGTTGTGCTTCAAAAAGTACAACAAATCATCCTTAGTCACAACGACAGGCAAACCGTCATCGTTGATCATCACTTCCGGTATCGGTTCAAGGACATCTTTGAAAAACGGAAACAAAAGTGGCCCTGTTACCACCGGTGCAAACGGCATTTTGCGTTCATTACGCTTATGTGCCTCTACAAATTCTTGATAAGTCTTACTCATGTTTTACCTCCCTCAAAACCCTTTAACTAAATTCTACCAAAAAAACGTGCCCACCATCTGGCAGACACGCTCCATCGTTAATTCAAATCATCACCATTCGTCGCGATAACCTTCTTGTACCACTCGAATGAATCCTTCTTCCTACGTTCTAGCGTTCCGTTACCGGCATCATCTTGATCGACGTAAACCACACCGTAACGCTTTGACATTTCTGATGTTGAGAATGACACCAAGTCAATAATTCCCCACATGGTGTAACCCATCAAATCAACACCGTCGATAATCGCCTCGCGCATTTGCTCGATGTGCTTACGGAGGTAATCGATACGGTACGTGTCATGAATGCCACCATCGGCCGCAATTTCATCAAGCGCACCCAAACCATTTTCAACGATGAACAATGGCACGCGATAACGATCCCACATCTCGTTCAAGGCAATGCGCAAACCGATTGGGTCGATTTGCCAACCCCAATCAGAAGCTTCCAAGTATGGGTTTCGACCACCAACAGCCATGTTACCCAACGCATCCGCTTCACTATCACCGGCGGAAGTCACCGTTGACATGTAGTAACTGAAGCTCAAGAAGTCGACTGGGTGCGCCTTCAAAATCGCCTCGTCATCGTCAGCCATGGCAATCTTCACGTTGCGCTCCGCAAAGTAGCGGTTCATGAACTCAGGATACTCACCACGGACTTGGACATCCGTGAAGAACAAGTTCAACTCATCTTGCACTTGGGCAGCTTGCACATCAGCCGGATTTGACGTAGCTGGGTACGTTTGCATACGCGCCAACATCGCACCAATCTTCGCTTCCGGATCAATCTCATGCACTTGCTTCGTTGCAATCGCACTGGCCACAAATTGGTGGTGCAACGCTTGGTAACGAATTTGTAATTGCTCGTCATAAGGCAAGCCAGTATCAACCGCACCCGTCTCGTGGAAGCCAAATGACCCCGTGTTGATTTCGTTAAACGTCAACCAGTACTTCACCTTGCCCTTGTAGCGATGGAAGACTGTTTCCGTAAAGCGGTTAAAGTCCGCAATCGTCGCACGATCGGCCCAACCATTGCGCGTCATCGTCAAATGAATTGGACTCTCATAGTGTGATAACGTAACCACTGGCTCAATATCATACTTGGCCATCGTTTCGAAAACCTTGTCGTAGAACGCCAAGCCGGTCTCGTTTGGCTCCGTCTCATCACCATTCGGGAAAATACGCGTCCAGGCCAATGAAATACGGAATGCCTTCGCACCCATTTCGCCCATCAACGCCAAATCTTCTTCAAAGCGGTGGTAGAAATCAACCCCGCGACGCTTTGGATAATTCTCATCCGTCTTGTCCGCAATCGCGATTTCAATATCCTCAAGCGTGATATTCCCCAAACTCATATCAGTACGCTTTTCAGCCTTCTTCACCACTTCGGCCGTGCTTAATCCCTTGCCATCTTCATTCCAAGCACCCTCGTATTGGTTGGCAGCCGTAGCACCACCCCACAAGAATCCCTCTGGAAAACCGGTTGGAATCGTTGACTTGTACATATTGTATCCCCCATACGTCTTATTCTGTCTGTTACGCATATAGCATACCAACAGTTGTAAGCGGTTACAATTGAATTCGAGCAATCTATTAAGATTAGTCAAAAAATGGTCGATTTCAAATAAAAAAACAGCACCCTGAAATTAATCAGAACACTGTTCAGCGTTAATTACTGCATATTAAGAAGCGCAACTGCGACTGTGAACGTTAGCATAATGAACGTACTTCGGAATAAGCCAAACGTACGTGCCATCGCGGCATCACTTTTAGCCGCATCCATTTTTAGCGTTGCCAAACCAATGATACCAACAAACGCGAGAACAATAATCACAACGTCAGCAATCACCGGATAATACGGCGCCTTAATAATCTCGGTAGAAAAATAGATGACAAGCATTAATACCATCGGCAAAAACGCGACCTTGTATTTTCTCTTGAGACCACCTACTACCTTTACGCTACCACTCTTTTTCATAGCGGCTCTGTATCGCAAAAGCAACACGACAGCGATGATACCACTTAACATCGCGAAAAAATGAGTCGCATTGGCAAAATTAACAATCATTTCAACTTCTCCCTCGTTGATATCCCTTATTACAGGAACTAACCCCGTGATTCTATGTAAAACACTGTTAGCTTTTACGACATCGATATGGTCAGAAATACCATTACCACCGTAAATGTAAAAATGATATAGCCAGCCTTGAGCTTCTCTAACGTCCGAACAACCTGCACGTCGTTTTGATATTCACGTTCAACTTTCTGAGTTAACAAAGCACCAATCTCAATTAAGCCAAAAATGATTATCGCAACATCTGCGATAACTGCAAAGAGGCCAGGTCCAACTGTTAATTTCAAGAACTCCGCAATGAAAATCAAAAACAGTGGTAGTTGCGATAGTACGCGTCGACGAGCACCGCCCACAGTCTTCCAACCACCGTTTGCTCGTGATTCGGAAAAAGATGTCACCATTAATAGGCCACTCAATAACATACCCACTATGACAAAGAATGTTCCAACATTCGTTAATGTGCTACCCATTTCAAATTCTCCCTTATAAAAATCCACTTATTCCAGTGTACACCTACAAAGGAGGTTGATACCGTTTGCGTTTTGATTAATTGCGGTTGTACCCGAAGCGCCTTGTTTGCATAACGTCCTTCCAGTAACCTTCACGTTATAACGCTTGTTTGCGACCTTGTTCGTTCTTGCTGAAAATCTCCAAAATGCTATAAGAGAAGTGGCGACGGATGTAATCCAACCCGTGATTCTGAACTAACTCATTCAGCCCGCGATTTGGATAGTCTTTGCTGTTCTCTTCTTCCGGGTCATACCCTTTCGCAAGATATGTTAGCCAGCGTGACAATATACCACCAGCTCCAGTCGCCGATCCAACATAATGCCGACCAGTTCGATTGTCGGTTATTAAATACACACCGTAAACACTCGATAACGCAGTTTGCCACGCTACGCTAGTCAATTCACTCTGCAACGTTTGGTAATCTACATTCACATTTTCAAAACCTGGAAATTGATTTGTTCGATTCAATATCGGTTCTGACAAAATTTCGAACAGTGGCACATTATCAACGATGTCTGGGCTCACATACCGCCACACTTGATTTTTATTTTTCCAATCAAAAATTGCCCTGCCTTCAAACGCTTCATACTGTGGTAATTTTTCAGCCCGGGCATATGGAATCTCATCGTAATCTGCAATTGGATCACGGGCCACTAAAGCATCCTTCGCCAGAATGACGTACGCACCAACAAATAACCATCGATGTGGCTGCACTTCAATAAATTGGAACGTAATATCATCATCTCGATTTCGTGATTTCGCTTGTGACAGAATCCAAGGCTCAAAAATCTCCTCATGATTCGCATACATCTGATAGAAGTCACGACGCATTCGGTGTCCTTGCCGATCATTCGTATTCCACGATGTGTTAAAACGTAATTTGATCCGTCTATCAGGATAAGATTCACGCAACTTGTTGAATCCAAACAAATCACTGATTAATATATTCGCCATATTCCTCACCTCATTTTTACCCTGAAGATTACAGTGTAAATTTGAAGTTTCGTGTTTTGAACTACGAAAAAGGCCATCAGGTAAGCTTACCCAACAGCCCAATCATTTTTTAACACATCTCAGCGTTATTAACTAACGTTATAACGTTTCCGCTCTTCAAGATTTTCGAATTATAAGCGTCAGTACTACGTTTGCACCTTGGCCTCTAACAGTTCAGAGATAGACGAGCTATTCTTCCGTATCATCTGCTGCCAAATCAGATACTGGCAAAAGTAACAAGCTAGGTTGAGCCTTCGTCAGGCTAGCCTTAAACGTTTCGATTTGATCAGCCACGATTTTCATGACATCATCGAACTCCATCTTCAAGCCTGACATCTCAAACTGCTTACGTGCTAACATTTGGAAACGAATCTTTTCAGCAGCCATTTCAACTCCGCCAGTTACGATGCTAATTGCAGCACCCGCCACACCAGCATTACCCACGACCTTTGAAACTGGCTTCAACTTTGAGGCAGCATCTAGCGTTTTCGTAGCACCGTTAATTGCTAACGACTTTGCCGAATTGTTGATCAACTTACTGTCGTTTAACTGCACGGTTGTCAAAGATGGCGCCATACCAGATGGCAAGGCCACTTGCTTAATCGCTGTGTTATCAAAGACAAATTGTTTAGTAGCATCATCCGTTGCAAAATCAACAACCATCCCATGCAATGCTTCATTCAAGTTTTGAATAAGTTGTTGCTCAAAACGCGTACGCAAATCTTCAAATGTCTCGTCATTTAACAACTCTTGCTCGTATAGCTTTGCCAAGCTGTTAATTGTCGCGCGACGTGTTGTGTTCATACTCTTAAACGGACGACGAAGTTTACCATTAACCGCCATATTCAAACGTGCCTCAGCCGTCTTTGCTGAGACCGCCTCAGCAACTTTACCCGCGCCAACCTGCGCAGCCTTCAATCCGTTGCCCACAGATTCTTTAATCTTATTCACCTTATCAGCCAAAATAATACCCCATCCTTAGACTTGATGAATTAATTATATCTTACATGTACTCCGTTGGATATGGTCCAATCGTTACCACTATATGAAATTAATGCCACTTAAAAACCCCGGAGCAAAGATCCAGGGTACACAATTTTATTCATTAACAAACAAAGCCTGCACCTTGTCGAAATTCACACGGTGATAATTGTCATACTTACCATCTAGTATCGCCTCCGCCAGCTCCGTGAGTACTTGACGCCATTTCGGACTAATCGAGCAATGCATCAATAGATGTCCCAAAAACAAACAAATCCTTAATCGTTGAAGCAAAATCACATCCAGCTGAAAGGACGCATGCGTTGGCCAATTTAACCAGTTCAAGATACCGCGCTCATGAACATAATGATTTGCACCATTCACTTGGCACATCCAATGACTAATCACTCGAATAGCTGCTAAGTCCGCACGCACGTTATCCGCATTCTTTGTTACCTTAAAATTAAGGCCAACTGATGTTTCAATAACTGACCCACGGACAGTCCCCGTTACTCCAGTAATCACCGATACATTAATCCAACTGGTATTTCGTTCTGAATCTGTAACCGGGTAAAATGCGACTCCTGACCCGATTTTGGCTTTATTTACGCACTTATGAGCATTTTCATATAAAGCATAATAAGCACTTAATTCCAACGGCGTCCCCCAGTAGTTTCGTGCCGCCATCTCAGCAACTAGAGCCCCGGACGTTTTCCCAACTAAACGACAGTCCCCATCCATCGTCACAATGCGCGTCGCAAATCCCTTTTCGCACTTCTCAGGCAGCAAGCACAACGTTTGGTCAGCGGACATCTCACACAAGCGGTCGCCCTTCTCTAAATCAAGCCCGCATAATCCAATGACATACCCCTTTTTATCGATTTCGATCTTAGTCATAAAACATATTCCCCCACGTCTTTTTTAACGCCATCTGTTTTAACCAAAAAACTGTGCTTTCAACTCTAATTTATACAAATTAGACAACCTTCACCCGATTTTCGCGGGTTTAGACACAGTTTGCCGACAAAACAGATGTGCTTTAATAGTAAACGGCCAGAAATAAGAATCTGGTACCGCCAAAAGCGGTAAAACGAAAGGAGGACTTTATGGTCCAACAAGTAGATTATGCAACTCAACTCCCACAGTACGATATGATGATTCGCAGCGTACTCAAAGCTGGGCATGTTTTCCGAACGTCACCTGACTACGATGATTACTATCAGGAACTGCGGTTAATTATCCTATTACAACTGATGGGTGGATACGTTCCCTCCCCTTGCAAGAACAACTCACTTTATCGGTTATTGCTTTGGCGACTACGTGACTTTCAACGGCAAGCCAAGCGGTATGGTGAGCATACCTGTTTTGAGCCAGCCGACGAGAATGTCGAAGATCTGCGTAGTTCAAACGCTTTAGACCGTTTTGAACTGCATCAAGTACTGGCCAAGTTAGTCACCCGGGAAAAGAACAAATCTGACTTAGAGCGTGTTATCATCGATTTGATTAAGTATCCGACAGATACCGTCACCAACCGATGCGCACGTCTAAGTATCCATCGCGCCACCTACGCACGTTGGCTTAAGCAGATTCGTTTGTTGATGTTGGATGTTACAGCTTAAGGTGCACTTCGGGAACGTCCTAATTTTAGGGCGTCTTTTTCTTAATGTTCCCTTTTATATACAGTGTTGCACTATTCCGAGTACACTAGATATTGGAGATAGTGTGATCAGCAAAGAAAAGAGATGAATAATGTAAATAAGCACCACGATTTAGCAACGTTTCAACTCAATTCTTAAGGAGAATGATATGGCATTAACAGAAGAAGATGTGCGTATTGCGTATGCAGCAAGCAAGATTACTACGGCAAGTAACCGTTCAAACTCTGGCCGCGTGGCCCTTTGGCTTCACGTACCAGTTGAAGATGTTGACCAAGTGATTGATCAGTATTCACTTCCAATCAAGAAAACTGCAGCGATGACGCATTTTTAACTTCTGATAAAGTTAATCACTAACAGAAACGGGCCAAGGAAAGTTAGCCACCTCCCTTGGCCCGTTTTTTTGTATCAAATTAATATTGGTGAACTGGCACTTTCAACAAGCGAACTGTTTCGTTCTCAGTATCTGCATCAAACATGCATACAGTGTCGCCCAAACCAATTTCGTAGATGCTCGTAAACGTCATCTTGTGACCATTGACTGTGATTGTCGTGTCAGTGTAATTACCAACCGTCAAATGCACCGTCATCCCCGGCAAAATATCTTTCATGATAAACCTCCCCATTGTCCATTAATTGTTTAATTGACACTTATATTTTATCACGAAAGCGCTTGCAGGTGTAAATTGATTGCATATCAAGATCTAGTACTAGTTAATTCGATCCTTTTTTAGCCGTGCTTTTTAAATCAAACGGTAGCCTTGTCGTTTCAACATTTCAAATTCCTTCTTAAATGTGTCCATCACATCGACGTCCCACGGCACAATATATCCTGTACCAAAATTTCTTCCCGCAGCCGTAATCGCGTACACTCTTTCTGACTGAAACGACAAAACTTGAATCTTAACAAAGAAATCGAGTAATTCTTCCACGCTAAATTCTTGAATTTTTCGGAAGATGCAATCTGGCCATTTAGAAATGTGTTCCCAAATATGCTGCTGACTTAAATACGCAAGGACAATTCCTTGAGAATGCAACTCATCAGACTCTTTTAGGTGTTCTTCATTCAGTGTTGGTAATAAATCTTTCAATTCAGAATACGAAAAGATACTAAAGTTTTCCAAAAAATAAACTGTATCAGATAGAGTAAATTTAGTAGCAAACAACAAGTCCATCCATTTGTTAAATCTTTGTCGAGAAACCTCTGCTTCATCCATGCCCTTCCACTCCTCAGGAATCGAATACATTAGCGACGAACCACTCACTCCGCTTAGTTGTTTACGCGGAATCAACGCATTATCGATATTGTTAATCACATATAGTATCAATTGAGTGCTCTTGCCCTGCATACCATAATTAATTGCTAGTTGCTCAAACATCACCTTTTGATGGCTCGAAAAAGTCTCGTAATTCGACTCTATATACCTATAAAAGTCATCAATACCCTCAGACTCCATAAAACTGTCAGATAACTTTTCGTCATCAGAAATAATATTTTGGGCTTTCTCAACGGACAAGTTATCTACATTTTCATATAACAAGTATGCCGACTGATTCGACAAAAATGGAGCTGGATATCCTCCATTACGGTTTAAAATATCGTAAATTAAATCCTCAGTTGTTTTTTCAAATGATATGGCTGATACCAGTCTATTTTCTGAATTCATTGATTTCTCATAGCCTTCTGATTTCGCGGGAAGTTCCCCCCTCAGCAACGCCTTATAAAGTTCCTGTTGAAACAGGTAAGCATAAATTACTGCTAGTTGCTGTTCTATATTCACGCGACCAAATTTTTTGTTCTGAATCAATTCTTGAATCACTAATCGATTATAATGTTTTCGATCTCTCAAATTGAGTTGTGAACGCAAAAAAAGACTCCTTAGGTCCTGACTCACAGTAACATCAAACGTATTTTCTATTTCACGAAGGTAATCACTCCAGATTTCCTTGGACGTTAACACCAGAGGTAGTTCAACACGTTGATCGATTATTTTCTTTAAGAAATCACCGGAGTCAGTCAAATTGTCATAATCACCCACAAAAACAATTGCAAGTCTCCCATTTAACACATTAAAGAGCTTATAAGCCTCACGTTGTTTTTCTGAGCTAGCTCGGTCAAAGTCGTCTATCACCAAAACTTTTTCATCGATTTGCAACTTGTCAAACAACCAAATGTAAACTCTATCGCTTTTAACTTTAAAAAATTGATACACGCCGACCAACAATACAATGAAACCTATTAAGGTATACACGCCGGAGTCCTGAAAATACACACCTAACCCTAAATTGATTGCTGGAGTCATAAGCAACGAAATCACTACAGCGACAACAGCCATTACTCTTCCCAAAAAATAGATTACCGGATGCAGACTCCGAAATCCCAATTCTAAGACGCTACGTTCGTCTTTTATATTCCATAGATCCAAATAATGAATCTTTAATACTGTGATGTCCTCGACTTTATTTAAAAAGGTAGACTTTCCGGAGCCCCATGTTCCATTTAAAAACAACGTATGTTTATCAAGTAAAAGCTTAGCAAAATTTTCTGCAGCAACCGTCGTATCAATTTCATTAAGTTGAATGTTTTTCACCATATTAACCTTTCAATTCCCGCACTTAAAATCAGAGTTGAACATTATTATTTCAATCCGATTCGAAATAATAATCATCCAAAACAAAGGTCGTAACTGGTTTCACATGAATTTGCTTCTGTTCAACTAATTCTGTAATTCTTTCACCGTCAATCAATGTTATAAGTCTCGATCCTTGTCGTGAAGCTTCGATAGCAGATTCCGTAAAATAAGATGTAGTTATAAATATGCCATATTCTGCATTAAACTTATCCATCGCGCCTTTAAATTTGTCTATATCCGGAGAGGAAACGCCTGCCGTTGTATACCTTTTTGCCTGTATGGCTACTCTCGACGTCCTAAACTCGTCAGATTCAAAGTATCCGAACCCATCGATACCGCCATCGCCCGATAGAATCATTCCTTTAGTCTTATCAAGTTTAACACCCATCTTATTGACCAATAAACGGGAAAAACTTTCAAATTTAGCGTTAGAAAAATTCTTTATCGCACTCAGAAGGTCATCTGTCCAGCTGGTTTCTACTTCTTCTTCATCATCACCTGTGGCACCATCCAACGACTCTACGACACCGATTTTTTGCTTGTTGGCTTTAATACTTTTCTTTTCATCCCAATACTTTTTGATTTGAACTTGGTCATATTTCGTTGGAAAATCCGATAAGTCCTGGACCCTCCCTTTTTCTGTAAGCGTAATTTCTACTACATCAGACAAACGCTCGTAGGGAACAATATAACCTGTAACAATCAAGTTTTTTAACCCAAAATTGTAGTCAAAACGAAACGGATGATAACTCTTACCAGATTTTTTTGACACCTTTTCAAAATAGACTTCCTCTGAAGAAACCCCATCTTCCCGATCAATCATGCGTTGTACCAATTTTTTACTGTGTGCTTGTCCGCCTAAATCACGGAGAGCTTGCAAAATATATTTTGAAACGTCTTGTCGTGTATATTCCATTTGTCACTCCCAAAAGATACAATTCTTACTTATTATCATAATTATACTAAAGATTATCGAATAATCTTTGCAGTTTAGAATTGTCTTTAGCTTCCAATTCTTTTACCAAATGTAGATATATCTGCTGTGTAGTCGAAGTGCTTGAATGTCCCAGTCTACGTGCTACGGACAACACCGTCATTCCACCGTACAACAATACCGAGGCATGGGTGTGCCTTAACCCATGAAAAGTAACTCTTGGAATCTTTTGGTTATTAAGTATTCTTGTTAATGCACCATTAATTTCACTAGAGTGTAATATTCTTCCTTGATTTGACCAAAACAACAATTCAGCTGGGTTTTCTATGCTGTTGTGGCTAGAAAAGTTTCTAAGATTAATCATAGTCATTTTATCCACAGCAATAGATCGCACAGAAGCTTTATTTTTCGTTGTTTTAAATCCACCACCATACTTATAGTCCCACGTTTTATTAATGCTTATTGTATTTTGTGCCCAATCCACGTCTTTTACTGTCAGTCCAACTATTTCACCATATCTCATTCCGGTTGTTGCTGCTAGGTAAATCATCATATCTTCGAGTTTAGTAACATCCAATACATCAATCAGCTGTTTCCATTCGGCATAATTCAAAAACTTTCTTGTTTGACGGCCACTTTTCCCTCCGATTACAGCTTTATTAGCCGGATTTTTTGAAATCACTTCATTTTCAACTGCATCCTCTAGCGCAGCTTTAAAATGTTTGTGAAAAGTACCAACTGTTCGACTTGCATGATGTTCACCCAAATGATTAATCGCTTTTTGGTAGCTAATTCTATTTAAATCACTCATTTCAATGTCCAATCCGAATTCAATAAGGTGCAACTTCGAGTTATCGTATTTTCGTAGAGTTACTTCACTAACTTTTCCTTTCTTGTACAACTTCACCCAGTTATCAAAATAGGTCGCAAATTGCATAGGTATATCTCCAATCTTCGTTATACCAATATACTATCCACTTCCCTGCAAACTGGAAGTGGGTAAGATATGGTAGATATGTTTCGATTGTGCGAGGTGGGTCGCCAAGACCTATTAAGAAGTACATTACTGAATCTTCAGATGGTATCAATTGGATTAAAATTGGCGACACAGATAAAGGTCAGAAGTATATTACACACGTGCGTGAAAAAATCACAAAAGATGGATTGTCAAAGACAAGACTGGTTCATAAGGGGGATTTTCTACTCACGAATTCAATGAGTTTTGGTCAACCATATATTCTAGCTGTCGATGGGGCGATTCACGATGGTTGGTTGTCGATCACTGATTATCAGTCCGTCTTTAATAGAGATTTTATGTATTATCTGTTATCTTCCCCGGTAATCTTTAATCAGTTTGGTCAACTTGCCAGTGGAAGCACTGTAAATAACCTAAATAGTGATAAAGTTGCTGGCATCATGGTTCCGGTTCCACCTTTGGCAGAGCAGGAACGAATTGTTGATATGATTGAAATGTTGGAAACTCAAATTAATGATTACACTCGTCAATATGAGAAAATACAGCTACTAGATAAAGAACTCATGCCTAAGTTAAAAGAATCGATTTTGCATGAGATTGTTTCAGGTAATATAAATAGAGATGCAACTGATGAACCTTTTGATTCTCAAATCAACACTCCCTTTGAAGTTCCTGCCAATTGGCATTGGACAACGTTGTCTGAAATCGCAGAAATATCTTTGGGTAAAACTCCAGATAGTAAAAACACTCGATACTGGGGTGGAGAGTTCCCATGGATTTCAATTTCCGATATGCAAAATGGAAGGGTTCTTGAAAACACGCAGAAACAAATCACACAAGCAGCCATTGATGAAAAGATGGGCGCAATATCACCCAAAGGAACACTGATATTAAGCTTCAAACTTTCAATTGGGAAAGTTGCTATACTACCCACGGATATGTACCACAACGAAGCTATAGCATCTATTTTCATCACGGATTCTACCGTTCTCAAAGAATGGTTGTATGTAATTTTACCCGAAATGGTGAAATATGCCGATGTTGCTGGAGCGGTGAAGGGAAATACTCTAAATAAGAAGAAATTAAGCAACCTGTTGGTTCCATTGCCAGACATAGAAACTCAGCAAAAACTTGTTCAAATTTGGTTATCAGCACTGGAGTATATGTAAATCAAGATTCAACCAAACTGGAAATGGGTAAGATTATCCTCAATATCAGATGTGCTGTTTTTCAAACACCAAAATCTGTAGAGATGTTTGAGAGACAAACTGGCTTAAATATAGAATTTCACCCTGGCAAATCGAGATTTGGTGGAACATACCAAAATAAATCTGATAAATATACGAACAATTTGTCGAAACTAACACCTGCTGGTTCGCTCGTTATGTCAGTGCGCGCGCAAGTTGGGGATGTTAATATTTTGAAACGAACTATCACTATCGGACTATGACTTACGGCGATTACGCCAATGGTGACACCCTTCGTAAACTATTGGTTCCGCTTCCACTATTATCTGAACAGCAGTGGATTGCGCAAGCACTAAACAATATTACAACAGAGCACGTATGACTCATATCCTACTTGCAAAAATTAAAGGGACTACAAAAAGGCCAATCGCGTGATGCGATTGGCCTTTTTAGAATTCAACAAATAACTCAAAGATTAATTGAAATGAATTTGTCCAATTTTTCAACAATACGAATTTGTTCTTCCAATGGAGGAAGTGGAAGAATTTCCTCTAACAAGTCCTGTCTTGAAATTCCAGGAATCATACTATTTGCCTTTTGTTTTAATTTTGACATCTCAAAGAGTAAGACGTATCGAACGAAATTTATATTTAGAGCCGAAGTGGTTCGTATAGCCATAATTTGTCGAGCAATATGGGCTTCGGGGTAAGCATTAAATGCCATCTCGCCAATGGTACCCTTAACCGTAATCAATAAATCACCTTTTTGGGAAATAACCGTCGGTGCGCTCGTATAACGATTGGTTGAGATGAGGCCATTTTCGAAATTGCTTGCACCCGTTAAATATGGAATTCCGACCGCAAGATCACTCGAATATTCTGAGGCATTCAAGTCTCGACCTGAGATAAGAGTGATAAGTTCTGTAAATCTAGCCCATTTCCAGTTTGATGGAATCTGGAACGGAATTTCGTCTTCAGATATCGGTGGTAGTGCCTTATCGCGTTTGATTTTCTTGTCTAGAATTAATTGTTCTTTTTCGGCAGTAATTTGTGCCAACAGGTCATCGACGGAACCATCTTCTTCACGTTGATTAGTCAACTTTCCCTGCATAGCATATTTTAGAATCGAAGCAGGCGCTGATGTCAAGATTATGGACAGGCTTTTTTGGCACCGAGAGGTACCGCACCCCGAAAATTTTTCAAAACCCGGATTTTAGCTTAAAACGGCGTGATTTCTGGGTGTTTTTGCAGGTGGAACAGGGCCGAGCCCTACCGGTGAG
>JACSZT010000023.1 GCA_014332815.1 Weissella confusa | reverse complement strand
CATACGTTGCTTATCTCGCAATTGGTCGATTTCGATATAAGTTTGTAGTTCTTTACCTAGCTTAGCGACTTGTCCCTTTTCCTTAAAGCTCATGTGTTCCTTCAAAGCAATTAAGCGGCGCTCCGCAACAATTTTTTCGTCAACGTTTTCTTGGCGTGACAAATTGCTTCGTTGCTCCTTAACAAGCTCGTTATACTCTGCTCGTTCTTCGGCTTGATTATTAACGCCAACGTGCTTTGTGGCTGGCAATTCAATACCTTGCTCCTTCAATGTCTTTTCGCTAATACGATCAGGCATTTTTTTGAGTTCAAAATATTGATTTACGACTTGCGCCCACTGTCCACGCCACTCATCAACTTTCCCCGGCTTATCCCAATCGACAAGCCAAACTTTTCGTTGTCGGATATTGCCTTGTTCGGTTCTTGTTTTGTTACCGTTTTCGTCAAGAATATATTCAGTCTTTGCCTTTTGTCCCCACGTACCGTCTGCGTTAAATGGTCGGTTTGTCAGCATAACGTGTGCGTGCGGATTCTCTGGGTGGTCTCTGTGAATTGCTACGTCTGCAACCATACCTGAATCTACAAAAGTTTCTTGAATATAATTAGTCAACAACTCACGTTGTTCTTCATCACTCAATTCAACCGGTAGCGCAATATTAAATTCCTTTGCGTAACGTGAGTTAGCCTTGTTTTCTTTTGCTTCAACTTCATTCCACAAACGCTCTCTATCACTAGCCCACTCTGGTGCATTTTCAGGCAACATAATAAAAGTTTCTGGCTTTACAACACGGGGATATTCATAGTTTTTTTCATCAGCGTCTCGGTAAAGAACTTCGCCACTTCTGTAACTAGCACTAGCAACGGCACTTCGTCCGTCTCCGGCACTAATGTTTTTAAAGTTCATGTGAAAAATAGCCATTTTGAATATCCCCCTTTCCTGTTGTTTTTCCTTTTATTTTTTCAGTTGCCGGAACGGCTTCTAATACACGATTATTTGAGCAATTACATCAACCGTTTAGGCTTGATGTGTAAGTGCGCTTACTGCTCGTTTCACTCGCTTGTAAGATTCCCGTTTACTGTAAGTTTATTCTACCTGTTTTTGGGGTGTTTTTCAATTTTTTGTTGACTGTTTTTCATGGATTTGCTATCATGAATTTAACAAATGGTCGATTTGAAAATAGCGGGGGTAAAATCATGGCTTTAAGCAACTTAGAAAAGCAACAAGAACGTCTTGAAAAGTTGAATAATAAAATTCGACTTGAAAAAGAAAAAATTGAGCGCAATTTAGGTCGTGAAATAATCAAGAACTCTAACCTTGATTATTCTGATTTTACGAAAGAAAAAATCGCAGAACTTGGTTCGTTGTTAGGGTCTCAAATTTCATCTGATGATTCAGTTCATTCTAACAACGAAACTGAATCAAATAATAACGGTTCAACTAACGTCACTAATCCACAATTTTAAGTAGATAAATAACCATGAATGATAATCTGGATAAGCTAGTTAAACAAAAAAATGAACTAGAAAAAAAGATTCAAAAAAATGAGTTACTAATTAAGCAAAGTAAGTATTATGAGTCAAACAAAGAACGCAAAATACGTACTCGCAAATTGATTCAAAAAGGTGCATTACTTGATAAGTATTTTGATATTGAAAATCTATCAGTAGATGAAACTGAATCTTTACTAAAAATATTTGCAGATTATGTTAAAAATAATAAGCCTGAAAAATATCAAAATAAAAAAGATAGTTCATCATGATCTATCTTTTTTATTTTGATATTTTTTTGCATAATTCATTTAATAAATGGTGTCCCCTTTCGGGAACTATAATGTTTGTTTTTAAATCATTTTATTTTGTAAATTATGACGCATTATGTTCTGTATATTGTTACTATTTTTAGTTATGAATTAGCAGCGTATAAAAGAATGATAGTTCACTTATATATAAGCAATAATTAAATGTTTATTTGTGTCAAAAATAAGGAATTTTACATGTCTATAATTTAAAAAAATTCAGAACTTAAATTGATTAGATTATATGTAATGTTGTGTTGCGATACTAACATATAATTTGTGATAGGGATTGCTAATATACTAACTAGTGCTATAAAAATATCTTAGTGATAGAATACTAGTGTAAGGTTCAATTATTGCAGAAATTCTTTCTAAACGTTTAATTGGTATAGATTGTGAAAAAAGCCCAATTCCCCGCTTGTGAAGTGAGTGAATTGGGCTTTTTTTGAGTTTGTGAAATTGCAAAAATCACAAGGGGCGATCAGGCCTTGATAAACCTATAACTTGGGATAATCGATGTTATGTTAACTCCCTTTGGTATAGGTCTAATTAATTTTGTCTTTCGTTTCATTACGTATATCCATGAATAAAATATCCCATATGATGCAATTTTACCAACCCAGAAAAACTAGGACAGAATCTCAGAATAAGGCCAACCCTATTCTTACATTAATAGGCAGAGAAGAACATCTTCTTTTTAATAGGTGTTTCATGCCAGCGAACTAATGGTTCACCATTCACCAATGCCCTGGCATTATTATCAAATTCGTTAACTAGGCTTTGCCCATATTGTGTAGTGAGTTTGTCAAATGCCGCGCGCATATTATATTTACGCCCCGGAATATGGTGTGCATCAGATGCAATCATATGTGCTAGTCCATTTGCAATAATATCTTCACTAAACGCTGTTACTGATTTCCCGAATATCCCAACGTATGAGCTAGCTGTAACTTGTGTATAGGCACCCGATGATACCATATCATACAGCAGATCTGGTTTGTTCATTAACCGAGTGTTTCTTTCTGGATGAACAATAACCGGTTTTAATCCACGTTGTTGAACACGAAATAACATGTCTGATGTAAACGACGGCACATCATTAGAAGGCAATTCGATTAATATATACATTCCTTGATCATCTGTCGTCAGAATATCACCTTCATCCAAGGCTGACAATAAGTCACCATTGATGCGAACCTCTTGCGATGGGAAAACCTTCAATGGAATATTCGCATTGTTCAATTCCGTTTGAAAATCAGCCGTTAGCTTAATCACGTCTAATGCATGATTAACATAACGTCCGTTCATATGGTGTGGTGTCATAAGTGCGTGTGTCACACCATCCGCCACCGCATCGCGCGCCATCTGTAACGAAACGTTCAAATTCTCTGAACCATCATCAATGCCCGGTAATAAGTGACTGTGAATATCAATCATGTCTGTCTCCTTAAAAATTTTCTCTTTCTTTGACTATACCCCAATTATTAACGGATTATTATATAATTATTCTTAGGTTGAATACATTTTAAGGAGTTTTCCCATGATTAAAAAGGTATTACTTTGGGGTTTGGGTATCGCAGTTACCCTGGTTATGATTGGTGGGGGAATCGCTGCGTTCGCACTACACAACACAACTTCAAAGATTCACTCGATGGACAGCACATTGAGCCAAGTTTCAGATATGAAAACAAAAGCCGGAAAATCCGTCGCTTACCTACTTCTCGGTACAGACACTGGTGCATTAGGCCGTAATTATAAAGGTCGTACCGATACAATGATGGTTATGGTTGTGAATCCAACCTCAAAAACCACAACAATGATTTCGATTGAACGTGACACCAAGATTCAAATCGACGGTGTTGATGCTAAGCTTAATGCGGCGTACGCATACGGTAATTCTGAAGCTGCAGTACACGCAGTTGACAAATTGCTTAATATCAAACTAGATGGTTATCTCTTGGTCAACATGAGCGGTTTGAAGCAACTTGTTAATGCCGTTGGAGGTGTCGATGTAAAGTCACCATTAACATTTGACTATGAAGGTTATTCATTCACAGAAGGTAAAACGTACCACATGGATGGTGCACAAGCATTGCAATTCTCACGTATGCGTTACGACGATCCACAAGGAGACTACGGTCGCCAAATCCGCCAACAACTCGTAATTGAATCAGTAATTAATAAGCTGAAAAATGATCCTTCTAGCGTTCTCTCAAACGATTTCCTAAATGCAGTATCTGACAATGTTCGTTCAAACATTTCGCTTAATTCATTACGCAACTTAGCCACTAGGTATCGTGATTCTGCTCAAACCATTAACCGTGATCAACTCAAGGGTACCGGTGAAATGGATAATGGCGTTTCATACCAAATCATTTCTGATTCTGAATTCCAACGCGTTCATAACGAAATTGAAAATGCATTGAATGCGACCGAATAAACTATAAAAATACATTCCCATATTTTTAGTACTACTGGATTAATTGTTCCAGCGGTACTTTTTATTTTCTCTATAAGAAACCTGTCCAAATGCACCTCATTAATCTCAAATCCAATTTGAATTAAATTAAAAATCTCCCAGCAATGCCAATATTTAAAAGTTAAAAAGCGCCCCAATCTGACATAGAGTCAAATCGGGGCGCTTAATATTTTAGTGCTATGAAATCATATCCAAATAATTCAACTCTCTAAGTCCACCACAGCTACTAACCACTTTTAAAGCCATTTATTATTAATATACCTTCCGGGTTGATTATAATTCAGTACCTTAGCATAATTACCTGCAGCTGTTGCTTTAGATGGTATATCCTTTGTAACAACACTTCCAGCTCCTATTGTTGCATTATCCCCAATTAAGACACCCTCAACCACAGAAACTCCAGGCCCGATATAAACGTTATTTCCAATTTTAGCAAAACGGTTTGAATTAGATCAGATAGTTGTAAATTGAGATATGTTTACATTGTTACCAATTGTTGTTCCTGGGTTAACAACAATCGGTCCACTATGGCCTATATATAAGCCGTAACCAATTTTTGTATCTAGCCCCAATTGAATTCCTGTTCGTAATTGACTCAATCTGGCTATCCCTCTAACAACCCTATTCCCAAAGGTTTGAGATTGAGCCATCCTGAACCAAAATGTCACGCGAAATCCTTTGTTAAAAGCAAATAAAACCAGAAAATTTTTAACCGTAAATTCACCCCTATATCTAATAACGTCATATTTTATATAGTCTTTTATACCATATTTATTCATCGAATCCTCCAGTCATCATTCCTTCATAAGTTAGTTTAGTACCTTTATAAACTGAGAAGAATATTTTTAGAAGCCTGACACGAAAACACAAGACGTATACCAAAGAATTGTATTAAACCTTTTCATGATAGGTCTTAAGTTATTTTATTTCTTAGATGGTACTTTATTCCAAATTTTTCTAAACATATCTGTTAAAACAACTCGGTGTCCTAGAATCGCAAGCGTTGTTGAAAGAATTATTCCCACGACATTCCATATAAGGGAATTCATGTAATACAGAACTAAAACTCCAAAAAATCCAATCATCATCATTGACACAGATGACCAGTCGATAGATAAGTTAATATATTTCTTTAAATCAAAGTGCCTGTAAACAGCCAATACACCAAATGTAACCGCCGTTGATAATGCTGCGGCCCAAATACCAATAATTCCGACAAATGTTATGTTTAGGAGGACATTTATCACTGCCCCGACTACTGATGTAACCATTACTTGTTTTGTTAACATTTTAGCCAGATAAATTACTGAGTAAAAACCAACTACAAAATTTAGCACAACTCCTACAACCAATGGCGGAAAATACAGATATGCATCATAAAATGCCTTATCTACAAAAAAAGGGAAAATAACGCCAACAGATGGAATTGCTATCATTGAAGCATAACCAAACAGACTCAATTCTGTATTAAATACTTTCGAGAAAAAAACGTCCCTATCTTCATCATTAATATGAACCGCAGCCGCTTCAGCCCAACTAGTATATAGAACATTATCTAACACACCCAAAACGTTAGAAAACTTATTTGAAATCGCGTAAATTCCATTTGCCGCACTTCCTATTACAATTGAAATAATCGTACGATCCGAAACTCGAAACACCCAACCGGATATTCCATTTGGGACAATTGGTAAAGAATATGAAATCATGCGCTTCATTAAGTTTTTATCAATCGAATTGAAAGACCAAAACTTCCATACTCTTACCGTTGCAAAATTAATCATAGACGAAATAAACGCCGCAATAACGTAAGAAACAATTATTCCTTCTACCTTAAAATTAAAGAACATCAAGCCTGTAATAATTAATGTGGCTGACACAATTGCATACGTTAAAGAAGTTACTGAAAACACAAAATTATTTCCATCTCCTCGAATCATCTGCTGTGACAAAGAAAAAACAACTGCTGACAGAAAATACAAAATCAAATAATTTTTTAGGTTCAAAGAAAATATGCTATTCACCAAAATAAAGACAGAAGTACCAACAATCAGGGCAATAACAACTAGCACCAATAAGCTTGAAACAACTTTTGCCTTTTGAACATTATCTCCACGCGCTTCAATTAAAAATCTTAACGCACCCACATCAAGCCCTAAAAGAAGGATAGGTGTCATTAAGGCAACATATGATAACGCAAGATCAACTACACCGTAATCCGACACGCTCAAGTGTTTTGTCATAATTGGAAGTAGTAAGAAACTAATGGCAGCGATAATTATTTTACTTGAGCCGATAATAATTGTATTTTTTATTAGCTCACCACCCGAAGACCTAGCCACGTGAGTCCTCCTTTTTAATATTGTTTAACAACCAATCAGCACTATTCAACCGTGATTCTGCTAGTCGATCATTTACTTCGTTCCAATCTATAGGTTGAAGCAAAGAAAGGTCAGCATTTTTAAATTCTTCAACCGACAGCATTCGTCCAGAGATACCTAATCCATCAAGCAAATTTTTGTACCGTTCTGAAGCTGCGCTAATAGAACCATTTCCTGTTCTGTTCACAACAACGAAATTGGTGTTAAAAATAATAGAAAAAACAACTCCGTGAAAACTATCGGTGATAACTAAATCGCTAGATGAAATGTGATTTAGCCATTGTCCGACACTTTTCTTTTCACCTGGTCCATATCCAATAATTCCACCTACAGACTTATTTTCTTCTGTGGCAAATCGTTTAGTTGTCTGTACAATGGTATGATTATCATCATCACGTAGAACAAAATAGAATAGATTATATGTTTTCTCAACCTTTTCAATTATTTCTGAGTAGTCTTGTGCTTTTAACAGTAGTGTGGGATCAACCACATCTACTGCGTCTGAGTTCCATGCATCTTTAACAATTTGTATACCAGATTTTTCTCTAACTGAAATTGCATTGAATTTCTGCATCAATTCCCGTACCGAGGCTGAATACAGCGGATTATCCTTGCTCAAAGACTTCGATCCAAAACTAGCAGCATAACTAATCCTATTACTATTTTCGGTTGCATCTTCTAATAAAAATGTTTTCCATGGCACCAGAAATTCTGAACTTATCACCCCGAAATTAAACACTTGGTCAGATCCCACAATGAAGTTCTTATATTGCTTCATTATTTTTTTTGAGTATCTGCGTTGTTTTAGTTTTTTGCTTGCAAAATTTGACATTTGTCTGTAGTTATAAAGTGATGCTGTCTTCTTAAAGAAAGGACGTTTGTTTTTTAAAATCCTAACTGCCGACCTGGCTGGCCAAGCAAAGATACTTTGATACTTTAAATACTGTCTTAAATAATAACCCGGAAAATAAATATGCTCATAGTTATATCCGTTATTCTTCAAAAATGTTTGAAGGGCCCATCTTTGCATGAGATTTCCATAGTTATTATTCGTTGTCAACGTAACAATCGCGCCATCTACAGGAATACCTTGTTCCATTGCTTTTGTGCGCTTAAAAGCGTCATAGTTCACAAATATCTGTGGAAACAGATAGATTAGTCCTGCCCTAATTCGACGTTTTACGGATATTGAAGAAAAGATTTGTCTAAGTGCAAATTTCTTGACGTTATATTTTACAAATTGAAACTCATCAGGATAATATGACTGAACTTTCGCTACAGACATTAATTTAAAAACGTCAAAATTTGTATTCCACCACGCGTATTCCCATGCTTGATTCAAAGCTGGCGTCACTTGTATAAAATTACTCTTTATTGTTTGAATTGCTAATAAACCATTTTTCCATTTTTCCATTGAGAATACAGTTGTAACGCTTTCTGGATTATCCGTTCGATAATGATAGATTTTCTTGTCCGTAAGTGCGACATATTTAGCTTTTTGAAAGGCTGTTGTATTGAAATTAAACCCTTCCCCCATTTTCAATGTCGAAATAAATCTAACAGACTTCTTAAGAAAATCAGCTTCAAACAACTTTGAATATACTCCAATCGGAATACGGTAATACAACATCTCGATAGCGGCTTCCTGTCCCGAAACTATTTTTACGTTAGTTTCATTTGTTGATTTTTCACTTGAATAATAATCCATAGTAGTTGACGCAACAATTTCAACATCATTATGGGCCATTACACTGTAAAGATGACTAATATAATCTTCAGTAACTAAATCATCTCCATCAACGAAAGCAATATACCTTCCCTTTGAATGATCGATACCCACGTTTCTCGCAGTTGAAACTCCTGCGTTTTTTTGGTTTATAAGCCTAAGTCTCTTATCTTTTTCAACTAACCTAGTGACCACCTGCGCAGTATCATCAACTGAACCATCATTGATAACCAGAATTTCAATATTTTTATACTCTTGCTTAAGAATAGAATTTATCGTTTTTTCAATATATTTTTCTCCATTGTAAACAGGTATCACAACGGATATTAACGGGGTCGTTTCCATTAATTTCACCTCTTTAGTTTGTGTTTGATAAACACAGCTGATTTTCTAGTCTTCGCAATCAATAGTTTCATCAAGTTTGATTTGGCATACTTATAGAAAAAGTAGTCAAAAATATCCAAATCTAAATTTGTTTTATTCTCATATTTCATAAGGCACACAGCTTTTGATATTTGATTGAAATCTCGCTTTAATGTATTCAGTGAACTTCTTTCGAAAAGCCCTCTCAAAGTTCTAACACATCTGGCAGTGAATGCACGCTCCACATTTTTGTCATTTATCAAACCATGCATGCTATCCAACACTTCTATAACATTCACCCATTCTTCGCTAGCAACATCTACTCGAACGGAACTTTTCCTTCTCTGTATATATCTATATTGCGGAATCGAACTATAAACTGCTTTCGACACTCTCGGAATAATTTGATTAATCAATGCTACATCTTCTAAAAATCTCATCTCAGTATGCCAGTTCAAACTATCAAACAGTTCAACCTTAAACATTTTTCCCCACAAAAACCCCTTAAAGTTCTTTTCACTAATCCATTCAAGTGGCAAATCCTCCGTTAAGATTCTTACTGTATCAAGTGTAGGGTGAATAATGTGCACCTTATTATTCTCAATTAAATCGTAGTTCACGATTGATAAGTCTGCCTCATACAACATCAAATTTTCAACTAACGATCGAACATAATCGTTCTTAATACGATCATCACCATCCACAAACGTTACAAAACGTGTACCAGATTCAATCTGTTTATAGCCAAAAAATCTCGCTGCCGCTTGTCCAGAATTTTGTGTTCTAAAATATTTGTATCGAAACAATAATTTACCTTTTATTGAATCAAATAACGCTTTAGTATTATCTGTGGATCCATCATCAATAAATATTACTTTAAAGTCTTTAAAGGTCTGATTATTTAAATCCTCGAGTAAATTCTTTAAATTCCATCTATCATTGAACAACGGGATTATTATAGATATCATTCACTCTTCACTCCATTAATCAAAAATACAATCATAATAATAGAAACATATATTTCAAAATGTTGAAGCACTGTTTCCGTAACACCTAATGCAAAAAATCCACCAAACAACATCCACGCAACCAGTGGAATATGCCTCACAATATAAATATTTCTAATGTTTATAAAGAGAAACAGCACCAGAAATAACAATCCCTTTGATAGCAGAGCCTGTAAGTAACTATTATCAAACATGGCATGTTCCAATTCACTTTGACCTAAAAGTTGAATTCCGTACTGTTGATAGAAGTTATGATAAAGATTGGGTCTTCCTGACAAATGAGCGTTAAAAAAAACAGGGTTCTTAAACATCAACCACATAGAAAAAGCCAGAAATAAGAACGGCATTACAATCGTAATTCCTTTTAAAAATCTATTAACGGGTTTTAGACCATTTTTTAATGCTATAAACATTACAACAATGATGCTCACGATGACCCATGACGAAGTTCGTGATTGTGTTTTTTCAAAAACAAACAACACAATAATCAGCAACCCCATTAGACCTATTCTCGACTGCTTATAAACAAAGTATCCAATTCCGGAAAAAATCGGTGCAACTAAAGAAATTAATGCCGCATTTGGGTTGGAAAATCCGAGTGACTGCCTATTTACAAAGCCGTCAATTCGCCACATTGATATCACATTATTATTAAACCCGAATACTACGGATGCAAAAACTATAATGAAGAATATAAAAATTCCTGAAACGAAGTATCGTTTTAAGAGTAATGGGATATTTAAGACCGGGCTTAGCTTCCAAAAAACTGACATAATCATCGAAAATACAAATAACGAAACCATTTCTGGAGAATTATTTATTGAAACAGTAACAACCGTAGCTCCAGCAAACATCACGTCCCAATACGGGATTTTTTTATCCAAAAGTATTGAAAATACATATAGAAACAAAAAAACCAACAATTGTAAAAACGCTCCAGCAGATACGGTTATCAACGAGGTCAAGCTCAAAAATCCAAATCCCAATTGGAGTATCATCAAAATAGAAACAAAATTCGTTAAAAATATATTACTTTTTAGAACTAATTGATTTTCCATATTTTTTTACTCTCTCAAAAGTTGACTCACCTAATAATTTAGCCATTCCTCGCATTATCAAGTCTTTAATCTTACTTCTTCTATTTTTCCAGGTTCCTGAAAAATGGTGCACTGCCACCGTTTCTGAAGTGATGTTAACCGCTCCCGTATTGAAACTGATTGGTGAAAAAAAAGTAGTCGGGAGTACCCGATCAAAGTATTTCGAACTCTTGCCTCCAAGTAATTCAAACAAGTAAATTGAATTTGGTGTTTTGTCTTTTTTCCCAGATTCATTAACAAATGAACGAGTCTGATAATCTTTAATCGACATTTCTGTCCATGTTTGATGATCTTCTGATCCAATTACAGCAGTTGAAAAAGCAAAATCAGACTCTAGTCCTATAAAGCTTTTCAAATCCAATAAATCATCGAAGCCTTTCAACAGCTCCACATCAGTGTCCAAATATATTCCACCAAACTGATTTAAAACATCTAGTCTTACATAATCTGAAGCGAATGCCCATGATTTTTCTTTAAACGCCTGGGCCACATAATTTGGGGTACTTTCAGTAAGCTCGTAATTCAACTCGTTCCATTCACGAATTTCGTAGTCAGGTAAATTTGTCCGCCATGTTTCAATAGCGTTTAGTACTGATTTTGGCTTTTCATTTCCACCAAACCATACATAATGAATTGTTTTAGGTATCATAAACCCCCCAATAAAAATTAAATTTGCACTAGCAAACATATATGTCTCTTTGATCAGTTGAGATTAGAATAATAATGTATTAACAAAGCAGCTGACTTCATCATGAAGCCAGCCGCCAATTCTAAATTTGTGGAAGAAATATTTTTATTTCTTGTTAATCTCTTTAATTTTATCTATCAGTCTTTCAGAAAATTTTTCAACCATTTCATTACCAATATAAGTGTTCGGCGTAGGAGATATTATTGAATCTATTAATTCTTCTTTCGTTTCAACCATTTTAATCGATAGGCCGTTGTTTATTACAAATTCCACAAATTCAATTTGATGATCATTAACGTGCTCACCAAACTTCTTCAACCGTGGCACAACAGATACAAATTTTCCTGCTTCTAAAGCAGCAAAAAATGAAGCTGGTCCACCGTGCGTTACAACTAATCGAGCTTCGTTCATCTTTTGCGCCATTTCATCAGCACTTAAAAATCTAGTATATTCTGCATTTATTGGTGTTACGGTTGAATATCCAATTTGCATAAAAATCGGTTCGTTGATTTTAACGCTGATTTCATCCATCATCTCTATCAATCGATTAAAACCTTGCTCATGGGTTCCCACAGTCAAAAAAATCATCAGTAAATTCTCCCGATATACACGCTCTTTTTATAAACATTTTGCATCTCTGGCCATTGAACTATAAACAAATCCGTCATACGTTCAACCAACCTTCCCGTTAAAGTCGGTTTATCTACTCGATCAATAACTTCAATGTACACTGTTTTTATCTTCATTAACTTAGCAACATAAAAAAACGGAACCGCTATTCCAGCCCCCGTTGACATTACAACATCTGGTTTTTCTGAAAATAAAATTTTAATTGCTAAAAATAAGTTCCTAATTAAGTTCAGAATGTTTCGATTTGTCGGAAAATATCCAAAATAGATATTTTCATTTCCAAGTGCTGATACGGCATCTGGTTTGTCAAACGTTACCCACACTCTATCGTATCTATCCCATACTTTTTTAATTCGCATCAAGTGGTTGAGATGCCCCCCACTCGAACTTACTAGTAATAATTTCATTGTTTTCTCCAATCAATACAGTTAGACTATTCCGTTTGTCATCAAATGAACTAGTTAAATATTGAACTTTGCCGTTCAATATGCTCCATTGTTATTTGAATAAAACATCTGAGAAACAGTTTTAAATAATATTTTCAAATCAACGAATAAACTCATTGTGTCAATATACATAATATCTAGCTGTATCATTTTTTTAAATGACAAGTTTGAGCGACCGCTAACTTGCCATAGGCCTGTTAGTCCAGGTTTCGTTTCGAGCCGTTTAATTTCGTAATTTGAATATTGCCTCACTTCCTCAGGAAGTGCAGGTCGTGGCCCTACTAAGCTCATTTTCCCTTGAATAACATTCATAAACTGAGGTATCTCATCCAAAGAATGTTTTCTAATAAACTTTCCTATTTCCGTTACTCTTGGATCGTTTTTTATTTTAAAAATTGGACCATCAGATTCATTTTGTTGCAACAGTTCGCCCTTTAACGAAGGTGCCCCAACAACCATTGATCGAAACTTGTACATACTAAATAATTCGCCTTGCTTTCCCACACGAATTTGTTTATACAATACCGGTCCTCCATCCTCCAACTTTATTCTTATTACAATCCAGATTGTAATAGGGAAAAAAACAATTAATCCAACGATTCCCCCAACGATATCTATTAATCTTTTAACCCCTTGATACAAAAAACGCCTACTCATACCTCAATCTCCGTTGCTTTGACCATAACCGTAACCATATCCATATCCATAACCATATCCATAACCTGCATCGTTTTTACCACCACGAACACGTTGGACAACTCCCAAAATCTTTGTATCCGTTAAACGTAACGTTTCAACAGTACGTTGGAGATTAACCTTTAACGTCTTACCAAACGTTGTAACCAAAATTGCACCGTCTACTAGTGGCATCAGTACTTGCGCATCCGTAACTACCATCACTGGAGGGACATCAAGCACGACAATATCGTAATTATTGCGCATCCAGTCAATTACAGATGCCATACGGGCTGAACCTAATAATTCTGCTG
Source organism: Weissella confusa (assembly GCA_014332815.1). Lineage (GTDB taxonomy): Bacteria > Bacillota > Bacilli > Lactobacillales > Lactobacillaceae > Weissella > Weissella confusa_C. The sequence goes on along the minus strand of JACSZT010000023.1, from coordinate 22,009 downwards.
GATTAGGCGGTACTGGTCCAGATGTTAGTACTTCTAGATTATCCACAAATGTTTTCTGTACTGTATCCTTGGGTTGAGCATTGCTGGCCAGAATCGTAGTTAATCCGCGTGTGTTTAATAAATTAAAAGTCGACTGTGATGTTGGACGACGCAAATCCGCATCAACATAAAGCACACTTTTTCCGGCTTGAGCCCATGTGACAGCAACATTAGATGCAACCGTTGTCTTTCCATCGGACATTTCAGCCGACGTAAACATCACAACCTGCAGCTTATCCAAAGCTGCACCAGAGAATTCGATATTCGTACGCAATGTACGAAATTGTTCTGAAATAACATGCTTCGGTGCAACGAAAGTCACTAAGCGTGCCCCATTAACTTGCGTTTCTGTATCTGGTCTATATTTCTTTTTAAAAATACTCATCACTTTTCTCCATTAAATGCGTCGATTAGAACGAGACTCACTAGTTCGTTTCTGTTGTTCTTCTTCTGCAAGGACTTCTTTCAAATCAGGAATCTTACCAATGTAACTGATAATTCCTAAATTCGTGAGATTCAATTCTTCAGTCAGGAATTCTAAGTTCTTAACTGTGCGATCGGTTAGCTCCTTGATGAATCCCCAACCAAAGGCCGTAACAACACCCAAAACAAAACCAGCCAACGTAATTAACTTAACATTTGGTGAGACTGGCACCGTATTTTTTGTAGCCTTAGACACAATTGACACGTTAGATACCGCCATAATTGAAGCAATCTTTGTCTTAAAGACCTTAGCAATTGCGTTCGCAACATCTTGGGACATCTTCGCATCCCGAGATTTCACATTCACTGAAAAAACTTGCGAATTAGTTTGATTTGAAATGCTGATCATATCGGCAATCGTCTTGTCATCTAATCCTCGATTACGATAAGTAGATGGAATCATTTTGTAAACGGCCTCGTGACCTGGACTGGTTTGTACTTGTTGTCCCCATTCATTCACATCATACTTGGCCGGAATAGCTGGTGAAACTTGTACCTTGTGTGGACGATTTAATTCTTTGACCACAGCATTCAGAATAATAGGTCGCGTAATAATATCCTTATATGTATTAATGATTTGAACGTCAGCTTGTTGATCGTTATACTGCAAACCCTGCTGAGTATCGTCATGCTGTCGATTTACAAGTAAATCAGCCGAGGCACTGTACATGGGAGGAATAACAAATTTTGCAACACCAAAGCTAATACTACTAAACAAAATCCCTGACAAAATCATCAGCCAACCATTTCGACGAACAATAAGCCAGAGTCTTCTCAAATCAATCACATTATCCATATAATCCACCTTTTATATTTGCAAATCTAATTAGTAGATTCGCTTTTTATCATATACATCTTTAAACTATACCACGTAAAATAAATACTTATATGTTTTTTAATTTATATCCGCCAAAATGTTCACGATTGAATCGCTCATTCTTCAACCATTCGTTACTACTCTCATGCTTTACCTGTTCAATTGATTCTGGTGGTATAGCGCCCAATTACTGCCAAAACTTACTTATCGAACAACCATTCACACTGATCAAGGCTGGCAATATCGTTACAGTGCATTGCGTAAGACACTAAAGCAAAACCGCATCATCCAAAGCATGTTGCGTCGTGCGACCGTTCTAGACAATACGGTTATGGAAAGTTTCTTTAATAAGTTGAAGGTCGAAATTTTCCCATTGAACAATTATTCATCGTCAAAAGAGTTGATTGACGCAATTAAAAATTGGATACTGTATTACAACAACACACGAATTCAAGCAAAATTAAACGGCCACTCACCGGTAGAATACCGACAAATGGCCGCTTAATCAGCTAAAGTATTTAACTTTAACTTTTTGTATAGGCCTCAATTTATTACAGATTTTGGGCCATTTTTTAATGGGCTTCTGGGATTTTCCCCTGTGCCTGTCGGAGGCTATGGAGTTACGGTGGTCTAGTTTGGATTTTATTGAATTTCAAAAGTCTTAAGGTATAGCAAATAAGCACTGATCAGAGTAATTTTGGGACTTCACAAAGTCAGTGCTTGTAGACGCCGGTGTATACCTTAATCAATGGCTATTCAGTCATCATATTTAAATAAAATCGTTATATCCTTTTTCAATTAAAGTATCTAACAATTCTGACCTTGATTTTACATGTAATTTATTAACCAATTCATCTAACCTATCAACATTTGTTTTCTTAATTGAAAAGCTAGTGCGAACCTTACGGTTCCACGCAAGCTGGTCTAAATCAGACTTGCTATTTTCAATACTTTTTACGATTCCATAGTCAGAACTTAGCGTTCCATTTGTCTCAAATCTATTTGTCATAATCTATCCTTTTAATATGCTGTCAAAAATCACGCTTAGTAATTTGATAAATTCACGCTGGTTCTTATCTAAATTATTATCTGTAATATCAAAAACCGACTTCTTCTCCAGCATGGCCGAATTTACCAATTCTTTTTCCTGTATAATCCCCAGCAAATCATCAAATTTGTTTATTTGTTCAACAAATTCACGTGAACTACTAGTATTGTGCTTAACACGATTACCTAGAAACCGTAAATCAGCTACAACATAAGACTTACCAGTCATAGGATCAGTCATTTCGTTTTTAAATGAATTGATACTATCTAAAACTTTTTGGTGGCTATCATAGCCAAATCTGCTTGGCTCCATAGGTGAAATAATTAAATCTGCCACCGCAACACCATTTTTTGTTAACAAATTCCATGCAGGTGGTAAATCGATGATTACATAATCATAAAGATCATTTAATTTAGACATGTTTTTGACGAACCACATAAATAACAATAATTCTTTATTTGCCTTAGTTACCAGGACATCTGTCATTAAATCAAGGCTGCTATGTGACGGGATAATATCAATACCTTCTTCAACATTAGTTTGAATCAAACCAATGTTAGGATCATTCATCAAATCCGCCATTGTCTTAGAACTAGAAAAATCATTTGGATTCTTAGTGAATGAATCAGTCAAACTTTTTTGTGAATCCAAATCAATTAACAACACATTCTTCTTTTTTTGTTGAGCGTACTTTGCTAGTTGGTAAGCCATAGTGGTTTTACCAACTCCCCCTTTAATCGCCATAAAACTAATAATTTTCATATTGTTCCTACCCTTATATTACCTAGTTAATACTTTGTTGTTACCTATATTATAACACAAAGGTATTAACTTTATCACACCTTATGAATACCTTTAAACATAACAAGGTATTACACTGTTAATACCTTTAAACATAACAGTGTAATACCTTGTTAATACCGGCTATCGCAACTAATAAACTGCGAGGAGAAGTTTAACGCTATCCAACGCCCGCTGCACAAGTTCGTATAAGTGAAAGCCATTTTAATTTGAATCCCGATTGTAATGTACACCGGCTAATTAGTAGCCTTCGGCAGACACAAGTGCAAGCACTTGGAACTTATATGCTGACGCCTAATTAAAACATTTTTTTAAACCAAAACAGGTTGACACGCACTAACCAATCATCGCTCCGAAAGATTTGAGTATTTGAGAATACAGTTCACCCATAGCTTAGCAATAAATGAACTGTATTCAACGTCAATCGCTCCTCAGAGTTCTCGTACCGTCGGCAACAAGACTAGTTCAACACTCACACTTTTAAGGCGTCAGGAGCCGTATACCTGCCTTTTAGCGGTTTCCCGCTGGTGTGAGCCAATAAAGCTCCGTAGACCGTCCAGAATTACGTTATACGTTGATTCTAGGCGGTGTTTTGCCACCCACAAACCCAGTTTTACATATGATCCGTCATTGAATCACTTAGTTTTTGCGTCAAATGCGCTTGGAAGCCAGAGGTCGTGTCCTTATATGCGCTCCCCACACCCCCATGCCGTAATAGTCCGTCACTGCACAGGGAATGCCGTTTAATCATCGGGGTGCATTTTCCCCGCCACAAATTGTGGATACGTCTATAACGTGTACGTTCTACCGGTGCTAATTTGCCATATAAAAAAGGGGACGTAATAAGCGTTTCTTCGTACACACTTACACGTCCCCTTTGGTATTGTCTTTTGAATATCCATGTTTATGGACTGTTCCTGACATTATCTTGTTGAACTTTCCTATAAACCTAGTATAATAGACTTATAGAAAAATAAATGTGTTAAAGATACTCTATCTATCCTTAGCACAGGCACTCGTTGGAACTACCAATTCCGGCGGGTGCCATTTTTTTATTCACTTGTTATTTGATATACTTATTATAACATAATAAGTTGCATTATAGTGCCTTTAATACCAAATTTATTTACTCAATATATTAACTATAACAAAAAAAGCCCGTCTTTGTGCGGGCTTTTTGCTATTTATAAACTTTGTTCACTAGATTGTGAGCGTTGAATCGTTGGCTTGATGTCATTATCGCTTGCAATACGCTTCATTTCGTACTGTATGCCCTTGTTGATGTCTTCCGTACTATTAGCTGTCTGATTCAAAACAGGCTTTGAAGGCTTGTTTTGCGCTGTTTCTGGCGTTGTTTGAGTTAGGTTATTCGACTGGTTATTCACTTCGTTTGCTATATTTGCTTTTAATCGTTCAAAAGAATCTCGATTATCAAAATAATCTAGCTTATCAGGGACTTTAATGCCCCGTGATTGCAGTTCATCAGCAATGATTGTGTATGATTCTTTTTCGTTGTCATAATCATTCTGCCAATATGACAATTCTTCATCTGATTCATTCATTGTCGCTATTTGATCCACAGTGTCTTTGCTTTGTGCTAATAAATTATATGCTAGTGCCTTGATTTCAATATCGCTGGCTTGCCTTAAATCAAAGCCTTCAAAGGGCTTTTCAGAAAAGTAGTCAACGTCCGTTATATCAATACTTTGTCCGTCAATTGTACCCGTTGCATAATCTGCAATTTTAATATCTGATTCGGGTACTGCTTCCACTTGTCGATTAACATTTTGGTTCAAAATTCTAGTGTTTTCTTGATAAGGGTTATCTAAATCAGGAACAAGATATTCATCGCTATACAAACCATTACCTAGATAATTCAAAGCGTTATTTGAGCGCTCAATATTAACAACGTCTTCCCAATCAGATGTTGTGAGATACGTTTGTTTCTCTTCTTCTGATAGATTATCTGACAACGTAAAAGTATCTTGTATAGCACTCTCTAAATCGTTGTTATATAGCTTCTGAACGGCTTCTACGGCACTGTCCGCCTTAACGATTAGATGTTCTTCGGCGACTGATTCTAAATCATCACTTAGATTTTGGTCTTTATTTTGAACTTGTTCATTTTCCAAATTCAAGTCTAGTTTCTCAACTAATTCATTACTAATATCAATGGTTTTGCTACTTACTTCGTGTATCTCTGCAATAGCACTTTTAATGACTTCTTTATCCTGCGCCCACGTTGCAACATAACCCAATGAATACTCTTTGGTATCAATACCCAAATTCTTCATAGCAACATAACCAACCGCTTCGGCTTGCGTTTCTTTAAACTGGCGTGGTCTATTAGCAAATTCTGCATTCAACCCGTGCAATTGACTATGAGCGTACTCATGATAAAGCGTTTTTAATTTAAGAACGCTGTTAGGTTCGTCTCCACCTATAACAATTTCATTTGTTGAAGGTCTAAAATATCCTTTGGCTTGATTCAATTCTGCTAGTGGGCGCTCGCTTACATTTAAATCAGTATTATCATTTAAATATGCTTTGAATTCAGTATAAAGGCGGTCTACATTTGTCGTGTCTTTTAAATTCTCACTAACAAAATCATGAGCAGTTAGCACTGGATCGCCGCTGGTTTGTGAGATGTCAAAAACCGGTACATATCTATATCCAACAATTTTAGAATCGGCTATTGTATTGTGTTTAATCTGCTCTTCTGGTGTTAGTTTCTTAATCATAGGGGCTAAGATACGCATAGACTTTTCGCCCTTATTGACCGTTCTATTAAAGTCACTTTGCCACTTTTTAAAACCTGCTATCAAAGTAGCGTCTGGGTTTTGTGAGTGGACCATATTGATGTTTCGTTGGCTGTAATAACTGAATTTTGATAGTGTCGTCAAATACTCTTTAAACTTGTCACTATCAGTTAGATTCAAAATTTCTTGTTCAGCGTCATCAATTAACTTTTGCTTCCATGCTTCGGATTCTTGCTTATTTACCATCTCCTACACCTGCTCGTCTTCAATAATGTCTACTAAATCGTCTGTGATTGAAAGGTTAATTTTTTCAGTTCCATATAGCGCAATATATTCGGTTCCTGATTGTTGCCAACCAACTTTGATATATTCTCCTTTACCCGCTACTTCGTTTAAGTAGTAGTAATTTCCCTTATCATCTAAAATTGGTAACTCACTCGCCAAAACTTCTGTATAACTTGCCATTGTTCTTCTCCTTTTTAATCATTGTATTCATAAGTCTACTCAATAGTAGTGTTTATATTCGGTTTCGGAATATAAACACTACTATTGAGTGCTACCAACCAACGGGCGGTTAGTCTTCTTCATTTTCTTTTTTGTTCTCCTTCTCTTTATCAAACCTCTTTAACTGATATTTATAGGATATTAGTGCTGGTAATACATATAATATAGTCACTAATGCTGATCCGTTAGTTTTAAGATTTATTAGACCTGCTATTAGCGTTATCAGAACACTTAATTGCATTAAAGCGTCTATGAAATTTTTTAATATTGCATGTTCTTCTTTATCTAGGTCACGTTCCAAGGCTATTAGCAGAATGTAATCTACGACAATTGACAGTAAAGACCCTAAAACAATTATTTCCCATGCAGTGTTTTCTTTTTTACCAGGCACATATACAGCAACATAGTAAACGACAGTATTGACTAAAATTGCTAAATTTAATTTCATGATTGCATTGAAAATTAGATTTATACTTTTTCTTAATTTTTCATTTTTTAAATACATCTTAGATATTGTTTTGAAGAAAGCCGTCACTGACTCATCGCCATTTTTAAAGTTTGTACCAAAACTTTTTCGCTTTGTCCAAATACACTTCCCCCAATAGACCACTGTGACCATAACATAAATAGATAACGCCAACATTTATTATTTCCCCCTTAAAATTCAAATTTTAGTTTTTCATTTTCTAACTGCAATTTTGCGTCAAAACTCTTACCTGTTTTTTTGCTCTTAAATCCCTTTATAACGCTGGTTTCACCGGTTTCTACTAGTTGCTTTATCGCTGTTTTCCCTAGCGTCTTACCACTCCATTTCTTCGGCAAAGTAAAATTACATGGATTGTCGCCCTTGTAATTCGTGCAACCATAAAACGTTTTCTTATCGACAATATGTCCTACGCCACATTGTTTACATGCCACAATGTAACTGTCTTCTTCTTCCTTTGCTTGCATGGATATTTGCTTATCAATTTGCTCATTTACTGATTGATTTTCCCCAATTTGCGCTGGCACTTCATCAACTAGCTTTTGAATAAATCGTTGAATCTGACTTATAAAATTATCTGGCGTTCGTTCATTTCTACTGATTTGCTTTAACGCTTTTTCCCACTGCGCCGTCATTTTGGCACTCGTCAATAAGGGCTGTAATTCTACGGCATGACATAGGGTCTTACCTTGTTCCGTCACATGTAACTTGTTCTTTTCAGTCACAATATATGCTCGCTTTTTAAGCGTCTCAATCACATTAGCTCGTGTGGCTTCTGTCCCAATCCCTTCAACCTCTTTCAGAATATCCACCACTTCATCATCTGCATTATCTACGGTTTTACCTGCCGTTTTCATGGCTGTAATTAAAGTACCTTCTGTGTATAGGGCTGGGGGTGTTGTTTGACGCTGTACTTGCTTAATATCAGCAATCACTTGTTGATTCTCTTGAACGTCCGGTAATTCTTGTTCATCTTGATTAGATTTATCAACTGGATCAGTCGTATCTTCTTTGCCCACAATGGCTTTCCAACCTTGATTAACTGGTGTTTTTCCAGTTGCTTTAAAAGTGAGCTTACCCACTGCTACTGTGATAACTGTCTCTTGATATTGGTAAGGTGGCATAAACATTGCCAATGTATTTCGTACCACGACTTCGTATATCTGACGTTCTAAGGTTGATAAACTATCCAACACGTCCGGTTTAGGTATCGTTTTGGTCATGATAATGGCATGGTGTTCTTGTACTTTTTTACCATTCACATGACGTGAATCTGGTTGTGTGTTATTAAATTCTAACTGACTATCAATAAACGATAACTCTTTATACCGTTCCAAATTATTCAGCAAACACTCGTATTCTTGTTCAGTAATATAATTGCTGTCGGTTCTCGGATAAGTAAGCAGCTTTGATTCATACAATTTTTGCATGGCACTCAATACTTCACTTGCACTGGCATGATAACGCTTGTTAATCTCACTTTGCAGTGTAGATAGCGAAAAAAGGCGTGGGCTGGCTGTTTTTTTGCTGTTTTTCTCAACACCCTTTATTAAACCGCCTTGTGAGCCTATATGAGCGCCGTTGTACTCCATGAATGTATCTAGCTGATTTTGTTCCAAAAATCGCTTGTATGGGTCTAATTTTGCGACGAATTTTTGACCGTCTGCCAAAATTTCTGCATTTATATCTATAAACGGCGTAGGTCTGAAATTTTGGACTTCTTGCTCTCGTTTATAGATTAAATATAGGGTTGGTGTCTGAACTCGTCCTATTGAGAAAGTCCCTTTAATTCCTTTTGAATTCATCAACAAGGTATACAATTGACTGCCGTTGATTCCAACTAACCAATCGCTAATCTGTCTAGTTTGAGCTTCCTTATATGCTGGGTAATAATCCCACCCATTTTTAAGATTCCTAAACCCGTCTAATATCGCTTCTTTTTCCAGTGAGTTGATCCACAAGCGCTTGATTGTTTTACTTTTCAAGTCAATTCCGGTTTGAGTTAAGATAGACCACGCAATATTCTCGCCTTCACGGTCACTGTCGGTTGCTACGACTATGTTATCCGCTTCTGCTACCAACTTTTTAACGATGTTAAATTGCGCTTTTTTATCGCTCGAAACTTTGAACTTGTATGATTCTGGTAATATCGGCAAATTTTCGATTGCCCACTTCTCATACTTGGGATCATATTCTTTCGGTTCTGCCAACTCGACTAAATGACCAAACCCATACGTAACATTAGTTTTGTCTAGCAAAACAGGGTCACTAACTACATAGTAACCCTGTTCTTTATGACTATTAACAAATGCTTCAACGTATGAACGAGCTTGACTGGGTTTCTCTGCAAGAATAACTGTTGTCATGGTTCATACTCCTTATACTAACTTTATTTAGCGTCTCATCAATGCCATTGACGCCATTCTCATACCGGTTGAAACTGTTGATTTACCAGTTCCAGTTGATTGCCATAGGTCTTGTAGAATTGTTGGCGCTTTAATAGTTAAGACACCGAAACCAATGGTAAATGCTAAGTAGCCCCAACCCTTATCTAGCAAAGTGAAACTGGCTACCATAAGCGACATAGCAATGCTTTGTGCAATGATTGTTAGGTTTAAATACAACAACTTCTTCCACCAAGTGCTGGCATATTCAAAATTCTCTGACGCAATGCTTACCCCAACAATAGGGATTGAGATGTTAAAGAAGGCTATATCTGCCATGAATATACCAATCTTGATGAAAAATACTACAATCACCACGGCAAAGAACAATAGAATCAGAATCGGTACACCTTCGCCATATCCATTTCCACTTCCAGTGGCTACTTTACTAGCATGTTCAATCGCCTTAAAAGTTAGTCCCTGACTTTCTGCAAAACTGAATTTTAATAGTGGTATCGTGACTGATCTAAGCAAAAAACCTTGAATAAATACCATGATCGGTATAGACATTGACGCCTTAATAGCGTCCATTACGATATTAGCCCACGTCACATCAGTTGTATCATCAGCTTGTTTTAATAGTGTTGATATAACACGTGCCAAAACTACGGCAATCATCAAAGATAATGCCACCCCTAAAAATAGGGCATAGTATACACCGACTTGGTTCATATTATCATCTATCAAACCAACAGTTGCTTTGAGAATACCTATTATCCACTTAATAACGTCTTTAAGAAGACTACCAATCCATTTGTTTATTGCGTTTCCAATAGAATCTGCCATAATCTATCTCTCAATCAATTCAAAACCGCCAAATGAATGGTCTGCTTTTGCTACCTTGTTAGCTGGCTTAATGATATATCCATCATCACTTTTTGAAATAGTATATTTTTGGTTCTTTATATCTGAATCTGACAAAATAATGTATTGTTTACCATTATCCTTTTCTAATTTATAGTCCAAAGATACGTCCACAATGGCTGAATGTGCAATCATCTTAGTTTTCTTAAATTGTGTTGGATAACTTTGCGAATCTTGAATCAGATTCCACTTATGATTTTGCAGTTGATTTGCTAATGAGTTATTGTGTACCGTAATTCCAACACCAACGCCACCTAACACGACTAGTGCAGTTGCAATAGCTCCCGCCATTTTCTTATTGATATTCATTATTCATTTCCCTTCTTTTCCACGTTTTCAGGGTGATTAGTTGCCCACTCGTTCAATGCTACGCTGATAATTGCTGACTTTGATAATCCCATTTTGTTTTCCGCTGCTACTAGTAGATCCACAACACTATCAGACAATGAGATTGTCATTCGCTTCTTATTAGTGACCATTTTTATCTCCATTTATTAGTTATATTATAGCACTAGTGTGCAATGATTACGACTTTTAGCAAGTTTAGACTGAACCAACTTCATCGTCACTGACTGTTTCTATCCATTCGTCTTCAAATGAATCCTCGTCCATTGGCAAATCATCTGCTGATTCTTTAACCTTATTAGCTGACCCACGCACTGGTTTATCTGCTTTAACAGATGTTTCAGTAGCCTTGTCGTTACTATCCGTAACTTCTTTTGAATTGTCGGTACTTGAATCAGTTTGTTGTTCTGCTGGTTCTGCTGAATCATTTTGTGATTCAGTTGATTCTTGTGAATCCTTTGGGTGCTTGCGTTCTTCCACAATTGCTTTCCACTCTTGATTCAAGCGTTCAATCCGTGCTTTTTGGGTTGCGTCCTGCTGTCCCACATAAGCATTCTGTTCAAGTTTTTCTTTGCCGGCGATATTTGGGAACAACTCAAATTGAAAAGCCTTCTTGGCGATCAAGGGGCGTTGATTACTAAATATCAACACACTTTGATTGTCGGGCATTCGAATAATCTCATCAGACGTCATCAATGAACGGCTGGTGTAACTGTAACTATCTGACTTACTCGTGCTGGTTTCTTTGCTGTGACTAGTGCTTTCACTACCCGTCTCAACCTTAACCGTTGACTTACCTAGTAACTCGCTAAAATACTTTGCTGTAACGTCATTAGCGGCGTTCAAAAGAATCTTAACGGCGTGATTACCTAAGATACTTTCAGCTTTCTCTTTACCGTATTTGTCTTGCAACTGGGTAATGGTTTGTACGATTGTTGTCACGCCAATTCCATATCCACGACAAGTTGCTAAAAATTCTTCATACTTTGGAAAATGTCCTAAATTGACGAACTCATCAAGGATAAAGTCCACTTCATTTTTCAAGTGAGCGCCATTATCAGACGCTGTTTTGTAAAGGGCGTCAAATAGTTGCGTGAAAAACAAATTGATAAAACTCTCATACGTATCGTCCATAACAGGGATAATAACGTAAAGTGCAATTTTCTTATTACCAATATCTTTTAAGTCAAAGTCTGACGTTTCGGTAAATGCTGATACTTCGTTATCAGTAAACTTGCTCAATGTCGCAAGTAAACTTGATATGATACTAGCTTTCATGTCTCCCTTTGCCTTTTTAAAACCTAATTCATAGGCTCGGCGTGCTTGACTTTCCATACCTAATCGTAAGAATAATTTATCCAGTGGGCTGTCTACTTCGCCTTCTTCTGGTTCAACGTCATTCTGTTGTAGAACCTTGATAACCCCGCCTAAATTGCGCTGTGCTGGCTCTCGCTCTTCTCGCACGTATAAGATTAAGGCTTTCAACAATTGGCGCTGTGTGCTAAACCAAACGTCCTGCTTACCTTCTTTGTTTTCAGACTTAACAATGTTAGTAGCGACTGCTTCTGCTTGTACGTCTCGTTCAATATAATCAAACGGGTTGAACCGGTCTGAATGTGCCATGTTCGCAAAATTAACAACGTGAACTTCATAACCTTGTTTTGACTTAATCATAGCAGTTTGCTCGTAAAGTTCCCCTTTCGGATCAGTTACGACAATACTGTTATTTTTTTCGTTCAATAAGTTTGTGATTACGACTGATTGTGTCTTGTAAGACCCCGGACCACCTACAACGAAAACGTTTCGATTGGGTTTCGTTGAATTATTTTGGTACAACACCTTATTGTTGACGATTCCTAGAATTGTTCCGTTGCGGGTATATTCCCCTTCAAAACTCTTTTTCAAAGAATCCAACAACTCCTTTGGTGTCTCGACAAAATAATGATTTGCCAACTCTTTTAAGCTCCCCCACGTTGCACTTCCGTGAGTATCAGTATCGGCTGTTTTCCAACTAGCGTTCTTAGCTGTTGATTTCAAAGCAATATAAGCCACGTATAGCAAAATTGCTATTCCTAGAATAATGAATATTGGATTCTTCGTTGCAATATATAAGCTCATCTCATGAATCGGGTGTGCTAACTGATTCGCTAAAATTGTAGATATGTGATCCATGACTGCTAGTTTATACTTTGCCAATCCCATGAATGCACCTGTAACAAACAAGTCAAGGTACAAAGCTATGATTAACGTAATAGCATAAACCGCCACCGTAACTCCTTTTTTCATAATTTAATCCCCTAACACTTTATTCAATGTCTCTGTACTAGTTCCGGTGTATGCTGTCTTGCCTTGATAGAAAGTCGGTACACTCACTAACTTGTATTGCTCAACATACTTGCAGTTACTTACATTGTTCATGTTCACGAAAACAACGTCCTGCTTCAATACGTTGTGCCAATAAACTTTATGAAAAACTGATTGGCAATCTGGGCAATCATCTCGGTAGAAAAAAATTGTTTTGTTATTGAGATTATTAACCCGCTTTAAATCAACGGCTACTTGCTTTTTTTCAACATAATTCACGTAATTGTGTGTCACAAATCCACCAACTAATACACCAATAACCGCAAATAATGTTACTTTAACTATTGATTTCATCTTATTTAACATTCTTGGATTCAAAACTACTTCCCAAATTTTGAACGTCTGTGATTTGTGACTTGGTGGTATCAAACTTAATTTGGTACATTTCAGTAGACTTTCGCCAATCATTATCGCCTGACTTACTCTCGTAAGTGACGACTGCTAATCCCTTCATATCACTGCCCTGCTGTGACTGCGTGTAGATAGTAGCATTATCCAACTTTGATGAAACATTATTTGAATCGCCAAAATTCTGATTTTTGGGAAAATATTGTTGGTATAGTTCATCTGTAATGATGTCGTGCATTGAATCCTTGCGCTTGTTATAAGTATCTGGCTCGAAATTAAACATAGTGTCTAAATACTTGTTAGCAACCGTATTGAACTCTAACTCTGATGAACTCTTACCTACATTGTTAGCATCTCTTTCATAACTGCGCAATTGTGTACTTAACGTTTGATTCTCTGCATAAAGCACTTTGTTTTTATGAGATTGGGTATTAAGTTCTTTCTTAACTTCTTTCAACTCTGTTGTTGTGTGATTGTTGTTATACCAGTTGACGCACAAAGCTATTGCTGATACCACTGCTAAAACACTAATTGCTATCGTTGTTTTCTTCATTTACTTACTCCTAATTATTTTGCTACGGGGCGCGCCATCACAACGTCCCCACCGCCTAGCAAGATAGAGAATGATGTTCCAAACTTACCTTCATTAACGTGTCCTGTTAAGTCGCCACCTTCTTGGATAATCTTAGTGTCCTTGCCCTTCCAGTCTTCTAACAGAATAGCAGTGTGACCGTTATTACCAGCCCCTACACCTTGATTAACAATGACAATATCGCCAGCTTTGGCTTGGTTAGTGTCTACCTGCTTCAAATATTGGTGTGCGCCTTTGGCGTCACTAGCCATTGTTCCAGTAAACCAGCCCATATTTGCAGGCACTTTATATCCCGCTTTGTGTAATGCTAACCAAACGAACCCTGAACAATCAGTACCACCCGCTTTGTTAGGCTTTAACAAGTCATTTCCTAAATCTGAACTTGGGTGTGATTGCACGTAATAAAAGTAACCTAGCATGGACTTAGCTGACTTGATTAAATCCGTTGTTTCGGCTGTTGAATCGTTACCACAAACCAGTTGCTCAATTGCACCAGTTGACGCATTATCTTGTGCGCTTGCTGATACCGGATCAGATGTACCAAATTCAGCAAACCACTTACTAGCATAGTTAAGTCTATTACCCATAACAGGTTTTCCTGCTCGTTCAAATAGTGTTTGCCACTGTGCCGTTGCTTCTTCAACGCTTGTTGATTTCAAGACTTTAACCGCACCCTTTTCTGATGTTTTTAATTCGCTATCTAAAAACTCTAATTGCAAGCCTATGTTATCCCACGGCTTGTTTTTTTCTTTGGCAAAATTCATCAGATTCGTAGTTCTATCTGCCGTCCACTGACCTAACCCGTGTCCTGACAAAGGCTTATCTTTATATTCAACGGCGCTTGGGTTCAACTGACTTTCTTGTGTGAAATTACCTAATACGCCGGCTGCTCCCTGCGGTGTTGCACCATAATTTTGAACCAAAAAATTGTATATCGCTTTGGCATTCTTCTTCTGATCGGCGTTATTGATGTTGACTGATGTGGTTGTGCCGTCACCACAATCATTCTGTTTTAATTGTCCGGTAATTGCTGATATGAGTACCACACATAAACCTATTACACCCACCAAAATGTATGCGTATACTTTGTAGCTTTTATTTTTGTAAGATAAAACTTTCATGTTAGTACCCTACTTTTTTCTTTAAGTCATCAACCTTCTTTTGTGCTGTCTTAATATCCTTATTAGCATTGTCCACGTCACTTTGTGCAGACTTGACTTTATCCTTCTTCGAATCGTCCTTATCATCAATATGGTTGGCGTCATCTAGTTTCTTTTGGGCGTCATCACGACGCTTGGTAACTGACTTTAAGTCCATAATGGCTTGCAAATACTTCGCCTTAGTCGTATCAATACCGGCTAATTTCTTTTGCGCCATATTTGCATATTGCTCATTGTCGTGTGCTACAAATGCTCGTCCTAGTCGCAACAATACGTCTGGATTAGTGGCAAACGATACTTGTTCCGTCAAATCTTGCTCATCATAGTTGATAATATGCTTTTCAAGGGCTAGTTGGTCTTTGTTCTTATCAAGCGTGCCACTCGGTGTTTTAAGCGTTAAAACGGCTTTTTCGTCGTTATTCTGGTATGCTCGCTTAACGATTTCAAGAACTTTCGTGCTGTCTGTATTGAGCGCTTGTTGGTATTGCTTAATATCTAAGTAAGTCGCAACTTTTTGCTTACGGCTATAACCTGCACGTTCCATAGCTTCATTAGCTGATTTCCAGTCTTTATTAGCAATTGCTAATTGTAGCTTTGACTTTGCTTCAACTTGAATCACTTTATTCTTGTTGGCTTGCTCTAATTGCGCATATTTTGCATTATCAGCATGATGTACACCCGCTACTAATAGAATTGCTGATATACCAATTACGCCGGCAATAATTGCGGTACGTTTCTTGGATTTTTGAATTTGCCTATCAACGTCTTGCCACTCACGATAAGCCACATATTCATCAATACTTCTAACAATGCTCTTCAAGTCTTCAACATTAACTGCATTGATTATTTGATTGATTAACTCGTCTTTCGACTTAGGCATAGCTTCTTGCGGATTCGTTAGCAAGCGTTCATACGGTGCGCCGGTCATGATGTACAAAATTACCGCTTTATATCGTGTAAGTGCGTTGAATCGGTCATCGTATGGCATTGATTCATTAGCTCGATATGCGTACCAAACTTTGTTCATCGGGTAATACCAGATGTTGGCGGGATTCATTGAGATGTTATAAGTGTTATCACTTAGCACGTCTTGTTCCATAATGCGCTTAGCAATGGCTGTTTTGATCGCCTTACGTTGCTTAGGTATTTCCTTCAAACTCATTGCGTCATTTGATAACAGGTATTCAATAATCACGTTATTATCTTTTTCTTGAATTGATTTTACCGGCAGAAAGTTTTCATTCGGTAATTTCAACTCGTTTAGTTCGTTGATACTATCGTATCTGAACTGTGACTTACTAATTTTAAGAGTTAGCACATGCTTAACTCGTTCAAATGTTCCAACTTCGATATTCAATAAGTCCAGATTCTTATTCATTCCCCATATCCCCCAGATTTCCAGTCGTCAACATTTCAATCTCACTCGGCGTCAACATAACACGTTCTTGATAATTTGGTTGTTCACTATTATCCCGGTTATATTTCAACTTGTATGCTTCTTCGTCAATTAGTCGCAATTCTTCTTCGGTTAGCTCAACCTTCATGAATGCTCGCTGACTACCATAAATCATGAGAGCGTCACCTTGTCTCCGGCGTTCTAGCAACTTCTTCTCCTTATCAGAAAATGTCATACGTAACTTAGTGATAACGTCATCAACACCTTTACCGTCTAGTCCGAAAAATACTTTGGTATAACTATTACCAATAATGGCTTCTCCAATGTTCTGACCGCTGTCGGTTGCACCTTCGATAACGTCTTGAATCTGTTGCGTACCGGCAATAGCTCCGGCGTTATACTTACGGAAACGCTTGTATGCTTGGTGGAAAAAAGTGGCAGCCGCTTTATGAAGTGTCAAAAAGTGGAACTCATCAACAAACAACTTCTTGCGTGTGTGACGGTCTTTTGTAATTTCGTCCCACAAATACTGGAACGTTGTTAAATATGCTCCGGCTTGCACTTCTTGCTCCGACTGCAAAGGCTTTAAATCAAACGATACAATCTTGGCTGTTAGGTCAATATTCGTATGACCGTCAAAAAGCGTGTTTGATCCGTTCGTATAACTGCTCAAAATGTAGTAGAACTCTCGGATTAACTCAAACTTCTCGGCGTCTCGTTCTTTCAACTTTGTTAGCTCATCATAGACATTACTCAATGTTGGCCATTGGTCGTTAGCAATATCTGACAAGCGCTCATATTTCAAAACACCACTATTGATATATGCTTGCTTCACAACGCCGTCCATAATCGCCTTCTCAACTTGCGTCATGTCTGACTTCAACACTTCAAAGAATCCCTTAATGCGTTGGATTTTATCCTTAACAAGGTCATCAAGATTCGTGACTGCTTCATCAGCACTCAAAATTTCTTCTGAAAAAATTTGTAGCGGGTTAATCTTTTGCTTGGCATTAGATGTTAGGTGTAGCACTTCTCCGCCTAGTTTTTTAACAATTTTGGTGTATTCATTTTCTGGATCAATAATGTAGATTTGATAATCTTGAATTGCGTATCGCAAAATCTTTTGCGTCATATATGTTGTCTTACCAACCCCTGATGTTCCAATAACCACCATATTTTGATTCAAAGTCTTATTGCGGTCTAACATATCGATTGCAATAAGTGAATTAGTGTCTTTATTGACACCTTCAATGTCACTACGTGGCTTTAAATCAAGAATTTCGGCGTCATCAAATGGGAACATACTGCTTGCTACTTCTGTATTGCTCTCTTTATACGTGTATTCACTTAATAAGTTTTGATTGATTGGCATAGCAGACCAAAACGCTTGGAAAGTTGCTTTAACAGGTACTTGTAGCTTCATCTGTAACTTAATCAACGTATTCTTAACGTTATCCGTCACTGTATCTAGTTCTTCCAAACTATTGGCACGTACGTAGATAAGCATGTGTTGGTAAACAAACGTGGTAGAATTATCAAGGTACTTATCCAACTGCATATTCGCACTATCAATGTATTTTTGCAGTTGTTTCTGCTTATATGGGTCGTGAGTATTAAGCAATTCAGCTTCTTTATTCTGAATTGTCTTCTTATAACGACTAATCATAGCTGTATCTCCGGCACTCTCGATGTACTGAACTATATCGATTGTGCCTTTTTTGCGCTTTAATTCAGATAACCAATTACCATATACACGCTTTGGATAATCGGTAACGGCAATTACTCTTATAAAATTCTCACCTGATTGCACATAGGTTGGGTATTGTTCCCAACTGAACGGGAACAAAGAATGTAGACTATCGCTGTCTACCATATTCATAAAGTTTTCTTGTTCATTCACCTTTAAATCAAGAATTTCAATGGGCGATTCTTCATCAGATTCTGATGTTGGCTTCAATTTACCCGTCATAATATCTAAAATTTTCATACCATTCTCCTATATGTAAATTAACCGTTGTAGTTAATTAAGTTCTTCAATACGCCCTGAACTTCAATACTTGATAACGGCTTGGCTACCACGTCAAAATCCGTGAGTGCGTTCTCTAAATCACGTTGCACTTGTGCCATTTTTTCATCTAATTGCTCTACCGCAACTTTCAGACTTGATAACTTCTTGTCTTTAATTGCGACTTTAACGACAACAAGGTGTTGCTTGGTTGTCATATTCTTGTTGTTTTGAATTGTCGTAAAGTGATCCAGATAACTTGCCACCAACTGCGTTTTAAATTTTTCGGATTCTGTCGGATTATCCAACTGTTCCAACTCAAAATACTTATGCTTTAAACCGTTGATATAAGCTGTCATGTTTACCGGAACGGTTAGCTCAATGAACTGCAAGCTGTCATTAACACCCGCACCAAGTGTACTCATTAAGAATGCTCCATAGTCTGCGAACACGTCTTGTTGTTCTGCTTCACTTAGCAAATCAAGGTTAATACCGCTGACTGATAGAATCCCCGCTAATTGTCCGGTTTTAAGGACTTGATAATTGCCGTACATACCGGTAATTAAGCTCATCTCATCAATGGTTTCTTTACCTGAATTGATTTTTGGCGCTTGGTAGTCCCACTCCAAACCTTTATTTTGTTTTGACTTATCTCGCTTGATTGATACCATTACTTATTTCTCCTTGAATCGGACTTTGGCTTTAAGAAAAATAGCTTCTGACTTGCGTTATATTGTCGTCGTGTTTTCAGATAATCACGAACCCTGATGTTTCGCCGTGATGAAATTGGCTTGATTGTTAAAATAGCCATGACAATCGTCATGGCTATTATGACAAGCACAATCTTAAACACGGTAAAGTACACTCCATAAGGCGGGACTGCCACAAACGCTAAACCAACACCGACTGTCAGGGCTAGATAACCAATGTCCTTTAAAGTGTAATCTCGCCAAACGCCGTATTCCTTCTCAACGTTTTCAGGGAAAATAAACTCTTTACCTTTTTTCATGGTTTCTCCTGTTTTTGATTGACTTGAATTTATTCAATTAGTTAAACAAGCTGAATACCCATGGTAGCAACCATACAACGGCAGCTCCTACGGCTACTGCACCTGCAACACTACCAACACTTCGGAACAATTCAGACTTTTCACGTGGATCATCAATTGTTGGCAACTTCTTGATAATAATGAACAATGCCACACACACACCAACAAGTACCAACAACCCTGTTAGAATACTTTGAATTTGATTACCTGCCTGATTCAATTTGGTTGATACTTCGCCGGCGTCTGCACTTACTGATAACGTACTAACCAAAGTACCGTACGTTGCTACTAATGATGTTAGGGCTGTTGATTTCTTCATTTTTCCTACTCCGCTTCTTCTTGTTTTATTGATAATGACTGTGTATTTTCTTGTTGCAGTTTCACTGATTGTTCGCCGTAAAACTTAGCAATATTAAGCTCGGCTATTTCTCGGTTCGGCACTGCAATTTTCTTATCATCTATATTGCCTTGCTTCGGCACTGCAATATAATAGTCTTTTTGTTTTGGATTGCTAATATCATCAACTTCCAACACATGATAATTATGTTCGTACCGCTCCAAAGCATTATCTAGCTTAATGCCATAAAATCCTAGAAAACCTTCAAGAAAACTCTCTCCAAAAAATTGCATTTCATTTTTAATTTGCTTAAATTGCTTGGTAGCATTATCACTCTCTAACTTTGCTACTTTCTTTGCATTTTCAGGTTCATATTTAGATTCAAAATATCCAGCTAGTTTCATTGGATCAATTTTGATATTTTTCTTAATCGTATTTTTGAATAACTTACGGCGTGCTTCATCTACTGACACGCCTTTTTGCTTGATTAGCTCATTTGCATTATCAACTTTATTGTCTCTAACAATGACACCTTTCTGCTCGTTATGAATAACAAAGCCCTTCATACCGTCCCATTTTTCAGATTTCAAATCCATACTCCCCCAATTCTTATTTCTTGTTTCTTGGGTGGCTATTCCGCCCTTTTTTCATACGTTCCTGATTCAACCATTCAAGCCCTGATTCTGTGATGTAATTACTCCAACCACTCTCGATAATGGCATTTTCAGGTATATCGCCTTCATAGCGCCGTAAAAACAAACTGACGTAACTACGACTTTTACCAATCATTTCACTGGCTTCGGTAAAGGTATACATATTTTCATTGTCTGGTAGTTTTCTCATAACTCCACTCCTTGATTATAACATTTAATGCACATAAGTGCATTAAATATGCACACTACATTCCCCTTCCATAAGAATGTTGCTGACTGCGATTCTGACGGCGACTCTTAGCTTGCATGTCATGTTCGAGTTCTGATTCATTCTTTTGATTACGGCTTAGGTTGTAAATAATATTCATCATAGCGCCTGTAAATAGCTTGTTCGTGTATTTCTTAGGCGTTGTCTCTTCGTATTGCATACGTCCATAATCGCCACCAACCCTATCACGGGTATATCGTTCACGCTTTAACCATTCATTACCACTTACTTGCTTTGCCTGTTCAATCAAATCCTGTGGTATTGCCTTATCATTAGACGCTTCCCCAATGAACAATTGCACTGTTCCACCGTTCACAAGAACCCGCTTCAATGACTTATTGGTAACGTTATCAATATTTTCTTGTCCCGCCAATACTTTCAGTCCTTGTACGTGGTCGTTCGTACTGAACATGCGTGGTGGCTTCTCTGTAAGCACCTTAATGTGCGCTTCACTTAATTCTTTTCGCTTCGGGTTGTAGTAGTTAATCAAATTATACAGACGTTCTTTCTCAATCAAATTCAACGCCTTGTAGTCCACTTCTTTAAATGTACTTTCAATAGCTGTTTTGTACTCTGCTTCGACAACTCGTTGCATTTGTTGAATACCTGCATACTTACGTACTGAACGCACCAAACTCTCACGGTCTTCGCCGGTAAATTCTTGAATCAACTTACCCTTTGAATCATCAAGGTCTTGCCATGTTTTACCTTGCTTTTTCAAAATGTTTTCCATGTCATTCATAGTGCTTCTACGTTGCATTTGTAGCAGTCTTGCACTGCTATATTGACGCTTTGTAAACGTCAATACTTCACGATTTATCGTGAATGCTGTGATGTCATTCATACGGTCTTCTAATTCATCATTTGAGAACACACGATTTTCTGAATTTGTTTCAACGATCAGTTGTCGCAATTCAGACTTTGAGAACTTATCCTTATCCAGTTCTGGGTATACCTTATCAACCACTCTATCTACCACTTTATTTACCAACTCATTGGCTTCTTCAAGGGCGTTTTCTTGGCGTGCAATAATTTGCATTGCCTTAGTCATATCTTCGCCAACGGCATTCTTAATGAACGTACTGTTTTTCCATTTAAATAACATACGTTGCTTATCTCGCAATTGGTCGATTTCGATATAAGTTTGTAGTTCTTTACCTAGCTTAGCGACTTGTCCCTTTTCCTTAAAGCTCATGTGTTCCTTCAAAGCAATTAAGCGGCGCTCCGCAACAATTTTTTCGTCAACGTTT
>JACSZT010000022.1 GCA_014332815.1 Weissella confusa | reverse complement strand
AACTAATAGCAGAGGAGCATTTTTTATATGATTCGATATTCACCAGAATTTAAGCAATCTCTTGTCGAGATGCACAACCAAGGGCGTTCTTACACTGAACTTACAGTGCTGTGGCACATGGAAGCGCATAAGGGCATTTCTGCAAAGGTTATAAAGCGCGAAAAGCTGGATCGAAGTGTCATGAAGTTGCTGCAGAGATTTGCGGTGATTGATACTGAGTCTCGGGTAGATGGGACCGCATAATTGTTTTGGTATGTGCTCTTATGCTAGATTTACGGACAGATTTTTCTCTGCCCTGTTATCAAAGAGCATATCGATATGACAATTAAAGCAGCACCTACAGATGAACTACGGCAGGTTGCTATGTTTCATGACCTAGGTAAAGGCATAACAAAATCGATAGATGAAACTACTGGAATTGCACATATGATTGGGCATCCATCTGTTGGTGCTATGATTGCATTGGCTTTTTATGGTGAACCCAATAATATTACCGATAGCTTTCAGCCACCGCGAATTGGTGTTGATACTGATGAAGTGATTGTTCGCTCTGATGTTTTCAACAAAGTGGACCATGACCAGGTAATTGCTAGTCAATCCGCAGATGAACTGTTCACCCAACTGTTGGTGACGCCACTAGCGGATGAGATTGAGCTGGATTACCAAAGTCATGACAATCCGCACCATCTGGAATCATCTGCAAAATGCAGATGGCTTATTTGTGTTGTTGGACAACAACTTGATGCGATCACGCCGGCGTGGGTTGTACAACCGATATAAAAAACTAAGTATGGTGTGGAACAAGTCACGACGCATTTCTTTGTCCGGTCATATTCTGAGGTAATTAATAACGAAAATGGCCTGTCGCCAAAGTCTGTTAAGGCGCAGTATATAGAAACGACTCATTTTAACGGCTGGGTTGCTGAATGCTGAGATGACCACGTTTGTTGAACAACTACAACGTGACAATTCAAATATTTACGTATTTGATGCTTTTCAGGAGCGACTCAACCAGTATGGGACGCTTGATACAACGCACTCCCAGGATGTTACGGTGTATAACCGTATCTACAATTTGTTGGACACGGCAAATGTTCAAACGTTGTTGGATGGTTTGAGTAATGGTCGCTTTATCGCGGTAGTTGATAGTGAGTTGCCATTGAGTGCTGATAATGTTCGATTGGATTATGAACGTCTACAAAACGGTGGCGTGCATGGTAAGCTAGTTTTAACGATGTGAGGTAACTAAGGTTATACACAGAAGATGTCTTTTAAAGGAGGCGGTGTCAGGACGTTTGATTACAAGACGGATGACATTGCAGCAAATGGTGCGATTTATGATGCTGTGTACGACACGGTTGGGTCAGAAAAAGTGCTGGCAGATTCATTTGCAGCAACTAAGGCTGCCGGTCATGTGCTATCGATCGTTGCGCGTTCGCACCGTGATCCACGCTTTGTGCACTTCTTCAATCAACCAACGCGCGAAATACTTGGTGGTCAAACTGGTTACAGCGGTATCGTTCGTGGTTTGCAAGTTAAGGCCGGTCAAAACGTCCTTGTACAAGGTGGTGCTGGCTCCGTTGGCTTGATGGCGGTGCAAACAGCATTGGATGCTGGTGCGAAGGTCAGTGCGACAGCTCACGGTTGGGGTTTGGATTTCTTGCGTGAGAAGTTCCCGCAAGTAAATGCGCCAATGATTCTTGGGTCATCAGTTGCAGGTGAAGTCATTGCAGTTGGTCGCAATGTCCATGACTTCAAGGTTGGTGACCGTATTGCGGCCAATGTCCGTGGTGGTGAAACGTATGCAGAAGAAGTACTAGTACCTATTCACTTGGCAGCCCACATTCCTGATGATGTGACTTACGCGAGCGCGGTTTCTGTCGCTTAGGCTTGACGTAAATAAGAAAAGAAGGCAAGAAAAATGAAGGCAGTTGTTCTAAAGAAGCTTGGTGATTTTGCATCACTAACAGATGAAACGGTTCCTGATTTGAAGGTGACACCAGATGCCATCTTGGTTAAGACGCACGCGGTGGCGGTTGATCCAATTGATATCAAGATTGGTAGTGGAAGCCGTGGTGGAACTATTGTGACCGAGCATTGCAGCGTTGTTAATCGTACGCAACGAATAACCTTGCTTGTCTGCAATCTCCTTAATCCGGTCAAATGTGATTGATGAAAAGTTTGCCATGGTAACAACTTCCTCCGTTGACCTAATTATGCAACAAATATCGCTCCGGTGCTAGTCAGGGCATGTTTTTACGCTACTTATCCGAAATAGTCAAAGGTTCGCTGACTCAATTAGCGCCACAATCGCTTCTAAATCAGTATCCAAATCCACAAAAGCTAGTGGTAGCGTTTCAACACTGTTGTCTGGGTTATCAGTATTACCTAGTAGGTAGTTCACTGAAACGCCGAGAACATTAGCGACCGCTTCAACGTGATTGACGGTCGGCTCCTTGAACTTCCAGCCGTAAATACTCGAAAGCATGCCACAAAATCTCTGAATAAGACGCAATCGTTCTTTGGTGCGATTGCCATGACTTTTGCAGATTTGTTTTTCTAGTAGCTAGTTAGATATAAAAAAACGACGATGTCACCATCGCCGTCATTACTTATCCTGAATCGTCGAGATATCCTCGGCGATTTTTTCTTTTAGTGTTTGTAGCTGCAACTTTTTTTTTTCTTGGCGATTTTTTTATTTATATGAAATCAGCGATTCCTGAAAAATATTGATTTGCGTCAAGTATTTAATGGGCATACAATTAAACTAATAATTGGTCAGTGACAGGTATGAGGGGATATGAGTATGACAGCAGTTTATATATTTATCGGTATTGTGGCAGTTGCACTATTTGTGGGAAACTACATTATTTCTATTTATGAGTTCAAGTTGGCTCAGGGTGCAAGTAGTTTGGCACCGTTGTATGGGGATGAGCATGCTTCAGAAAATGATGTCGTGGGACAAGTGACGCAGGATGAAGCAGCGAAAGCCGAGTTGAATCATGTTGTGGGCTATCAAGCGGACAAGGTGAGTGAGTCGTTTAATTATTAATAACTAGAATGGTCGCCAATGCAAGCTGAGGGAATCTTTGGTTTCTATGTCTGGGATGCTTATCCTGTTCAGGATTCAAGTGGCAAGCAGAATTATGACGGCACCATCGGCTATCAACCTGCGCAAACCGTGAAGTTTACCCTTGGCGCAAATTATGGTCATGTTGCTGATACAACGAATCATTCAATGGATATGTACATCGTAGCTAACGATGGCAAAAAGGCGTTGACCTTGTCAGGCGCGCAAACGGATGAGTTTGCAAAGTGGGTGGGTAATCAAGCAGAAAAGATGCGACTTGCTGGTTCAGCACTGAATCTGCAAGTTGATTTGCCTGATGCTAATGATACGGATTCTGTGTATTACCAGACTGTAAACGGGCCGTTGTATATCAACGGGACAAACGCTGGTCGTGGATGAGCTATGAAAAAATGGTTTTTATTTTTAGTACTAATCGCCGCGTTTGTGCTGGGCGCAGTGGCGTTTTTACTAGGTCGAGATTACAACCAAACATTGGTGAAGGATAAGCCGACTAGCTCATCAGTAGCCAGTTCGAAGTCATCGAGTCATAAGTCGTCAAAGTCGTCGTCAGCAACATCAGAAACGGCAACAATTCCTGGGTCAGTGGTTGTATCGTCGCCTAAAGGACCTCTCGCAACCAGAACCAATTTTGCATGACCCAATGTTGGCAGGAACCTTGGTACGTCGTACGAGTTGGTAATGGCGAAGATGGCGTTGCCGTAAGACTTGTGTCACGTAATTTCAGGTCGCATGCTCTAAAATTAGGTTACAAACATCTATACAGAGAGGATGCAGTGATTATCTTGCAACGCACGAGTTACCTAAGTATATTATTGCAGCAACGGATATCATTGCATTGGGGGCATTAGCTGCAGTACAAGAGCAAGGCTTCAATGTACCTAACGATGTTAAAATCGTGGCCTTTGATAATTCACCGGCAGCTGAAATTGTGACACCAGCATTGACGACGGTTGGGTTTGATTATTTTGTGGATAACCAGCATGCCGGCGAACTATTGGTGCCATTAATCGCCGACGCCAAACCAAGTGATGTGTTGCTACTAGGTGTTGATCCATCAGTTGACTACAACGTCGGACAAGTGCGTTTCGACGCTGTCATCAAAGCATTAAATGGCAAAATGAAACGGGTCTATACATCATTTGATCGTACTGAAACAATCACCGTGATGCTTTTTCTAACGATTAATACTTATCATGATGCCAAGCGCCAAGTTGAAGCGGTTAAGCAACTGGCACAGCAGAACGTTGATGGCATTATTGTCATGACTGGACAAGTTACGGATGAAATGACCGCTGCGCTAGAACAAGTCTCCGTGCCGGTCATTGTGCAAGGACAGCCGTCAACGCAATTTGAGACGGTTAATGTTATGAATAATGGCTCAGTTAGTCCCAAAACGCGGGCTAAGTTAGATGCTGTTGTTAAAGAATATGACTATGAACCAAATCGTTTTGCGCAAAGTTTGAAAAAGACATCCAGCGGGATGATTGGTGTCGTTGTGCCCACGTTTGCGTCGTTTGCGTTAACTGAGATGATGCGTGGCATGGACTATGTGAACCAGGATGACAACGGCGAGATATTTCGATTAAGGTAAATAGTATTAAATAGCGACGTTGCGGATGACGTCGCTATTTCTTTTGCGCTCATTCTTGATAAAATGAATACGAAAGATACGGAGGGGCGCGAGATGAGTGAAAAAGAAAGAGTGACCATTAGTGATATTGCCCGACTAGCTGGTGTTGGGAAAAGCACGGTCTCACGCTATCTTGGCTGGCGATAAATGGCAGGTGGCATTGACGTCGAAGTTATCTATCCAGCGCGATGGCGATATCGTAACGTTTACCCGCGTTGCTTGGGAGTCTGGTGAGACGGAAGAGCGCCGGGCGAAAGTGACTGGGGATGTGCTCCTGATTATTGATAACGATGTTGTTGAACTGTACACCACATCAGGCGACACGGTTATATTGTGGGGGTGGGCAGGGATGATGCCATCCGCTAGAGAAAAGCAGTTGCCGACGATTCAAGCTGGTTGGGCGCACGTTTTGTCGTTGCCACGTGACGTGGCAATCGTTGACGGTGAATTACGTCAGTATCCGATTCCTGAATTGGGTGACTTCCAACTTGTGCAACCAGAAGCAGTTAGCGGGCTAGGGTTGTGGCGCCGGGATGTGTTGATGTTTTCGCCACAAGGACTTCCTGCAGCTGGTGACCGCTTGCAAAATATTCATAACACGGGTTATGTTTTAGGTGAATTCGACGAAGTTAATGGCGTTTTCCAAGTGACAACGGAATTTAAAGAGCTTGATCAAGGATTTGAATTTTACGCATCACAAACTTTGACACATGGTAATCGTCACCTAGATCCGAAGGTCTTCGCGCGAAACGGCCATTATTACATGTTACTTGGTGCGCAAAAGCTTGATTTAACGGGTGATATCATTGCCTACGAATCAACGGACTTGCATCATTGGTCATTTATGGGCTCAATCCTGGGTGATCAACTATCGGCTTATCGTGGTTACATGATGGAGTGTCCAGACCTTATTACGATTGATGGGGATCGTTCAGGAATTTATTCCGGCACAACAATCGAAAAGGATGGTCGACTTTACGCGTTTTATACCGGGAACGTGCGTAATGATGCTGGCGAAAGCGTGGCATCATTCCAAATGGCAGCGGTGTCTGATGACGGGGTCCACTTTGAAAAATTAGGCAAGTTATTTGATCAACCAAGCGGGTATACGCGTCACGTTCGTCAGTATCACATTTATGCAGAACATGGCTTAATTAATGACCCGAATGGTTTGATTTATTTTAACGGGCAATACCACGTTTTCTATCAGTGGAATCCCAACGCGTTGGACCACACTTATAAAGTTTGGGCGCACGTTGTCAGTGATGATTTGGTCAATTGGCGCCGCTTGCCGATTGCAATTGCGCCTAGCTTGCCTGATTGAAGTACTGGGAACGTTTGATACAGCTAAAATTAAAGCGGCTGGTTTGGATGAACATGTCATGGTGATTGTGACGAATACAGCACAATATCACGACGTACAGCAGATTGCGAACCAATCGGTAACGGCAGGTGATCCGTTATTGGCAGCCCAGAAGGAGAGTATCGCTTGATTATTGGAGATATAGAAAAATTTGACTGCAATCATGCCGGAGGCTGGGCAAGTATTTGCACCGGTTAATGGTACGGTAACAGTTGTTTATCCAACAGGTCATGCGTACGGATTGCTGGGTGATGACGGTGTTGAAATTCTGATTCACATCGGAGTGGATACAGTCTCGATGAATGGCGACGGTTTTGAAACGGTCGTAACGCAAAATCAACACGTTCGAGCAGACGTTCTGGCCTTCTCAGTCACATATCTTTACGGTAAGCGTCATCGTTTCGGCAACGATGCCACCACAAACGAAGCACCGGTCCGTTACGAACCAAAGTCAGGCGACGTTGTTGTAGCAGCGCCAGTTGATGGGCGGGTTGACCGACTAAGTTCAGTTGATGATCCTGTCTTTTCAAGTGGTGCGATGGGTAAGGGTGAGGAACCGGCCATGTTTGGGGTTAATTTGAAATACAAGTTCCCGTTCTTTATTGCCCTTGGTTCAGCTGGAATTGCCGGTTTGGTGATTGGGTTGTTCCACGTGCTGTCATCGTCATTGGGACCAGCTGGGGTGATTGGGTTCATTGCCATTCCGGCGGCCAAGTGGGTTGGCTTCTTTATCAGTATTGCCTTGGCGTGCCAAAGTTTCCCAGCAATCGAGACGACATTGCTCGCCGATATTACCAAGACGGGTGGCGATTTCATCTTCCCAATTGCAGCGGTTTCAAACGTCGCCCAAGGAGCTGCGGCATTTGCGGTGTTCTTCTTGGCTAAAAAAGACGAAAAGTTGCGGGCATTATCGTCATCTGCCGGCGCTTCCGCTATGCTTGGTATCATGGCAATTGATTTCACCTTCACACCAATGTTTGCCATTATTATTACGGGATTTTTGACCTTCACCGTGGTTGGTCCCGTCCTACGAACATTGTCAAATGGGCTTACCGATGGTTTGGTGACGCTTTACCAAACGCTCGGCTTCCTTGGCATGGGGATTTTTGGTTCCGTTTATTCAGCAATTGTTGTGACGGGATTGCCGGGGATGATTTTAGTTATGCCAGCTCTGGTAAACGGTAACGATGTTGCGTCCGTTGTAGCAGCGGGCAAAATGCCGGCGTGGGATATATTTGGCTTGCATATTGCACAAGCTGGGTATCAAGGCCAAGTGTTGCCAGTTATCGGTGTGGCGTTTATCTTGGCGAATATTGAAAAGTTTTTCCATAAGCATTTGAAGGGGTTGATGGCGCTGAATAATATTTTGACGGGAAAGGACTTATTTGGACCACAATCGCTGGTCCAGATGTTCCCGCAAATTAAAGACGCGGCTGACATGATTAACTTGATGTCTTCAGCACCATTTGCATTTTTGCCAATTTTGATTGGTTACACAGCCACGAAGCGATTTGGTGGTAGTGAAATCTTGGGAGCCGTTGAAATCATTGTTGGACCAGGGGATGTCAACAAAGTTTATGATCATTATGTGAGTCAAACGGGTGTTAAAACAGCGACACCGGAGGAGCTTAAAGAGCTTGCCGCCCAACAAGGTAAGAAAAAGAATCCGATTATGTCAATGGTCCAAGTGTTATCGGATATTTTCGTGCCATTGATTCCAGCAATGACGGCTGGTGGTTTATTGAGGGGAAATATTATGAACCACGAAGAGGTAGCAAAGCGGGTTGCGAAGGCTTTGGGTGATGATAATGTCATTACGGCAGCGCACTGTGCCACGCGGTTGCGTTTGATTGTTAAGGATCGCGACAGCATTGATCAGCAAGCGTTGGATAACGACCCAGATTTGAAGGGAACATTCGATTCGAACGGCCAGTTTCAAGTCACTAGACCAGTATCTGGTGGCTTTTTTGGTGTCGTTTTTTCAGTTGGATTAACAAATTTAGCGCTTCTAAAATGCACTTACAGCCATGGTTTGGGCAGTTTTAACAATTTATGGTCATAAAATCAGGGTTGCTTACTTTTTTGAAAGCGGTTACAATTAGTGCGTACAAAAAAGGAACCGGTTCCAAAATTAACTAGTGCAATACAAAGAGATCATGAAATTTCCGACTTATTGATGGAAATCCTAAACGACTTTGGTGATTATACCGCATCTGGATTGAGCCGAATTACGCATCGCGCAGGTTCGCCCTGGTCAAGAACCGAATCGTATGGTGTGATTAATCCAACCGTTATCGAAACGACGTTTGTAAAAGGGATTGAACAATAGACTTAGTATTTAACGCAAATGAAGGTTGTGAAGCTACTTTACTTTGCGTACGGACGTTATTTAGCAAGAACCGGAAACAAGCTGTTTAGTTCACCAATTATTGCGATGCCTTATGGGCCGGTGGTTGCTGAAATTCATGACTCGTTTGATGGTCAGCGTGAAATCGTGTTTGAAGGTATGGATGCGCAAGTGTTTGACGATTTTCATGTTCTGTATGAATTGGCGCAACAAACAGCCGGAAACGATAAAGAAGCATTAATAGCAAAGGTGAATGCCTATCTGAATGGTCAGGATGGTAGCAAAATTGTGGTATTCGAGGAACCGCGTTTCACTGCCATGCAATTAGCAAACTGGTTCCGAGCAGATAATTATTTTCAAGTTGAATCTGATATAAATGCTGTCGCGAGAGCAATGTACCGTTCTGAATTCGGCATTGTGGCTCCTGAAAGCATCAAGGAGTATCGAGCACAAATTGGTCTTTCACAACGAGAATTCGCAAAGTTGCTGGGTTGGAGTCCAAATACTGTTGCTATGTATGAGGTCGGTGGATTTCCGTCAGAATCGAATAATAAGCTACTAAAAATGTTGATTGCTGATAACCAAATAAAATATTTTCTTATGTATAATTGGATTGTGATTTGGGGGATGATAAACATGAGGAAAACAACCGTAAAGGATTACACCAACACCTATGAAATTCATGGGCACAAATATCAGGTCACAGCTCCTGCACGCTTTGATATGGCATCTGGACAAATAGTCGAAGATGCTGAATTGGATGATGCCGCCGCAAAAAGATGACCATTGGCAAATTGAATTTAGAAAATGATCTGATGAACGAATACTGAAAACTACGATGTTATATCAATGTTTAAATCGACTCAATGCAACATTGATGATTCCAAGGTTGGTGGAAGCAACACGATGCAACAAGTTTGCAGATAACGATGATGTAGGTTCGATAATTTGTTGCCGATTAGAAATGTTCATCTAAGCACCTAAGCTGGCAATACTAAGGAACCCCAGTACCTCAGCAATGTAAGCCTTAAGAAAGAAATTTACGGTTTCGTTGTTTGTTAGTTTTAGTTTCATAATCTGTCTCCTCGTGAATATATTACATATTGATTTAGATGTATTAGTAATGTTTATGTGAATGTTTGGTTGTGGTGTTGGTTTGAAGTGTTGCAATGACGTATAGCGATTTTGGATAACAAACATTTTCGCAGCGGTTTTGAAAAGATAAATAGCGATGACAACTAATGCAATTGCGCTAATTAGGTAAGGCAATCTTTCACTAAAGCTATGATGCTCAGTTATAGTTTTCTTGAAGAATATGCCAGTAGTTGTTTTGGTTGTTTTCTGGGTGAATTTAATTAATGAAGCGAAAGCGATCCTTGTTGAAGTTTCCGGTATAAATTTCTTGCTGATGACAGCATCTGATTTATGATCAATATAGTAATCAGAAATTATCTCTGAATCAATCATGTTTTGTAAATCTGTAACAACGTTTTTTCGTGTGTTACCTGTGATGTCTGATAAATCTTGGATAGAGATACGCTCAGTTCCTTTGATGATTGCTTCGTATTTCATCAAGAAGAATTCAATGCTAAGAAATCCGAGATAATGGGACTTTAAAAAATACCCCAGAGCAACTGCTGCGAACGTCGCAGTTGCTCTGGGGTATTCGTGTTAATTAACGTTTAATGGCGTACCACAATACTCACAATTTTTTGGAATGCCGACAATGATTTCGTTGGCTGCACTACAATTGTCGCAACGAACAACTGTGCTAATATTGCGGCGCAACAAAAGATTTCAGAGGGAATTCAAACGCATGGACTTGGCGATGGTGGAGGCATGGTATTTGGCATGAACTTTGCGCAAGGCCTAGGTACAAATGCTCAACAAGAACCAACGATGCCAATTGAGCAACAAATTGCATTAGTTAAGCAACTTAAAGAGTTACTAGATGCAGGAGTTTTGAGCGCACACACAAGTGAAATTGCACAGAGAATTGTAGCTGACTCATACAATGCGGGAACTTGGCCTGAGCGTTTTGGCATTCAACTTGTTAGGGTAGGTGTTGAAAATATCGAGTTTTCACCAGAGTCAAGAGAGCTTGTTAAGAAGTTCTCAGAGAATAAGATGAGTACTAAGGCCTATGACGATGTCTCTCAAAAAAGGGAAGTGCGTGCATTTGGCGCATATTCAGTGAAAGTAGTTGATCCAACGAAGTTTATTCGCAATTTTGTCCCAGCGAATACGGCATACTATTCATTTGATTCAGATAAGGCTCGAGGACAATTAACGTCGGAATTTCTTCAATCATTTACCGGGGCATTGAATGGACTTTCAGCAGAGTTTCGAATATCACAATTGCAATCAGGCCAAGCGAGTGTTTTTAATAAAGACGGTATTGGTGCTGCGTTGTTTTCGCAAATAAAAGAGCGTGTTGGCTTTGGCGGTCAAGCGGCTAATCAAACGCAAATTGCATTTGTAAACTTGAGAGAAATTCGCAATTTGAAATTTGGTACTCGAGGACCTGTTGTATACAACGATTTGTTTTACGGGGCCGATTTACATTTTGATGAACATACAGTGGTTGTGCCGGGCATGCTACAACAAGTTAACAATGGACGAGGTACTAATATCAACGGATCAAATGGTGTACTATCCAATGGGTCTAAAATTTTTGTACCTGAAAATACAGCGGCATTTATCTTTTCTCAATCGGGTATTGATGAAATTATTACCGAACCTGGAGGATATGAATTCCCCAGAAAGGGCAACCGTGAAATGTGTGTCATGTGGCGCAACAATTTCAGGAGTTGTCGGAACAGTCGTGAGATGTGAATATTGCGGTACTGAGCAGAGTATTAAAGGACAGGGTTAAATTAAATGGGACTTATTAAAGCTTTCGGTGGTGCAATTGGTGGAACTTTTTCGGATCAATGGAAAGAAATTGTAACCGCGGCCTCGTGAGATTAAAAATTGGATAGCCAACATAAAAAATGTAGTCGCAGGTAATGAAGTGGAATTAGAAGTTTCAAACGACCGAACTTTGCCGGGAACTGAGTTGTTAGTGGATACTATTAAGGATACTTTTGGAACTGTCGCAAATACTTTTGGCATTTCATTTGGTAAAACGAAGAACGAAGAAAAAGCAAAGCCTGAGTTAGTTTTGACTAACTTAAATTTGATCTTGTGTAGCAAAGGTTTATTTGGAAACAAGAAGGGGGTAACTTACTACCCACTTAATCGAATAAAGGTATACAACGATTCAGCACAGGTGATTGAAACCACTAAGGGCAATCAACCTGTGATGGAAGTCATGTTTATTGATGGACAAGAAGCATTTGGTTTTCAACGCCAGCCTTTTAGTGGTTATCTCGGTTTTTTAGATTGATTTTTAATATTTGAACAAATTATTCAGATATTATTAGGATATATTATCGGACATATTAAGGGAGTAATTGTCATGAGTGATTACAATTTGCAGCCTAACGAGACCATCTTGATGAAAACTGAGGGCATCATGCATGGTGGAATAGCTGCTCTTTATACGGATTACGTTCGACTTGCTTGATGATCAAGTTGAAGTCCAAAGGCTTTGGAAAAAGACCGGGATGGATAATGCCTGGCGTGGCAAGGAGGCTGTATTTAATTCTGTAATTGCACCCGCCATTCAAGCCTTTTTTAATTGAACTCAACAAGCTGTGATTTAACACTAGAGTAGTGAATGAATATTTCGACTTAAGAACCGGGACAATGCAGCAGATGATGTTCATTATGTTGAAACGGATGTAAATGGAACTTTGACAAGGTATTATTATTGGCAACAACCCGGGCGAGAAAAATTGCAATCAATTAAATTTGTCAGCGGCGACCTCGATGGTAACTTGCATGAAAGCTTAAAAACATTTAATTTGAGATTGCTGAAGGAATATTTGAAAGCCCGTAATTGCCGTGAAATTACACAAGTTGAGGGAGTAACATTTGGTGTAACGATTTCAAATGTTGACAGCGAAGAGTTGGATACGGTGCAGCAATCGTTGGATGAAAGTGACGTAATTCAGAATACTTCAGATTTAGAAAACAACATTCGTGAAATCTGGATTAACGCCTTGGAATCACGAGATAAAGAGGGAAATCTCAGAATTCCTAACCTAACTGAAAACGGAAAAAAGAAAAATGTTGAATTGTCGACTGTAATCGACGTTGAAACAGAAGTAATGAATGAGCTGACCGAATATTTTGATGGGTTGGTTGAGCAAGCTCAAGAGGGGCGAGTCACTAAGCAACGTGTTGAAAAAGATAAGTTAGAAATTGCAAGAATTGAAAAAATCCGACGTGAGGAAAATAAAATGATAGACTTAATTCCATCGGAAACAAAAATCATCCTTGTCACAAAGTACAATGGTGAAAAATTTGTTAGTCATGTGAATAGTTTAGATGCACTAGAACTGTTGTTGAATCGAGGCGACGAGATTTATTCAGTTAATAACCTTCATACAAAATTGTATCTATTTAATTCTGAAGTCGCCATCTGGGGCTCGGCCTTCGTTAAAAAAAGTGGGAATTTTAAGGGCGTGGAAAAGCTGTAAATGATATGGTTGTTTTAGATTATTGTGGAGGCTTTACAAATGTCAGTTAAAATTGTGACGACTAATCACCTGCAGGAACTTAACAGAAACTTCGTAACAGCTGGTCCTAGCCTAAAGATTGTTACACCGTTTTTGAGTTTTGAAGCTATTAAATGGAAGATTGAAAAGGAATACCTTATTAAGCACGGCAGCCAATTCAAGGTGACGACAGTGGATGATTTAGGTGATAACAAGCTGGTTAGTTTGAAGTATGTGAAGTAATGGAATTAAGGTCGTTGGTGTGATTGCCAACGGCTTTTTTGGTGTAGTATTGCTGTAATAACCACAGAAGCATATAAAACGATGAGTGCGTGGCGTGGCCTTTCAACGGACGGCTTTGATGCTGGCTTGAAGGGCAAGTTGAAGGTTGGTGCAACGTATATTGATAAGGGTTACATGAGCGCCACGTTCGATCAGGAAATTGCTAAGAAGTATGCAACGGGTATCGTACTCCAAATTACGTTGCCAAAGGGCAAGAGTACGGGTGCTTACATCGGTAACTTGTCTGAAAGCAACTATAGCAAGAAGTGGGCTAAGAAGTTGTCGACCAGGGAAGTTAAAGCAATCAACGAGTACAGCAAGAACTACGGCGATATGAACAATTGGTTGCGTGGTTTGGACAAGAAGACTTCTGCGAAGACGAAGAATGAGATTAAGTTGATTGATTCTTCATTCAAGAAGTTCAAGAATCCTAAGACAACTACTGTGATGAAGCCTGGTACTGTGTTGCAACTATCAGGTCCATACACGGACTTTGGTGGTTACACGGTAACGTCAAATGAATTGCCTAAGATTAACACGGACAAGTACGTGTACGTTGTGAACGATGAGGGCTTGTCACAAGACGGTACGACGTTGAACCACAAGGATCCGGAGACGAAGATGTCAAAGGACGAGCCAAAGTTGGCTTTGGCTGGACTTGGTGGGGTTGTAATGCCAGGTGCAGTGGTATTTGCGGATGAGGCAGTGTCAGCGACAAGTTCGTCAGCTGCACCAATTCAAGCGGATACGGATTTGACGTTGGCTGGGGATGCTATCGCTGTGCAGAAGTTGAAGGTTGGTAAGACCATGGCTGCCGGCACGACGTTGGTGAAGATTTACTACTTCTGACGACTCGGATCGGACGATTGACTGGGAAGATATCGAACGTTGGGAACAAGACCGACGTGACCACAAACGTCGTAATCGTTAACTCCTTTTTAGTTTGTCATTTGTGTTACAAAATGTAATAATAATGACATATTAAAACTGTTGGGGGATTGTGACATGAAGATGTGGCAACGTGGATTGGTTGTAACGATACATTTGATAATGACGCGACAGAAGTGAATAAGGTATCTTTCTAATATAGACTTGATGGTGCGCAATGAGCTGAAAACTCGTTGCGCTTTTTTTATCGCCGATTATGCTACGATTAACAAAAATACGCGAGAGGTGACCTGACATGGTGTTGATTATTATTATCCTAGTCCTTGTCGTAATTGTTAGCGTGGCAGCTTGTCGCCACGAATAATCGTGTTGGTGATTGGACATCACTAGCAGAATTGGGTCAATCACAAAACTGACAAGGACCAATTAGTGGTAAGGTTCCAGCTGGATACTATTTTGTGCTGGGCGACCATCGTAGTATTTCAAACGATTCAAGGTATTGGGGATTTGTGCCTAAGAACAAGATTTCTGGCACAGTATGGGCGCCGCATAAACAAGGCGAGATAAAGCGGGGCGAAGTCGTTGTATTTAATGCGTATGGTGTCGACCCCAATGCAACTACGCCTGATGAAAAATATATTAAACGTGTCATTGGTGTGCCTGGTGATACGGTGTCGGATGTGAATGGTGTGTTGCGAGTGAATGGTAAGGTTGTTGATCAATCTTTCATTAGCGAAAACGAACAGTCTTTAAGTTTCTTTTATTAGAGAAGGCGTAATTGTTTTGTAGGGGGAAACGATATGCGGAATTTTTTAAGTGGGTTGTGGCCGATTGTTGTAGGATTAACGATTGGGCTTATCGGGGTTAATTTTGTAGCTAGTCCGGTGACCATTTCAGGCGATTCCATGCAGCCAAACCTGCAGAACAATCAAATAGTGATGGTACCTTTCTTATACTTAACGAAGCTGAATGAGGTCTTGCTGACGTTGTTAATTTATCTTGCGTGGTTGGTTGCTATTATTGTATTTAAAAATGATCTTATTTTTCCGAAATTTATTATTCAGGCCATCTTGGCAGGATTCATGACAGGTTTTTCGGCAATGCTTGGCATTTATGCTAAGACTCATGGGTAAGAAAGTAGTACGCCCCGGCGCTACTGTTTGTCTATTTGGGCAGAAGAAAACATGAGAGAACGAGTGATGAATAAACAATTAACGGGTTTTAAAGAGCTGTTGTATATATTGGTGCTAGTGAGTGTGTGGCCGATTATTTTAGACGTGATTCGTGGCGATAATATTTGGCAAGGGTATCCTTGGGGTGTTGTTGCGATGGTAGCAGCGGTTGGCATGAGACTGTTGTGCAAATGATTGAAATTGCTGGTTTGGGTATGCTGCAGACAGCACTGATGTTGCGAACTAAGAACTTGCTATACCCGATGATAATGCATGGGTTACTGGACTTCAGTGGCATTTTACGAAACATGGCGGAGCCGCATGGTATTCCTTATTACGTCGCTGCGATTGTGTTCGCTAGTTATGGGGTTAGCGCTGACTACACCTTCAAAGGATTTGTGATGGCGGTTGTTTTGACGCTATTAGTGGCATTTTTTGAGGAATACTTATGGCGCGGGATTATTTTGTCGGTTGTGAAGCAATACGTTAAGAGTGAACTAGTACTGGTAGTCGGTCTGGGGGCACTGTTTGGATTGTGGCACATTACAAATGCTTTTTCACAGCAAACGAACTTTCATCTTGCCGCGCGATACACGATGTTAGCATTTATTGTAGTAGAAGCAGCGCTAGCCGGACTCACGTTGTTGTTGAATAAGCTTTTAACTCAGGTACAAGTGCCGTTTGACCGGCATATGACTGTCCCGCAGTCATCGTATTTATTGTTTCCAGGGTTCTTATTCTTAATGATGACACTGGGAACGTCCCGGAAGGAATGTTGGGATAATCGGGATACTAGTTAAGAATTTCACGAAACTTGAAATATCATAAAAGAAGTTCGTTTTAAGGCGTGATAAATTGGGATTAATGGTAAGGAGAGAATCATGACGAAGTCGAAATTATGGCGATTGATTACCTTGTTTTTGGTGATCGAAATTGTGAGTCAAAGTACACACATTTTTGCCATTGATAGCCTTGAAAACAAGCGCTTGATGGTACAACAAATGGCGCGTGCTGATGCTGATTACGGTCAACGTGTTGCTGATGCTATTGGCGTTGATATGACAGATATCGAACTATAACTGAATCATGATGAAACGCAATGGACGAAATACGTTCGTTGCGTTTTTTTGATGCAAAAACATCCGATAAATTGGTAGTGGAACTATGAACCAAATAGCCAGGGTGGACCGGTTGAAGATCCACATGCATCAATTAGTGGTGACATGTTCCAAGGTATGACCGGGGCGTACGAACCATATGACACGGACTACTATTCAGCAGCTGGCCGTTTGTATAACTTGATGTCTGAAGAAGAGAAGCAACGCTTGGTTGAGACGTTCAAGCAAACGTTAGGTAACTTCTCACCAGCAAATTTGGTGCCAGGTATCGAGCCTTCATTGGATAAGTTGTTGCAAGGACGCTTGTTTGCATACAAGGATGCGGCGCGTTACCGTTTGGGGGCCAACTATGAGCAATTAAAGGCGAACCGCCCACGTAATGAAGTACACAATTACGCCCGTGATGGCTTCATGGCACAAAACCAAGATGGCAGTGGCGCAATTGAAGATGGTAATTACCCTTCATGGACGCTATATGTCCAAATCATTCCTTATCAAGAAGGTTTGGACTACAAGTACGATATTTTTGATGTCACGAAGGTTGTGTCACACAAGGATTATCCACTCCAAGAAGTAGGTGTGATGACGTTGAATGCCAACCCTGATAACTACTTTGAAGATGTTGAAGAAATTGCTGATCGTGGTAATCCAACCAGTTATCGCACAATGAACGGGTATGGTAGTCACACCTACAAGTGGGTGAATGCCGCCGGTGAGCAATTCTGGGTGAAGTATCACTTTATCAGCAACCAAGGTGTGTCAAACATGACCAATGAAGTTGCTGAGAAGTTGGCAGGCCAAGATACGGATTATCTACAAAATGAATTGTTCACGTTCTATACGGAACAAGGTAACTACGACATCGTTGGTAACAACACACCGATTTTCTTTATTAACGATCCATTGAAGTTCCCGGACTTCATCCACTCACAAAAGCGTGACCCACGTAGTCACAAACGTGATGTGAATATGCAATTTGATTTTTGGTCACATTCACCAGAGTCAATTCACCAAGTCACGTACCTCATGGTTCCAGAGCGTG
Organism: Weissella confusa; assembly: GCA_014332815.1. GTDB lineage: Bacteria > Bacillota > Bacilli > Lactobacillales > Lactobacillaceae > Weissella > Weissella confusa_C. The sequence goes on along the minus strand of JACSZT010000022.1, from coordinate 60,180 downwards.
TTGTTCACGCCAAGGGCGCTGGTGCGAAGGGTGTCTTCCAGGTGACACATGACATGAGTGCATACACGAAGGCCGATTTGTTTAACGGTGAAGGTAAGGAAACGCCATTGGCAATCCGCATTTCACAAGTTGCTGGTGAGCTGGGTTACCCTGACACCATCCGCGACGTTCGTGGCTTTGCTGTTAAAGTAAATTGAATAGGTTACTGAAATTGCACACGGAATTGTAACGGGGGAAACGATACAATGGCAGAGAAGTTAACGACGCAAGAGGGACAACCTTGGGCAAATAACCAACACAGTTTGACGGCTGGTCAACGTGGGCCAGTGTTGATTCAAGACTACCAACTACTTGAAAAGTTGGCTCATTTTGATCGAGAACGCAACGTGGACTACAGTCGCGAACAGCTCATCCAAGCATTGCACACGCCATCACCTAAGAAATTGAATTTGTATAACTGATCAAACGACCGATTCGCGACTGAATCGGTCGTTTTTCTATATTTTTCAAATATCAGATAATTATTTATTATGGTCTTAGTCACTAATTTTCCCAAATGTAACCCATGCAGTTCTATACTAAAGGTGGAAGTTACGATACCAGCCACTGGGCAAACGTATAAGTTGCCAGTGTGGCAAGCAAAACGCGATTTGCTACTAGCCTATGCGATTACGATTCACAAGTCGCAAGGTAGTGGTGCGCGGAAAGTATATGTGCTGGAAGCAGCCGATTATGGCTTAGCCTATACAGCAGTTTCGCGTGCGAAGGAAGAATTGGTTTTCTTCAAGGCATTGGCCACTGACGAAGAAGTGGTGGTGCCGTTTACCAAGCGCGGTAAATATGGTCGCGGTGGCTTCTTTATTGGTGCGAAAGTCATGTTCTACAACAACGACGATACGCATCAATATGGCTATACGACGAGTGAATACGGTGAAATTACCAACCTGCGTGTGTCGGACATGAATGGCGATTACGGTGACCGTGCTAAGGTGCCAGCGTTACGGGAATTTATTGCGCATGTGCGTGCCCAGGATGATCACTTTATTCAGACCACAGGGCAATATCAAACGGCTAAGTATGGCGAAATGCTACAAGATAAGCGTCGCCACTTAGAACTGGATGACGTGATGATTCTGGCGTACACCAATCAGCGTGTCGCTCAGGTGAATGAGTATTTTGACGAAATTTCGATGATGTCGATGGAAATGATGGCAAAGGTATTGGCCTTCTTTGGACCAGCAACGCGGTTTATTCTAATTGGGGATGACGCGCAGCTGCCACCAGTTAGTTTGGATGAGGATGCGTTGTCGGTGACAGGTGATTTGATCGGGTTGATTCGCCAGTTCGGGACTGGGTTTGTCTTCCAAAATAATCAACTCGGTGTTGGAGGTAGTGGTAAGACATTTGTGTTAGGTAAGATTTTGAATACCGACGCCGTCGTTGCCTTGGCACCAACGCACAAAGCGAAATTGAACCTGGTTGATAATGGTTTTAAAACCGTTGGGACGGTCCAATCTGTCGCTGCGGACACGGATACCGCCCAAGCGTTCAAACAATTCGATACGGTCATTAATATTAATGAAGAAGAGCAATCAGGTTTGTTGTATTTGAAGGCAAAGCTGGCTGATGAACGGTTGGTGCGTAAAGCGCTGGCTAGTACAACGGATGCGCAATTACCGTTCCGTGATAAAGTGACTGATTTTGAGCCGATTGGTGAGCAAACTGATTTTATCAATTGGATTAAGCAGGAGAAACGACGTCTGGTTGCGCAACTGCAAGTACCGGAATTCAATAAAGCGATTGTTGCGCAACTGCTAGATGAAAGTCGTTTGACTGACGGCCAGGTATTAAAGCACTTGACAGCCGTTGATGACCTGGTGATGCTAAAAGCGAGTGGTGAAGTGCTACCAGTTTCAGAACGGCAACGTTTCCGTTCGCTGGAATTGATGCAATCACCTGAATTCGGCTAGCATCAACTACGTTTGACGACCCCGCGTTGGACAAATATTCCTGGGTATATGAGTGCGTCGGCTTTAGAGTCACGGACGCTGTACGAGAAGTTCTTGCCGCGGATGACGGATATTCGGTATATGTCAGCGTTCAATGATTACCTGGAAGAGAATGCGTACTTCCAACAAAAGTGGGAGCTATCGAAGGTTTTTGCGTCAGCCCAAATCTGGCAATTGGAAAACGAATTTAGTGATGATGAGCCAGTTTTGAATTCACGGATGAATGTGCGACTAGAACGTTTGGCATCGAACGGTACACCGATTGTCACAACAACGGAAAAGGGCTATCAAAGTGCCTCGATTTTCGTCGATAAGCTGTCGTATGATCAAATACAAATGCTGACTGACAAGGAATTGTTGAAAGATTATGAAAAAGCGGGACAATTATTCGCAGGTTTTGTCCGCCAGAAGCCAACACCTAAAGCAAATTTAGCGAATGCTTATTCTTATTTAGCGCGGTTGGCGATTCTTGATGAGGACAGTGATAGCGCGCGTAAACTCTTGCAGCGCGCGGCCTCACACGGATTAGTGAATGACCGTTTAGAAAAGATTCGTTGCGTCACTCTGGTAAAATAAGTAGATTGTGGAAAGAGGTTTAGGTTGATGAGTGACATTAATGAACAATATAATCATGCGCGCTCTTTGATTAAGGCCAAGCAGTTTGCTGAAGCGCAGGAAGTTTTGCAGCAGGTGATGGCAAGCAAGCCGGGTTACAAGTCGGCACGCTATTATGCTGGGCGCGCTGCGTTTGAAGAATAATGAAGGGGTGACATTATCATTGTTCATGGAGGATGGCGCTGTTAAATTAGGGGACACAGCTTTTTACCTTTTTACGATTTCCTTTATGGCTGGTGATCGAATGGTGATCAAGGCAAAATCTGAATTATAGAATTTCAAACGGTATCCACCGATAATTAGGAGTCGACCAGAAATGGTCGGCTTTTTGTTACCCATTTTACGGCTGGTTGAATATTTGTTTGGTGTGTTCAAGGTGAGGTTAGATATACTAAAACTCGGTAAATGAAGCACATGCAAGGAGAATGATATGAAAGAGTACAAATTTGCACATCTAACGTTAGAAGTGGAAGATACAATGCGCGTGGCAATTTCTGAAGAAGAAGATTTTGCGACGGTGCTCCACAAAACACTCATCATATACTGCAAGTCACTACACAATCGTAGTGCGTCATGAAGTCGGAGCTTTGCAAGCGTCAGTACGAGAGACAGATTAACGCTATTATTTTTTTGGTCGACCAGGGATGGTCGGCTTTTTTTGTATCAAAGGGCACCGAAACTGTTGAAGGGTATAGGGTTCCTGGCCGCGTCCGTTTGTTGGTCAGGAATTCTGTTTAAATGAACTTACTTTCTGGTCAAAGGGGTTACAATTAACCACCGTTGGCTGGCTAGTAGGCTTTTTGTTGACGTTAAGTTGGGTAAAGCTTATCGCTAGCCCAGCAGTGCGCCGCGCAATTCGAACGAAGTCTTCAGTTGCAGCACGTTTGGCAGCTCTTTTTGTCGTGAGTGTATCTTACGTCGCTATGTTACGAAGTTGCTGATACGTTTGTTGAAAAGGGTTATGACATTAAGTTGGCACGCCCAGAGGGTTACGTATTGGTCAACCCACGTCGGGAAAATTAGTGACCCGTATACGGAACTGTACAGATAATAAGACTTTTCGTTTATGGTTATCTTAAAGTTGTATAATAATCCACGGAGAGAAGGAGAGAGTAGAGTTGGTACACCTGCCAAAATGGGGATGTCATCTTGGATGAAATTCTATGGCGTTTGTATGCCGGATACCGCGAAACGCCTGAAGCCGTAGTGGAACGGGTTAAGGACAAGATTGAAAGTATGGGCCAAAAGGTCGAGGATATGAAAATTCTGGCAGCGGGTGTGGAGTTGCTAGATAAGGATCAATTCTTCCGTAACCGCTTTGTTGTAAAATCCGAACCATCTTTTTCGATTTTGTCCGTCATGATTAGATTAATGACAAAAATGATATGAGGGGACGTTAGTATGGTTGCAAATATTCGCAATATGGAAATTGATAACGATACGCAAAATGGCATCACGGCGATGCGAGTATATGGGGAATCTTTGAAGGGCTACATGATGCAAGAAGCGATGGCCTCATTGCTTTTTAGTGGACGGCTTTGCCACAATTGTTTCGTCATCCATAAGAAAAATTCTCCTTCTAAGACTAAATAGTTGTTATAGATGAAATTAGTCTACCGGTTGAGTATGGTAATTTTGTGAATTTCAACTAAGAAGATTTCTCATGGTATAGACCACGTATACCAGCCGTATAATATTCATAATTTATGCATGCTAATTCCGCATTGAAGCATATCCAATGAAGAAAGCTGACATAACCATTCCTTTTTGCACGTTACTGAAACCGAAATCTTGTTGCATGCTAACCAAGATGATGCAAATCGCGTTTTTATCGAAGTAAATCATAATGAAGCCGAGGAATAGGGCGGCTACCAATGTGATTGTGCGGGCAGTAACCTTGGCTTTTGCCGGGGCTGCCAACTTGGTCGCAACTTCCTTGGCCGCACTAGGCGCATACCCAGAGTGGGCGATGGCACCGGCCAAGAAACGAATGATAATGATGAACAACACGGCCTTGGCGAATCCAGCCATAGCGGCGAAGATGGCGATTGCGGCCATTGAGAAGACCAACAAACGCTTTGAACCAAGCTTCGTGTTCAACAAACCAGCGGGCACTTCTGCAAACTTCTTTTCGCTTGGCAAAACAAATCGCAAGACAATTCCAACCACAACAGAAGCGATGGCAATCATCCAGAAAGCACGTTGCCAACCGTAATCTTGCAAAACCGGTGACACGACCAATGGCACGATGATTCCTGAAATACCTGATGCGGAAATCAAAATACCTTGCGCCAAAGTACGTTGATCCAACGGCATTGCCGTGATGTGACCTTGCACAATCGTTGAAAGCTTCACTGATTGAATCAAGTAAGAAGGCATCCAGTTGATCATGCCGTACATCATCGCGTTAATCGTAAAGTTTGATAGGAATAGCAACCAAACAAAACGTTCACGAATGACGTCAGACATCTTGGCAGCGGGTGCTTGTTCTGTGACGGCTGCGTCAGTCTCTTACGTCATGGCACTGAAGAATTCACCAGATGCCAAGGCGATTGTAATCATCCCACTGTCAGCTGATAGTGATGCCAAGAATAGGCTCACAGCAGCCATGATGGCCGCAAACCCGATAACCGTCTTTTCCTTACCGAAGAAGAACTTGCCGACGATGTATGAACCACCGATTGATCCGACCAAGAAGGCCAAGCCACCGTACAAGAACATCAAGGCTCCCAAGATTAGGAAGTAAACGAATACCATGAAGTAAGCGCCGTTAGCCATGTCGACCAACAACCCAATCAACGTTGGTGAAACGATACCACCCAAGATACCACCAGTCGCAACGATGGCGTATGATGGACCGAACTTGTGTGGCGCAAAACGCTTAACTGGCAATGACATCAGCGTAACGGGGACGTTCAATCGTTAGGTTCGGCACATCACGCAACAAGTTCTCGATGTAAGCCGTTGTTTCAAATTCTTCGAATGACAATTCGGCGTGTTGGTGTAACCAACGGCGCCAGGTTACTTGATCAGCAACCCGAATCTTTTCAAGCAATGCTTCCATAATTAGGCGTTCTCCTTAGATTGTTTTGGAATAAAGCGTGACATCGGCCAACGCGAAGACCGCACCAAGCAAAATGGCAGCGTGTACATCGTGACCACAAGAGTGCATCACACCAGGGTTAATTGACTTATAAGGTACATCAGCCAACTCATCCATTGGCAAAGCATCGATATCGGCACGCAAGGCAATTGTCTTGCCAGGGTGGGCACCGTGCAACGTCGCAACCAAACCAGTTGGGGCGAAATCAGATGAAGCTGTCATGGCGCCGTAAGAAAAGCCAACAGTACCGGTCTTGGTCATTGGGAAAACGTGCAAACCAAAGATTTGGTCAACGTCATCCAATACACCAGCTTCAACCAAGGCGATTGCGCCACCAGGTGGCATTTCTTCAGCGGCTTGGAAGATAAACTTCACATCACCGTGAATGTTGTCACGCATGGCCGTGTGTGGAATGATGTTGTTGACAGTGCCGGCCGTGAATTGTCCCCATGAAACCAAAGCAGCTTCAGTAGGAGCAACACGTCGTGCAATCATGTTGTTGATTGATTGAATAATCTCTGTCCCAATCGTAATTGGATCAATTGATTGTTCAGGTGCCATGGCGTGGGCACCACGGCCCTTAATCGTTAGGTCGAAGCCAAGTAACTCCTTGGCCGTGTCCAACACCAAATCCATTTCTTCCTTAGCATTCATCACTGAGCCGTAGCCCTTTTGGAAGTCCAAATCGTATTCAGCGCCGTACATTGCCGTCACGTGCTCGATAATGTCGCGAATCATACGTTCCATGTCGGCACGCACTTGTGGGTTACGTGAACGAACTGACGCCTTGATGTGTACGATCTTAACGAACATCGCAGATCCAACTGGCATGCAGTCTTCGTCGACGATGAACTTAGGGTGGTGGTTGACGAATTCGTAACCATCTTCAGCCAACCCAGAGCCCAAACCGAAGTAAGCGCCAGGCTTAATTTCCGTGTAGGCTGAGAAGTCTTCACCAGCCATCAATTGTGGCATTGGGTACGTGTTTTCTTCTAAGTTGCCAACGCCTGGATTGACACGTGAAATCACGATGGATATCAAGGTTGTAGAAACCCGCGTTGCGCTGGTTGAAGCGGAACAAGAAGCAGTTAATGCAGCGGTTCGCGCAGCAAATAACAATTAATAGACAAAATAAAGAGGTAGAAAATCCGTGGATTTTCTACCTCTTTTTGTTTACATCAAAATGTTCTCTGATTTACGTGCTTGGTATCGTGGCGTTTTGACAAATAAGCATGGGCAACAAGCAGCTTGGGATTGGGTTCGTGCAGACTGGCAATGGTTGGAAGATACGGTTGGTGGCGACATGGAGTTCACGACGTACATCACGGTGACGGCTGGTATTTTCCAAACGGCCGAGCGCTTGGCAGAGTTCAAGGCCTTCTTTGAACCTCGTGGCTTGGTTTTGCGTAATGAGGTCGAAAACTATGGTAGCGAGGCTTTGTTTGATCAACTGCTCCAAGCTTACGTTGCGTCATCAGATGCGACGTTCAAGCGTGATATTCAAGGCGCACTTACCCAAACACCAGATTCAGATTTGATTGCAACGTTGATTAGCAAGTTTGAGGATGCTAACACCATCAAGCCACATTTCTTTGATAGCTTGAGTCGTCAACAAGTTGCACGTTTAGGTTGGCACGCCCAAGCCGGTGAGAGTAGTGACGATGCGATTACGCGTCCGTTGGTCTTGCGTGCCGCGTTGTATGCCCAAAATGCAGAAGCTATTGCGGCTGCCCACGACTTGTTTGTGGCCGACCAAGCAGATTTGGCGGCGTTGCCTGCTGAAGTCATTTCACAGTTACAATTGTTGCAAGATCAACGTTTGTTGGCTGAAGGTCGTTTGACATCATACGCCACCGTTGTGCCATTGCTACAAACGTTTGCGAATAGTAAACATGTAGTTGTTACGACAACACTTTATGATGTTGCGAATAACTTGAAGAAGTTTGTGATGCCTGATTCTGAAGAAGAGCATCAACTACAAATGATTCCATTGAACAGTAACTATGAAGCCGTGCCAGAATTGCTGACTGAACATGAAATCGTAGTTGGTGATTATCAACAATTGCGTGAGGCAAATGGTCAACCATTCCAATTGAACGTTGGTAATAATTCGCACTTCATTGTGAAATATGATGAGACGTTGTTGGCTGATTTGGCACAAGATGCGACGAAATTGTCTGCTTATGGCAATGCAACTGGTGCTGACTTATGGCAAGCATTGGGTGATGCCTCTGGCTTGGATGTCGGTGCTATCATGACGTCGTGGTTGGAGCAACCGGGTTATCCAGTGGTCACAGCAGCGGTTGTGGATGGTCAATTGACCTTGTCACAACAACAATTCTTCATTGGTGAAGGCGAAGAAAAGGGGCGTCAGTGGCACTCGGCAGCATTGAATCGTGATGCGACTGACGGTGTCCAATCCGTTCACGTGCAAGTGGAAGATCCAGCAGAAATTGATGCTCTCTTTGATGGTGCGATTGTCTATGCGAAGGGTGCGCGTATGTTGGTCATGGTCCGTGCGTTGCTTGGAGATGATGCCTTGCGTAAGGGCTTGAAGGCATACTTTGATGCGCACCACCCATTGCGTCAGAAGCAAGTGGTGGCGACTGTTATTGCGCACGAATTGGCCCACCAATGGTTCGGTGATTTGGTCACGATGAAGTGGTGGGACGACTTGTGGCTTAACGAAAGTTTTGCCAACATGATGGAGTATGTCGCCATCGATGCGATTGAGCCAGATTGGCACATTTGGGAATTGTTCCAGACTGATGATGTCCACAAGGCAAATGAATTGGACTTTGCGCTTGATATTGCTAAGCGTTCGATCGAATTCTATGAAGATTTCTACCAAACACCATATCCGTTGCCACACTCATGGCAATTGGCGTTGCCTGATTTTTCAGCTGGTGCCATGGAAAACTGGGGCTTGGTTACGTATCGTGAAGCTTATTTAACGCTTGATCCAGATAATACGGCGCTCAAGTTTGATGAGCAACCGGGTGAAACCGTGTTGGCAAATATGCCGGAACTACGTGAAGAAGATGGTGTGCACTACTTTGCGACGACTGTCCGCATGTCAACATACTTGGTAGCCTTTGCATTCGGTGATTTGCAAAGCAAGACAACCCGTACGAAGAGTGGCGTTGAAGTTGGTGTCTTTGCCACGAAGGCCTTACGCGAAGTTGGGCCAACTGCTTTGACGATTGCGTACACGGCACCGTTGACTGATACGATGATGGGGATTTATCCGTCATACTATGAGGTGGCCGGTGAGAAGAAGCAGATTATCGGCACGCAATTTGAAACGACTTTTGCGCGCCAAGCCTTCCCATCAATTGATGAACCTGAAGCCAAGGCAACGTTTGATTTCCCTTCACATTATGATTTGTACATTGATGTGAACCGCGGTACTAAAGTAATTAGTGGACGTACGACGATTTCTGGTGAAGCAAAAGCAACCGAAATTTCAGTTCACCAAAAGTATTTGACGATTACGTCAGTGACCGATGAAGCCGGCCAAGACCTGGCTTACACGGTTGATAACGAACACGAGGCGATTCGTGTTACTATTGCGTAGCATTTTCATTTGTATAACTGAAATAGGACAAAATTCACGTCACATCTTAAGGAAGGTAGTACCATAAAACATGGCATTGACTTTTATGAGAAAAGTTCTAATATTACTTATTAATAATAACAACTGACTAGTCGTTAGAGGAGAGTTAACATGACAGCGGAAAATGAGCATTTTTACGAAACTTTCCATGCGCAAGTGGTCACGCCACACCGGATGACTTGCTACGCATTGCAGCGGAAGTGAATGCAAAGGTCACGTTGCCTTGGCATTCGTTTAAGCCAGAACGTGAAGCCCAAGCGCTGCGTAATATGGGACTAGAAACGTATCTGCCTAAGAAGGGTGAAACGTTTACATTCGAATAATGTTGAAAATGCTACGTGATGTTGCATGTGACGTTAAACGATATTATGGCTAACCAGCAGCATTATGTGTTGCAAAATCGTTTTGATGACATCGACATGCTCGACCATTTCGACCGCTTCAGCTATTTGCACATGAATGGTGAGCCACTAGGTGATTACGATCCGCGTTATGCTGAGCTGGCAGCTTATCTCGATAAGCGTGGGGTTGCACTGCAAATTGCCCCAAATGTGCTAGCTGATTTGTCAGCGGCTATGACGCAAAAAGAACTGGTGGTCATCAATCCGTATGAGCGCAATGTTGAGCGGTTGATACGCCTGCAAGCCATCGTGCATGATTTTGGTCGTGAATTGGTTTGGGATGCACGCTTTGCGGGGATTCTAAAAGCGATGGGACACGTGGATGTTGTGACGTTCGGTGAACTGGGAGCTTATATGTTTGAAGTCACTGACGGTAAGCACCGCTTTGTGCACAGTGGGGATGTTCGCTATGATGGCTGGCACCCAGAACGCGTGACGGCGTGGACGACGTACTTGCATGACCATCAACCAGACATGTTCTTTATTGAGGGAACCGAGTTCTCATTCGACGCTGACCCAACCCGTCAACGTCGCACGGAATATCACATGGGGGCGTTGCAATATTTGACGAAGCCAACGCCGGTATACATGAGCCCAGAGTCGGCCAGGTTGTATGTTGAGTTGATTCGTCAAGGCGTTGAATCGGCACCAAATGCGCAAATCAAGGTGATTGACACTGAGACACCGGTCGAAATTGGTGATTTGACGGTGCGAGCATTCTTGTCGGACCACGATGCGCCCATCGGTGGGAACGTGGTGTCATTTGAAACAGAACAAGCGCGTGTCATCATGGATTTTGGCATGAACTTTGCGCCGGCTGATACGCGACCAGATGATTTGTTGGCGAGTGGCGTGCTACCCAATTTGCCAGATTTGTTTTCGGACGAAAAAGCGACTGAGCAGGAAACGGCGATTTTCGTGTCACACCTTCATCTGTGCCAGGTGCGTTCTCTGATACGGCCTTCTTGGGTTACCAAGAGTACCGTACGGACTTGTTGAGCGCGACTGACGCAATGTTGACGAAGAAGACAGCACCTAAGGATGCGTTGGATACGTTGCAAAAGCAAACGCAAAAGATCGTGAAGGAAAGCAAGTAACATGACGACCACGGTAACAGTACTAAACGGTGTTGATAGGTCACGACTGCCCAAGCGTCAAAGAAGGAACAAGCCGGTGCGTTTGCCTTTATGAAGTTCTTGGCATCTGATAAGCAAACTGAAAAGTGGGCTGAAGCTACTGGTTACTTGCCAATTACGAAGAAGGCCGCCAAGTCAGCGTCATACAAGGCTTACTTGAAGGCCAACCCATTGGCGAAGGCTGCTTCAGATTCATACAATGGGGAAGCGTTGACCGCTGGTTCTGACATTTACGGTACGACAAACTTCGTCAACGGTAAGACAGCCTTGTCATTCTCATCGTCAGCTGGTATTTCAGCAACCAAGGCTGCCGCACCAGATGGATTCGACTGGGGTACGGCGGTAATGCCATCATACGAAGGTAAGAACGCGACGATGCTAGCTGGAAACAACTTGTGGGATGATGTGGCCAAGATGGCGAAGGTCTTGAAGCAACACAACATCGCCGCCGTGGGATATGACAAGTCATTTGATATGGAATGGAACTCAATGGTGCGTGCCGCTGGGGTTAAGTTGGTCACACCTTCTGGTAAGGTCAACATCAACTCAAAGAAGGCTGTGGCAGCAGCTAAGACGATTACGGACATGGTCAGTATCGTCGCCAACATGGATAGCCAAGTTAAGGGTAAGGATGGTCTTTCAAAGGCTGATTTGAAGAACATTTACCCAGGATTCTTGGAACAAGCCAAGTACAAGGGCTCATACTACGCCATGCCATTCTCAGCATCAGTGCGTGTGATGTTCTACAACAAGTCAATCTTGGATCAATACGGTTTGTCAGTGCCAAAGACGACGGGAAACTACGCCAAAGCATTGGACGAACAAATCAAGGCATTTAACGCGTCGCAATCAAAGTATGAGATTGTCGCAACTGCCCAAGGTGACTACACAACGTTGAACCAAAAGGTCATGGCAGCCGCCAAGTCAAAGACGTTGCCTGACATGGCACAAGCAACTTACACACAAGTGCCAGACTATGCCAAGAATGAAGGGCCCTGTGGTATGCCTGACAGTCATTAATTGTTAGTTATGTGGGAAAAAAGGGGAACTTTTAACATGAAGACTTGGACAAAATTGTTCGCAGGTTCAGCTGTATTGGCATTGACATCAGGCGCATTCGCAACGGCGGTTCCAACGGTTGCCAGTGCTGCATCAAAGCCAACGAAGATTACATTCTGGCACGCTATATATCCAGAATTAATGGCGGCCTCAACGTTCGTCATCTTGCCGATGGTCATCATGTATTTGTTGTTGAACAAGTACGTGGTTGCCGGCATTTCAAATACAGGTATTAAAGGTTAATTAACCGACTGTTCACAGCATGTTTGTGGACGGTTTAGTGATGAGAAGCAATTGTCACCGCTAAACTGTTCAGAAATATCACTCTTGGACGGTGCCAGTGATTGGCAATTCCTCTGGCGTGTGTTGGTGCCAAACGCCAAATCAACGATTACGGCGATTGGGTTATTACAAATCATTGGTAGTTGGAATTCATTTATGTGGCCATTGATTGTCACGAATACGGAGGGGATGCGCACGCTACCAGTTGGGTTGCAAGCCTTCTCAAGTGATTCTGGCGTGCCCTTATTCACGATTCTCTTGGCAACGATGATGGTACCGGGTGAAATGCTAATCATCCCAAACTTCGTGACGTTGTCAGAAATGCATTTGGTCAACACGTATGGGGCATTGATTGTGCCTTGGTTGGCGTCATTCTTTTCGGTGTTCACGCTCCGTCAAAGTTTCGCCAGTGTGCCGGATCAATTGTATTACGCTGCCCAAGCCTTGCAAACGCCACCAACCTGGTTGCCGAAGCACATGCAATGGTCCAACTGGGTACGTGCCTGGCACGCAGCACCGTTTGCAACATATCTCGTCAACTCAGTTGTGGTGTCACTGACGACCACCGTTGGCCAGTTAGTGACGTCCATTCTGGCAGCTTTTGCGTTTGCAAAGTTGAATTTCTCAGGGAAGAAAGTATCTGGTGTTGTCTTGTTCGTGATGATTTTGGTTGTCACCTTGTTCCAACTCTGGTGGAGCAAGAAGCACGTGCACTACTAGGAGGGCGTCATGAAAGCAAAGAAAACAGTTGTTTATGTCATTTTGACGTTCGGCGCGATTACGATGTTGCTGCCATTCTTCTGGATGGTGTCGACGGCATTCAAAACCGGTTTCGGCTGGCATGTGACCTTGCCGATGATTTCACCAATGACATTCTTGGTGACGGTGAATGCGGTGATTGGCTCGTTCAAGGTGTTTGATGAGATTTTCGCGCTGTTCGGCGGTCAACCAGGACCTGGACACAGTACGCTGACGGTCGTTTACTACTTGTATCAAATGTTCTATGAGCAAAACAAGTACGGCCTTGCTGCAGACTACTTACTCGGTTTCGTCGGTGTACATCCGATTGATTGGTTGAACGATCCACACTATGCCATGCCGGCGTTAATCATTTTGGCAATCTGGAAGGGATTGGGATTTAACATCTTGCTCTTCTTGGTGGCACTGAATAACGTGGACAAGCGCTTATACGATGCCGCGATGCTTGATGGTGCAAACAGCTGGCAACGTTTTTGGAATACGATTATTTTCGTTATTGGCGTTGTACCAGCTGAAATTATTATTTCGCTGGTTATTGCAGTGTTGTTGAATCAAATCAAGCGTTTAGCTGGTTTCTTCCGCACCCTTTACTTCATGCCGTTCGTAACCAGTGTTGTGGCTATCTCAATGGTCTGGCGGTGGATTTACAACAAAGATGCCGGTCTATTGAAGTGGCGTGACAACTTAAAGGCACTGGCCTATTTGGCACCTATGCTGGTGATCATTGCGGTGTTCAGCCTGTATCCGATTATTAAAAGTTTGGCGATGAGTTTTTACACCGACTACAACTTTTTCACGAATCAGGTCAATGCAGTGGGCTTCGATAACTTTAAGACCCTATGGCAAGACAACGATTTCCATCTGGCAGGAAGCCCAACAAGTGCATGCATTTGGTCGTGACCGTCAAGCTACCTTGAAACTCGGTGAGCACAAGTTGGTCTCAACCGAATTAACGATTGCCACTAACCAAGTATCGCTTAATCCGCTGGGAGTATTCGCCTTTGATGCGCAAGGTGTTCGCTTGCCGCTAGGGGGTGAATAGGCATGATGAATCAAATCAAGCCAACAATTCGATTCACCACAAACGTTGTACCAAGACCCAGCTAACCAGTTTGTGGCCCGCTTTATTGGTGATCCGGTGATTAATGAAGTACCAGCTGATGCGCTACGTCAAACCTTGAGTTTGCCAGCCAACGCCGCCACCATCGGTATTCGTCCTGAGGCCATTCAAGGTCTTGTGCCTGGACACCCAACGTTGGCCGTTGTGGCAAAAGAGCCAACAGTCTTGTTGCTAGATGAGCCACTTTCGAATTTGGATGCACGTCTACGTGTCGAAATGCGTGAAGAAATCCGCCGTATTCAACAGGAAACCGGTATCACGACGGTATTTGTGACGCACGACCAGAGCGAAGCCATGCACGTGGCCGACAAAATAATGGTGTTGAATGATGGGGTGATTCAAAAGAATTATGCGCTTTACCCACATATGACGGTGTTGGATAACATTATTTTCCCAATGAAGATGGCTAAGGTTGATAAGACGACGCGTGAAGCCAAAGCAAAGGAACTGGCCAAATTGGTCCGTGTCGATGATCAACTGAACAAAAAGCCAGGTGCCTTATCAGGTGGTCAACAACAACGTGTCGCGATTGCTCGTGCAGTTGAGGTGCTACATGATATGGATTTTGAACTGCCGGATGGTGAATTAATTGCCATGTTAGGACCAAGTGGTGGCGGAAAATCAACGACCTTGAACCTGATTTCAGGTTTGCTACAAGCGACGACCGGTCAGATTTATTTTGGGGATACTGACGTCACAAAGAAAGATGCGTTGCAGCGTGGTGTGGGGATGGTATTCCTTAATGCGTCTATGCGCACAACGTCCGTTACGTCACGAACGAAAAATAAGAAAACTCTTTCGATTGATAATTATCATGCTATACTAACGGAAAGTTAGGTTAATGACTGCAAAGTCATGACTAAGATTATGTTGAAGTATGGGGGAACAATCGTGGAAGTACGGTTTGAGCATGTCACGTTAACGTACAGTAATGGGAGTTGAAACCAACGTGACATGCATGATAATGCCTCCATTAAAATTTGTGTTACTTAATAAACAGAATACCGCAAAAGTAACTAATTTAAAATACATTAGAGCACCTAACGCTAAGGTGTTATTTACCGGACGAAATACTTTGACCAAGTTTGACCTGTTAGTGGTCTTAATGGATTGACTTACTTTAAATGGACGCTTACGGTCCATTTTTTCAATATAGTTGGTCAACGGTGATCCTTGGATAAAATCGCCGTTATCGATGGCAATTACCACGTCATCCGGCGCGACGTGTGTCCGCAACTCGTTCATGACAGTGACGGCACGGGACAAGCCTAAGCGGGTATTCAAAAGTGGTCGGCGAAAGTCATCAGCACGGAAGTAGCCGTGAACATCTGACCGATTGATGATGGTGTAGGGCTTGCCGATAAACGGTTGACCAGTTGTTGCATCCAAAATATTGGCGTTCAACAAATTATCTACGCCGGTCATCGCACTTTCTAAGTACTCACGACCATAGTTAAATTCGTGATTACCTAGAATCCGAACATCGAACCCGGCAGTGTCTGCCAAGTGTTTGTAAATTGGCAAATCAGCTTCGCCAGTCTGCAAATCACGTGAAAAACCACCGTGATAAGCAATCACCAGCACATCGACATTCGGACGTAGCTCAGCGATATAACGTTCGGCAGTTGCAACTGGATCCTTGAAAACCAGGCCGCGAATGTTATCAGGGTGCTCCCAGTGTGGAATATAAGACGTCGTTAGACCAATCACACCGACACGGATGTGGTTATGGTTAATATGCAATTGCTCATCCAAATCTAGTTGAATGGCACCGACGTATTCCGCCCGGTAACCAGGCTGCGTGGTAGGTATACCATCGACAACTTCAGCAATCGCACGGTGTTGGTGCCCGGTAATCAGCGCATCGACACCTGGCAATTTCAAAAGCTCATAACCTTGGTTTTCAGTCGTCAAATGCTCCAATGCCTGCACTTGATTCACTAATTCAATGAACGGGTGGTTATGCAAGCGTGCTTCAAAGTGCTTCGTGACCTGCATGTTGTCACCAACTGTACCAATTGCTGCATCCAACCAATCGTTAACTTGGTCGTTCAAGGGTGAGACTAACTCAAGAATGGCCGATTCCTCCTTGAAGTTACCCGTGGCAATTAGCTGGGCATTGGCGTCTGCCGTGACATCAAAATAGCGACCACTAATTTCGAGGGCATCCTTGATATCTTGGCCCGTCAACTTTTCAACGACTAGCGTATTTGGATAGATGTAATTTGTCATGACATCGCGACGAGTGACTTCATTAGGCAACCCGCGGACTTCGTCATTAAATAACGCGGTGTTTGAAATGTGGGTGCCCGTCGCAGCCATTCCAGTTGCACGGTAGTTGTTCATCGTGACTTCAAACGACTCCGTCATGGACATCGGTTGGTTGTTCACCTTCAACGACGTCACGCGATTACCAGCGGGACGGCTGAAATCAAAGGTGTAATCGATACCACTCCAAATATCATAGTTGTAGTGTTGTACTTTTGGCTCAAGAAAACGTGGATTCACAATCAATTCGCCCGGCATCTCGCGATTGAGATGCCGCCGGTTTTGTTGTTAATTTGTCTTTGCCCAAACGAATCCCTTACTGGTGATGTTCGTTGGTTGTGGGATTTGAATATCCGGATGATCTGCGATGTAGTCACCGATAAGGTCGGCCGTCTCGATTTGGACTTCACGAACAACCTTGTCGATACTGTACATCTTGTAGTTTCCCGTGTATGATTTACCAATTACGATTGGGAATGATGTTTGGTTTGGCGGTTCAGTGATTGTCCTACCCGGTGTGACGATTGGCGATAACGTCGTTGTTGGTGCCGGTAGTGTTGTCACGAAGAATGTGCCAAGTAACACGATGGTGGCAGGTAATCCTGCCCGCGTCATAAAAGATTTAACCCAAGAATAAACGAAAACCGGCATCACGTTCCCGGTGAACACGATTGAGTATCCGGAACAGTTGGTTCTCGGCGAGGACAGTTTCATCAACGCCAATCTGCAAATTGTCAGCGCTGGTAAAGTAACAATTGGTAAACATGCCTTTATCGGTCCAAATGCACAGTTCTTCACGCCAAATCATCATCCATATAACGTGGCTTTGCGTCGCGAGGGGTGGCATCGTTTAGCAGCGCTAGATATCTTTACCAAAATTGATCAAGGGGACTGGTACCAATATGGCAAGGAACCCCAGTTACAAGCTATTACGCAACGTGCTTTCCAACAGGTGCAACGAATGAATGACGTTGCAAAGACAGATATGGCTGAAGCCACGCGCTTGTTGCATGAGTTTTTGCCTGGCATGGCGACTTCAGCATCTCCTTGTAAAGAAGGACGGCGAAGTGGTTGAACGTTTGACTGGTTTCACACCAGCACACCAACTAGAAGCAATTTTGGCAAAGTATGCCTAACGATTAAAAGAGATGTTCAGACATCTCTTTTTTTCTGCGGTAAAATGGACATATATTTTAACGATTGGACAATAATGATGAAACCACTGAACGAAACTGAAATTGCATGCAACATTCGAACAAGAGACAAATACAGGGGTAACGTTGACGGATTTCTGGGCAACGTGGTGTGGTCCTTGCCGCATGCAATCACCTGTTGTTGAAACGGTGGCTGAATCAATGCCTGAAGTAAAGTTCAACAAGATGGATGTTGATCAAAACCCTGCCACGGCGCAAGAATTTGGTATCATGGCGATTCCAACGATTAACGATTCTGGTTATCATTATTTTGATCGTTGTCATCGTCCCAATTGTCTATTCATATCTGCTTTGGCGCCAATCTAACCGTTAATTTGAGGGATTAAATGCCTATTCGACAAATCGGACACTTGGCGTTATACTAACCTTACATTAGAAAATAATGAGGGAGGAACGCTAATTATGGCAGTTCAAGATATTACGGATCTTAGGGATTGTGTTTATCGCCATCGGCTTGGTGCTACCGAAAGTGGATACCAGTTACACGATTGGTATTCGCACGCCTTGGACGCTGTCAAACCGCAATAATTGGCGCATGGTGCATCGTTTAGGTGGTCGCTTGTTCATTGGTGCCGGAATCTTGCTATTCGGCTGTGCGGGCTTTAATCACACGCCGATTTTCTGCTTGCCATTGTTTTTTGCCATCATTAATGTGATTGTTTTGGTATTTGCGAATGCTGACCCAAAGAATAAACACTTAACTACTTTTCCGGTTGCAATTATCGCGAGCCTGATTCCGTTTATTACGGTCGGAACGATGTTGATGGTTGATGTTTTAGCGCTCGGCTACCGGGTCCAAATCACAACGGTGGTGATGTTCCACAGTAAAAGTATTAGGACATAGGGAGAGAGTGTTATGCCTTTTACGAAACGAATTATTGCTGGGTCGACGTTGATCACGCTGTTGCCAATTCTATTCGGTGCCATGCTGTATCATCGGTTACCTGATCGCATGCCAACGCATTTTGCGGCGGACGGATCGGTCACAGAGACCATGCCCAAGTTGGTAGTGGTGTTCACAAAGGACAGTTTCGTTGTCTTGAAGTTGTCATTCAGCTCAGTTAAGATTTTCGGTGATCAAGGGATCAGCTCTTTGTTGTTGAACGAAGAAGGTGCCACACAAGAAACGTTGTAAGTATTGATATGAAAGGTTGTCCAATCGGGCAACCTTTTTTCTTTCTCCGGGATGTTTCGCAAATTAGGCATATGTATTCGGCCAACGACACGCAACTCAAACAAGATGGCCGAAATTGAGGCTAATCCATTTGTTGCGTTCACGACGGTGCCAACTGATGAGGACAATGGGGTAGTCACATCAAACAAGGCTGAAATTCATTTGACGGACAAGTCAATTGATGACGTCGCAGAATTGATTGAAAACCAAATTCCAAATTGGATGGATGTTGCTGGTGAGTGTTATAATAACCACAAGGAACTAACTAAAGGGAGTAATGAAACTATGACAGAAGCAAATTTGGATACCAAAGCATTGCTGGAGAAGTATTTGCGTGATTCACACGTTTTGAACTTGGCAACAGCTGTTAATAACCGACCATCAAACCGTGACGTCTTTTATTTGACGCCCGATGAGTTGACGGACTACATTTACATCTGCTGTTGAAGGACTCCTCCATGATGAGACGTAGTATCGTGACATGTCAGATAATACGAATCCTTATGGTGATGGTCATACAGCTGAACGAATTGTGCATCTTATTAAGCAGTTTATGATGTAAGTGTGTTTAATTATTAAACACGTAATAAAACATACCGAATCCAGGTGTTTATATCAGTTTTTCATTTAAGAGTTAGAACCACTAGATGTTGTCGATTTTCATAATTTAGCTGCCCGCAGTTATCTAATCTTAACGGATTCAGGTGGTATTCAAGAAGAGGCGCCTTCATTAAATGTACCGGTACTTGTGTTGCGAGATACGACTGAACGACCAGAGGGAGTTGATGCCGGTACGTTACGATTAGTTGGTACGGACTACCAGACAGTTAAAGCACCCGAACAAAAAATGGTACTATTAACGATGCACCGACGAGAAAATCAAGGGGCGCCAATGGCTCGTGTCTTTAGAGCAATTCGGGATATCGTGTTTGAAAACCCTGAAGTTGAAGTTGTGTATCCAGTCCACTTGAGTCCAGCTGTGCAATCAGTCGCGACTGAAATTTTGGGTGATATTGACCGTGTGCATCTAGTATTTCCGGAAGAAATTAATCGCCAAATGACAGATCGCATTGCAGATATGTATTTTGCACCAACGCGATTAAGTGCCAATAATTTGATTCAAGAAGGTGTCGAGACAGATAATGTTTTTGTGACCGGAAATACTGTGATTGATGCCTTGCATTACACGTTACATAAAGATTATAAAAATCCCGTTTTGGACCAAATTCACCCTAAGCAAAGTTTGGCCAAAATTACGAGCAAAGTTTTGCTTGGGATGGATGACATTTTAACAGCTGAAAAACCAGACGTCGTTTTAGTTCATGGTGACACCAGTACGACACTAGCGACCAGTATGAGTGCATTTTTCCATCACATCCCGGTGGGACACGTAGAGGCTGGGTTGCGAACGTGGGATAAGTACTCACCCGATTTAAAAATGATTAAAGTAATGACTGTTTTTGGCACCCGGCCTGAAGGCATAAAAATGGCGCCAGTTATTAAGGCACTTGAAAATGATGATACAGTGACACCAGTAACGGTTGTTACCGGGCAACACCAAGAAATGTTGCAGCCCATTTTGGATATTTTCGATGTTAAGCCGGATTATGATTTGGCAATTATGGACCTGGTTATCAGTTGAATGGTCAAGCGACAAAAACGTATGAATCATCGGCTTTCCAAGCGCCAATTTTCAATTTGGCCACCAACGCCAACAACGCAGATGCTGAAGTGCTGTATCGCAATACGAAGAATATTTTAAACAAATCTTTGGCGCAACAACCTTATTATGATGCAACGATCACAACACTAGTTGCTGTAGGACTGGTACCAGATTTTTCTATTATTGAAAAAGATCGAATTCGACCAGCCCAACGTGACGAAGTGTCAACTAAGGCTGACGGTACGTACGACTATAACGCAGCGCGAGTTCCGATGATGCTGGCCAACGCCACCGATGACCGTGCCCGCAAAATTAATGATCGAATGATACACTTCTTTGCGCAGCAAAAAACGCTGGTAAACGACACCGCAAAAATGGTGACTGTCGGAAATTGGGCAACTTCAGATAGCTGGGCTTACAATGTGATGCGCTCATCTGATGTGATGCCAACTGTTTTTGATGCGTTAGCTATAACGACTGGTGATGACCGTTGGCGAGAGATTTCAAATAGTATGTTAGATAAATTGCAGACGTTGAGTGACCAACATCAGACGGGGTATGGTAGTACGTATTTAATGAGTTGGCGTCAGCAACTCAAGCAAGGTGAATGGCGTAATGATCAAAATAGTGCCACTGATGGTGACTTGTATATTGCTCAGTCGTTGATAACGGCAGCTAAATCTTGGCCCAAGGCAGCCGATCAATATCGTCGGCTTGCCCGAAAAATTGCAGCTGATATTTTGCGTTATGAATATCATAAAACGTGGCGTGAAACATTTGTCGTGAAAAATCACTCGGGGGCAACCTATGTGAATGCGGGTACGTCTAAGCACCGGGTAGCAATGTCTGAAGCGCAAGGAATGGGGATGCTTATTACTGCGCGTGCCGGCCGTAATGGTTGGGCCAAGCAAGCGGACTTTGACAGTTTGCTTGCGTATTATCAACTACATCGCACAAGTTATCGGCGATAGTCTCTGGCATCGAAATGGTAATGTCTGGGTTAAGACAAAGCGGTTTAATGATTAGTTAGTGAGGTTTAAATGGTATTACATAGAAGATTATGGTGGGCAGTATTTGCGGTTATTTTGGCGTTTTCATCTATTTTGGTTTATGTTCGTGTCAATAATGAACGAGCGGTTGTACGTGATACACTTTGGCACGACGAATGTCTTACTGGCGCAAATTTTATTGTTTAATTGGGTCTTGATGATTTTGTTGTATGTTTTGCAGATTAACATTGCAATGTCCACCCAGTTCGGTCAGGCGACGACCAAACAAATCTGGTTATCATTCTTGTCGTACTTTACCTATACCCAACTATTCATGGCGGTTTCAGTGCACGCAGTTGCCAACTATCAAGTGGTGATTAATAATATTAAGCATCTCTTCGATCGGAGTAACTGGCGCGTAAAAATTGAAACGTTTTACTACGCCTCGACTTTCTTTTGGTTTAATGCCGCAATTCTGTTGTCGGATATCTTATTTGCGGTAAATGTTGTGTTTTACATTGTTGGTTTGTTCAATCCAACGATTACGATACCGTTCACTAACTTTATTATCCAAAAAGATTATGTGACTGAAATTGGTGGATGGCGTGATGGTGCGTTAACGGAAGATACCGATATTTCATTCAAGATTATGCAGAGTGGCAAGCTAATTGCTTTGGCCTATAATTCTGAGGCATTTCAGCAAGAACCTGAGCATATCCGAGATTACTATCATCAGCGGTTACGTTGGGCTAAAGGCCGGAATGCATTGTACTTCCTGGTTCGTAAAGCATTAGAAGACCCGGAGCGTCATGTGGCTGTCTTTGGTCGTAACAAGACGCGCAATGCGGACCAAAATTTACTGACACAATTTATTAATCAAGAGATTGTTGTGACGCAGCGCATCCAGCATATTGTAATTTGGCATTTATTTAAGATTGGCCGTATTCCAGGTACTCTGTTGTATTCAGACAATTCTACGGATCAAACGGCGGCTGAGATGCGTCGTATTAAAAAGTTGCCTGAGAATCAAAATCGCAATATTGTCATTATCGAGCGAACTGGACAAGGTGGTAAGGCTGGGGTGTTGAACGATTCCCTACAGGTGGCAACGGGCGAATTCATTGCAGTTTATGACGCTGATGCCATGCCAGATTTATCGATGGCAATGGTTACGCTGTTCGGGGCCGTCCACTTTTGGCTTAAAAACAGCACAAAAGAGACGGAAATTATACCGCTAAAGCGTTACCCCACGATATCTATTGTTGTCCCAGCTCACAACGAAGATGTTGTTATTGCGCAAACGATGACGGCGCTCTTGAACCTGAATTATCCACCAGAAAAGGTGGAACTTCATGATTAATATCTTTTTTTGGATTGCGCTAGTAGTGAGTGTTGTATTTTTGGTACTTGCGGCAGTTTTATTTGTTGCCCAATGGACCATTTATTCCCGCGTAGAAGCAACGATGTGCAAGTTATGGGGACAAGAAAGTGAGGCATAATGATACACCAATTTCTATTGATTACAACGTTGTTTTCGATATGGTTGTCGACTGGTTTAACTGATGAGACGAAGATGGCATTGTCAGAAATCATGGTTGGCGATTACAACCCCCAATTTCAATGGGGACATACGTTGATTACAGAGGATAATGCTGAAAAATACCAAACGTTACCAGATGCATTGAAGCATATTCGTCGTGAGATGGAAACAGATCTTGTAACGGAATATATGAAAAAGGAGAGCGAAAAGGTTTGCGTGGACGTGACTGGTATTCAATGGGCGCACAGCGAACAGTACCGTCAGTTTAATGCCAATCAATATGATGCCGTGATACACGCAGTAGCGGGTGTATTGAAGCAAAAGCGATTGCCATCTGAATTTCTTTATATATTAGATGATGATATGTTTTTGATTTTGTCATTTAGGCTGCCGCGAGAAACCTTGGCGTTTCCGGCTTCGCTATTTTTGACGAACGGGCGTCGGACAATTGTCGGTGACTTAAGTTGGTTAATGGCTAATGAACAACACGTCGCGTCATTTACTAAGAATTATCATCCTGGTTTGAATCTCCAGCGCTCATATAATGCCAACAAGATTTTTGAAAAGTCAGTCAGTCGTTTCGGTACATACCCTGGTTTAACGATTTGGTGGGCCAGTCTTTATTCCAGCGTGGTGCAAATCGCAACGGCATTATTAGTCCTGTTAGGCATATTTTCAAGTTTGATTTTGCCAGGGTTACTTATCACCTGGTTAGGATTGATTTATTTGGTTGTTGGTGTGTTAATGCTGATGATTGGATCATTTGTCATGGGAATACCAGAAAAAATACTCTTGTTAATGTCTGATAAATAGGAGTTTTTTCTATTTTTTCGGTCTTTTTTTAAAACGAATTTTATTAAAGACCATGCTGAAATATGCGAATATGGTTATCGTTTACTTTTAGTCAACGAAAGGAGATGGCGAATGTCGACAAGAAAAAACTTAATTAGTCGGAGTAGATTTTATATTTTTGGATTCGCAACAGCCTTAATCATACTCCGGAAACCGGTGACTAATGAACTAGTGTACGTTTGGCAAGGAATTGAATCTGATCGTTATCTTAATCAGCTGATTGCAGATATTAATCGGATTAGTTCCAAAAAATTTAATGCCTGGCGACGACAAAATTAAATATGAGAACAAGCTTCATTATTGGACGTTAATCGTTTGATATGAAGCTTTTTTCATTATTAAAAAACCGACCTTGTCTCAGCTTTGGCAACAGGCGATTATATTTACCAAAGCATTCCAAAGGTCAATATTGTGTTGGACTTTGGTAATCATGTGAATATCGAAAATTTACTACTGGACCAGTTCGGACCGGTAACCAAAGCGAAGATTGCGACGTCACATAGGTTGGACAATCAAACAGATATACTGTTAACAGATGTCCCTTTAACGTATAGTGTCGGGCATACACTATTTCAATTTTTAATCTATCCATTTGGGATTAGTTCAGGGATTTATGATTTACAACATTTTGAAGAATTTTCAGAACGATACCCACTGGCGTTTCAGCTGGGCACTGAAATATTGAATGATTTTGCGCAAAAACAAGAACTCGATTCTAGTAAACTGAAAACGGCACTCTTTATGTCTGATGGGGAATTAGATAATGAGGCGCGTTTTATTATCTTAATCTTGCATAGTTTAGGACTATTTTCGACCATTCAAACCGCGCGCGATGTCACACCTACTGTAAAGCAATGTTGGCAGCGGTTTGATGAGAGCATTCAAACGAGCTATAAATGTCTGTTCCGGTTGTCGATGACACCTGTTGACTCCAGAAAACCAATATTTGGTGAATTAAAAGACTCCCAGATTAGTATTATTTGGCATATGGCCGCGATTTGGACAAATCGTTTTTCACAACGGCACTTCGTTTCTAGCGGTTTTACCAACCAGTATCTAAACGGTACGATTGAAATGTCTGAACAGGCGCAACGACTTCTAAAACACTTGAAAGTCTTGATGGCTCGGAATGGCCACAAAGAAAGAACAATTGTGCAAGACAATCTTGCAGTTCAGGGTATCGAAATAACCAAAGATTATCGATTAGTAGGGCAGGAGGAAAATATTCGATTCCTAACCTTTGCCTTATTAACGGTCTATAATGGCCAACGTACGGCCGATGTTGCCGATGAGATTAAAAATGCCGCTAATTACTATATTAGTCATGTCATAGCAACAGGTGTGTTGGTCATCGAAAAGGGGAATGTAATTGTATTTGATGCGCCGTTAAATCTGCTACCGATAGATGAGTTGAAACAATATTATTTGTCAAACTCAACCAGAGCACAGATTATTGAACACTTAATTGCCGAAGATTTTGAGTCGTGGGAAGACTTGGCATTTGATTTAGGAATTTCAACGCCCACTATCTATAGGCGTGGTATTGAGGGCATTTGTATGGAATGGATATGGACAACGCAGGAACAGCATCGACTTTCTGTGTTCCGTTATATGGTTAGAAATAAAGTGACACGATTGTCTGACCTGATGGCAGAATTTAAATTTTCACGTTATATGGTGATTTCGGTAGTTGATCAATTGAATGAAGACATTGCCCGATTAACGGGCCAAGAAATTATTCACGGTAAGGGAACTGGTGCAATCCGCCAAGGTGTGCAAGAATACTTGCGTTCACACCGTGCCGTGAAGAACTTCAACTTCACGGGTCCTGATCAA
Organism: Weissella confusa; assembly: GCA_014332815.1. GTDB lineage: Bacteria > Bacillota > Bacilli > Lactobacillales > Lactobacillaceae > Weissella > Weissella confusa_C. The sequence continues at coordinate 34,544 of JACSZT010000022.1, read as the reverse complement.
GGTGCCACGTATGCTGAACTAGGTTAATAAATAATGCCGAAGGCTAGTAACGACTTGTTACTAGCCTTTTTGCTATAATCAATTTAATGATGAGAAATCGAGAAGCAAAACGTTGCCGAAGTGAAGTCAGAGCAAAAGGCTGCGCCAAAGCCACGCGTTAACACTAGCAAGGCAGTTAACCGTGCGAACGCGTCTGCAACGCTTGATTTGCGTGGACAACGCTATGAAGCTGCGATGAGTGAGTTGGATCAATTTATTGACCGTGCATTGCTAAACAACTTGCCTTCCGTGAACGCCATGCGTCAAGAACCATCAGCTGAAAACAACCGCGTTTTGCGCAAGGCTAAGAAGGCGAAGAGCCAAAACATTGAAGCCGGCGATACGGTTTTGGTGCGTGAGTACGGTCAACAAGGTACGGTTAAGCGTAAGCTCAAGGACGGCAAGTTTGAAGTCCAGATGGGTATCTTGAAGATGGTGCTTGCTGAAGACAAGAACGATTACGAGCAAAAGCTTGAAAAGATGGAAACTGAGAAGGCCCGTACGCTTGAAGAAGCCAAGAAGGAAGCCAACCACATCGTTGCTGATTCACGTAAGAAGGCTGATAAGATTATCGCTGATTTGCGTAAGATGCAACTTGATGGGGTGGCCGTTAAGGAAAATAAGTTGATGGATGCCAAGGGTGCTTTCATTCCTGGTCGTTCAAACGCCTTGGAGATTTCAAAGCGTTTGGGCTTGGATCAAAGCATTATTGATGCCGCTGCCTCATTGACGACAGAAGATTCACAAGAATTGAACGACATGATTGCCGATTTGGTTGAACGTCGTAACGCCGTTTTGGCCCAACAAGTGCAATTGGCCCAACAAGTCATCGAAAATCGTCAAATAGCCGGAACTGATCCACAAGAAGGAGCAGCTTTGGCCATGTCAATTTTGGATGCCGTTGGTGCCAAGGGTTCATACACTGTTGCCACAACTCACTATCCTGAGTTGAAAGTTTACGGCTACAACCGCGTTGATACCATCAATGCCTCAATGGAATTTGATGTTGAAACGTTGCGTCCAACGTACAAGTTCTTGTTGGGATTGATGGCGCAATCAGGTTTGTTCATTCCAGTTGCTGAGTACTCAACAGTTGGGTTGTTCAAGGAAGTCTTTGCTGATATCGGTGATGAGCAATCAATCGAGCAATCATTGTCAACGTTCTCATCACACATGGTCAACATCGTTGAAATCTTGAAGCAAATTGACGCTGATTCATTGGTCCTATTCGATGAATTGGGTGCGGCAACAAAGGCACAAGAGCCTGAGTACAGCCCAGAAAACCACGTGCGTTTGTTGCAAGCGCGTCACCCATTGTTGGACCCACAAAAGGCTGTGGCCAACGATATTATCATTGGTGAAGATTACAAGGCCATCATCGTCACGGGTCCTAACACCGGTGGTAAGACAATTACCTTGAAGACGTTGGGCTTGTTGCAACAAACGTTGTACATCGAGCCCGGTGATGTGGTTGATATGAACAACCGTTTGCGTGAGCACTACATCAAGGAGCGTCACGAAGAAGAGCGTGTTTTGGCTGAATTGTCAGCTATGTTGCGTCCTGAAGCTGATAACATTCAAAAGAATGCTGAAGTTTTGGGTCACTTGGACTTTGTGAACGCCAAGGCCCGTTATGCATTGCACCGTGTGCGCCAAGCCATCACGTCAACGGAAAACGCCATCCGTCAAAAGATGCAAGATTACACACGTGGTAAGTCAGCACAATATTTGTCTGACCCAATCGTGACAATCCGTAATGACCGTTATGTTATCCCAGTTAAGACGGAATACCGTAGTCACTTCGGTGGTGTTGTGCACGACCAATCACAAACTGGTTTGGCGCAAGTCGGACGCGTGTTGTTTACGACGGGACAAATGCGTTTGTTCTTCGAAAACTTGGTGGAAGACCGTGGTGAGCCATTGGCTGCCTTGCGTCCTTACTACACGCGTTTGGTTGTCATGCAAGATTTGACGCGTCGTGTGAACACGGCGATTGATGGGGATGGTCGTGTGACCGATGAAGCCTCACCAGATTCAACGGCTGCTGGTGAAAATGAGTTGCGCAACTTGTTGCCAACTGCAGATGCCAACGAAATGCAAACGTGGTTGGCAGAAACGTCAGACGCAGCTAAGGTGCTACGCTGGCAAGGTGGTATTAACATTCCAAAGTTGGCGGATGTTAAGCCTCACATGCAACGTTTGAAGATTGATGCGTCATTGAGTGGGACCGAGGTACCACGATGCGATGATTCAGTCACCCATCGCCCAATGGATTTTGAATCAGACACCTTACTTCTCAGATGCCATCTATCAATGGTGGATTCTCCAGTAGGGATTAATAAGAGATATTAGAGGTTAAGACACATGAATAAGAAAGTCTTAGCAACCCTTGAGTATGAAGCGGTAAAGGCCCAATTGCGACCATACCTCATCCGGTTTAGCATTTGGATTAATCATGATTATTGGCACGTTCATTGTGCGTTCAATCGAGCGTAGTTTGCGTTTCATTAACCATGTGCCTTTGCTCGGCACGGTGAATCGTCTAGCCGGAATGCTAGTTTACGGCCTTTTAGTCTACGTTGAAATCTTCTTTGTTTTACAATTAACACAGACATGGGAAATCCCTTGACTACGTGGCCGATACTTAGGTTTCGTCCGCAGTTTATTGTCATTGGGTGGTCGTTTTGTGGTTTACGCAGTGGCTGTCTTGATGTCACACCGCTTGGGAAGCTGGATTCACGAAACGTTTTTGATGACGGTACAAGCACGTTGGGCGGCCAATGGGGTACCGGAATTTGTTTCTGACAAAGCCAATGAATTTTTAGATGAAGGCTGTTTTTGAATTGGCTAACCAACAATTGGACCAAATGAAGCAATTGGCACCCAAGTTGTCAGATGACCAACTCCTAACCTTGTTGGCTATCAACGCCTTGTCAGACCAATTGAAGATGCAAGCCGAGAAGGACCACGCTGAATAATGAACTTGCTGTCAATTATTATTGCAGTATTGCTTCTAGCGGCGGTGAATTCGAAAAAGACTATCAGGTAATCGATAATCAATAGCATCGACCGGAAAGCGCTGAAATATCAGCGCTTTTTTGCTATACTGGTAGTTATGAATAAACAAGAAGAGGAAAGACAACATGGCAGAAAAGACACGTTTTAAAGGCGAAATTCTAGGTAAAGAAATCACGATTACAGCTGCTGAATCACAAGCACACAATTGTGGATGTCTGGCAAATTTCTGATGATATGTCACCAGCTGTTTGGGTGCAAGATGCGTTCAAACAAGGGCTACTTCACTGGGATGCACGTGAAGAAAACACCTTGATGCTTAATGCACCTTGGTCAGTTGCCATGGGGGCGTGCGGTGACTTTCTGACGCGTGATGGACAGGAATTGCGCATCGTGAATGAAAATCCACTTTACTACCAATCATCTGCTACGTTGATGCGTCCATCAGTTAAGAATGTGGTGTTGAACCCAGTTGGATCACCATATGACTGGAAGTGGGCCTACAAGAAGTAACTCGCATTAAATGGTATACTGGTACCGAGAAGAGGGCTCAGCTACCGTAGAAAGTAGGTAACGATAATGCAAGCGAAGCATGGTACACATGGCGCTGACTATGCTGATCCATCATCATTCTTGGATTTGGCCACGACGAATTCAGACTTCAACTATGGTAGCTGGAGTGACCAAACGTATGATGACGCCGTGAACGCTGCCAAGACAACTGATGTGAACGATCCTAACAAGCGTTACGAAGATTACAAGACGGCTGAGCAACAAATCGAAAAGCAAGTTGGTGTCGCCCTTAAAGAGACTGGTAAAAAGAAGTTAGCCGTCCAATTGTTGGCTGATGACACAGATGCTTCAAAGCGTATGGCCCAGTTTATCCAAGCGCAATGGCAAAAAATGGATAACGTGAAGGTGACCATCAAGGTGGTGCCATTCAAGCAACGTTTGGCTTTGTCCGAAGCTAAGAAGTTCCAAGTGGTGATTGACCGTTGCCAAGCCATGTCATATGCCATTGATCGTAAGACATTGGCCAATAAGATTTTGACCGGAACGGCAACACCAGCTACAACGTTTACAGCGGCCAAATTGGCCAAGGATCCGAACACGGGTGAAGATTTCGCCAAGTCAGCAGCTGTGCCTGGTGCAATTGCTTATGACAAGACCAAGGCAAAACAGTTGATGAAGGAAGGGGTGGTGCAAGCGATTAAGGACCAAAACACTGGTTATAACTTGTACAAGGCTGGTAGCGTCGACTTCACGAACTTGTCGCCTGACCAAGTCACTGCGTCAAAGAACTCAAAGGCCTACAAGGTGATTCCATCAGCCACAACGGCTTATGTCGAATTCAATCAAAAGAATTATCCGGTCTACCAGAACCTGAAAATTCGAATTTTGACGATGGCACCATTCTTCCCACAAAATAAGGCGTTCGTTGAAAAGGCCGGTAGCAAGTACGGTACGACGTCTAAGTATACGTTGTCATCTGGTCCGTTCGTCATGAAGGGTTGGAATGGTTCGAACAACAAGTATACGTTGGTGAAGAACAAGCAATACTGGGATGCCAAGGCAGTTAAAACGCCTAAGATTAACGACTTTGTTTATGGTTGGCAACGTACTAATAATCCAAAGACGGCGTCAACGTATGCATACCTATTTTCAGGGATTAAGGGTGCGGATGACATTCAGTCAGGTAAGGACAAGAACTTGGATGATTTGGGTGTAAAGGCGCTCGACGACACGACTTTGGAAGTCACGCTCGATAAGCCAATGCCACAGTTGGAATCGATGGACCAAGCAAAGTCGTCTGCTGCCGTTGATTTTGATGCCATGCAAGCCATTGGGGATGGTTTGTACCGCAATGATAAGAACAGCACACCACAATTGGCATTGGCTTAATCAGTTGAAAAGTCAGATGATGGTTTGACATATACTTTCAAGCTTCGTCCAAATTTGAAGTGGTCGAACGGGGATGCATTGACGGCTGCTATTCTTTGAATTCACCCTCGCTCGGCGGTACTATTTAGTCATCGTTTAGGAGGGCATTCGAGTATGAATAAAGTAGTTAAGGGAGCAGCACTTGCATCAGCAAGTCTAATTTTGGGATCAATCGTGGTACCAACGGCAACGCAAGCCGCCACATATAAGACAATCAATTGGACGGAGACTGCGCAACTTGGCACTTTCTCATCAGAAACGAAGTATGGTAAGGACAATGTTTGGGATTGGCTAGAAGCTCGTATGCTAGATGGTACGGACTTCAATCCTGAAGATTACGAAGACTAAAAAATTATACCCATGTCATTTATTGGCATGGGTATTTTTTGTATGTAAAAACAGTAGATTGCAACCGTTTTCAGATGCAAATTTGATGAAATAAGACAACTAGTTGATGCCCGTCACATGCCTTCTAAGGAAGACATCGAGATGTACAACTGGTTGACGTCAGATGACATTGGCTTGCCAGTGCTTGTTGTTGCAACGAAGGCCGACAAGATTTCACGCGGTAAGTGGAACAAGGCTGAAGCTGACATCAAGCGTGGGTTGCAATTCAACCCCGATGTTTCTGACTTTGAGATCAACCGCAAGTCATTTGCTCGTACGTCATCACAACCAGGTAAGACGCAAACATTGAACTTCTACAAGGTAGAGGATCAAATTTTCTTCGTCGACGTGCCTGGTTACGGTTATGCCAAGGTGTCAAAGAAGGCCCGTGAAGAATTTGCTGTGATGATCGGTGAATACTTGCGTACACGTGAGCCCTTGAAGGGAATTGTAGCCGTATTGAACCACGAGCAACCTGAATTGGTCACTGAACAAGCATAATTTAACGGAGGATTTATCATGGAAGTACACAATGTCGAAATGGTAATGTCTGCCGTTCGTGCGAGCCAATACCCAACTGATGGGTTGCCAGAGGTGGCTTTTGTTGGTCGTTCAAACGTTGGTAAGTCATCATTGACGAACGTTTTGATACAATACCAAGCTTTGTTGGCCCTAGAAGGTGTTGCTTTGACGTTCACGCCTGAAGCCTTGAAGGCAATGGCTCACTTGGCAATCGAGCGTGAGACGGGAGCCCGTGGATTGCGTTCAATCATCGAAGAAACGATGCGTGACGTGATGTTCGACGTGCCTTCACGTGATGACGTTAATGGCGTTATTATTACGGAAGGCTTCGGAACGGATTCAAAGACGCAACAATTCAACACGTCAGACAAGTCAATCATGCAACAAGTTGTGCCTGAAGACTTGATGAGCTTTGGTTTGATTCCAGAATTCATTGGCCGTTTGCCAATTTTGACAGCTTTGGAAGAATTGACTGAAGATGACTTGGTTCGTATTTTGACGGAGCCTAAGAACGCTTTGGTTAATTCTGGTGAAGGTGTGCAACAAGCCCTTTTGAAGATGCTAGAAGGTACGATTGCTAACGTTCCACCTCAAGGAGGACGTAAGCACCCTAACCAAGAGTTCATTCAAATCGATACGACGAACATTTTGTTCATCGTCGGTGGTGCCTTTGCGGGTATTGAACAAATGGTTAAGGAGCGTGTTGGTGCGAAGGTTATTGGAAACGTGCCATTCGCAATTGCGGATGCCACGACTTTGACTGAAGCTGGATACGTTGGAGAAGACGTTGAAAACATTCTTTTGAAGTTGATCCAAGCCGCCGACTACGATGTCGAGCGTGCTGAAACTGGTATCATCTACATCGACGAAATTGACAAGATTGCCAAGAAGGCCGAAAACGTTTCAATTACCCGAGACGTCAATTCTTATGTTATCGGACAAGACGAAGCTAAGCGTACTCTTGCAGTTGCCGTCTACAACCACTACAAGCGAGTTAACGCGATGTTGACGGGCGAAACTGGGGCTGAAGGTGTTGAACTGCAAAAGTCAAACATCGCCATGATCGGACCTACTGGGTCTGGTAAGACGTACATCGCACAATCAATGGCTAAGCTATTCAATTCAAACGGCATTGCCTACTGTTCATTCTGTGGTAAGGCTTCTACTGAAGTGAAGAAGCTTATCGCAGGGCCTGGCGTATACATTTGTAACGAATGTGTGGCTTTGGCACAAGATATTATTAATGAAGATTTGCAACAAGATGCATTGGAGCGCACATTGACTTTGAAAACACCACGTGAAATTGTTGATAACTTAAAGCTTAATTCAATTAAACGTTAAACAAAAGAGGTTAGACTTTTTCGAGTCTAACCTCTTTTTGCAGTGTTACACTATATAAGTCCTAAGAATATCGTATAAAAAAACACAAAATCTCTGGTACAATAGTAGGTAACTTACGTTTAGTCTAACGTTTAAAAACTTACAGGAGGTTGAACAGTGTTTAATACAACCGACCGAACTTGGTATTGGAAGCTATTGTTAAGGCAGAAAACATCAAGCCATCAGCTGACGACATTGCTGCTGAAGTAAAGTCATTGGCTGACCAATACGGTATGGACGAAGCTGCTGTTCGCGGTGCTTTGTCAGACGACATGTTGTCACACGACATTGCTATCAAGCAAGTTGTTGACATGATTGTTGATAACGCTGTTTTTGTTGACAACGCATCTGTTGAAGGTGGTCAAATTCCTGACTCAATGATTCACGAAGACGTTCACCGTCAAATGAACCAATTCTTTGCTTCAATGCAACAACAAGGTATCTCACCAGAGTTGTACTACCAAATCACTGGTTCATCAGAAGATGATTTGCACAAGCAATACGAAGAAGGTGCTGAGCGTCGTGTAAAGCGTAAGGACGCTTTGTTCGTTGTTACTGTGCACGAAGTTAAGGCTAAGGAAGTTCCAGCTTTGGACGACGAGTTCGCAAAGGACATCGACGAAGAAGTTGAAACTTTGGCAGAATTGAAGGACAAGGTTAAGGCTCGCTTGACGACTTCTAAGGAAGACGCAGCTAAGGATGCCAAGGAAGACGCAGCTATCGCAGCTCACACGGTTGTTATCGACTTCGTTGGTTCAGTTGACGGTGTTGAGTTCGACGGTGGAAAGGGTGAGAACTACTCACTTGAATTGGGTTCAGGCTCATTCATCCCTGGCTTCGAAGACCAATTGGTTGGTGCCAAGGCCGAAGACGTTGTTAACGTTAACGTAACGTTCCCAGAAGAATACCAAGCTGCTGACTTGGCACCAATGAACAAGGGTGAAGCTTGGGTTTTGACTGCTGAAGTTGAATTGGCACCAGAAATCGAATTGGGCGAGTACAAGGGTGTTAAGGTTCCTGCATCAGACGTTACTGTTTCTGATGAAGAATTGGACGCTGAAATCACTCGTTTGCAAGAAGGTCAAGCAGAATTGGTTTTGGTTGACGCTCCTGCAAAGAACGGTACATTTAACGACGTTAAGAAGCAAATTACGGTTCCTGGTTTCCGTAAGGGTAAGATGCCTAAGCAAGTCTTTTTCCAAATGTACGGTGAAGAGTCATTGTACCAAGACGCTTTGAACGTTGTATTGCCAGATGTATTTGCTGATGCAGTTGCTGAAGCAGGTGTTACGACTGTTGGTCAACCAAAGATCGACGCAGAGCGCCTACATTTATTGCCAAATAACGGTTTTTCCGGTAAACTTATAAAGTATGTAAAGATAATATATGTCGTCGGTCTTTAACCGGTGACTATTGGAGGAATAAACATGGCAAACGCAGTTTTCACTAAGGGTGAAGGCAACAAGGGAACGATCAAGTTCGAAGTTCCTGTTGACGTATACGAAAAGGGTATCGACGCCCGGCATGGTCATTGAAGAAGCCAGTAATCATGGTCGAAGAGACGGACTACAAGACTAACTTGATGTTGACGGAGTCATTGACGGCCTTCGTTAACAAGGCTGAAGATTTGGCAACTTATGACTTTAAGAACTACCCAGAGTCAAAGTTTGAAGGTCAACTTTTCTAAGTTCGTTTTTGTCGGAAAAATGTCGTGTTTTAAGAGGCTAACCCAACGGTGACTGATTTCTACTCACCACGCCACCACCAAAAGACAGATAACCCAGAATACACGCCAGCATGGGCTGCAGAAGTATTCCGTCGTGATGTCACACAAGTGTTGGACGCTGACGCATTGGTTGTTGTTGCTGATTTCCGTGATGATGATGCTGATTCAGGTACAGCCTTTGAAGCAGGTAAGACAAGGCTCTTGGTATTCACATGAATTCAAGAGCCGTTTTTCTGCAAATTTTGTTGCTCACGACCAACGCAAATGTGATAGAGTAGCTTATACACTTTTTTCAATGAAGAGGAGCTTTAAACAATGCAAATTTATTTGGCAGCACCATTCTTTAGTGATGAGCAAATTGATCGTGTCGCACGTATCGAAGCAGCCCATACATGACAGTCATGACAAAGTAATGGCACTTATAGCAGAGTTTTCTGATGAAGCATTGTTTACCAAACAATATTTCTCATGGACTGGGACCACGACGCTAGCTAGTTATTGTATTTCAGCCACAGTCGCACACTATGAGTGGGCAATAAAGAAGCTTAAAGCACATCAGAAAACTTACCAGGCGTAATGACTGGTAGGCGATAAGAATATCCGAGATGTGTTGGTTCATCTTTATGAATGGCACCAGCTACTACTGCGGTGGGTGAATGCCAATCTAAATGGCGATCAGCAACCATTTTTACCGGCACCTTATAATTGGAAAACGTACGGTGAGATGAATGTTGGTTTCTGGGAAAAGCATCAAGAGACCACATTAACAGATGCGAAGGTCATGGTGAATGGTATTCTGACGGTAAATGCTAGGTACTGGGGGGATATCACCATGGCGAGACCGAAGACAAAAGCAGAGCTATTAACTGCGTCGGAACGGCAATTTGAGAAGATGTGGCAGTTAATTGATGCCATGCCGGATGAAGAACAAGCAGCCACCTTTGCATTTGGTGCAGAGATGGGTAAGGAAGCGCATTGGGGACGGGATTGAAGTTTACGGTTCGTGAAGGTGGACGTACTGTCGGTGCCGGAACTGTTTCAGAAATCAAGGACTAATTTTACGGTTAACGTAAAATTTTCCAATGTAGCTTAGGCTGCTCAAAAAAAGAGAGTTATGACATATTCGTATGTCATAACTCTCTTTTTGTTTACCCAGGCATATTGTTGGGACTTTCGTCTCTCTTGGCCGAAGTTTATGTTTTGACTAAGGAAGAAGGAGGCCGTCACACGCCATTCTTCACTAACTACCGTCCACAATTCTACTTCCACACGACTGACGTTACGGGTGTAGTTCAATTGCCAGAAGGCGTTGAAATGGTTATGCCTGGTGACAACGTAACATTCGATATCGAATTGATCGCACCAGTTGCCATCGAAAACGATGAAGTTGAAATCGTTGGTTTGCACGAAGACGTTCGTAAGACTGTTGTTACTGGAATCGAAATGTTCCGTAAGTCAATGCAACAAGGTCAAGCTGGTGATAACATCGGTGCATTGTTGCGTGGTGTTGATCGTAAGGAAATCGAGCGTGGTCAAGTTTTGGCTAAGCCTGGTTCAATCCAAACGCACACTAAGTTAGCTTTGAAGGCTTTGGAAGGTGACCCAGAACAAGTTAAGGTTATCGAAGAGTTGATGGACACTGTTGACTCATACATTCCAACGCCAGAGCGTGACACTGACAAGCCATTCTTGATGCCTGTCGAAGACGTATTTACGATCACTGGTCGTGGTACTGTTGCTTCAGGTCGTATCGACCGTGGAACTGTTAACTTGAGAACTGACGGTCCTATGCCACAAACTCGTGAGCACATCTTGTTGGCTCGCCAAGTTGGTGTTGACTACTTGGTTGTGTTCTTGAACAAGGTTGACTTGGTTGACGACGAAGAGTTGGTTGACTTGGTTGAAATGGAAGTTCGTGAATTGTTGTCAGAGTACGATTTCCCTGGGGATGATATTCCAGTTATCCGCGGATGTGAGCAACAAGACTTTGCTGCTATCGACGCTGCTCCTGAAGAGCGTGAGCGTGGTATCACGATCAACACTGCTCACATCGAGTACGAGACGGAAGCTCGTCACTACGCCCACATCGACGCCCCTGGTCACGCGGACTACGTTAAGAACATGATCACTGGTGCTGCCCAAATGGACGGTGCTATCTTGGTTGTTGCTTGAGTATAATACTATTTAAGCAATAAGGGTTAGCCCATTTAAGGGCTAACATGCGAATATTAGGAGGACAAGCTTTTGGCTAAGGAAAATTTCGAGCGCACTAAGCCTCACGTTAACATTGGAACTATCGGTCACGTCGACCACGGTAAGACTACTTTGACTGCCGCTATCTCAAAGGTATTGGCTGACAAGGGATTGGAGAGCAACAATCTTGGCGGGCGAAATTAGGGCAAGAAATGATGGGATTAATGCCCTAAAAAAACTAATTTGAAATTGATAGTCGAATTTAGGTAAAAAATATTTACAAAAATCGCCAAGTTATATATAATAATTCCAGTCTCATATAGAGAAATTACAAAGATTTTCGCACCAAGTTGTTTTAGTTCTGTAAGGAATGATTCCAAACGGTGGTGGCGACATTATCGGGTTATGAACATGAATTTGGCCTAGCTACGGTACATGCCTTAGTTGAACAAGCACGTTTAATGTTGATGATTGCTTATCCAGCGATTGATCGGGTTGTTGAGAATCCACGTGCTTGGGCAGCAGGCTTAATGGCCGAAGCAATGGGGGGAAATGCCCCAACGGAGCCGGTAAAGCTGCCATTACGCGAATACCTGGTTGGTGCACGCTTTGCATTGGTCGATCCATTCCTGCCAGCCATTGCGCGGGTAACGGTTTTGGATAAGTTGCGTCGTTTGCAGGTAACTGAGTCGGTAGACATGACCTGGTTAGACGAAAAGGTAATGACAATCGTGCCAAAGGACCTGCAATCACTAGATGAAATGCCACTGCAACAATTTATCGCAGCGCGAGAATTTGTAACCTGGGTTGCACCAGATGTTGCTACACCATTAACAACAGAGATTGAGACGGCCGAAGAAACCTTTAGAACAGAACAAAAGGCGACAGTAAATACAATTGCGCGCCAATTCTATCATTTGAGTGATGGGGATGCTATCAATCAAAAGGAACGCTTGATTGCGGCTGAAGCATTCGGTCCAGCACTAGATGCATTTGATGAAGCGTATGATTTCCAACAAACGCCAGAACTTAATCAATTGATTACCCGTGTGTTATTAGCCGATGGTCAGTTCAAGACGGCACAATTGTTTGCGGATGAATTCATTGATTCATATCTAGAAAGTGCTGAATTGGCTGAACTATATGTCACGGTGGCATTAAAGAAAAAGAAAAAGAAGCGCCGTCCACGCCGTCGTAAGCCAATGGCAACGCAAGGTGAATCAGCACCATCAGCTGAATAAAACACAAGCGTCGATTCTAACGGGTCGACGCTTGTTTGTTAGGAAGGATGCATCATGAACGAAGAACAAACACAGCGCTATGAGCTACTATTAGCAAAGGGAAAAGAAGCCTATGAGAATCAAAACCAAAATGGTCGTCGTCGCAAGCGCTCAGCAAGCAAGACGAACGCTAAGAAGGCTGAAGCTCCTGAAGCAAACAAGTCACAAAAGCAAAACAACAAGCCAAAGAAGAAGCAGAACGCAAACGCTAACAAGCCAGCGCCTGCTAAGAATAATAATAATCAACCTGCTAAGCCAGCTGAAAATGGAGCGGAGGTCGCATTCGTTTATGTGAAGACGTCACGTGATTTGATTCGCGAGGCTGGTGACCTGGTTGAAACGACCGTCGCTGAAGGTATCAAGAACGCTAAGGAATTCGACTGGGGTAACCTTAAGAACTCTGTTCGCGATGCATTGGGTAAGTTCTTGTACGAGCAAACGCGTCGTAAGCCAGTGATTTTGCCAGTTATCATGGAAGCTGATGGCGAAGAAATGTACTTGGGTGGCTCAATCCAGGTTGGCTCAACAATGATTGATGGATCTGGTGTCGGTGATATCGGTTCTATCGTTTTGAACGACCGTCGCATCTTGTCAGAAGACGGTGTCTTCATCGCCGTTGTGACGATTGATCGTAAGAAAAAGAAGATTATCTCAAAGCCAAAGATTGATTCACGTGGCATTTCAACGGATAAGAAGTCTTCAGGTCACGCATCTAAGGAAGATTTCCAACTTTTGTTGAACTTGTTGAAGCCTAAGAATGTTATCCCTGTGCAAGGTGAGTACCGTGTCTTGAACGCAGCTTACAAGGCTGCTGAACAAGTTGGTTACGATGATAACCACGTCTTCTTGCTTGCTAAGGGTGACAACCTTCGCTGTGAGACGGTTATCCTTGAAACGGGTAAGATGGGTGAACCGATTCGTCACTTGCAACGCATGGCGCAAGGTGATGATCGCAACATCCAAATTCAAGAAGGTGACTTGGTATTCATTACGACGACGCCTTCAACGGCCATGGAAGGTTACGTGGCACGTACGCGTGACATGTTGTTCCATGCCGGTGCAACGGTTAAGCAGGCTGCAGTCGCTTCAAACATCCAACGTATCCAACAAGTTATCGACGCAGCCTTCAAGGTTGGTCGTAAGATTGTGATTTCTGGAAACGACTTGGAAAAGGTTGTACGTACTGCTTTGCGTTTGAAGAAGTTGCACTTGCCAATGCCTGAAAACGAACTATTTGTTTCTTTGAAGAACTTGAGCAAGTTGGAGCCAAAATTTAAGATTGATACAACGGCATTGCCATACTACCGTACTGATTTGGCACGTTTGGCACAAATTGGTGCCAAGGGGGTAATCGCTTTGCTTGCTGATGCAGCAGGTACAGCTAGCTATGGTTTGGCAGCCCATGAATCTGAATTGGGTAGCTACGTTTTGGATACGTTCCGCGGTCACACTGAGGGTCGTATTATCGTAACGATTGAATTGGCTAAGTTGGCTGTGGAAGCAGAGCCTGAAGCAAAGGGGTTTGATGATTACCACGTGGTTCGTGGTAACTCAGAAGTATCTTTTGGGGATGTGACCGTTTCATTCTTTGAGACGACACACACGATTCCAGAATCTCTTGGAATTGTAATTGAAACGCCAGAAGGACAAGTTGTCTACACTGGTGATTTTATTTTGGATGCAGGGTTGAAGTACCCAGAAAGCGATTTGCTAGGAGTTGACGTTGTCATTCCTGACTTTGCCTACTTGGTAGAGAACGCAGATAAGATTGCCGGTGTCTTTTTGACACACGGACACGCGGATGCAATTGGGGCATTGCCTTACTTGTTGAGTGAGGTTAAGGTGCCGGTCTTCGGATCAGAACTAATATAATTTTCTCGTTGTTGGTAGGGTACGCATTGTGTGGTAAACTGTTAGTAAATCATACAAACGTTTGGGTTGTGCTGACCCGTGAAATATAACGAGAATAGGAACATTATGGCTACGACATTAAGTATTATGCCGTTCGGTGGTGTACGTGAAAATGGAAAGAACATGTACGCAGTTACCGTCGGTGAAGACATCAATTTTTTCGCGAAACTATTGTTAATTGAGATTGTGCCACCAATCATACTGACGGTGATCAATATCATCATCACAAAATCAATCGGCAAAGAGAGTATCGAAATGCAAACTAGGTTTGTGATTAGCAGTTTTGTTGCTTTCTGGGCGACGCCGATTTTGATTGTGATTCTAGGGCGAAAGGTGTCGGAAATATTGCAGCAAAAACTGAATGCTAAACTGAATCACCTATAAGGGGATCAGGAAATGAAATTCAAATTTGCCTTAGGTATCGTTATAACAATGATATTTTCAGTGATAATTACCATTGACGTACTTTATATGCCACTAAAGCTAGCACTCGAAAGCTCCGGGAATTTTTTGGAACCGTCAACACCACCGACGCAATCTGAAAACTTTAGTCATATGTTCAAGTTCACGGAGCCTGGAGTTCACAAGGGATAGGACTCGACAGAGTGCCTGATTTAATTGAAATGAGTATTGTGCCACCAATGGTTATCGAACCGGCAGAAGATTAAACGCCAGAGATGGCGTTTTTATTTTGTATTAAGACGTGTGAATCCTTTTTGTCAGATTGACGCTGTGTTCATAAAATACTTGATTTAATCGCATTCAATCAGACTGATACTTATCGAATTCAAGTCAAAGGTCGTTTGGATGTCGAACGCAAATATCTGGGAAAAGGATTGTTGATGGCATTCCCGCTAAGGAAGAATGATCGTAGATGGGTTTTGATACCGCATGATGACTTGTGGGCCTATGTTGATTCATTTGCTAAAGACAGAAAAACAGGTTTCTCAAGCAATTAATCGGTCAGCTACTGTGACTTTGAAATAGGTGGTTTTATGCATAAACTCCAAAAAAGAGATTTAAATAGTAAACTTGGGAAACTTTCTGCAAAAGAAATTGAACTAAGGAATTCGTGGTGGCTTAGCGCTAAATTAATTGAATTTGGCTTACAAGTAGCGCAAGCAAATGATGATTGGGGCGGTCGCGCAAGCGACGGATGAGTTCAAGTCGAAGTTAACATCTTTTGCAGTGGCGGAATTTGGTAATGTTCAGATGTATGCTGGTAAAAATAAAATTTCTGAAGAATTATTTAGCATAATTCTTCGACGACAGAAAGCCGGTAAAGTGACGGTTTTAACGGGGGATACATTCACTAGACAACATGTCTTTGAACCGTTACTACAAGGAACGCTCCCTGAACAAAATAAATATGAAACAGTGGCTGAGGCGGTAACGGCAGGTGAACTAGTAATCACAGTGTACGGAGGAGATTACGCAGAACGTAGTAATTCAGTAGATGATGCGTTTTCGGATCAAGAAGTTGAGCACATCGATTACACTGAATTTGTGGATAGTTTTACCGAAGCTCTCCGGAAAGGTCTACAGATATGTTTGGGTGAGAGTTTATGTTAGTATTGCTGATTCGTGGGTCGTATACTCGTGGTATAAGAGGTGATATTGATGAAAGAAGTAGATATTAAAGCTCTGAGGTCTGCGATTGAAGAGACTACGAAGCAAGTAGAGAAACTACAACAAAATTTGACTGACATGGTTCTGGTGTTATCGAAACTGGAAGGATGGTGCAGACAACTTGCAAGAGTTGTTTGTTAACGCTACGTCAGCTATCGATCGTGCCGCATCAAAGGGCTTGATTGCTAAGAACAAGGCTTCACGTGACAAGTCACGTTTGGCAGCTTTGTTGAACAAGTAATTTATTACTTGCGATAGCAAACTGAAAAAAGACCAACATCTTCGGGTGTTGGTCTTTTTTGTTGGAAAGCTTGGATTGCGTCGTTAATTTTTACATTAACAACGTACGTTATTTTGACATTTATCATCGGAGGGAAAAGCGATGCCAATTATTGAGTCATCAATCCAACGTGCCCGCTTGAACAAGGTGCAACGCGAGCGTAACATCTCACAATTGAGTGCATACCGTACTGAAGTGAAGAAGTTCCGTAAGGCTGCTGAAGTTCACGAAGGTGATACTGGTTCAGTTGAAGTTCAAGTTGCAGTTTTGACTGCCGACATCAACGAATTGAACGCACACATGTCAGAGCACAAGCACGACTTCCACTCACAACGTGGGTTGATGAAGAAGATCGGTCACCGTCGTAACTTGTTGCGTTACTTGCGTGACAACGACGTTCAACGTTACCGTGAGTTGATCCCTTGCATAGGATTTCTACTTGCATCAAGTTAGAAAGTTTAGTATTATATTTGAAGTGCAAAAGCACACGACCTTTTACGATGTTTGACGGTTCACCGTCGTCCTACGTTGTTTTAGGCGACTATATATTAAGAAAGGTGGATATCCAACATGGCTATTTCTGCACAACGCAAGAATGAAATCATCAAGGAATTCGCACTGTGAGTCTGGTACGGCATCAATGTTGAAAGTGAATCCATACCGTGTGAAGCTTGGCCGTCAAACGGTACGTCGCTTCAGTTATACCGCGCTAGCCAAGGCTTATCTGGGGCTAGTGGATATGGAAGAACAGCTGAAATCAACGGCACGTGACCCTGAATTGCTCTTTGAATTATTCGTGTTGCGTTACCAAGCTGATTAAGCTGTTGATGCCTTGGTAACTCGTACGTTGAGCGAAAATATCTTCGACTTAATTAATGCGTTGTTGAACCGCAAGTTAACACGCGCTGTGGAGTTGTATCACGAATTGGTCGAGAGTGGTGAGGCACCATTGCGATTGCACGCAGCGTTGTTAGGACAATTCCGCTTGTTGTTACAGGTGAAGTCATCAACTCAAGCTTACTTGGCCTTTGGTGATTTGACTGAAAAAGATGTGCGAAACATGATTAATGATAAGTTGCGCCAAGGCGGGTTTGAAATGTCTGGACCTGCCATGCAACTGCTAATTCGTTTAACGAATATGTCGTTAACGCAAATTATGTCTGAACTTGATAAGTTGATGCTTTATGCGTACGATACGAAGCAGATTGACGAGCGTGACCGACGTGTCGTAATTATTGACGATGCCTACTTCCTGACCGGTGAAAATCCACGAACTAAGCTGGAACATCACGTCGAAGATTTATTGGCCTACATTGAACACCCAGAGCCACAGACGGTCTTAGTGATTTTTGCACCATACGAGAAGCTGGATAGTCGCAAGAAGGTTGTTAAGTTACTGAAAGAGAAGGCACAACAAGATGTTGCAAAGCAAACATTGCAGCCAATCTACCTAATTCAAGGTACAGACCAATATTTGCTTGATCAAGTTCGTGCGGCGTTTGTGAGTCTGATTCCAGATGAAGATCGCACGTTGAACTTGGCACAATTTGATATGCGTGAAACGGCGTTGGGTATTGCAGTAGATGATGCGCGGTCAGTACCGTTTTTTGTGTCAACGACAAAGGAGGCGGGGATGACAGTGTTTAATACAGCTGAAAACGGCATGCTGCAGTACCATTGGCGTGGTAATCGAGATTGGTGGCAAGCTGAAATCAAGTAGCTATTCACGTTCAGGAGGCAACATGATACAGTAGAGATACGATTAAAACGAGGAGGCGTGGGCATGGCTTATACGCTGAAAGATGTGGTGACGGGCGATTTAGACCAGGCCGGTGAGGAACGAATTATCCGGAACAACCAATTCCGACAAGTGGAACTTCTGAAGCTAGGACACCACGGTTCAAAAACGAGTACCGCACCGTCATTTGTGCACGCGTTAAAACCACAAATTGGTATTGTTTCTGCTGGTGTGAATAATCGATTTGGTCATCCGAACAAAGAAACGTTGCCGTTGGGGATGCAACAGACTGACGCATACAAACGATTGGTTGCGCCTTATATCGGAATAACTGAAGTGCGAGAAGTTCGCACTGGCATGCGCCTAAATGAATGGACAACGGTACAGCATCCATTCGAAGCGGGAACTGGCGAAAATGAGGATTCGATTGCATTGCTCGTGAACGTTGGCCGAAAACACTTAATGCTCGGGGGTAAATTGCAGTTGCCACAACCTGATTGGGCGGCGCCCCGCAAGACGGATTTTCAAGCGCAACAGTTAGCGCAGTATCTAAAAGGTAACGGTATCACTAAAATTCAGCAGTTAGTGCTGACTCACAAGGATGTCGATCATATTGGTAACTTGCCGCATTTTCTAAAACTAGTACGAGTGGAGACAATTTATCGCGCGATTGTTTTAATCGGCACGCTAGTTTGGTTGGCCGTTCGACGGCGGTGGTTATTGGGCATTTTAGGCACTGTTTACTGCATTATGCTGTTGTTGCCTAATTTGCTACCGGGTGGTTTTGCGACATTCGTGGATGTCGGCCAGGGCGATGCAACCATCATTAAACAACGCGCTAATCAAGTGATGATGGTTGATATAGCGAACTTGATTGCCATGCCACTGTTTACGTGGCTTGTGATTCCAGTTCTGATCGTGGGCATACTCGCGGCGTGGTTGAACATTACGGATTTAACTAACTGGTGTAATGCGTTTATTGAAGGGGTACGTTGGACGATTGCACAAATGGAAGGCTTGCCAGGTGAATTAACATTTGGACAGCCACCGGTGTTGTTAAGGGGAATTGCACTACTGGGTGGCCTTCTCTTAGAACCAGGTGTTTTGCACAACCTAGGTGGCCAATTGTCTTACTTGTTGACGTTTGGTTTGCTATGGCTTGAAGGTAAACCGGGATGGTGGCAGTGCGTCTTCTTGTCGTTGCTGATTTTACCGTTATTGTTGTGGCACACATATGCGTGGCACCCAATTGGTATCAGTTTGTATGTGATTTGGCGTCGAATTGGCCGGTGGTTGGGTGTTACGCGTGAACGGTCGTTGTTGATTGTGCAGTTGTTGTTACTTGGGCTGCTGCTATTTGCGGGTGGCGTACAATCGTTAGTCAGAGCTGTTTTGTTGGCCCTGACCCAAGCGTGGCGCGAGTTGGGATGGTTAAGGTTGTCAGCCGTCGACGCCCGTGAATTCTTCGTACTGCAAATTCGGACCTGGCATCGCCGGCTAGTACAATGGTTTGAACGGTTACCGCCTGGTCTACGTGATTACGGTGAGACGCTGTTTCTTGGCTATACCCGGCGAGATTTTTATGACGACAATCTGGGTATTCAGAAAATGGGATTGGTTCATTTGTTTAGTATTTCCGGTTTTCAAGTGGCTCACGAAAAACCGTTTCGTGAGTTACAACGACGTCATGATGCGGTGGTGATATCGGGTAGCGGGCAATACGAAAAGATTGCACCACGACGCAATGCATACACCTTTGATCCAGTGGGGTATTGGCGGAGTCGTGGTATTATGCACCAACTTGTTTTGACACAAGGTGAGATAAAGCAAGCTTATGTACCAGCGAATGTGCTTTTGATTATAGGGAGTTACGGGACGTTTTTTGGTGCGCATCAGGTTCACCTGAATCAACTTGGCGACCAGTCGATAGGTGATGTTAAAACAACCGTTATGGTGCATCCGGACGAATTGCATTTCACAGGCACAACAATTACTGGCTTTGCCACATTGCCAAATAAAGAACGCGTCCGTTTGACTTGGTTCTGTAAGCTCAGGTATCGGCGAGAAAACGTTTGCGAAATTAGAACCATTGGTCACGGTGTAATGAACGGCTATTGGTTAGTGACTGGATTGCTAGTTGGCACACTAAATGTCATGGTTTGTCATCAATTTTGGTGGGCTGTGCCAATGTTTGTATGGTTGCTGATTTTGTTGGTGACTCGTTTTAAAAAACGACTGTGTTTGACTCCAGTACCCGTTACCTGGCCAAGCGACGACAACGAGTGCGGCGGGTGGGGATACAAGCAGCGAGACTATCAATCTAAATACGGCGACATTGGCAGAGTTACAAAAACTGCCTGGTGTCGGTGCTAAGCGTGCACAAGATATTATTGACCAACGTGAAACGATGGGTGGGTTTAAAACGGTCGCTGATTTACAAAAGGTTAAAGTGGTGATTGATGTCAAAGGTGCAGTGTATCGACCGGGCGTTTATAAATTCAATAATGGACCGATTATGGCTGATGTTCTTGAAAAAGCGGGTGGGACATTGCCAACGGTTGACCGAACACGGCTTAATTTAGCAGCGCCATTGGTGAATGGGCAGGTGTTATATGTACCAAATGGAACGGAAGACGTGCCTGAGAAAGCACTTTATTATCGGTTCCAACATGTGATTTTCTTTTTCGGTGGTCTAGTTGCAGTGGGTATCGGCTTAATTGTTTGGTGGCAGTGTTCACAAACAAAACTGGTCTTGCCTCGTGATGTATCACCGAGCATCGCAGTGGATCAGTCTTCACAAATGCCAAGTAGTGTTAGCAAATCAGTGAGTGCAACTACTGCAACGAAGAAGGTATGTTGCAACCAATCGAAACAGAAGAAGAATTTGACATGGTTGAAGAGGTGATGAACACCATCTTCAACGATCCAAACTTGCAATAAAAATGATTTGCGACGAATTTTGCGATTCGTCGCATTTTTTTTGGACTTTTTGCCGGGTTTCACCTCTTTATTGTTGGAGGGAAAATAAATGACGACTTTCAGGAATCCGACATGAACGAAGCTGAATTGTTTATCTTGACTGACGAAGAAGGTAACGAGCACGAATTTATCGAGTTGTTCTCTTTTGATTCAGAAGACTTTGGTAAGTCATACATCATCCTTGGCCCTGCTGATGCAGCTATGGACGGTGATGACGAAGAAGAAGTTGGTATCATGCCATTCATCTACAACAAGGATTGAAGTAGAGATGTTGGCATACATCTTTGACCCAGACGAGACTGCAGAGTCTACTGAGGGTGGTTTGACGCCAATCGAAGACGACGATGAGTGGTCAATGGTTGAAGAGCGTTTGAACCAATTCTTGGACGAACAAGAAGACTAATTTTAGTACAATTGATGGCCGGTGATGAATCGGCCATTTTTTGTTAAGTGCGATTTCTCCAAAACTATTTGGATCGCAAAGGCCCACTTGTAAAGTAAGAGGTAAATTGAGATGGACGAAGAGCAAGACATTATCACGTTGATCGATGACAATGGCGATGAGCAACTTTTCGAAGTATTGTTCACGTTTAAGTCAGAAGATTACGGTAAGTCATACATCGTTTTGTACCCAGCTGGTGCAGGCGAAGACGATACATGAATAATACATCTGGTCCGCGTGTTGAAGCAGCGCAAGCCTATGGTGAATTGCTAACGGAAACTTTCGGGTTGCCAATCGATTTCCAGGACGAACGCTTGACGACGGTTGAGGCAGAACGTATGCTTGTTGAGGAAGCCGATGCGTCTCGTAAGAAGCGCAAGCAGGTGATTGATAAGTTGGCAGCTGCCTTGTTAATAATGGGACGAATTATGGGACTTGATGTCGGGTCACGCACAGTTGGTGTGGCAGTTTCTGACCTACTTGGTTGGACGGCACAAGGTGTTGAAATCATTCGCATTAACGAGGATGAAAAAGAGTTCGGTATCGACCGTATGAAGGAACTAGTAGCCCAATTTGAGCCAACTGGCTTTGTACTTGGTCTACCAAAGATATACGCCGCATTGGAAGAAAAGGGTTACAACCCAATCAACCAAATCGTTGGTTACTTGATTTCAAACGATCCAGCGTACATTCCACGTGTAAATGATGCACGTAACTTGATTCGCAAGTTCGAACGTGATGAAATCATTGAAGCACTTGTGAAGGATTACTTGGCTAAGTAATCTGATTCAGAAAGGAATGGTCGACTGGCACAAGCTGGTGGTAAGAACCCTGCTGGTATTAAGGATGCCTTTGCCCAAGCAACTGAATGGTTGGCTGCAAAGTAGCATTTGATTAGAGGATAATTCCTCAGAAGGAGGCTGCATATGAGTTCATTGGATAATACAGCTGTGTTTGATTTTGGTAACAACCAAGATCACGACGTGCGTAAGACGCTTGAAATTTATGCCTTGCGTGCGACGGCAGATAACTGGAAGCAATCAACACCATCAGATGTTCTTGTTTTGGCTGCTAACTTGGGTGAAAAGGTTAACCTATTGGTTGCTGCTTCACCTGACGCTATCGCAAAGGGTGTTAAGGCCGGTGATTTGATCAAGGCCATTGCACCTGCTGTTGGTGGTGGCGGTGGTGGTCGCCCAGACCCACAAGTTAAGGCACCACAATTGTCAGAAGTAAATGACAAGATTGCTGCCTTGCAAGCGCAATTGAAGGATGCTGAGCGTCAAGTTGCATCATTGGAGCAAAAGTTGGCTAACCAGGCTGCTGATGCTGCCTTTAACGATGTTCAAACGGCCGGTAACTTCACATTGATTGCAACGGAAATGGCCGTTGAATCAATGCTTCGTGTCGTTTCAATCGGTGACTTCAACGTCGAATTCGACGGTGGAACTCACGCAAACTCAACGGCTGAGTTGGGAATGTTTAAGATTGTGAGCGAGCAAGGTACTGGTGCCGGTGTTCGTCGTATCGAAGCCGTTACTGGTAAGGGTGCAATGGACTTGTTCAAGCAACACGATGCTTGGTTGAACGAAGCTATGCCATTGGTTACTGAAGACGGATTGCGTTATGATTTCACTTACAACGGCGCTGTTTCAGCTGAAAAGTTGCAAGAAATCGAAGACTTGATCAACGAAAAGATTATTGAAAACTTGCCAATTTCATGGGTTGAGACGGATATCGAATCAGCTAAGAAGTTGGGGGCTGTTGCCGTCTTTACTGAAAAGTATGGCGAGACAATGGTTGACGTGCAAAACGCACCAAACGGACAACACTTGCACACATTGAACGTTAACGCTGAAATCAAGGCTGGCGAGACTTACAAGCTTGAAGTGAACCGTGCTTACCACGCTGCTGTGTCAAAGAACCACACGGCTACGCACATGCTTGACCAAGCTTTGCGTAACATCTTGGGTGAGCACACGACGCAAGCTGGTCAGTACGTTGGTTGGTCAGAATTGACGGTTGATGCCGCTAAGTTGACGGACTTGATTGTTGATAACGAATTGGTTGACTCTGCTAAGGACGGCCAAGCTGAAGTTATCTTCGACGTAACGCCATTCTATGCTGAAATGGGTGGTCAAGTTGCTGACCGCGGTGTTGTCATCAACGCTGCTGGCGAAGTGGTTGCCGAATCCTTCAAGATGTACGACACGTACGGATTCCCATACGAATTGACGGAAGAATCAGCAGCTGATGCTGGTTTGACGGTTGACCGTGCAGGCTTCGATGCTGAGATGAAGGCGCAACAAGAACGTGCCCGTGCTGCTCGTGGTAACACAGCATCAATGGGTGTTCAAAACGCTTTGTTGACGGACTTGAAGACGGAATCACTGAAGGACTTGGTACCAGTTGTCGGTGAAATCATGAAGTCATACTACCCAGAAGTTTTGGAGAACGCAGACTACATCGCTTCAGTTGTTGAAGCTGAAGAAGTTCGTTTCAACAAGACGTTGGCTGATGGCTTGTCATTGTTGGATGGTGTCATCGAAGAAGCTAAGGCTAACGGTGGTGTTATCGACGGTGCCGTTATGTCAGGTCAATTCAAGTACGGTGAGGATCCTGAAAAGGACATCTCATTCAAGGTTATCGCTGACCACGCACGTGCCGTAACGTTCGCTATCGGTGATGGTGCTTTGCCATCAAACGAAGGTCGCGGTTACATCATCCGCCGTTTGCTACGTCGTGCTGTTTTGCACGGTCGCAAGCTTGGTATCAGCAAGGTCTTCTACTTGGAAATCTGGAACATCGTGTTCTCACAATTCAACCACTTGCCTGGTTTGACTGACAACAAGGACTATCCTGAGTTGCCACACAAGAACATTGATACGGGTATGGGACTAGAACGTGTTGTCTCAGTGTTCCAAAACGCTAAGACGAACTTTGAAACGGACTTGTTCTTGCCAATCATCCGTAAGACGGAAGAGACTAACGATGAAGAGGCAAAGGATATTTGGTTGAACGTGGTTGGTTTGCCAAAGGATCACTTGTACGAAGAGCCAGATAACTTCTGGGATATCGGTGAAGGACCTTCAGGACCTGACACTGAAATCTTCTACGACCGTGGTGAAGAATTTAACTCAGACGATCCAAAGGAAAACTACCCTGGTGGTGAAAACGAGCGTGATGCACAAAAGTCAATTCGTACGAACGACATTGAAAACGTTGGTCACACTGCTCGTCACCACACGTTGTTCGAAATGATGGGAAACTTCTCAATCGGTGACTACTTCAAGCCTGAAGTTATTCCTTGGGCCTGGGAGTTGTTGACGAGCCCAGAGTGGTACGGCATGGAACCTGAAAAGTTGTATGTCACGGTTTACTGAAAGATGAAGCCATTATCATCAGCTGAGATTCGCGATATGTTTCTACGTTTCTTTGAGAGTAAGGGACACAGCATTGAGCCATCTCAATCATTGATTCCAAAGGATGATCCAACATTGTTGTGGATCAACTCAGGTGTCGCAACTTTGAAGAAGTACTTTGACGGTACGGTTGTACCTGAAAACCGTCGTATTACGCGATGATGCAAACAACGCTCAACCTTTTCTGGTGCTACCTTCTAGCTGCTTGTGAAAACAAGCCGTGCGCCCGCGTTAACGGCATCCTAAGAGGTAATGATGCAGACCATCATTGCAAGCAGAGTGGTACCGCGTGTTAGCGTCTCTGTTATGCAATGGCGGTCTGTTTTTATTTAGATATTTATTTAAGTGAGGATTCTGATTTGCCAACCGCAATGAAGACTGGTGAGGCCAATCTAACACGAACGGCTGAGAACATCGCGCGATTGTTAAATACCAAATAACTTTTACAAAAACATTTCAAGCAAACAAAAACGGCTATTAGAAGTTCTTAATATGTTACAATAATGAACAAGGACATATCATTTAAGGTTTGAGAGCCAACAGAAACGTTGTAGGACGTTGCGTTTGTCGGCGAAGGCGCGATTGATTTCCAAACGCAATACGGTAAGACCCCAATGGGTGCAGCCCAAGCGATTAAGCAAGCCTCACCAAATGCAAAGGTGATTGGGCTTGCTGGTTATGTTGGGGATGGCATTGATGCGTTGTATGATTTGGGTATCGACGCGGTGTTCAGCATTGTGCCGGGTGCAGGTGCCGAGTTGGATGCGGCGTTGACTAATTATGCCGCAGTTATTAAGGCCCAACTTGGCGTTGATTTGGCTAACACACCAGGTGCTGGAGCCGCTGGCGGTTTAGGCGCCGGTATGTTGGCATTCACGCAGGCTAAGATGCAATCAGGTATTAGCTTGGTTGTTGAAGCGACTGAGGTGGTTGCTAAAGCTGCGAACGACCTTGATGAAAATGGCCAACAAATTGCTCGCGGTGGTGCGGCACTAGCAACGTTGCATGAAATTGATATGAGTAATCTTGATCCTCGTGTTGCCGAATCTGAATTTTTGTTGGCGTCAGATGTTACCAATCCGTTGGTTGGTGAAACGGGGGCGTCAGCGGTATTCGGACCGCAAAAGGGTGCCACACCAGCGATGGAAATCGAAATGTCAGCCGCATCAGGTATTCAATTCGTGACGACAGAGACGAAGAACCCATTGATTACGACAACTTACGGTACGGGTCAATTGATTAAAGATGCGTTGGACCGTGGCATGCGTCGCTTCATTATTGGACTGGGTGGATCTGCGACTAACGACGGTGGTGCCGGCATGGCTGAAGCTTTGGGGGTTCAATAGGCCATCCAAGCTGGCTTGCAAAAGATTTTTCCAGATGCGGAATATGAATTAGTGCCGATGGCCGATGGTGGTGAAGGTACGGTTCAATCCTTGGTTGATGCAACAAATGGTCAACTAATTACAACTGATGTCCAAAACCCTTTGTACGAAACTGTTTCGGCATTTTATGGGGTGTTGGGCGACCAACAAACAGCTGACGTGACTGCCAATGCCATGCACATGACAATTGGACAACGTATGAAGTCAGTTGGATACGAGACATTGGTCGTAACGGTGATGATGGTTGTTGCTTACGTCATGTACGTCGTTTTCTAAATAAGATAGAGGTTTAAAATGAAATTTGTAATTGCGCCAGATTCATTTAAAGAAAGTATGACAGCAAAAGAGGCCACTGTTTCAGGAACATTCTTGGCACCGATTGCCGGTATTGCGATGGGAGCTGCGTCTGCTTCTACATCAACAGGTGTTATTTTGGCAACGGGATCATTCTCTAAGGCAATTTTGAGCATGGGTGTTAATCCATTAACTGCTGCCGTTTTGGTCCACATTGGTGCCATGTTGATTGACCACTTGCCACACGGAAACTACTTCCAGTTTGTGTTGCCAATCGCTGCCGCTGTCGGTGCGATTGCAATGGGTAAGGCTAAGGAATTGAAGCACTTCGCCCAAGCTGGTATGAGTCGTATGACAGATGTCGTTTTGATTTTGATTGGTGCTGGATTTATTTCAGGCTTAATCACCGCCTCAAACTTGCCAGCTGTGATGGTAGATTTGATTAAGACATCTGGCGATGCAATGATGCTAAAGAATAAGGGTGACAAGGTTTTGGATGCCGATATCATTGACGACAGTGAGACTGACACAAGTCACCTGCCTTCATTGAAGTCATCATTGGTAACGCCAATTTTGGCAGTTGTCTTGTTGTTGATCAACCCAATTGGACAAATCTTGCACATTAAGTTGTTAGCTAACATCCAACTAGATGCGAAATTGGAAATTGGTCACCGTATGGGGATTTCAAAGTTGGCATTGCTTGTGGCGCTTTCTGGTGGTGGAAAGGCTGGAAACTTGATTTCACCTAATCCAAATACGATTGCTGCTGCAAAGGGATTTGGATTGGATATGAGCCACTTGATGATTGCTGATTTTATCCCAGCGTTGTTTGGTTTGTTTGCCGCCACGTTCAGAACAGTGGTACGTGTTATTGCGGCTGGTCTCCTGGCTGGTGTTATGATGGAGTCTGGTGCAGCTGAGACATTGGCTCGCACAGTTGTGAATAAGCTGGGTGAGCACTTGGCCATTTTTGCCATCACTTTGGCGGTTATGATTATCACGGCGGTGGGTGTCTTTATCCCAGTTGCAATTTTGATTGTTGCACCGATTGCGAGATTAAAAATGGCTACAGCAATTGTAACGTGGTGGGGCGCCTTACTTGGGCTAGCACTAGCGATTATTTTGATTTTGAAGAAGTTGAATCCGGTATACGCACTGTTTATTGGTGCGGTTGTCGGTGCGTTGATTGGTGGCGCTAATTTTGTGCAAACAACATCATTGGTGATTACCGGAACGCAATCAGTTATGGCGAACTAGATGTTCGACGAGCGTATTAGCCATTTTTGTTGTAAGCTTCATTGTCATAATCCTTCGTGAATTTAACGCCACAAGATACTGTAAAACGTTTTATGTTGTTCAAATGCACAAAAATCATTTGACATTTACCTATTCTAACTCTTAGTGAAATATAGCACAATTAGACTTGTAGATTTTTAGAGGTTAAATAGTGTCGTGCTGATGATGAATTGGCATGTTAACCCCGAGTCGGGCGCTCCCAGCGGGATCGTTGGGGGTAATGGTGTTTGTGTAATCGTGTTGAATGGCGTCAATTGCCCCGGCGTGATGCTCGCCAATTCGGGACTTGTCGCTACTGGCAATAATGATACCAACTTCGTTCATGATGTTTATATTGTATGAAATATCATGTGCGTCTTCACGTTGTTCAGCTGAGAGATTATTATTGTGCAACCAGTCGCTGATAAATGCTTGTCGTCGTTGCCGAATTAGTTGGCTGTCTAGGGAAGCGCTTAATTGTTCGACCAACAGTTCAGTTGTCGTGACGACTAATCTGGCGAAGGGACTCACTTCTTCAGGCGCACCGGAGATGCCGACGACTCCGATGGTACCATAAATTAAATGCCGTGACTGTATGACATCAATTAATGATGCTGGATTGGTTGTTAAAATGACGAAAGCGTTAGAGGTACTGATTAGCCAATAGTTCGCTAACTGTTTTATATCTTCCGACAGGTTACCTTGCGTGTCAGAAATTTCAACAACAACCACCGCATAAAGTCTGCTTAAATCAATTTGTAAATGAGTTTGTCCGCTGTGTGTATCAGGCAGACGCGATAGACTGTGTTCGACACTAGGTACTGAGATGTTAGCATTTAATAATGCATCAACATCTTGTAATTTTTGAAATTCGCCGGTTGATAGAGTTGGCAATAGCTGGTGAATTTTAAAAGCGCGCTTAGCTTGCAAATATGAGGCCGAAACATCCGTTAACAATTCGCCATAGTGTTGACTCACGGTCAGTTGTAGCAAAATCGGGTATAGAATCGCAGAATCTTTGACGTGCCTTGGATTTTTGCCTAATACTTCGGTTAGTTTATCCAGACGGTAATTCAAGGTATTGCGATGAATATGCAGATGTTGACTCGTATCCGATAGATCGCCGTTAAAATGATAAAAAGCATATAACGTCGCTAATAAATTTAAGGCAGCGATTGCCCGCGACGCAAAGTACAAGAAGCGTGTCGAAGAGCGTCAATCACTCCGCGCCGCTAAGAAGGCGAAGAAGAAGGCGAACGAGAAGTAAGTTTTCTTTCTGAATAAGTTAAAGGGCCTCGTAATCAAATGCGGATTACGAGGCCCTTTTTGTGTTTGCTAGATGATTTCTACTGGTACTGGTTAGGAAGATCGCGTGCAAGCGGTTGAAGCCATGGGTGTTGAATTCGAGCCAATGACCTACTCACACGGTGAGTTGAAGCCTGGTTACGACCGTCGCCGTCGTAAGCAACGTTCAAAGTCAACGGTTAAGCTTGACCCAACGATGATCGGAATGGTCAAGAAGAAGAAGAAGAACGTGAAGCCTGATTACAAGCGTCAACCTATGCAACAAATCCAACACTTGGATTACCAATACGTGGTTGCTACTGACTTGGCTGCCCGTGGTATCGATATCCCAGGTGTCTCATTGATCATCAACGATGGTATTCCAACTGAATTGGAGTTCTTCGTGCACCGTGTTGGTCGTACTGGCCGTAACGGTATGGAAGGAACTGCGATTACGATTTACAACCCTGATTCGAACTTGTTGGTTGGTACGAAGGGAATGAAGAAGGACGACTTGGTATACGAGTTGTTGACGATGGGTAACCCATACATGGCTTTGGTCTTCACAAACACGAAGGAACGTGCCCGTGAGTTGACGAAGGCTTTGCGTAACCGTGGTTTGAAGGTTGCTGAAATTCACGGTGGTATCCAACCACGTGAGCGTAAGCGTTTCGACGAAGCGGATATGACGATGGACTTGGGATTCTTGCCTGAAGTTGACGCGATTGCTGGTGCGATGCCAGAAGACTTGCAAATGTTGGTCTTCTCAGCAACGATTCCACAAAAGTTGCAACCATTCTTGAAGAAGTACCTAACGAACCCAGTTATCGAAGAAATCCCAACGGAAACGGTTATCGCCCCAACTATCCCGGCTAAGCAATTGGGAACTGGTTTCCCAGTTGATCAACAACCACGCATTGGTTTGTACGTTGGTGGTACTGACAAGGCGCGTCAATTGCACCAATTGGAAAGCTCACAACCACAAATCGTTATCGGAACACCTGGTCGTATCAAGGACTTGTACACGGCTGGTGCATTGGATATCCACACGGCTGACACATTGGTTCCAACGCCTACTAAGGTGCAAGAGCGCTTGATTCCAGTTGTCATGCAAGGACGTTCAGTCGTCGGACAATCACAAACGGGATCTGGTAAGACACACACATTTTTGATTCCTATTTTCCAAAAGTACGACCCATCAGTTCAAAAGGTGCAAGCCGTTATTACAACGCCTTCACGTGAATTGGCACAACAAATCTATGCATAACGAAATTGCTAAGCGTCACGGCGGTGGTGGACACAAGTTTGCCTCAGGTGCCTTAGCAAAGGATATGGATGAAATTAACGATATCATTCGTGAAGCCGATCAAACATTGAAGGAGCAAACAGAAGCATAATGGCGAAGTTTACTGACTACAACCTACGATCAGAAATTTACACAGCGTTGGAAGAAATTCGTTTCAATGGTCATGACTGAAAGTGGCTTTAACTATATTATTTTGACGAATGAAGTCGTAGAGAGTTTCGATCTTGGCGAATTTGGTACCGCATTTATCGTGCCATTGCTAGGAAAGATTAACACGGCGAAGGCCTGGGCTGTTTTTGAGCAGCAAGATGAAGGGTACTTCCGCGTACGACTCCGTTCACGTAACACGGTGATATTGTCTGATGCGGGTGCGTCATATTTGTATGCTGGAATTGTCGGCGATACAGGCCGCTTTTTGTATGCAACGAAGTCTGAAACGATGCAGGTTGTGGCAGATTTGATGAAATACGATTTTGATTGGTTCGAGATTAACCAACGAATGGATACGATTTCACTTGAAGCTGCCCGTGCATCAGCTTACGTTTATAGCAACGCCTTAGTTATTGTTACCGATACGGCTAATGAACCACGTATTGATGACCGCCGTTTTGATTACGGTAAGACGTTAGTTAAGATTGACCACCACCCTAATGAAGACCCATATGCAGATTTTAATTGGGTTGAAGAGGGTGCGTCATCAACATCAGCTTTGATTTACGCCTTCTACAAGGAATTTGAAGACGAATTGAAGCAAATTAAGGCGGCGGATACGATTATTATTCACCGTCATCAACGTCCAGACCCTGACGCATTTGGTTCACAACTTGGTCTTGCTGAATTGATTAAGACATCATTCCCGAATAAGCATGTCCACGTTGTGGGTAAGCAAGTGCCTAGCTCAGCTTGGATGGGTGAGATGGAAGATATTCCAGATTCACTTTATGATAACTCAAAAGCCGATTCGCTTGCTTGGGTTAACGATGACCAACTTGGCGCCGCTGACCTTTGAAAATATTCCGCTGAATCTGTATGATAACTAACCACAACGCGTTTTTACGGCCATTTTCTGCTATACTAATAAAAGCAACGTAAGTAAACTAGATAGAATAGAGAAAGCAACATGACAGCGCAAACAGCAATTTTAGCTAGAGTTTAAACGATTGGCCGAGCGACTAGAACAGTCACTTAAACGCCGTGGTATGCACGGTAAAACACTGGTCTTGAAAGTACGTGATGAAGACTTTGATACAGAGACACGTCGCTTTACTCAGACGGATTTCTTACCGAATGACGCTACGGAATTTGTGCGCTTGGCGCAGGACATTTGGGAAGAGTTAGGTGGGTGTGGTGTGGATACGGGGCGTGACTTATACGAGATGGACCAGACAACATTGACCCAGCATTTTGGTCGAATGGGTTACGATTTTTATCGTCGTATTCGTGGTGTTGATGATCGCCCGGTTGAATGGCAGCGTGAGCGTAAGTCAATTGGTAAAGAGCATACGTACGGGCCATTCTTAGACACTGAGGAGCAGATTGAGGATATTTTTGCAGAATTGTCGTTGACGAGTTCAGTTGGTATTTCATTCAATAAATTCTTAGCGAAGTTATCATCTGAACACAATAAGCCGGTTGGTCTCACGATTGTCCGAGAGGCGGATATTCGTGCATTTTTAGATGCGCTACCAATTGAAGATGTGCGTGGTGTGGGACAGAAAACGGCGATAAAGATGCACGAACGACGATTAGCACCGAACGCAACGTTCTTAGACCCTAACTTTGAAAAGTACCGTGCTGTGTCACAGCAAGTTCATGATATTTTTCATCGTTACACAGATAAGGTTGAACCAATTGCGTTTGATGAGGCTTATCTTGATGTTACTGAGAATAAAACGGGGCATACCAATGCAGTGGCACTGGCTCACGAATTACAGCAAAAAGATCGACAAATTATTCACGTGGATATGGATGCATTTTATGCCCAAGTGGAAATCCGTGATAATCCCGCGCTGGCAAATGTGCCATTAATTCTGGCGCATGACCCGCGTAAGAATGGTGGCCGTGGTGTGGTGGCGACAGCTAACTATGTTGCGCGAAAGTTGGGCGTGCATTCAGCGATGAGTGCAGCCGAAGCATGTAAGGCTGCTGAGGCTAAGACTGAAGCTGTTGAAGCACCAGTTGCTGAAGAAGTTAAGGCTGAAGAGCCAGCTTCAGAAGACGAAAAGTAATTTTTTAGAATTCGAGTTGCAATGCGCAACTTGAATTCTTTTTATTAGCTGGCAAGAAAGGAGGTTATCATGGCTGATTTGCTAGAGATACCAGTGCATTTAAAAAATATCATGATTCGCCCACAACAAAAGGCACAAAAGACGCGTCTAGAGATGATCAACAACGTACAACCAGGTGCCGAAGTGGTTACTATCGGTGGTTTGCACGGTAAGATTGCTGGTGTTAACAAGGAAGCTAAGACTTTCGATTTGGATGCTGAGGGTGTTATCTTGGTATTCGAGTTGTCAGCTATCCGCCAAGTTGATTGAAGCTCATGGAAGACATGCGCCAAGCAATTGCGGAAGATCGACTACTTGAGTTCCGTGAAGAGGTTATGGCCAACTACGGTTATAACAACGCAAATGCCCGTCTGTTCTAATTACTGTTATTAAAATTTTAGGAGATTTACTACTATGTCAATGAACATTTTGATTTTGATTGTCTTCGTGGCAGCTATGTACTCCGTAAGGGAACGTTGATGACATCTAAGGGTCGTATCGTGATTACGAACTCAAAGTACAAGAATGATTTTTCTTTGATTGACCCTGAGACGGAAGACTACGGTTCACAAAACTTTACAAAGGCATACTTGCACCACTTGTTTAAGGCTGATGAGTTGTATGCACAAAACATCGCCTCAGTGCACAATTTGCGTTACTTATTACCTGGTTATGCCGTAGGGGGTTTGTCAGTTGGTGAAACGAAGGAAGAAATGAACCGTGTGCTAGACTTCACGGTGCCATTCTTGCCTGAGAATAAGCCACGCTACTTGATGGGTGTGGCGGCACCTGACTCATTGATTGACGGTGCCATCCGTGGTATCGACATGTTTGATTCGGTTTTGCCAACGCGTATCGCAATGCAATTGGATGAAGCGATTCCATACTTCGAAACGTATGATTACGTGAAGAACTCAGTTGAGCGTACATCACGCTGGGCTGAGCGTGCTATGGCAGCACACCGTCGCCCGGAGGATCAAGCGTTGTTTGGTATCGTACAAGGTGCTGGATTCCGTGAGCTACGTAAGCAATCAGCTCGTGACTTGGTTTCACTTGACGGTGGTTTGCACAAGTTTATGAATTGGGATGGCCCAATTTTGACTGATTCTGGTGGTTTCCAAGTTTGGTCATTGTCAGAGCGTAACAACATTAAGGAAGAGGGTGTCACTTTCCGTAACCACGTGAATGGTCAAGAAATGTTCCTTTCTCCGGAAGTTGCGATGCGAATCCAAAATAACTTGGGTTCTGACGTGATAAAGCATACTGGTGCACGTTTGGGTAAGATTACGACACCACACGGTGAAGTAATGACCCCAATGTTCATGCCAGTTGGTACACAAGCAACTGTTAAAAATGTCTCACCACGCGAATTGAAGGAGATTAAGTCTCAATTCATTTTGTCTAACACTTACCACTTGTGGGTACGTCCTGGTGATGAGTTGATTGCTGAAGCTTTACACACAAAGTTCATTTATTCTGGAAATTGCGCATAAGACGGGCGTTCTTTCTGATATAATAGTTCTTAGTTAGTTTTTATTTACCGCTTTAGTTAGCGGGTGAAAATAGTATGCTAGCACATTTAACAGATGTGTCAGGAAGGAAGTCGAAACATGTCAGATTATGCTGTGAAGTACGAATTGCTTCACGTTGAAAGAAGTTAAGCTCAATAGCGCCGAAAGTAGTTGGAGGATCGCTTCCTGCGAGGATAGGACGTCGCGATGCACATGGACGTTTAGCTCAGCTGGGAGAGCACCTGCCTTACAAGCAGGGGGTCACAGGTTCGATCCCTGTAACGTCCATCCTAACCACCAGTTACCTGGTGGTTTTTTTGTGCCATCAATTATCACAA
>JACSZT010000021.1 GCA_014332815.1 Weissella confusa | reverse complement strand
TTTTAGCTTAAAACGGCGTGATTTCTGGGTGTTTTTGCAGGTGGAACAGGGCCGAGCCCTACCGGTGAGTAAAAAGCGCTACGTATGAGTAGTTCGAGGTGTTTATCATGGCATACACAAAGCAAGAAGTTCAAGATTGGGTAAAGAAGTTGGATTTGAACACTTGGGGACCAACTGAGGTTTATTGGTCGGCGCTGATGTCAAGATTATGGACAGGCTTTTTTGGCACCGAGAGGTACCGCACCCCGAAAATTTTTCAAAACCCGGTCCTAATTCCAGATGATGCAACCTTTCCAGCAGTTGACTATGATAAGCTAAAGGAACAATACCGTAACGGCGAATTATAATCGGAGTCGTCTGGAAAATTAGATTCGAGATGTCTATTTTATGATGCAAATTTGGGTACCTTATTTTCGCCATTAGATTTTGGTTGTTCTATACTAATCATGTAATAAAAAAGAAATACCAAGATTACGTTAGATCATGACATTGAGACGGCATTCAAGCAAGCGCTGACAAAACTAGAAGTAGATGCATCGACTTATTTTGAGATGGTGGCTACCCAGTTAGTCTCAAATTTGGACGTGAAGACAGAACAATATACTGGAATGATGACACCAGAATTAGCGCGAGTTCTGTTAACGGAGCGTGCAAAGATGTTGGAAGATGACGTAGAAGACATCGAATTGGCAATCGAAGAAGATTAATCTGTAAAAACAAACGGCAAAGCCTCCATAACGGAGGCTTTGCCGTTTTGAATATCCGCTGAATTTATGCAAAAAATCATAAAGCAGACTAGGTATGTCGGAGGTTTTAGGCCAACAGCTGCTGTGATAAAGGAAGAACATAGCATGGGCGAAAGCGATAAGGACATTATCGTGAAGTCGGGATCATGGTTCTCATACAACGGTGAGAAGATTGGTCAAGGAAAGGTCAACGTTATTCGTTGGTTGGAAGACCCAGAGCACAAGGATATTTACGATGATATCTACGCACAAGTTCGCGAAGCATACATCGGAAGCCACGATGGTTCAGACGACGCTGCCGAAGATAACTCAGGATCAGTCCGTTTGGACGTTCGTCGTAAGGGTGGTATCGATGCTACTAAGGCTGACGGGGACGATGTGAAGTCAGTTGGTAACGTTACCCGTATCAAGGTTGTAAAGAACAAGGTTGCGGCACCATTCCGTGAAGTAGAAGTTGAAATCTTGTTTGGTAAGGGAATTTCAAAGACTGGTGAAATGATTGACTTGGCTGGCGAAATCGACGGTGAAATTGGTGACTCAACAGTTGGTTTGCAAGCCCGTATGATGTCACAAGCTTTGCGTAAGATGTCAGGTGCCATCTTGAAGACTGGTACAACAGCAATCTTTATCAACCAATTGCGTGAAAAGATTGGTATCATGTTTGGTAACCCAGAAACGACACCTGGTGGACGTGCTTTGAAGTTCTATTGCGGAATCGTCGCTTATATCGACGCGGAAAATGCCATGGACGTTGAATACGCCAAGGCATTGGGCGTTGATGTTGACGAGCTTTTGCTATCACAACCAGATACTGGTGAACAAGGATTGGCCATTGCGGATGCCTTGATTACATCAGGTGCCATCGACATGGTTGTTGTCGACTCAGTTGCCGCTTTGACGCCTAAGGCTGGTAAGGGTTCAGTTATGAAGCTTGGTGATAGCCAATTCACGAAGGTACAATCAACGTCAACGGGATCATTGAAGTTGGACGTGGCCCTTGGAATTGGTGGATACCCTAAGGGACGCATCATTGAAATTTACGGACCTGAATCATCAGGTAAGACGACGTTGGCTTTGCACGCAGTTGCTGAAGCACAACGTAACGAACACGAAAAAGAATTGAATTCTAAATTGAATTAGGTTACACTAGGTGTATATTAAGTTTAAGTTAACAAGTGGAGGCCGATAAAAATGGCATCAGGAAAGAACATTAACCCAAATAAGAAGCTTGAAGGAAAGATTGCGGACCCAAAGGAGCGTCAAGCTGCGTTGAACGAAGCCTTGAAGAAGATTGAAAAGTCTTTGAGCTTCACGGGCGTAGCTGGACCTGACGCGCTGGAAGGTCATCCAGCTGGCACGGTGTTTATCGGTATTGCAGCGCCAGATGGCACAGTAACAGCAACGAAGTTTATGTTTGATGGTGATCGTCAGCAAGTTCGCGATCAATCAGTTGCGGCTGCGTTTGACTTGTTGGCAGACAAAATCAAACAAATCGCGAATTAATTTGTTAGTACGTTAGCGGAGGTGCCTGGCATTTCAGCTGTGCTACCAGGCGCATTTGTGACCTACGCTGCGGGCGCAAAGACCCAATTGGTCGGCGTGCCGGCCGAGTTAATTAATGAAGTGGGTGTCGTTTCGGCTGAAGTCGCTGAGAGCATGGCCAGCGGGGCAAAACGTGAATTGCATACCGCGTGGGGTGAATGAAGAGGTAGTTTGACACTCATCGTGTTGGACTACCTCTTTTGTTATACAATTAAATCAAATGATTTTTGGACAAAATAGCGATTACTGCGTCTTTATTACTGAAAGGGGTGCAGAATGAAAAATATTGAAGTTGGCCAAGCCTTAATTGCACGGCAAGAGAGCATTACATCAGCTGAGTCATTAACGGCTGGATTGCCTGGTAAGATTAAGACGGCTTCACAAATGGTTGCCATCTCATTCTTCTTGCTACACGACATTGTCTTTGCGATGTTTAACATCCCATTTGCAATGATTATGATTTGGATTGCTTTGCTTGCAACAATCTACTCAGGAATTGATTATTTCTACAAGAACCGCGAAGTTTTCTCTGACGGTTTTAAGTAATTAACTGACAAGTTGGTTACGAACTTTGGAAAGTTTGCTGATCCATTGGCCGACAAGTTGTTGGTGATGACAGCATTGATTTTCTTCGTCCAATTCGGTTGGGTGCCAGCTTGGATGGTTGCAATCATCGTTATTCGTGAGTTGGCTATCACTGGTTTGCGCACGTTGATTGTTGAGAACAACGGTAAGGTGTTAGCAGCAGCAATAATGAATTTGCCTAATAAGTTGACGGTCTTCCGTATGATTTTGATTCCTGTCTTCATGTTGGTGCTTGCGTTGCCACTTGATTGGGGCACATTGCAAGTAGCCGGGGCAGTTTTGCCGGTTACACACCTAGTGGCCGCAATCATCTTTATTGTTGCGTCATTGACGGACCTTGCAGACGGAAAGATTGCGCGCAAGTTGAACGGTACGTTGCAAGCCAACGGTAACCAAGATGTTAAGATTCCTGCTACGGTAACTGGTATCAGCGTTTCAATTGGTAACGCAACGGTTACGAAGATGTCTTTGGATGGTTCAGAGGTTAACTTGATGAACAACAACGCCATCGTTTGGAATGCAAACATGACGTTCCAACGCTAAACTTAGTGGGGTGGATAAACAAAGAAAGAATCTTCAAAGAAGGAATCATCAGAGAAGAAGGATGATAATAAGGTTGAGCTTGGAACAGGTGCGGCAACTGGTAACACGGTAACGTACGCTGCCGTTAAGGCGCCAGCTGACAAGGAAATGACGTTGAACTTGAAGTCAACGGGTGCATCATGGATCCAAGTTAAGGACGCAGCCGGCACAGTTTTGTGGATTGGTGTGGCGGTTATCGCGATTATTGCCGTTATTTGGGCTGTTGTTGCATCATTTGCTGGCTCAGCAAAGCAACAAAGCAAGAATGAATCATCAGTTTCAGTAACGACATCAAAGGTATCATCTGTATCTTCATCTGAGGCATCAAAGTCAACGACCGAAAAGTCAAAGAAGGCATCTTCTAAGACAGCTTCTTATGCCTTCGTACGTCAATATGCTGCTGCAGTAGGTCTTGATGTTGCTGACTTTATGCAAAATCACGAAATTACAACAGAAACTGTTGAACCAGACTTGAGCGGTGCGCGCGTTGATGCGGATAACGTGACGCGTGCGGGGATGCACAAGGTCGAGGAGACGGCTGCTGATAAGACTCGCCAAATGATGCCAAAGATTTCCTGATAAAAAATAGTTAAGGATGAGAGACTAATGAACGAAGAACGCAACAGCGTCATCGGACAAGAGCTACAAAAGGCTCGTCTTGATAAGGGGCTATCCCTTGACGATATTCAACAAACGACAAAGATTCAAAAGCGCTATCTAGCTGCGGTTGAAAATGGCCAATTTGATCAACTACCAGGGGCATTTTATGAGCTACTAGAAGAAATTGTCACGCGATTTGAAGGCCAGACTTTCGATTTTGCAACCTTGCGTGATGAAATTAATGTCTTGCAGAGCTTAGATGTGCAAAGCGTTTATGACATACTTATGCATGCCGAAATTAGTGACCTTTCGACCGTTATTGCGCGTCCGAATGTCGATAATATGTGGTAG
The DNA here is from genome assembly GCA_014332815.1 of Weissella confusa. Taxonomy (GTDB): domain Bacteria; phylum Bacillota; class Bacilli; order Lactobacillales; family Lactobacillaceae; genus Weissella; species Weissella confusa_C. The sequence goes on along the minus strand of JACSZT010000021.1, from coordinate 126,145 downwards.
TATAGATATATGCAATTATTCACGTTCAGTGCTGAGTTTGACTGGGAACGTGGTGTGGCCTTTTTGACCATTGCCGCCGAAACACCTGAAGCTGATGAATTGATTGCCGGTGTCTCAGATGAGTTGATGAACCTGGCTGAGCGATTTAAGGATTTGTCTGGTGATTTTGAATTGGTGAAAAAGGACGCCTTGGGTCGTTTGATTAGCAAGTTTAATCTTACGGAACCGCTTGAAGTGGACATGGATATTGTGCGAACAAAGATTGCTATCGGTCAACGCTGGTATGACGGGGCGACAATGCCAACTGGCATGGATGCCTTGCGTATCGCCATTGCGGGAAGTTTAGCAGTCGATTTGGTCTTCGGTGAGTTTTCGCCAACTTATATGATGTGGTACGACTCGGGGATGATTGACGATGAATCGGTACACAGTGTGACGCCAGCTGATTTACAAGCTGCGTTTGATGCCTTTTACCGCCCAGAGAACATGGATATTGTCGTTGCTGGTGCGTTCGATATTGATGCGGTTCGTGAACTTGTGATGGATGCGCCGATTAGCTCACGCCGAGCAACTGATAATATCACAGTGCCGGTTAAGACGTTGGCACCTGTTAGTGAATATGCCGCTTTCTCAGAATTATTGCACTTCACGCAAGAGCCTTACTTTGAAGAAAGTTCAGTTGTGCGTGAGCGCGATATCATTTCACAAGAAGTAGATATGTATCAAGATGACACGAACGCCCGTTTATATCGTTTGATTTTGGGCCAGTTATTCCCAGGTGATCCGATGGCTGATGATATTGCCGGGACGATTTTTGGTGCGCGTGACCAAATGTTTATGAAAGATGGTCAATTGGTTAAGCAACCAGCTGGATTAGCACATTTCTTGGAACACAAGTTATTTGCGCAACCCGGTTATGATGCCTTTTCACGCATGAGTGAATTGGGGGCGAATGCCAATGCGTTTACGACACAGACCCGTACCAGCTACTTTATGACGGCACCAGCTATACAGCTGAACAAGTCCAACAAGTTGCGCAAGCAGTGACGAAGCAATTGCATTATGAATTGGTAGGAGGTAAGGCTAATGGTTGATGCATTAAGTCGTTTTGCGCCTAATGAGCGTCACGAAACGTTGCCAAATGGGGCGCGTTTGCACATTTTGCCACGTCCTGATTTCCACCAATTCGTGGGGATGGTGACGGTTGCCGTATCGATGCTGAATTGACGCGCTTGCAAACGGAACTTGTTGGTGATGACGAATTAAACATGATCAAGCGTTTGATGAAGGCAGACTACGTTGTGTCACTTGACCAACCTGGTCGCATTACAGAACGTGTTCAGAATCAAGAATTGATTGGTTATCACACAACGCCGAAAGAGTGGTTGGCTGCGGTTGATGCTGTCAAGTTAGAACAAGCTAATCGTTTCCAAGGTTTCGTCTTTAATGCGTTGTTTGGCGGGCTTGCCGTTTCACGTTTGTTTATGAATGTCCGTGAGACAGCCGGCTTGGCTTACTCGATTTATTCAGATTACAATCCTTATACGGGTCTGCTGATGGTGGAATCAGGTGTTGATCACGGTAAGTTGGTGGAAGCTGAGGACGCGCATGACCGCGTTGATATTATCGTATTAGGTGACGTGGACGCGGCAACGGTTGAACAAGCGGTGGCACAATTACCATTGGAACCACGTGCCATCGCTGGTAATCCTTATTATGAACAAGACCTATTCCCAGCGGTAAAGCGCACGGTAGAGCTTGATAAGGTGAACCAGGCGCGTTTGATTTTGGCTTACCAATTCACTGTTTTTGAGCGCCAACGTGAAATTGCGTTAGATGAAATCGCAGGGCTACAAGAGGAAAAGCCATTCTATGCGGCTCGCCAAGCGATTAACGCCTATTTCACTGATCCAGTGCAAGCTGTACCTGCTTACGGTACAACTGACATTCTGGAAAAGGTCTCACCAAAAGAAGCGTGGGATGCTTGGCAAGATACGATTGTCTTGAGCGATTTATACGGGGCGTCATTTGGTACCGATGTCCTTAAAACCGGGGCGTTGCATACACTACGTTTGCGAATGACATTGGTGCATGATGATTTTGCATCGGATTCACAAAGTTTGTTGCGCGATGGTTTTGCCTTTATTCGCGAGATGATGTGCAACCCATTAGGTGATGCCGAACAAGGCTTCGATCCAGGTATGTCAGTGACTACAGTAACCGTTCAACCTGGCGTTTTTCTGCATATTTTGCCAACTCAGCAATTTGCAACGACAAGAATATTAATTAACTTTACGCGTCAACATGACGTGGCTTCTCTGGGAGGCCGTGTGTTGGCAAGTAACATGCTTGAAACAGCTTCACAAAAGTATCCCTCACAAACCGCTTTGGCCCGTCCGGTGACAGTTGAATCGCCGGAAGAAGCTGACGACCAAGGAAATTGAGTTGGTAAAATAGGACGCAGAAGTTTATACTTATAGTATAAGTTTCTGCACAAAATATTCGTTATCATGACGAGTTCGCAGACTCGAATTGTACGACAATAAAAAACAAGCGCGTTCATTTTACTAGCGCGCTTTTAGTTTGGAAAAGAATGATTCAGGGAGAGTATCATGATTTGGCATAATAAATGGGTTCGTTGGGTGTGGTACAACCTGACGGGCATTCTGTTTGTTTTGTACCTTTTGCACTTTACGGCGCCCGTGTTGAATACATGGAGTGTTGTTGTCTTATTAGTTGGTATGGCAGCGGTCAGCGTATTTATGTTTGTATCTGAATATATGCGATTAAATCACAAACGTTGAAGATTTGGACAGTGCTTGAAACAATTATTTCAGTTGTTGGATTGATTGTGATCTTGATTTTGTCAGCATTGTTCTCATAGGAATTTACTTACTTCTGACGTCAATTCATAAAAAGCGCAAACTTTCATCGAAGTTTGCGCTTTTTTATTTGTGAATATAAACATATTAAATATTTCACAAACTAAGTTATCTTGCGTGTCTCAGTTGGATCAGCTACGGTTGCTGGTTTGACGACTGCCGGAATCGTTGCACCATTGGTTGCTAGTCAAACGGCTGTTAACCCAGCCTTCGTGGTATTGGCAATCGGTGCCGGTTCATTGGCCGCTTCACACGTTAACGATGCCGGCTTCTGGATGTTCAAGGAATTCTTTGATTTGGATGTCCCAAAGCAAGGACGTACGATGGGCGAAGTTGGTTCATCGATGTCAGAAGCTTTGAAGTCAATCGCTAACTTGTTGATGGTTATCGGTGGTGGAGCTGCCTTTAAGGGTATCTTGACTGCTGGTGGTATCTCAACCGCTATTGCTTCAGCATTCTCACACACGTCATTGTCACCAATCGTCTTCGCATGGTTGATTGCCGTTTACACGTTGGCTCACAACGGCGGAAAGCAAGTTTACAGTGGTATGGTTGGTGATGCAGCTTGGAAGGCGATGACGCCAGCTGCCCAACACGGTTACTTGGCTGACCCAACAACGCTTGATCGTATCATCGCCATGTTGGGTAACCCAGTTATCGCCATGGTTATTGCAATGGCCTTTGCTATCTGGTCAATGGGATTTGCCATCGTCGCAATGTTGGTTGCCGGACCTTTGTTCACACGTTTCATTCAAAAGGTTGAGCCAAAGGCATTTAAGATTACTAAGAAGCTTGATGCGATTGGTGAAGTTAAGACCTTTAAGTTGGAAGACACACCATCATTTGGTTTGTCACTTGTCACGTCATTGATGCCTGTGTTCTTCATGTTGATTTCAACGCAAGTTGGTCTGGTTGTTTTGATTCCAATCGTCTTCACAATTGCTTTGGAAGCCGGTGTGTCGTTGCTTTACTTGGGAATCCCAATGGCCGCTGCCTTGTCAGCTGCCCAAGGATTCTTGCCACCACAGCCATCACCAACTGCCGTGACGAACGCATTGGGTGCTAACATTGGTGTCGTATTGATGTACGGTATCATCCCCTTGAAGAATGGTATTGGTGGCACGATGGGTGAGTTGGTCATTGTCTTTGGATTCGGGTCAATGATCGGTCGCTTGGTTTCTGATGCTGGTGGTTCATACCGTATCGCGTCAACTTTGATTAACAAGTTTGGTAAGTCAAAGTTGCAGTGGGCGGTTGCTGGTGCATCATTCATTATCGGAATTTCATTGCTATTTCCTACTGATCCTAAGACGGGATTATTCCAATGGATGACAAACGGCTTTAACGTTTGGCCATTCTTGATTTTGGTAGTTGGTATTGCATTATTGCTATTTTTGATTTTGAAGGCAAAGATTAACACTTTCGTTTCTTTGATTATTACTTCAATTTTGGTTGCCCTAGGTTTGGGAATGAACCCAGCCGGAATCGCTGATTACTTTTTTTATTCTGGTATCCCAACAATGAAATAATGCTGATTAAAAATTTAATGAACTTATTACCCGCAAGCGCTTACAAAAGGTGTACAATATTTAGGTTGACTTATGTAATCGGTTTCATAAGTGGGACATATTTTGAGATATTTTTTAATTGAGAAGGGGTAAGACGAGATGCTTACATTACTCGCTGGCCTACAGGTTCCTTAGTCAGGGCGGATTTCAAGCCGGCAGGCGCGGAAATACGCCAGGACTTAGGAAAATCAGGTTCCCGTCGCCACCAGCTAATTCAGCAGGACGGAACACCGCCCCGGCTCGCCCAAAAACGATTCGTGCGTTAGCACGACATGACCATTTCTAAATATAAAAATAACTACGAAGCAAGCCAAAAAAACGCAGCAATCGAGATGTTCTTCAGTCATTTTGATTACCATCCACGGTTAACTAATAGGTGATCGCTATCTGTACTATGCACCGCAGATGACTATCAGAGGCAGACGAGAATATCTTGATTGCTATCGTTTTTGGGTGAGTTGGGGTGGTGTGGAGCTCCTGCTGAATTAGCCGGCGCTCAAAGCGAAGGAAGGGAAACTAGTGTCAATCAAGCAAACGTTCCAAATCTGGACTGTTTTGGAAACGATTATTTCTTTGACAGGTATGGTTGTTATCTTGGCAATGGCAATGATCTTGCTATAACAAAATAAACATTCAATTAAGGCTCACACGGCATTTGCTGTGTGAGCTTTTTTGTGGACTGGGTTTGGAGTTGGTGTCGCCGCTTACCCGTTATGCATTGCTGCTGTATTGCGTATCTCAGTTGGTTCAGCAACGGTTGCCGGTATGACGGCTGCCGGAATCGTATTGTCAATCGTGCAATCACAAAACAACCCAACGTTGTCAGTTTTGGTTGCTTTGGCAATCGGTGCCGGATCATTGATTGCATCACACGTTAACGACGCTGGATTCTGGATTTTCCAAGAATTCTTCGAGCAAAAGAAGTCAGCCCAATCAATCGGTGCATCATTGAACAACGGTATGAGCGCAGTTGCTGGTATCTTGTTGATCGTTGGTGGTGGAGGAGCATGGCGTGGTGTCTTGGTAAACGGTGGTTTGTCAGACAAGGTTGCCTCATTGTTCTCAGCTAACGGTCACATGTCAGCTATCACGGTGATTATCTTCGCCTGGGCAGCATTCTTCTTGTCAGTAATTACGTCAGTGTTCCCATTGATCTTCATGATTATCGCTACGGTTTACAAGATGATTTACACGGGTGGTGTAACGCCAAAGAACCCATCAAACTTCGATAAGGTTGTTGAGTTCTTGGCAACGCCAGCTGTTGCGATGACGATTGCGTTGATCTTTGCCATCTTCTCAATGGGTGTCTGGACGGCCGTGGCAATGTCATTGGGTGCTAACATTGGTTTGACGTTGATTCTTGGTTTGATTGTGTCAGTTATCACGGCCGTTGTTGCGGGTCCTTTGTTCACAAAGTTGGCTCAAAAGTACGCCCCTGACGCATTCCAATTTAAGACGGAAATCAAGGCTGTTGGTGAAGTTAAGGAATACGAGTTGGACAAGACGCCATAGCGTTTGCAATGGGCCGTGTTGATTGCCTCATTCATCATTGGAATCTCAATGATTTTCGGTGTTGGAATGGTGCTTTTGATTCCTATCGTATTTGCGGTTGCCATCGAAGCCGGTGTGCCATTGCTTTACTTGGGTATCTCAATGACGGCTGCCTTGTCATCAGCACAAGGATTCTTGCCTCCACAGCCAGCTCCATCGGCGTTCATCTTGGCATTGCTATTGGGTATGAACCCAATGGATGTTCCAAACGCTGTTTTGGGTGACCAAGGTATGGGTAATATCTTGGGATCAAACTCAGTTATCTTCATCTTCGGTGGTATGATCGGTCGATTGGTTGCCGATGCCGGTGGTTCATACCGAATCGCGAAGACGTTGATTAACTGGTTTGGTATCTCGAAAAGCAGATAAAAAAATATTGCTCACAGTGCATGACACTTTGCCAGTACTGTGAGCAATCTATTTTAAAATAGCTATTTTACCTACTTAAGGAGTAAATAAACGATGGAATTCGTTATGTTGGCAATTTCAATTTTGATTTTGCTTGTTTTGATTGTTAAGTTCAAGTTGAACACGTTCGTTTCATTGGTTGTGCGAATGGTTGATAGTTTGGATGTTATCGGCGACATGGTCGGTGACTCAAACACGTACGATCCAAACCCAGAAAACTACGAAGCTTACCGTGAGTTGACGCCAATCTTTATTCGTTTGGCACGTCAATTGCAAACGGAGTACGCAAACATTGCGAACTTCCAACGTAAGCACGTAAACAAGGGCGACAAGTAGTCCTGACTCTTCAACATCTACATGGTTGCTTTGGCCCTTGAAGAAGTTGTTGGTGATTTGAAGTCAGTGCAAGCAACTGGTGGATTTGCGCGTTCAGCTTTGTGGCGTCAAATGACGGCCGACATCTTTGAGCAACCAGTTACGGTGCCAACGGCCTTCGAGTCAGGTGCTTTGGCCGCTACGGTTATGGCACAAAAGGCTTTGTTGATGGGTGTTGATACGTATGACTTGTTGACGGAAATCGCATCTAAGATTCCTGCCGGTGCTGATGGTTTGCTATTCCACCCATACTTGGGTGGTGAGCGTGCCCCAATCTGGGATGCCAACGCACGTGGTTCATTCTTCGGATTGACGCACAACCACACACGTGCCCACATGGTACGTGCCGTGCTAGAAGGTATCATTGCCGCAGTCACGATCGGTACGTCAGGTGCCATCCGTGTCGTAACTGACGCACCTAAGATTGATCCAAAGGGACGTACGTTTACGTATGCCTTGGACAAGGATCACTGGGTTGTTGGTGGACCAGTTAACAACGGTGGGGATGTCTTCCGTTGGGCCCGCGACAAGATGTTTGACGCCGAGAAGTCAACGGCTGCCCATTGGGATGAGCAAGCCCTAGAAGTAACGGGTATCAAGAAGGAGCAAATGCCACAACCAGTTGAGCCATACGAGATTGAGCGTGGCATGGTTGCGGAATACGCTGCTGTTATGGGCTTGGATATTGACACGCCATTCGTTTATGGTGCTGGTGATGGTCCTTTGTCAAACTTGGGTGTTAACGCTGTGCAACCTGGTCGCAAGACGGGTACGCCAATTCACCCAATGGCACCTTTGTCAAAGATGTTGTGGTTGAAGAACGAAAAGCCAGACATCTACAACAATGCTGCACACTACTTGGGAATTAAGGAATACTTGTTCAACCGTTTGTTCGGTGCCAACAAGATGGATATTTCAATTGCTTCAGGAACGGGTATGTTCAACATCTTCAACTTGTTTGATGCTATGACTGAGGTCGTTCGCGGCGCAAACGGCGGCAAAATTTTGGGTGTATCATTCAGTTCTGCAATGCACTCATTGATTGCCTTCGACAAGGATTGGCAACCATTGACACGCGTTATCACTTGGGCTGATACGCGCGCTGTTAAGTACACGGAAGAGTTGAAGTCAACTGGCTTGGGCCAAGAGATTTACCTAATTAAGATTAGTGAAGATTTGAGAGGTCTTACAATGGAATACTTGATCGGAGTTGACTTGGGGACAACGTCAACTAAGGCTGTTTTGTTTGACACTGAAGGGCATGTTATTGCCAGTGCCAACAAGGGTTACAAGCTTTACCGTGACGAACCAGACATGGCCGAAGAGGACCTAAACGAGATTTGGGAAGCCTTCCGGGCGTTGGATAACCGCGCAATTTATAAACCAACTAAATAATATATAAAAAGAATGTATAGTACGTACTTGTGACGCGCTGTACATTCTTTTTGTTAATGAAATGTACCAGTACAGGGATAATGAGAAAAAACTTTACGCGGAAAACGTTTGCATTGTGAAAGGTTTTTACATAAAATAGTAAAGTACTATTCAGAAAATTTGTACAGCGAAGAAATGTTGTTGCTGCGTCACACTGTTTTGGCGCACCACGGGTTGATGGAGTATGGTTCACCAGTTCGTCCGATGGTTAAGGAAGCTAACATTTTGCACCAACTTGATGAATTGGATGCTAACATTCAAAGCTTTGATAATGCCTTGGCTGAAACAGAACCAGGTGAGTTCTCACAACGTCAACTGGCGCAAGCAGTGGTAAAGCAATATCCTGGCTTGGATGCTAGTTTGCTATACGCTGGCGCTTTGCTCCACGATTTGGGCAAGGTAATCGAATTAACGGGGCCAATCGCCACGCAATATACGACGGCCGGAAACTTGATTGGACACATTGTCTTAATCGATGAGCAAATTGTTTTAGCTGCCAATGAAATGAACATGACAGCGCCAATGAAGGCCTCTGAAATGGAAGAAGAAGTTTCAGCGATTTTGTTCCAAATCACGAACGCTACTTGGCAACGCATCGTGCGTCACTTGATTGCAAAGTTCCATGACCAGTTTTACAAGTATCCAGCGGCCAAGAGCAATCACCACGCCTTTGCGGGTGGGTTGGGATTCCACACACTCTCAATCGTGCATCCGGTTGCGGACCGTTCAATGGAAATCCGTGGCATGAAGTGGGATGCAACGCAAGAAGAAGCGAACACCTTGAAGAGTGGGATGGTTGTCTTCATGACAGCGGTTCGCCAAGTTTATCAAGACAAGCCACAATTAAAGGTCTTGTCTTTACGTCCAACGCATGCCGGTGAACCACAAGATCCAGCTGACTTTATGAGTACAACAAGTCTTGTACTTCACGGCACACCAAGTCGCTGCAGACAATGTGTTGGATTTGAATGAATTGAAGGGGGCTTCAAAATGACAGAAGCAAAACAACTAAAAGAATATCAAGTTGATGAACGCATGGAGATTTACGTCTTGCTGAAGGAAGTTGATCCACGCGTGACACAACAAGGTAAGCGTTACTTGGCGATTTGATGGGGCAATCTTTAATGTCAGCCAGCTATCAAAGGGAGCAGCGGAACAAGTTTATGTTGCGTTGCGCTTGGCGTTCGCACAAGCGGTTAAGGCAAGCATTCAGTTGCCACTGTTAATCGATGATGCGTTTGTTGATTTCGATCGTGAACGCCGCCAGGCTATGATTGATATGCTGCAAGAAATGGCGGGCAACCAAGCGGCGATTACAGCTGATTTGAAGGCTTATTTCGTGAACCGTTTGGCCAATGAATGGGTTGCTAAGACGTTGGATGCCGCCATCGGTGACCGATTCCCACAATTGATTCACTATGCCGGCGATTTGTTGCAACGCTTAACGCAAGGAAACTATACGCAAATTTCACAAACAAAGACTTTAATTAAAGTAACGCGTCACCTTGGGGATGCTGATTTGAATGCGTTGGCTACTGCTAGTGAAACAGTTGATGACACTGATCCATCAGCAGTGACGTTGCGTTTGCAAGAAGAAGTGAATGAGGTGCAACAAACGTTGGCGCGTTTGGAAGCCCAACAACAACGTTTGATGACGGATACATCAATTGAAACCCAACAACAGCAAATTGCGGACCAAACTCGTCAAAAATTGGCTGAGCTGCGAGCAAATAACCGCACGGTTGACCAGCAAGTGGTGCAAAAGGCGAAACTGCAACAACGCTTGAATGAGTTGTTGCAAGTTTTGGGTGTTACATCAGTTGGTGAACTGTTGCAACAACGTGAACTGGCCACACGCACCCAAGCCATGATTCAAGAAGCTGACTTGTTGCGTGAACAATCAACTGATTTACCAGCCGAATATGGTGATATGACACCAGAGATGGTGCTGAATGCCCAGCCTGATGTACGTTTGGGGCACCAAATGGCCCAGCAACTAGCTGATTTGATGGCTGCGCAACAGGCAATGATGCCACAACACAAGGTTTTGGAAGAAAAGCTGGCTTGGTTGGGATATCAATTGTCTGAAAGTGATTAAAACCAGCTACAAGGTGGGCCACAAATTGCCGTTTCTGGGCAATATCAGCGTGCCGGTATTGGGGCGATTGCGTTTGGAATTGTCGCTGGGCTAGGGTTGATGCTTGGCCACCAAGTTTTGGCAGGTATCTTGGCAATTATCCTATTGGGTGCGGCTGGCGCATTCTTGTTCTTCAAGTTGCCTAAGCGCGTAACGGCGGAAACGGTATCGGTTGAAGCAACGGTTTCTGATGAACAATTGGATGATGCGACCCAAGCGGTTAATGCGTTGGATCAATTGAACCAACAGCAACGTGAAGCTGCCCGTCGCCAAGCTGATATTCAAAACCAAACGAGTTTGTTGTTAGCGAAGTACCGTTGGCAAGTCTTCCCACCAGAACTCACGCCATTCCAAGTCCAAGCGCGTTTGGCCACTCTAACGGAGCGCCAACGCAATCTATCAACTGATTTGTCATCACAAGCTAAGCAGCAACAACTGGTGCCGATTTACCAACGCTGGCAACAACTCACGGCACAGCTTGCAGATGCACCAGAACCGATTGATACTCGCTTGGCTGATGAGGCCGAGCAGGTACAACAACAATTGTTGGCGTTGACGCCGGGGTCGGAACAATGGTTAGCAATTGCAAATCAATGGGAACAAGAGGCAGTCAGTCAATTTGGTGTCACGAAAACAGCGCGTCGTCCAATTAACGAAGCGTTACAAACACTGCAGACTGCTCAAGATAACTTGCAAACCGCGATTGCAGCGCGACCATCTTTGCGGGCCTTGTCTGAACAACAACAGGCCGCTCGTACGCAAACCACAACGCGCTTGGTGGCCGTTGACACGCAACAAGAATTTGCGGACCCCGAGGGGATGCTAACTGAGTTGTTAGGACCGGTTGACCGCGACTTGTACCAAGCGGTATTTAGTTTCGATCAGGATGCGTTGACGCAAATCTTTGCGCTTCGTCCCGATGAATTTGCGGAACACTTGCGCCTGCTGGCTGATGGCTTACAAGTTATTCAAGGACTGAATGAAGCAGGTAAGACAACGTTGCACCAATTCTTGCTGGGAATGTTGTTCGGCTTTCCGCAAGCCAAAGGACGCAAGGTCAACACTTACGAACCGCTTGAGCAAGGTCCCTACGGTGGTCATCTGCAATTTGAAGTGAACGGCACGACATATGAACTAACCCGTTTGGGCTGCAACGCCTGGGATTGAAGCAGGTGACTGACGCATCAATTTTGACGTCATTTTTGTCACCTGACATGATGGCTGAACTCAAAGAAGCAGTTGAAACAAAACTACGCGTTGCGGAACAAGGAGGCCAAACGGATGTGGATTAAAAATGCAACCATTGTCGGATTTGGTCAATGGCAACAGCAACGGTTTGATTTCGTAAGACCGATGAGCCACAATTGCTGTCGATGATTGAAAATGGTCAATTATTGGCAGCGTTGACGCGTGCATCGCAATCGAACGATGCGTTTTACGTGTTCGATGTGCGTTTGGATAGCACACCGCTAAAAGCAACTTTGCCAGCGGTGGACCAACATTATTGGGATGAAACAGCTGATGCAGTCTTTGACTTTGAAACATGCAATGAAAGTGGGGCTAAGGGTTACTACTTGGTTGAAAATCAGGGGACGCGCTTGGTGCCAGAGTTTACGCCAGTCGCACCGATTGTGTGGACGACTCATGACATGACGTTAACGGGCGATTTAAATACTGCAGTTGCCCAAATCCGTCGTGAACTAGGGACGCCGGAAGAATTTGAGTTGGTATCACTAACAGTAGTACCTGGCGTGGTATTTCACATTGGCATGTACCACGGCTCGGTTGGACAAGATGGTGCGGGGGATTATGCACCATTCAGCTTGGGCGATATGCAGGCACATCACTATGACTATTGGGCATTAGGCCACATTCACGTGCGTCAAACACTGCAAGCAGAACCGTTCGTTGGGTATTCAGGTAGTTTGCAAGGACTTAACGTCATGGGATTTGGTAATCACGATTTTGTGCAAGACTGGCAAGCATTGCCAGTTTGGCCAGCGAATGTCACGGCTTTGCCTGCTGACATCACAACCACGCAATTAACGACAACTGGTGGTGAGAAAGTTGCCATCACCGGGTTCTCATACACAACGCGTCATATTAATGAAGACATGGCAGTTAAGTTCCCAAACAAGCTGCCGGCATGGCTACAAAATAATTTGCAAACGGCCAGTGAAACAGCGTTGGCCCGCTTGGTTGATGATGCCATCGCTGAATCGGTGGATTTCGTTTTGTTGGCGGGGGATTTATTTGATACAACGACGCCTGACACACGTGCGCAATTGACGTTGGTGACGGCTTTGCAACGCTTGGATGAAGCGAACATTCCGGTTCCAATATGATAAAGGCGTCGCAAATTTTGCGACGCCTTTTCTTGTGGGTAAAGGTTAAGAAACAATGTTAGGTATTTCCTAATATTGACTAATCAGGGATAATAGAACACAAAGACTTTAAGAGGAGTGGTGGACCGCATGAAATTTATTCACGCAGCCGATTTGCACTTGGGTAATCCGTTTGTGGGGTTGGCTAATAAAATCAACCAAGCAATGCAAGCTGGTCAAGAGCCAGAAGCTGCGCAAGTTGCAGAATGGCAAGAAATTGCTGGTGAGATGGACAAGCACGATTCTTTGAAGAAGATGATGGAAGCTGAGCAAGCTGTTAACCAATTGTTGATGGAAATCAACAACATCATCACGAAGCCAATCGCTGAGTTGTACGGTCAAGACTAAGTAAAGTATGCGATAATGGAAATACTAATTTAAAGAAGGATATTAATTAATATGATTAACATTTATGACAACGTAAACGCAGTTGCTGCTGATTTGCGTGAGACGGCTCAATACAAGACGTTGCGTGATGCAGTTGAAGCATTGAACGCCGACGCAGCTGCTAAGGATGTGTTCCAACGCTTCCAAGCTGCCCAAATGGGTGTCCGTCAAAAGATGAGCACGGTAACTGGCGAGAGCGGTAAGACTAACGGTAGTTCATCATCGAACGGTTTCTCAAATGCCCTCGACGGTATTCAATCAGACATTAAGGATGGCGCAAGTCAAGCGTGGTCAAATGTGAAGGACGGTGCCCAAGCAGCATGGTCAGGAATTCAAAGTCTGTTTGGTAATTAGGCCTCAACGGCAACGAACGCCACGGACTCATGGGCCATCGCTTACACACCGGATGTGGTGGTTACAACTTGGACGGGTTACGATTCATCTGCTAATGGTGAAACGATTCCGGTATCACTTGGTCAGACGGCTGGACCGTTGATGAAGACGACGCTGGAGCAAGTGATTCCAAATACTGATCAAACGGCCTTTGGTGTTAAGACCAAAATTGTGGACTCTTCCGGTAAGGTGATTGTTAAAGCGAAGGAAAAGCAAACACGTCTTTGGTCAAAGAAGGTTGCTGATGAGATGACATCAATGATGATGGGCGTTTACACGAACGGAACTGGAAAAGCAGCTGATCCATATGGTTACACGGTGGCCGGAAAGACTGGTACGACCGAGGTAACGGGTAGTGATTCTGTTTGGTTGCTTGATCAAATGGGCGTTTCCGTTGGATACAATGCGGGGATTAAGGCTGGCTTACCATTGAAAAAGTCGGATAAGAACTTGGCCATGGGAATTGGTGGTTTGCAAAAGGGTGTGACACCGTTGCAAATGACCCAAGCCTACACAAGTTTTGCCAACGACGGAGTGATGAGTCAAAGTCATTTCATCCACCGTTCACCTGGTTCAACGATTAAGCCGATTGTTGATTATGCGCCATCACTATCACGTGGCTTCTCATATGATTCAGAATTGAAGAATGAGAAGACGAGCTTTGGAACGAATGGTTATTCACCATCGAATTATGCAGATTACACCAGTGAAGATGTCCCAATGTACGTCGCACTTGAAAACTCATACAACATTCCAAATAAGATTTATACGACATTGAATCAAACGGATCAAAAAAACTTGCAAGATGATTATGAGACCAGTTGGTTGAACCCAATCGGTGGTGATTCACAAGCGGCATCGGTCGTAATGGATGCGAAGACTGGTGGCGTGCGTGCGGTTGTTGGTGGTCGTGGTGAACACGTCTTCCGTGGTTTCAACCGTGCGACAAGCATGAATCAAGTTTTGCAAAATTTGGTAAACGACAAGAAGTTGAGTCAATCAGAAGCTGATCAATATGCAGCGACGGCCATTGGCGCATCTGACCACAATGTTGATAATTCGAATTATAACTATCCATATTTCTTCGATGCGGTTATTGATGAGGCTATTAACAAATATGGCTTGACCGAATCGGAAATCTTGAATGACGGTTACGATATCTTATCGATGTACCTGAATAATGCGTACTTTGGTCAAGGTGTCTGGGGAATCCAAGATGCTTCATTGAAGTACTTTGGGGTTAACGCTTCGGATTTGTCCGTGACGCAAGGGGCGATGCTGGCGGGAATGTTGCAGTCGCCAAATGGCTATGATCCGTTGAATTATCCTAAGAATGCGTTGAATCGTCGTGGGTTCTCGGTTACAGGCATGATACGAGGGGCAGTCACGACGGTCTATTACCGAATTCGCGGTATCAATGCCTCAGCTGGTGGGTCAACGATTACGCAACAATTGGTAAAAAATGCATTCTTGACGCAAAACCAAACCATCACGCGTAAGATACGCGAATTATTCCTTGCGATTCAAGTTGAGAAAGAGTATTCAAAACCCTTTGAAGCTAAGACAACTGATGTGTCAGATTTGAAGACACGCTTGCAATCATCTACCGAAATCTACGATGTTAAAGATAATAAGGCTGGTTCAATCGCTGGACAAAAGGGGACGTATGTTTCTTTTGATAAGATTTCACCTAATGCCGTAAATGCCGTTTTGGCAACAGAGGACCGTAATTTTTATCATGAACCATGACTAGTCCATCTGCAGAAGCGGCTGAAAAGTTAGCGCAACGCTTTACAAATTGGATGCAGTAAGATGATGACACGAATGAAAGCATTTTTCGCGTGGATACGGCGAATATTCGGTCCCTTTTGGACACGGTTCCAAATTAACCGTTGGATAGGTGTTTTTATTCTGACTGTTATTTTGGTAATCAGTGTGCTTGGGAGATGTCGGATACACCGGTTGTTGACAGCGAACAAGTGCAAAAGGGCTTTGCAGAAACTGCAGTGTCAGTGACAAGGGTTGAATTCATGACGGTTGTTAAGACAACACAAGGTAATGGAAACCGTTTGGCAGCATTGATTGACGCGGCAAACTTGGCAGAAGTTCTTGCAACGTTGGCCGGTCACAACACAATTTATGACATGGCATTAAAGAAGCAAGAACGCCAAGCGTTGATTTTGGACATTTTGTCACGCGAGGTGATTGATTCACAAGAAGGCTTGATGAACTCGTTGCAAGCTGCAGGCATTGAAGTCACACAAGCAACAGTTTCGCGCGATATTAAGGAGATGCGCATTGTCCGTCGCGCAGATGGCTCAGGCCGTCCACGCTACCAAGGTTACAGTGCCATCAGCTGGATTGATTGGTTTCATGTTTGAAGAAATCTTCCGCATGTTGTTTATGTAATTAAATATGACAGACGCTACTTGCCGATTAAGGCGGGTAGCGTCTTTTTGATACCGCCCGAACTTAAGGCAGAAAACCTAAAAACCTGTATAATTAACTTATATATGCAAAAAAAAGAAGGATTGAAAATTTACCGTCTTGAGCCCACAAAAGGGATTCGTTGCTGAAGCTGTTTCATCAGCCGTGTTGTTCATCTCTGCTTATTTCGTTCACGCACCAATTTCAACGACGCACACGGTTACGTCAGCAATTGCTGGTACTGGTGCTTCTGATGATATTCGTGCCGTGAAGTGGAGCACATTGAAGAACATCGTAATGGCTTGGATTTTGGCGTTGGGACACGGTCTGCAAGACGCCCAAAAGTCAATGGGCTTGATGTTCATGGCAGCTGCACCAGTTGGTTTCTTTGGTATTACGCCAGGGCAAACGGAGATTCCGTTCCAAATTATCTTGATGGCATCTTTGGCGATCTCAGTTGGAACGATGGCCGGTGGACAACGTATTATCCACACGCTAGGAAGCAAGAAAATCGCCGGTAACAACGTACACATTAAGTTGGCTAAGGTAGTTGAAAAGGTCATTGATCCAATGGTGTTGTCACCAGTTGTCGGATTTGGACTAGCGCTACTCATCATGGTGATTTTGAATAAGATTATCAAGAAGGCTAATTTGAAGGAAACAGATAAATTCTTCCGTACAGCACAAATTTTCACATCAGCTTCCGTGGGAACGGCCGTTGCTGCGGTTATCGCACGTGACATCGTTGATATGACGCAGGTAAGTGCCGAGCAACAATTGTTCTTGGTTATTGCTGCCTTGCTCGGTGCAATTGGTTGGAACTTAATCACGTGGTGGTTTGGTCTACCATCTTCATCAACACATGCCATCATTGGTGGATTGATGGGAGCTGGTTTGGCTGAATAGTAATATGTATTTCAGGAGAGAGACATGGAAGTCTACGTATTAGCAACGGTGGTTATTATCGTTGCCCTTATCTTTGATGGGGTTAACGGATTCCACGATGCGGCGAATGCAATCGCTACGGCTATTACAACGGGTGCTTTGAAGGCAAAGACAGCAATCATTATGGCTGCTGTGATGAACTTGATTGGTGCCTTATCGTGGATTATGTTGCTGAACATAAGAATTAAATAGCGCTGAAATCCGATCACCCATTGTACAGTTTTGTACGATGGGTGATTTTTGTAAATCATATTACGTCCCAAAGCGCCAGTGTAAATTTTGTTACAAAATCCAAGAAACCGCGTATTTACTGATATAATTATTTCTGTTGTTTTTTAACAAATAAAAAATTAAACGGTGATCAACCGATTGTTAATTCATTCCACCACCAAGGTATTAAGCGTTTGGGGGATGGCTTGAAGCCAGCTGCTTATGCAAGCGATGGCACAATTGAGGCTTTCCAAACTGAAGACGCGTCAGTTCGTGGTGTGCAATATCACCCAGAAATGATGTTTGATCATGATGCCACGCACTTGAAGGTATTCCAAGATTATAAGCCTTTGATGGGAATTTGCCGTGGGTCACAAATTTTGAATGTTGCGTTTGGTGGTACCTTGATTCAAGATATCAACACGCAATATACACCGGCGAATGGGCAACCAGTTGTGAAGCACATGCAATATCCGGTTAAATGGTATGAGCCAACGCATCGCATTGATGTCATGGCAGGAACCTTCTTGGCGGGGACGTCTTTACCAATTGTTTTTCCGATGGGGACACCAGAGGAAGCGGCTGAATATGTAAATGCGGTTGATGCGGTGTTGTTGATTGGCGGACAAGATATTGGACCGTTATTTTATGGCGAAGATCCAACACCTAAGATGGGTGAAACAGATCGTCAACGTGATTTGTTTGAGTTGGCAATCATTGCTGAAGCCCGTAAACAACGGAGCGGAAGCCGTTTGTGATTGGCAATGAGTGGGTTCAAGTAACGCCGGAACATTATGTTTTAAAATAAAGAGGGAGACAACGTGACAACTATTGGTATTCCAAGTAATCACTTGAACCATGCAAATCCTAAGCATGGCACAAATTATGTTGATTACACACAGCAAAATTACACCGCCGCTTTACGTGAGGCCGGGGGAGTTACAACCTCACGTACTTGTTTATTTCGCACGATTTAAGCAAAGTTCGTCAGATTGCAGACCGAATTGCCGTGTTGTACTTTGGTCATTTAGTGGAACTTGGACCAGCTGAAGAGATTTTCCAGAATCCGGTACACGCCTATACCCGTGAATTGCTGGCAGCGATTCCTGAAATTGGCAAGTCGATTGTGTCATTGGCTTTAGCATCAGTTGGTTTGGATGAAAATGATGCGCAACGTTATCCGGCAACCTTCTCCGGTGGGCAACGACAGCGAATCGGCATTGCCCGTGCCGTTGCTGTTCACCCAAAGTTTATTGTCGCTGATGAACCAATTTCTGCCTTGGACGTGTCGATTCAAGCACAAGTGCTGCAATTAATGGCTGAGTTACAGACACAGCCAACGAGTGGTACAGTGACATTTGAAAATGAACTGGTAACAAGCGAAAACCGGCGACGGGTTATGTCGAACATGCAAGTTATTTTTCAAGACCCGTATGAATCATTAAATCCTAAACAAACAGCATTGCAATCGGTCCGTGAGCCGTTGCAGCTTCGCTATGATAAGCAGACAGCCACTAAGTTGGCATTGGCATGAGAGGAGACAAACAACATGAGTGATTTATTGAAACTCGACAACGTGACAGTACGATATCCGGGCAAACGCGGCCAATCAGATTTGGTGGCACTAGATAATGTGTCATTAACGATTCGAGCTGGCGAAACGTTGGGACTGGTCGGTGAGTCAGGCTCGGGGAAAACAACCTTGAGCCAGGTGGCGTTACAGTTACTCGGGTTTGATAAAAAGGTTACAACAAGCTGAACATCTGACCGTGATTTTTATCAGTCACGATTTGAGCGTTGTCTCAGCAATCGCTGATGAAGTGGTCGTTATGCGTGAAGGGCGAGTTGTTGATTTTGGAGATGTTAATAAGATATTTACTAATCCAACAGACGCCTATACACAACGACTTGTTTCACTAGCCAGTGACCAAGCATTAGCAGTTATGGCGCTTGAAAAAGTCGAAATAACCAAACCACAGAATCGATTAGGACAATACCCACATGAATTATCAGGTGGTCTTAGACAACGAGTTTTGATTGCGATGGCTTTGCTGGCAGAACCGGACTTGCTGATTGCGGATGAGCCGACGACGGCACTTGATGTGACCGTACAAGCTCAAATTTCTCTACCAGGTGAAGCAATTGTATCTGCCGATGCTTGGCAAGTGAACGGTGTGGCGTACCCGGTTCGGCAACGGTTGCCGATTAAAATGGCAATGATTTTTCAAGATCCGTTAACGGGTTTGAATCCAGTTCGAACGGTTGGCTATCATCTTGAGGAAGTTATCAAACGTGAACATCCGGATTATTCACGAGTCAAGCAGCACTTTCACCGGAGGAATATGATGGCTGATCCAATGATTGACATTAAAAATTTAGGCGTGACCGTCCGAAATAAACATCATGAGAACAAGCCGATATTACAGGGCGTCAATTTGACGTTGACACGAAATACGGTTCTTGGGTTAGTTGGTGAATCTGGTTCTGGTAAAACAATGACGATGCGCGCGTTGTTAGGACAATTGCAAATGCAATTATGACAGAATCAGCCCTAAGTTTTCTGGGGATGGGCGTGCAAGACCCGACTGCTTCGTGGGGGTCGTTGTTAAATGCGGCGCAGTCGCGCTTGCAAGATGCACCATACATGGCGATTATACCTGGTGTGTTTATTATGCTGACGGTTTTGGCATTCAATAAACTGGGTAATTTGTTGCGTGAGCTCACAACAATTATCGTCATTATTAGCATCTTTTCGTGGATGTCGATTGCGCGGCTGGTTCGCGCCGAGGTAGTCACTGTTAAAGAACGTGATTTTGTAGTCTATGCGCAATTTGTTGGGGAAAAGTCGCTGGCGATTATGTGGCATCACCTGATTCCAATGGTGGCGCCGATAATTGTTGCAGCGGCTGGCACAAAAATATACGGTGGGCGCATATCATTAACAGTTGGCTTTTTGTCAATGGCCGTGTCAGTTGTATTGGGCACGTTGGTTGGAACGATTGCCGGTTATTATGGCGGGTGGATTGATGTCGCTTTGATGCGATTGCTGGATGTTTTTTCAGCCATACCGTGGTTGGTATTAGTCGTCGTGTTGAGTGCCATGTTACGACCTGGCATAAAACGCTTATTAACGCAACGACCTAGTTACTTTATTTGGATTGGCATTATGGTCTTGCTCGTGATATTGACCATTTTCGCACCATTATTGCCACTTCATCCGAATGCCGTGGACGTGGCGAACATGTCACAAGGTCCAACACTGCAGCATTGGTTTGGGACGGACGATTTAGGGCGTGACTACTTAGCCCGTGTAGGGTGCGATGATTACCGAAACAGTGTTTAATTGGCCAGGCGTCGGTGCTTATATGATGGATGCCTCAGTCAAGCTAGATTATCCAGTGATTTTAGCAGTAATGCTATTGTCCGCATTTTTAGTTGTTGTGGGCAACTTGTTGGCAGATATCTCATATGCGTTGGTTGATCCACGCGTTAGGAGGTAGTCATGCAACGGGACGCTGGTGATTGCCTTTTTCCCAGAAACAACGCGGTACGTTCGTAGTAAAACGATGACAGAGTATCGCCAAGATTACGTGATGGTACAACGAGCATTCGGCGCCAGTGAGCGTTCGATTTTGTTCCGTCACGTCTTGCCAAACGTGTTGTTGCCGGTAGTGACACAACTTGGTCAGTCACTACCGCTGTTAATTAACGGGGGTAGGTCGCCCCAGAAATTAGTTGGGCGATTTATTGATACATTGACTGCCATCGGATTGGCCACGCCGTCATTTTGGATTGCACTACTATTGTTGTATTTTCTAGGATACGCACTTAATTTGTTTCCAATCTTCGGGATGGGTAGCACGGCGCGCCCGCTGGGGGTTTTCTGGCACATGGTATTGCCATATTACCGGTATGGCATCGATAAGCCGTTTATGACGCAATATGTTTTGTGGTTAATGAATTTCGTGACTGGCCACTTTGGCCACTCGATTATTAATCAACAGGATATCGGACAAGCGCTTGCGGAAAGAATTCCAAACACGGTGATGCTAGTCTTGCCATCGTATTTGACGGCGACGATTATCGCAGTCGTGTTGGGATTAATTTGCTGATTGGTCTAAGCTTTCAAAGTAGAGGGCGGATAGATGTTAAAACTAATCAGGCATCGATTATTATTAGCGCTACCACTGTTGCTAATTTTGTCATTCCTCGTCTTTGGGTTAATTCATTTGGCACCGTTCAACGCGGTTGATGCGATTATTAAGCCCACCATGTCGACAGCTGAAATTCATGTGTTACAACAGTGATGAGCTTGATAAGCTATTTGCAAAGGGTGATGCGGAGACGACAGAAGCTAGTCGTCAAGCAACTTACAAGCAACTACAACAAAAGATTGCTGATGCAGCGATTGTTTACCCAATCGTAGATAATAAGAAAATTCTGGTTATTAATAAGGATGTAAAGGGTGCGGATGAGGCGAAGAATTTGCCGATTTACACGGTTGTGGCGCAATTGCATAAGGTTGGTATTAAGGTCAACGCCGAGGCGGCTGATTCAACGGCGCTATCAGCGGCGATGCACACCAAGGGTCAGACTAAGTATGATGCCTTTCTAGATGGTTATATTATGGGGCTTGATCCACATCAATACACACC
Source organism: Weissella confusa (assembly GCA_014332815.1). Classification (GTDB taxonomy): domain Bacteria; phylum Bacillota; class Bacilli; order Lactobacillales; family Lactobacillaceae; genus Weissella; species Weissella confusa_C. The sequence continues at coordinate 104,389 of JACSZT010000021.1, read as the reverse complement.
GTTGTACGCATCAAATGGTCAGGCTAATTATTGGCAATACCACTACTTGAATAAGACGTATTACAATACGCCAGTGTCGTTCTTGCCACCAAAGGATAAGTATGCGACGACGGATGTTCAAGCGTATAAGACTAACGACAACAAGGCAAAGCAATTATTGCATGCAGCCGGCGTTAAAAATTTGACCTTGAATTTGGGATATGATTCATCAGATGCTGCACAAAAGATTCAAGCTAACTTGAAGGGCGAAGTTGACGCATCATTTGTTTTGCCAACGCAATTGAAGTCATTGAAGTCAGCTCATTTAAAGGTTACTGCTTATTCTGAAAACCGCATTGGTTACATGGGGTTGAACACGCATGTGCAAAAGCTTGCTAACGTCAAGGTGCGTCAAGCTATTTTCTACGCCTTGGATAAGCACCAAATGAATCAAGCGGCGTATAAGACGACTGATTTTTCAGGTAGTTCATTAACACCAGGAAATGTTGGTACGGGTCCATACACGTTGGAAAGTTATAAGCAAGGTCAGGAAGTTCGCTTTGTTCGCAACGCACATTATTTTGGTGGCCAACCCAAGATGAAGCATGTTGTGCTACGAATTTTGACTGATCCAAACACAACGAATGTTGCGCTGAAGCCTGATGATGTCGTGTTCACCTATCAAAAACTAGCTGATAAGGCTAATGGTAATTCAGATAATCTCTACATTAATAATCAACCAATTCAAATCGAAAAGGTAAATGATACTCAGGTTAAGTTTGTGTTGCCGGAAAAGTCGACTTCAGCCGTGAACAACATCATGACAGATACGTTTATCATTCCAAAGCATGTGTACCCAACGAATCCGATTGCAACGTCTGATCGATGGGGACTGACGTTTGATAGCATTCAATACTCACCACTGTTTCACGTTGCTGAAGATGGTTCGTACGAGCCAGTTCTAGCGACGAGCCATGAGGTTTCATCAGATGGCAAAACAATTACCGTTAATCTCCGTCATGGGGTGAAATGGAGTGACGGACAACCATTTACGACGAAGCCACGCGTATTAATTTTTATTGACAGTTAATCAACTAATACAAGGGGCAAATAAATAATGAGTATGAAGAAGCAAATGCTAGTAGCAACTACATTGTCAATGTTGGCAATTTCAGCCGGGGGCATGACTAATCAAGTCTTAGCTGCTAGCAAGTCAGATACGTTTACGTATGCAATCAGCGGTGATTTGGAAAGAGATTTGTAATTCGAAAAATTAGTTATTAAAAATAAGTATTGACGTTTTTCTAATTCGGGTCTAATATCATTGCATATTGAACAGGTACAAAGAATGTATAGGGGACATCATGTTTAGCTTAAAAATGTTTGTTTTAAAACAAACAAGCACCTTTATTCGATTAACGACCTGGCCTGTTGAAGGAGCCGGTCGTTGTACTACGCTAACTCAAAGATTTTGGCAGACGACGGTCAATTGAACGCCCGTTTGGCTTTGGTTACGGCTGTTTCACAAGTCTTGACTGAGTCATTGCGTTTGTTGGGTGTTAAGGCGCCAAAGGAAATGTAATTATGATTAAGGCAGTTGACTTCATTATGAGGTCAACTGCCTTTTTTATTTGCGACTGTGTATTTAACCCGTGCACAATCAATCTTGCGCAAGGCGGGTAACCCTGAACTTGATTTGTCAGATGTTGTCATCACTGATGAGAACGTTTGGGAAACTGAAAAGTTGTTGGGTGACTTTAACGATGTTGTTCGTCGCGCATGGCGTGATCGCGAACCATCAGTTATCGCAAAGTACGCTTTGAACTTGGCTCGTACATTCAACAAGCCTGTGGAATTGGCTTTGGAACAAATCGAAGAGAAGAACCCAACTTTGGCAAACAAGGAATTGGTTGCGCACGAAGTTGGAACGGGAGCCGTTGTGTTCCACGATTTGATGAACGAGCGTATCGGAAACTTCGACTTTAAGTTGGAAGAAGTGGTTCGTTTCGAAGGTGATACTGGTCCATACGTCCAATACGCAAACAACTTCGTCAAGTCATTGTACGTCGTTGGTGGTGAGCAACGTGAGCACTTCATGCAAATGAAGGCCGTGTTGAAGGAGATGGGTTACGAGTGGTCAGATGACGTTGAGCACATCCCATTTGGTTTGATCACTGTTGATGGAAAGAAGCTTTCAACGCGTTCAGGACGTATCATCTTGTTGAAGGATGTTTTGAAGGATTAAGCTTTCTACAACGACAAGATGGACGGCGTTATCGACAAGTTGAAGGAAGAAGGCTTGTTGGTAGAGTCTCAAGGTGCACAGGTTGTTAACTTGGATAAGTACAACTTGAACGTTGCCATGATTCAACGTACTGACGGTGCCACTTTGTACATGACGCGTGATTTGGCTGCTGCCATCTTCCGTAAGAAGAACTACCTTAAGTACTACGTGCGTTTCCACGAAGAAGCTAAGGAAAACCCAGCATTGGATGATGAGGGTCGCGCTTGGTTTAAGAAGTTGGAAGACGGTGATGAGGAAGCTCGTCAATTGTGGTCATGGTTCCGTGAAGAGTCATTGAAGGAATTCATGGAGCTTTACGAGACGTTGGATATCGAGTTTGACTCATTCAACGGTCCTAAGCCAATGTCAATGGGTCACTTGCGTTCAACGGTTATCGGAAACTCATTGGCTGAAATTTCAAAGGCCAACGGTTACCAACCAATCAAGATTAACCACTTGGGTGACTGGGGTACGCAATTCGGTAAGTTGATGGTTGCCTACAAGATGTGGGGATCAGAAGCTGAAGTTAAGGCTGATCCAATCAACACGTTGCCGGCTGAAGTAGCTGAGGCAATCGATGCGTCAAACTTTAAGCAAGTTGAAGCTGCCGGACCTTACGTTAACTTCTTCTTGAACCAAGAAAACTTTGGTGCTGATGTGTTGCACGCTATCTTGGAAAACCAAGAATACGGTCACAACACGGACGGTGAAGCAGGACACGTCACAATCGACATGTCATCACCTAACATTCAAGAAGAGGAAGAAGAAGAGGAGTAACCGATGGACTACAAGAATCAAGTGGCTCAAGCCGTCGCTGCGGTTGTGCCTGAACTAGATGAAGCAACGATTTTGTCAAAGGTTGAAGTGCCTAAGGATTCATCAATGGGTGATTTTGCCTTTCCAACATTCTTGTTGGCAAAGGAACGCCACATGGCACCTAACCAAATTCTGTTGGTCTTGATTACTGAAAACGACCCAGAAGATACAGCGACGGTTAACGAATATAACCACCGCGCTGTTGTCCGCATGTCAGAAACTAAGATTTTGGTGAAGACGGACAACCCAGCACCACGTAAGGCTGATGAAACTGAAGAGGAAGATGAAGAAGAAATTCCTGAAGACATCAAGCTTGAAGACGATGATGCTAGTATCGGTGATTTTTTATGTTTAAAACAGTGAATAAATGCATTAAATATGCAGAGATTAAAAGGGGATAGTGCCATGGCTAAGGAACCTGCAGAAAATACGTCAGAGTTCGACTTGGGTGACTTCGTTGAAGGTAAGAAGTTTGCCAACTTCGAACACGACTTTAAGGGTATCGTTGAAAAAATTTACGAGCACTCATCCATCACCGAAGCGATTAAAGCAGCCGGTCCAAACGACGTGGTTGTGTTGGCGGCTAAGGGAATGGATGAATACCAAAAGATTGGTGGCGTTGATACGCCATATGAAAACGACTGGGCGGTTGCACAACGTGTTGTTAACGAATTGGAAGCCTAGTTTTTAATCATAAAATTTGGTATAATATACAGAATTGCCGATCTTGTCGTTGGTGCACCTGGAAACAAGGGTGTGTCACGTCGACCTGGTATTGGTCAAGCGGTCAGTGAAGGAGCCGATGTGGTTTACCTAACCAGTGATGATCCACAATTCGAAGATCCAAATGCAATTGCAGACGAAATTCAAGCGGCCATCACTAACAAGGATGTTGTGATTAACCGCGAAATGGATCGTACAATCTTGATTGCAGCGCGTTTGACGGGTGCTGATCCAGATGCCATGCGCGAAGGACTAGAAGTAGTCAAGATTCCTGGTCGCATGCAAGTGTTGACGTCAGCTAAGCACGGTACCATTTATGTGGATTATGCGCACAACTATGCGTCAATCGCTGCTTTGTTGAACTTTGTTCGTCAAAATGAAACGGTCGAAAAGTTGACGTATGGTATTTGGCTATACGGTCGCGAAGATGAGGATTCACCAAAGGCTGATGTTTACTACGAAACGGTTGAAGCTGACTTGCAAGGTAGCACGTTTGCGGTCCGCCAAGCTGGTCAACAAGCAGAACGTCTCGGCATTGCGGGTGAATACCACTTGGACATGCCAGGAGACTTCAACCAAGGAAACGCGGTCGCAGCGCTTTATGGCTTGCGTTATAACGTAGGGATTTTCTTGAACATTAGTCCAGACCACGTTGGTGAAAACGAACACCCAACGTTTGAAGATTATTTGGAACACAAGATGATGTTGTTTGATCACTCAGAACAAATCATCTTGAATGCTGATTCAGACCACTTTAGCGAGTTGATTGAACATGCTGAAATGGCTGTACCACGTCGCGTTGCAACGGACGACAAGGTTGCGTTGTCATCAACGTTGCAGGTGATTACTGGAGCGGACCCAAAGTTCCACTATCGCGCGCACTTGACGACGCCTGAGTCATTGGACTTGTTCCGTTGGATGCGTGAAGCCGTTGATAACGGGATGACACACATGGTGATGGAAGTGTCATCACAAGCCTACAAGATGGAACGCGGTGTTAAAGCGTTGGTCGCCCCAGAAACTTTTGTTCACGACACAACGCTACCAACGTGGGTAGTTGATGATGTGCCGGCGGCCATGAGTATTTTGAGTATGGCGTTTTACGGCTATCCACAAAACGACCTTGCTTTGATTGGTATCACAGGTACCAAGGGTAAGACATCTGCAACGTACATGGCCTACGAAATGCTACGAGAGATAGGATAAATGGAACTCACAGCACAACAAATTACTGAGTTGTTGGCCGATCAAGATTTATTGATTTCAGCGCCGGACTTTGATGGTGAGGTCAAGCATTTAGCCTATAATTCAAATGATGTTGAACCTGAAACGTTGCTCTTTATTAAGGGCCGTTTTAAGGCTGAATATTTGACTGACGCCATCCAAAAGCCACGTTGGCAACTGAACCGCGCGGTGGACGCAACGGCTTGGATGAGTTAATGGTCACAGAAAACGGTATGACATTATCTGAAATCGACATGCCGGAGCGTGTGCATTATGCTCACCGTGGTCGCGCTGCCATCATGATTTTGCAACAGCTTAAAGCAGCTGGTGAATGGCAATAATAATATAGATAGATAATGAAGAAACCAGCGATTCCGAATCATTTTGGTGTGACGACGATGCGCGAGTTTCAAGCGCACCAATTACGTGGGGATGCGGAAATTAATGCGTATGTATTAGCGCAGTTGCCAGACGGCGCTGACCGAACGGCTTATTTGCAAGCTGATTTTGTCGTCATTGCGCCATCAGGCAAGACGTATTTCAGTCAAGCACGTGGCGGTAAACATAAGACAGCAGAAATGGTTGATTATCTGGCAGTTTTGGGTGTTGAAGCGATTAATTATCGTGACCTACATGAGCAAATTGCATTTCCAGATGAGACAACTGATGACATGGCTCAAAACGCACGCGTAAAGGCCCAAACAATCCATGAGATTTTGCCAGACGAATATATTTTGGCGGATGATTCAGCGTTGTTTGGGGCTAAGATTGTGATGATGAGTAACGTTGACGTTGAAATCGCGGACGATCCAAGTGCCGCGATTACGTTGGCGCGTCGTGTTCGTGAATCATCAGAAGCCTTGATTCTGGTTACCGGTTCATTCTACACACTACGCGCGATTGAATCTGAAGGGATGTAAGACATGTTAAAGCGATTGGTAATTGCCTCGAACAATTGTGCGCACAACCCAGACGGTATTATTAGTTTGGTTGCATCAATTCGTTCATGGCACTTGCCATTTAAGCCGGTCGTTGTTTTGGGCTTGCTAAAGGGTAAGAATTACCACGATATGTTGGAAGAATTGTTGCCACATGTCGACACGGTGATTGCTGTTACGCCTGACTCTGATCGTGCCATGTCAGCTGATGAGCTGGCTGATCAATTCGAAGGACTGAAGTTGTCATTGACTGGTGCGTACCAAGCGAATAACTTGAGTACGGTTTTGCAAATTGTCACAGTACTAAAGAGTCGTGGTTTTGAAATCAAGGATGTGGACGTCGCTGAAGCGTTGGCCCACGTTAAGATTCAAGGCCGTATGGAATTTGATGCGGAACGCAACATTTTGTATGATGGCGACCTGCTTGAAATTGCGCAAGACAAAGCTGGCGCAATCAAGCCGGGTGCAAGTATCGTCAATTACCCAGGCCAAGATATTGAAGTGTACCACTTGTTGCACGATAAGGCAGAAGAAGTGGGCGCAATTTGGAATCCAAACCCAAAGCCAGTGATTACAATTGTGCAATCATCGCCAAGTGGGTTGGTTTTGAACGTTGGCGGGGATGAAGAGACACTATCAAAGTTTGAGTGGTGGACACTTGTGGCTTTGGATTACTTCGCCCGTAAAGAAATGGACTTTGTCATTCTTGAAGCCGGCGTGGGTGGTTTGCGTGATGCAACCAACGTGATTGAAAAGCCATTAGTGGTGGCCTTTACCAAGATTTCATATGACCACGTTGGTTTGTTGGGTATCATCGTCGGAACAAATGGTAAGGGTTCAACCGGTGTGATGTTGGCTAAGATTTTGGTTACAGCGGGCTACAAGGTTGGCCACTTTTCAACGCCAGCCATTTTGAATGATCGCGAAGTTATTACAACTAATGGTGAAATGATTAGTGAAGCTGACTTTGTTAGCAGCTATAAGCGCGTTCTAGAAGAAGTCACGGCACTATGTGCGTTTGTACACTTCAAAAGCTACTATATATAGTAAGGACAGGGAAATATGGGTACAGCTGAGACTTATCAACAGATTACAAAGAAGATGGACGGTCCCTGGCGAGTTCGACCAGAAGCAGCTAATCGCGTTGGCATGTTGCAAGAAATTTTGCGCTGGATGGGGCATCCAGAGAGCAAGCTGCGTGTTATTCTCGTCCGGAATGACAAATGAAAAAGTCATCATATTATATATGAAATAAATAACATGTTTTATATATCCGAACATTGCTTGTTTAAAAGGACAATCGCAGAAAAGATTCGTCCAATTGTTCCGAGGCTCGCTTTATATGGTAGAATTAACCATTAGAAAAGCGAGTTTGTTGGCATTATTATAGCGAAAGCCAACACGTACGTCGACTTACCAGCACCATTAGGACCGATAATACCGATGAGTTCATTTGGATTAAAAGAAAGAGACAAATCTGTAAAAACAGGTCCGTATTCATAGCCAACCGTCAAGTGATCAACGCTTAACATATGCCATTCCTTTCATGCATACTTACTTATCCAAAGTAAAAATAGAATAACGAGTAACAATTTAACAGGTTCCGAATGCCAACGGGAGATTTGCGATAGCACGCCCATCATGACCAAATCGAAAACGTTTACTGGAAAATCTAAGTCCAGGTCGCTTCGTTGAGGAACGTAGGCAAATTTATCGCGACGAACACGGCCAGTAACGGGCGCGTCGTCATAAGTGATTGTGCCGGCGGTTGGTTGAATGATTCCTAGAATCGCTTTAATGAGTTGTGCTTCAGAGGCGACGTCGATACCAACGAACGGCTCATCTAATAGGTAGACATCTGCATCTTGTACAAGTGCACGGGCTACCAAAGCACGTTGACGTTGCCCGCCGGAAAGTTCGTTTAGCGAACGATTAGCCAAGTGAGCAATGTCCATTTTCTCGAGGGCGTTTTGGACGATTGTTTCTTCAGCTTTACCGAAATCCATGATAATCAAGTGATCACCATAGGCTTCGGACAAGGTGGCGGCATCCATCACATCTTCGGGCTTTCCTTGACGGAGCAGACCGTGGTTGAGCAGGATGACTGAATCAAAGTAGTTTGCAACCTTACTTAAGTCATGATGCACAATGATGATTGTCTTGCCTGCATCACGTAAATCACGCAACGCATCCATAACGGTAACACTGCGTGGGACATGGCGTCACCAATCAAAGCGGTACCTTGTAAGATGCTGAACGCACCAATAATACCGGCGATTAGACCAATCATAGCGCCGGCAATCAGCGCGTTTTGGAGAAAGGTATATTCACCGAGTGCGTGAAAGAAATTCAATAACGCAGACATATTAACCTCCCTGTACAATGTGATTATGACTAGCTTGGTTGTTGAATGCCCGGCCGTCATAATGATGGTTCCTAAAGCGAAGAAGGTACTGAACGTTAAACCAATCGCAGCATCTGTTTTTAAGGGCGTGTGCTCAGAAATGAAGTTAATCACTAATGCGGCTAATAAGCCAAACACCCCGGCACCCCAGTAGTAGGGGATGCCCATTAATGCTGCGATGGCGATTCCAGTAATCAAAACCACTAAGATGTTGCGGAATAGATTAGCGCGAATCCCTTGTGCTTGTGCGTATGAACGATCAAATGTTGTTAAGTACAGTTCGCGATAGAAAGTCGTCACAACCGCAATAACAATCAAGCCAATCACCAAACTAGAAATCAAATCACCGCTTGAAACGGCCAAAATATTTCCAAATAGAATATCGGTGATGGCTGGACCAGATGGCCAGTCAAAGGTGTAACTGAGGAACAACCCAACAAAGGCACTTATCAAACCGAAGAATGATGATAGCCAAATCATTGGTTGGAATCGCTTAACCACCAATCGCGCACTGGCAGCGGGGGTGATGAGCAATGCCGTCACCAAGATGACGCCAACCGCACGCAAAGCAACGATGATAACCAACCGCTTGAACGACCGTCAGAAGCTGAATTGCGGTGCGTCAACCCAAAGACAACACCGGCAATAACAGCAATAGCAACAATAATCCCAATAACTCGCTTCATAATAAAACTCCTATTTAGTAGCTTGGTCATGCATGCGACGACGCGTAACCAAGTGAATCAAAAACGAAATAATAAAAATAACCGCACCCGTTACAACACACCCTTTTCAAGGTTCAAACCGTTTGCAAAGACAACGGCTGCGTCTTGCGTACGCTTAACGTCAGTAGGCGTTGGATCGTAATCGTGTTGGTCAGCGCCAATCGCTGTAATCGTGTGTGCATTAACGTACTTACCACCAACTTCTTGGCTAATTTCGTTAATGATTGAAAATGAAGAAACAACATTCAAACGACCGGCCTTCTTCTCAAGTACCTTAGCAATGTTAGCAGCGTAAGTCTTACCTTCCAAGATACCGTTCCAAGCGTGAGGGTTATCTTGACCAGCAACACCGGCCGTCGTCAACTTGATTGTGTCGATACCGTCAGTCACGTTGAAAATTTGCTTACCGTAGTGCTTGTCAGTCGTCTTCATCAACTTATCAAACCAACCTGAGACCGTATCAATTTCCCAAATGAAGTATGGCTTCAAACCAAAGTCACGGGCGAAGTATGCCATGGCACCTTCTTGCGTAACCAACTTCTTGTCATCAGCAGGTAGGGCAGAGAACTTAGCGTCCCACTTTTCGTAAAGAGTTTGCAACTTAGCTTCGTAAGCTGCAGCGCGCTTTGCGTAGTAAGCCTTGTGCTCAGGAACGTAGTACGTTGGGACAACACCAGACTTCTTTGAAACTGAGTCCGTCCACAACTCACCAGCAATATGTGAGTTGATTTGTGAAATAACAGTTTGCATAGGCTTGTCTGACTCGCCTTGCTCAACGAAGGTTGCAGGAACCTTTTCGCCTTGCAATGCTTCAACTAGCGTGCGAATTTGTGAAGGTGTACCGTTTGATACAGCTTATATTCCAGGACGGAGCACCACCAGCCCAACCACCCACCATGCCTCGGCGCGCAAGCGACGACACAAACTCCAATCCACAAACAAACGAAAAACGCCTTGGACGTCGAAAATGACATCCAAGGCGTTAATTTTTTACTTATCGTTACCAGTCAATCCGTTGTAGATTGTCTCAGCGTTGTGGTTCAACAAAGGAATGACTATCAAACTAACATGGATTATCTTGGCTGCTGGCATGGTGGGTGGTTGGGCTGGTGGTGCGGAGCTCCTGCGATATTAGCCGGTGACCAAGCAAGGACAGGAGCACCAATTATCACTTAGCAGCAGTGGATTTCAAGCCGGCAGGCGCGGAAAAACGCTGAGGCTTAGGGAGAATGGGACTCCGTTGCCAAAACAGTTTCCATTCATCATTCCGGGTTACCACATGAACAAGCAGCACTGGAATAGTATTGTTGTCGATAAAAACGAATTTCCTGATGAAGGGATCAAGAAACTGATTCATGCTTCCTATGATTTGGTTGTTAAGAAGATGACTAAGAAGCAACAAGCTGAATTGCAATTGCGAATTGATCTGGGACAGCTATAACCCCCGATGAATAAAACAGACAAACTCCAACCATTACAAGAGATGGCCATTGCGTACGCAAATTCATTGCCTGGGGCTAAAGCGTATTGGCGTGATGATTGGGAAACTTATTATTTCGATATCATGGGAAAGATGTTCGGCATCGTGCATGACAATGTCATCACACTGAAGAATGATCCGTACATCAATACCGAGTTGCGCCGATTTACTATACGCTCGTGAAAAATCTGATGTAAAAGGACTGCTGACCCGTGAACAGTTTCGAGAAGACTTGGAATTTGCATTAGGGAAGCGAGTGGATATTATGCCGATAGAAGATTTGGAAGTTGCGTACAATAAAGAATTTAGACATGACATTATTGAAGGGATTCAGTCACATACTGAAGTGTTGGTTGATAAAACCAGGGATGCCGTTTTTTAGTTGTACGCTTATCAAAAGCCAGGCATAATAGGAGAAGCAAGGAGGCGGTTAAGTATGATATACGAAACAAAACAGATAGCCGAATTGATTCATCCAATACTAGATAAGTACAATGTTCAAAAAGTTGTACTGTTTGGATCGTATGCTAAAGGTGAAGCATCGGATAAAAGTGATGTGGTAGCAGAGCTCCGCGAAATGCAACAAGCAGGCAAATTAGCGGATATGTTAAAGACGTTGTTGAACCATAATGTGGTTACGCGCCATGATTTGCATTAAATTCATGAAATTAACATACAACCATCGAGCGTAAATAGTTGTTTTTCCACAGAATTGGACTATTATAAATATACAGCGTAATCTTAAACGGCATCCTGCCCACAAAGTTTATATGTCTCAGTGCAACAACCAAATGCTAAGCAACAGAATGGGGTAACGCCGTTCACCATGTATGTTGAGGCTGAAGATATGGTGCCGATGCTTGAGAAGAAGTTGAACGACCAGCTGTCAGTCGCGGATGAATATCTTGAATCATTGGAATTAAGTGATGCATTAACCAATCATGATCAAGCGTTCTGAGTAGACAAGAGCTTGCCGAATTTTGGTAGGCTCTTTTTTGGAGAGATGATGATGTTTGGAAAAACTAAAAAAGTCGAGCAACCGGCGAATTCAAAGCAAATGTATTATAAACAGTTGGCGCACCATATAAAGCGTGCCTGGGATATGCAAGTCGCCATTAGCCAAATTGCTGCCCAATCAAATGATGCCTTAACTTACGTGAAGTCAGAAAACGTCACAATCAAGCCGTTGGATGAGAATGCTAAGGTTATGATTAATTTGGATGGTGAATATGGTGGGGATGCACCTGTTGTATTCAAGGATCACAAGGCGCACATCGCGATGGTCGCAAACGTGGATGAAATGCCAGATGATAGCCTAATTGATTTGCCTTTGTACTTACATGAAGATTAAGTCTTTGAAGGACAATCATCAATGTTCTTCTTGGCTTTGACGAACTCAGTTGGTGGATTCGAGCAAATTGTGCCAGATGCCCAATTGGATGATGGTAAGTTCACGTTGTTGGTTGTTAAGACGACAAAGTTTGCTGAAATCTTGCAATTGATTTCTGAAGTGTTGACGGGAAAGCACGTTGATAATCCAAACTTGCTCGCAGCGCAAATGGACGTTGGACAAGCTAACGACACCTACTTTATCAACATTGCTGCTGGTGGTTCTTTGTCAGAATTGACTTATTCAGTGCCATCAAAGTTGAAGTCAATGTACGGTTACTTGGCTTACGTTGTTAAGGGTGCCGAAATGTTGACGCGTGTCGCACCAATGAACTTGCGTGTTGAATACGACAACGGCGCCGAAGATGGTTTTGAGTTGTTGGTTGCAGCCGGTGGTGACGGTACCATTAACGAAGTTGTGAACGGTATTGCACCGTTGGAGAAGCGTCCGATGTTGGCGATTATTCCAGCTGGTACAACGAATGACTACGCGCGTGCATTGCGTATTCCACGTGAAGATCCTTTGGAAGCCGCTAAGGTGATTTTGAAGGGTAAAGCAATACATATATTGAAAATTTGAGGAGAGAACACCATGAAGCGTGCGCGTATCATTTACAATCCAACGTCTGGTCGCGAAGCCATTCGTCGCGACTTGGTTGATATTTTGAATGTCTATGAGAAGGCTGGTTATGAAACGAGTGCTTTTGCGACGACTGCTGAACCAAATTCTGCTTTGAATGAGGCGCGTCGAGCACAACGAGCAATCAATCATCGACTTCCACAACGGTAAGGACCGTGCTGTTGGTTTCTTGGTCGGAAAGATCATGAAGGAAACCAAGGGTAACGCCAACCCTAACGTGGTTAACGAATTGTTGATGGCTGGTTTGAATGCCCGTAAGCCTCAATAAAAACATAAGATTAATTTATGCAGACATCGATATACTTGGTGTCTGACTGCTTTGACGCCAGCTCACTTGGCCGGCATGATCAAGTTGATCGATGACGGTACAATCTCAACGAAGATGGCTAAGAAGGTCTTTGCTGCAATTACGCAAGGTGAAGACCCAGTCGAATACGTTGAAGCTAATGGTTTGAAGCAATTGTCAGATCCAGCTATCTTGATGCCAATTATTGACGGCATTTTGGATGTAGCAACTGAACGTAAGGCCCGTTACGTTGATGAACTTGGTTTGGAAGTGTACGACTCAGAAGTGTTGACGCAAACGTTGGCCATGGCTAACTTCTTTGATGCAACGGTTGCTGAGGGTGCTGATCCAAAGCGTTCAGCTAACTACTTGATGGGTGACGTTAACGCCTTCTTGAACGAGAAGCAAGTTGATTTGGAAGGTCGTCACGCTAAGATTTACATGGCTGGTGGCACAATCAAGCAACAAACGCGTCGTTTCGATGAAGCGACGGGTGAAACTGTCTTGATGCGTGAGAAGGAAACGGCTGATGATTACCGTTACTTCCCAGAGCCAGATTTGACACCAGTTCACATCACGGACGAATGGGTTGAAGAAGTGCGTGCAAAGTTGCCAGAATTCTACGCATACCTTGAAGCTTTGCGTCAAGCTATCCAATTTACGGGTATTTCAGACGTTAAGATGCAAGAAGGTTCAATGCGTGTTGACGCCAATATCTCAATTCGCCCAGTTGGTTCTAAGGAATACGGAACTAAGGTCGAGTTGAAGAACTTGAACTCATTCAACTATGTTCGTAAGGCTTTGGCGTTCGAAGAAGGAATTGGCCGTAACGGTTGGTTGGAAATCGAGTTCGAGGGTGAGAAGAAGCGCGTTGGTATTACTGAGCTTCACGTCGAAGAAGACGCTGGTAAGAACACCCACGGGACTGATGGTTACTCATATGTTGACTTGAACCGTCAAGGAACACCATTGATTGAAATTGTTGGTGCACCTGACATTTCATCACCAGATGAGGGGCCTAACGCCAACACGAACGTTATTGACTGGGGTTACCCTGGTGTTTTGCCACAAGCGAACAAGGGTGCGTTGGAATACGGTATGATGGCCGCTTTGGCTTTGAATGCTGATGTGACACGCGATTTGCACTGGGATCGTAAGAACTACTTCTACCCAGATAATCCAAAGGCTTACCAAATCACGCAACAACAAGAGCTCAAACCGTTTCCAAGAAGAGACGATTTACCGTGCTGCATACGCATACGAGCAAGCAACGCGTTTGTTTGAACAAGTACCAGGAGGTAACAAGTAATGGCTGTGCCTAACTTTGAAACGACAATCGGACTTGAAGTCCACGTTGAGTTGAAGACCAACTCAAAGGCAATGTCACCTTCACCAGTTCAATACGGTGCTGCACGTCTTCGCTAAGTACGACTTGATTATCGCGCCAACGACACCAAACGTTGCTTACAACTTCGGTGCTAACGAAGATGATCCAGAAGTCACTTACATGAACGACGTATTGACGATTCCAGTTAACATGGCTGGTTTGCCAGGTATGTCAGTACCTGCCGGCTTCGTTGATGGTTTGCCAGTTGGTATGCAATTTATCTATGGTATTCGTTACGGCTTCCGTCCTGAAGGTGTGAAGAACTTGGACGACTTGTACGTTCAAACGCGTTCACAAGGCTTCGGTGATGAAGTTAAGCGTCGTATCATGTTGGGAACGTACTCATTGTCAGCAGGAACTTACGATGCATTCTTCAAGAAGGCTGCTCAAGTTCGTACGTTGATGAACGAGGACTTCCAACTGAAGATTGCGGTGCCAGCTGAATACTTTGGTGCCGGAATCAACGAAGATGTTAAGGCAACAATCAAGGCTGGTATTGCCAAGCTTGAAGAGTTGGGTGCTGAAGTCGAAGAAGTATCATTGCCACACACGAAGTACGGTGTTGCGGCCTACTACATCTTGGGTTCTGCCGAAGCGTCATCAAACTTCCAACGTTTCTCAACGTACGGTCGTGTATCACGTTGGGGTGTTATCGCCTTCGCGTCATCATTGGACCAAGTTGGTGTCTTCACACGTACGGTTAAGGACAACGCCCGCGTTTTGTCAGCTATGGCTGGTCAAGATGAGAAGGACCAAACGTCTTCAGACCAAGCGGTTCCTGATTTTGCTGCTAACTTGAACGGCGACATCAAGGGCGTTGCCATGGGTTCAACAAGTGAAACGTCATACTACCGAAAGACGAAGAACGCTTGGGACCAAACAAAGGTTCCTGGTGGTTCATCAGGTGGATCTGCCGTTGCTGTTGCAGCTGGTCAAGTGCCATTTGCATTGGGGACTGATACGGGTGGTTCAATCCGTCAACCAGCAGCCTTCAACGGTATTGTTGGTATGAAGAATGAAGCTGGTATCGACCCAGACAACATCTTGTCAGGTATCCCATACGGTATCAAGGATAACTTGGTGACAAAGGGTGTCACGACGACGGCTGCCTCAAAGATTTTGCAAAACTTCAAGCCAATTTACGACGCAACGGTTGTTGAAAAGTTGCGTGACAACGGCGCAGTTGGCGTTGGTAAGTTGAACATGGACGAACCTTGATGAAGGAGCAGAGGGCTAATGGATTTCTTGCACACAGATTTGGAAACCTTGCACGAGCAACTCGTTAACAAGGAAATTACGGCCGTTGAATTGGCACAAGCAACGTTGGATAACATTGCTGCCACAGACGACACGTATGAAGCTTTCATCACGGTGATGAAGGACGAAGCTTTGGCAGAAGCTGCTGCAATTAACAGACCACTTGGAGAAGATTTTCGAAGTGGTGACGACTTTGGCTGAAGTTGATACGGAGGGCGTAAAGCCAACGTATTCAGTGACAGAAATGCACACAGTTTTGCGCGATGACGTTGCGGTTAACGCACACCAATCAGCAGAATTGTTGGCAAATGCACCAGAACACACGGATACCTTGATTAAGGTGCCAGCTATATTGCGCTTCTTAGTTCGTGAAGATAAAGCAGAAGAATTGTCTGACGATATGTACTAATAGTGCGGTTTTTTGGTAAAATAAACCTATTACAGCTTGAAAGGAATGCACATGGCAAACGAGCAAATTACACGTGAAGAAGTTGAACACGTTGCCAACTTGGCAAAGTTGACTTTGACGGACGCTGAAGCCGACATGTTTGCCCTTCACCCAGAACAATTTACGCGTCGTTACGAGTTGACTGACGAAGAGTGGGCGCAATACGTTCACGGTGATACGTTCATGATTCGTGATCGCGACCAATACAAGAACGGTTGGTACTTGCTTGAAATCGGAGGCAACGGAACTGGTTTCGGTAAGTTGGTTGATGGCCAAATGAAGAATTTCTATCCAAAGGGCCAACGCGAATTGTGGCAAGCATTCCGTGCAGACTTCATGCCGGATTACGACCCAGAATTGTTGATTGCCTTTGGTGACCAAATCTACGCAGCGCCAGAAGGAACGCCTGATTTGACGGGACTTCAAGTGATGCGCGTTGGGGTCCACTTGGGAACTTTGAAGAAGAAGCGCTTCGAGCCAAGTTTGGCCTTAGCGTTAGCCGACAAGTACGAAGGCATGGATGATGGAAAGCCAGAATGGGCCGATGGTAACCCTGATTTGAAGAAGACGGCGCGTTTGTTCCCACACCACTCAGATGGTGAAGGACACTTTATGGCCAAGTTGATTTCAAATCAAACGGATGAAGATTACGTTTCTAAGGAACCTAAGTTGGCTAAGTCTAACTTGACCAAGGAACCAGCTGCAATTAAGTACTGGCACGAACACTACCCAGAAGAAAACGCTGCACGCCAACGTGAAATTTTGGAAGAAGCCGTAAAGATGTTGAAGCCAGGTGGCCAATTGGTTTACTCAACTTGCACGTTCGCACCAGAAGAAGATGAGCGTATCATTGCTTGGTTGATTAACGAACGCCCTGATTTGGAAATTGTTGAACAAAAGGGACTGTTGGTCTCAAATGAAATCTTCCGTAAGCGTGCGGCTATTTTGAGTGAAAATGTGGAACGCTTTGGTATCCAAAACGCGATTGTGACGAACCACTCACCACAAGAGTTGTCACCAAAGTTCCCACAATACTTCGACAAGATTGTGTTGGATGCACCATGTTCTGGTGAAGGGATGTTCCGTAAAGATAAGGTGCCATGGGGTAAGTGGGGAAACTTCGGTGCCGTAAAGGGCCACTCTGTTGATCACACAACGGGTGTCATTTACTCACAAGAGCCATCAGCCCAATTGGTTGGTGAACTTGCGCACCCCAAGCCAGGCGAACGCGTGCTAGATTTGGCCGCTGCACCTGGTGGAAAGACCACACACTTGGCATCGTTTATGGAGTAAAATAAATAAGAATACTTAGATTTAAGGAGATACCGAATGGCGGAGTTACCAGAAGGATTTGAAGAAAAATACCGTCAATTACTTGGCGATGAGGCAGATGCTTTTATTGAATCGTTCGATAAGCCTGTCGTGAAGGCGTTCCGTCAAAACCCCTTGAAGGCCAACATGGATTTATACGATACCAAGGCCGATGGCGAAGAACGGTAACCCCGAACTAAAGGCAATTGCCGACGATATGACAGAATACACCAACGAAGAAGACGGCTTGGCTCGTTATCTTGAGAAGTTGTTAAAGTTGTCATTGTAATTAACATTAGAAACGTACTTGCATATTAATTGCGGGTGCGTTTTTTTATGCAACGGGTCAGGTTTTTAAAATACATGAAAAACGTACGGTGCTGATCGCGTGAACGTGAAAACTTGGGGTGGTGAATCACCAGTTCTTGAAGTGGCTCCAGCTGGTGTTTCAAAGGATACTGGTTTGGACATCTTGCGCAAGGCTTACGATATTAAGAAGGATGATATCTATGCCTTCGGGGATGAGATGAACGACTTCGAGATGATTGGTTACGCAACTCACGGTGTTGTGATGGAAAGCAAAAATGACGTGTGGGCAAATGGTAATGGCCCACAACGTAATACGGAAGATGCCATTTTCTTCCCACAAGACGAAGCGAACCGTAAGATGCTGGATCGTTTGAACTTGCAAACGGATGTGAATGCCATCTTGATTCACGCCGAAAATGCCTTGCACCAATCACAGATTCAACACTTTGTGACGGAGCGTTGCACGGGGCGTCCCGTGCGTTTGTCAATGGATATTTACGACACGTTGGGCTTGAAGTCACCAATGATTAACTTCAACGGATCATTGGGCCACAAGCCACGTCAACACTGGGAACACGAGTACTCATTTAATATTGATCGTGAAATTGCGTTTGACCTGCTTGAAAATGCCCAAATGATGGGTATTGATACTGTCGTTGACAGGAATTTCAGTTCTCTTTTGCCCGAAATGTGCTAACATAGTACCAATTGAGTCAAAAGAAGGGTCTAACGCATGGAACGCAAACTAATCGGAATTGATTTGGATAAGACAACATTGAATGATGCAGGCGAGGTTTCAGACCGTACCCGTCGTACGTTGCAAGCTGCACAAGCAGATGGGCACATTGTGTCAATTGATTTGGTGGCTGATGAGTATGTGACGCTTAACTTGACGTTGCAGCCAACGCTTTATCGTTTGAAAGCCGGCCACCAATTGGGCGTTATTCTATATGGAACGGACTTTGAAATGACAGTGCGTGGTAACCAAGATATTCGCTACACGATTGATACGACTAATAGTCAATTGTTGATACCAATTGTCAACAACTAGGCCATCGCGATGTTAGTTGATTATGGTGAGGCGCAACGTTTGGGTGCCACGCCAACGCCACTTGGTCAACAAATTGACCGTGGAACGGAGTGGCAACCAACGCCATTGGTAGAGTTCAAGCTGCAAAAGCCAACGACTGAAAAGATGATTAGTATTGGTCACATGAACTTGCAAAACCGCACTGCGCCATGGCAAGTTGATGCGCAAATTGAATCTGATTTCGAGAGTTACAAGCGCGACTTTAATAACTGGCGTACTGAAATGTTGAAGCAAGAGAATGACCGTTTTGAAGTTAACCGTTTGGTGTTCACAGAAGCACCATTCGAAAATGACGTGGTGATTGATGGTGAAGTGACGGTAAAGTTGCGCATCAAGTCATCCGAAAACTTTGGTTTGGTGACTGATTTCTCAGATCAAATGAATTTGTGGTTGTCACACAAGCTTTATGGTGTTGCGAACCAAGCTGAAACGCAATTGCCGGATGTGACTTGGCAGGCAAATGATCAAGCGGAAACGTGGGAAACACGCCAAAACTGGGGGCAAACTAAAACAGTTGCTTTGCCGCTGACTGGCGACGATGAGATGAGCTACGAAGATTATTACTGGGATGCCCGTAATTATTTGCCGCATGTTTCAGATATCAAAGCTGATGTGGTGATGGTGCATGGCTTGAATGATTGGAACGTTAAGCCACGCCAGGTATTCCGTTTGTGGCAAGCGTTGCAAGCAAGCGGTGTTGCCAAGAAGTTGTACTTGCATCAAGGACAACACATCTACATCAACAACAATCGTTCGCGTTGGTACCAATACTATCGTGATAATGGTCTGGTTATTGCACCAGGTGGTTTCCCGGGTGAAGATATGGATGTGTTGGCGGAATTAGTTTATTCACGCATGCACGATGCAGCCGACTGGCACCGCACGAAGGACCAATGGACAGCCTTCCAAGCTCAAACTGACCAGATGATGGATCGTGAGTCAGGTAACTACAATGTGAAGGCAGTTGTTGAATGGTTGGCCGGTAATCGCGTTGCCTTCACAGACCGCACTTCGGGTTATGCCGTTAAGGCTAATTGGTCAAACGGCAAGGTTGCGATGACGGGAAAGTCATATTTGGGAACATTGGCAACGGCGGTCGCAACTACTGGTGTTGTTGGTTTGGAGACCGTGATTTCTGAAGCAGCTATTTCAGAGACGCTACCGGATGCTGAACAACATGAGATTGTTGCTGAAGTTGATGAAGCAACGGAAAGCTTTAAGGCAACGAGTCATGTCGACATCAATAATTACTTCTTAGCCCGTGGTTTTGCGGTGGCTTATTCTTCAGGTGTCGGCACGCGTCATTCAGATGGAATGCAAGATACCGGTTCGCCAGAACAAGTTCTTTCGAACGGTGTGCGCGACTTGGTGCGCGTTGAAATTCTGCGACCTGATACATCAGTTGATGTGCCAGTCTTGTTTACCGCATCACCTTATTATCAAGGGCTAAATAACGAAGCGAACGATGCGAAATTGCATACGGTTGATGTACCACTAAGTCACAAGACACCAAGCAAGGTGCGCTATGAAGATATTGCATTCCCAGGTGTTCTTACGGCTTGGTATGCTTTGTTGACGACGCATACGGCCGGTGGCTTGCAATTTATCGATGATTTGGCCAGCCGTGGTTACTTTGCTAAGACGAATTTGCCACTGTTTTTCAATGGGAAAGCAATGGCGACATTTGATACGAGTGCGCTAATCAAAGAAGTGGTCTACGTCGAAACGGATGTAGATACCGATGAAGAGGTTGATAACAATCGTGATGTCACGACATTCTTGCAGAGTGGGGCGCCGCTAACAACTGAGATTTTTGATGCGGTTGCCTTGCAATTACTGGGCTTTGCAGAAGACGTTGATTACCAAATTAATCAACCGATACAAGCAGTTCATGAAATTGGCCTACCACTATATGAAAAGCGTGGTAAGTGGGATGTGGATGATGGTAAATTAATGAAGATAAATCAATACGCGGTGGTTGAGACCTCGTTCGAACAACAGGTACACGAACTGACGAAAATTGGCTTTTATGACGAGGCAGTGACAGACGCGATGGGTGCTGGGGCAGCAGCCGTTTGGCAAGCGTTGTTGCTTCAAGCCTTTCCAGAGTACCGTGATGCAACATCAAAATTGCGTGATCTAGGTGTTGAAGATGTGCAAAACGGCGACGATGACAAGAGTTACCAAACTGGTGATGCAACGAAGGCTTTGAAGATTCAAACGACCAACGGTGTCATCTCAATTGAAAATTAATCACAATGAAGTCGGGTTAAATATCCGACTTTTTTGCTATCTCATAAAAATCTCATTTTTGGTATAATGAACCTAACAAACTGGGGGTTTACGACGACGAATGGTGCAATTGCGCTTGAAGATACGAACTTGCATGCCGTGCATTCAAAGAGTCAAAACAGCGCATTCAAGGCTGAAAATTTGACGTTGACGGATGCGAGTGACATCACATCAACGAACGGCATGATTAAACTTGAGGATAGTCATTTCCCAGGTTTGGATGCATCAACACACAATGGTTATGTGCACCACATGATTTTCTCGTTTGGTAATTATGATCCAAAGGTCACGGTTACGGTGCCGTTCTCAGTCAGCTTGGATAACTTGAAGATTACGACAACGAATGGTGGCATGATTGTCCAAGGTCAAAACGTCAAGAACACGACGGTAAGTAATTCAAATGGTGGTGTCCGCTTTGAAAACTTGCAAGGTGAGCAACTAAACATTAAGATTGTTAACGTTTCAACGACACACAAGACGTTCAAGGATGCCCAAGTGCAAAATCTTGAGGTTGATGCCGGCAATAATCTTGTTGAAATCGTGCGTGGCACAGAGTGGGGTGTTAAGGCGACTGGTACATCAAACAAGGTGTTGACTGATTTGCAAGATAAGACATTGCGTATTGATGCGCCAGATGACAATCGCAAGTGATTGTCTTTGCAAAGTGGATTGGTCGCAAGTTGGTTCGTAAGAATCATGTTGAACCTGCACAGGAGGTGTAAGCGCATGGATTTGAAGAAAACTTTGATTATTGGCGCTGCCGGTATGGTGCTTGGTGGCGTGATGGTTGTGGGTGGTTTGAGTGCTGGTGCTGAAACAAACATTGCTTGGGACAAGGGACCATTAGCATCATCTTTGCGATTTATGCAACAATTATCGCAGCATTGGCCGTGGGTGTCTTTGCATTTATTTCAGGTATTATCTTGCTATTCCAATCAGTTGCAACGGGTATCTTCTTCATGGGGGCTGGGATTGTCGCAACGGCAGCTACGATATTCTTCGCACCACTAGTTTGGCGCGTGACGAAGTGGTTGTTTGAGTTTGCCCGCAAGTTGAAGTTGGAGTACTTCATTCAAGTGGATGATGCACCAGAAGCAACTAACATGCCGGCTGGTAAGCGAACAAAGAACCGTGCAACATTGATTTGGTTGATTATTCTTGGGTTATTTGCATCACCAATTTTGATTCCAGTTGCATTGGGATTGATTGCTGCTTTGTTTGGCGTATTTATCGCGTTTGGGCGCTTTTCGTGGCGCAGTTGACTCACTATTGGAGGAACAATAATGGTTAATGAGTATTTAGCAGACGTGAGAAGTTATATGGCGGGAGTGCCAGAAAACGAACGCGAAGAATTGCTACAATTTTATGAGGAACAAATGATAGACGCTGGGTTAACGTCCGATCAAATCGTTGAAAAGTATGGCACGCCAAAGGACTACATATGGCTACATCATCACGAAAACCATGCAAGACTTGCTGAACGTCAGTGAGTCGACGATGTATCCGGTGCTACGCCGCCTGAAGAAAGATGGTTATGTTGAAACGTACGACCAACCATTCGAAGGTCGCATTCGACGTTATTACAAAATGACCGCTGACGGGCAAGCGCATTTGACAGAAATAAAAGATAGCTTTATTTATCAAGACTTTGCAGCGCTTGCTGTGAAGTCTTTTTTTGTCTCAAGTGTTTATGTTTGACATATCATTATATCTCGTATAATATATACTATATCGTAAATAGTGTTATATCACGCGAAGGAGACAGGTATGAATATTCAAGTACCGACGACCGTATTGGACGGTTCGGTTCTCGCGATTCTAGCCAAGGAAGGACTCACAAGTCTTCCTATCAATTGCCTTGCCATTTGCGATGGCACCATTGATTTTGTTTACATCATCAAAGAAGGTGATGGGCGAAGACTTCGTTAACCCTAAGTGGATGACGATTATTGCTTGGCTAGTATTTATCGTTTTAACTGGATTGAACATCCAATTGATCGTCGAAACGGTCCGCGACATGTTCTAATAGTTTGCGTTGTTGGCTTCAGGTCAAAACTCAACGATTACAGGAACGTTGACTGGTGAAGTTGTTATGGCTGGATTCTTGCGTTTGAAGATTCCAATGTGGGCACGTCGTGTGATTACACGTGGATTGGCCTTGGCGCCAGTTATCGCCTTTACATTGATGTACGGTGGTGACGAGTCAAAGTTGGACGTCCTCTTGATTCTGCGCTTCATGACTTGGGATTCAAACATTCAATTGACGTTGGCATTCGTTGTTAACTCAATGCTGTTGATCTTGGGAGCATCATTGTTCTTCGGTCACGCTGATTCAGTTGGAACGTTTGGTCAAATGTACTCAGCGTTGTCAGACAGCAAGGTTGCTGGTGCAATTGCATCACCAATCTTGTCAACGTTGTTCGCTCTCGTTGCGATGTTGGGTGGATACGTACCACAATTGCAAGCTGTAAGCACCCACTCACCAAAGGGTGTTGATTCACCATTGTTGATGACGCTGGGTATCGTCGGTGCGACGGTTATGCCGCACAACTTGTACTTGCACTCATCAGTTTCACAAACACGTAAGATTAACCGCGAGAACAAGGCTGAATTGAAGGAAGCTTTTATCGGAGGAGCAATTGCGTTGCACTTGCTGTTCGGTTGGTCAATGATTGCGTCTGTTTTGACGACAGCGTTTGACGTATTCTTGCTATTGTTGTTGATGCGTTTCGGTTTCCGTAAGATTGAAGCAATTGTTATTACATTGATTTTGACGATTTTGGTCATTTTCGGTTACTTGGTAATTTCATCAAGCCCAGACCACTATCACTACACGCTTTTGTCAGTCGTATTGGTCTCATCATTGATCGCAATGATGTTGCAATACATGGCTGGTAAGTTGGGAATGGTTAAGCGCGAAGACTTGGCCCAAGCCACGCGTGCTCGTACGAGTAAGTCGGGTGGTTTCGTCCTTTGGATTATCACTGAGTTGGCGTTGATTGCCACTGATATTGCCGAATAAGAAATGACAAAGAAGCCAGGCTTTGTCGGCGATGCAACTGCTGACGCAAGTTTGGGCGATGTGAACGGTTCTGTGGAGGTGCCAAAGAACGGTTCATTCTGGCGTAAGTTGTGGGCCTTTTCAGGTCCGGGGGCCTTGGTTGCCGTGGGTTACATGGATCCAGGTAACTGGGTAACGTCGGTTGCGGGTGGAGCGCTTCACCCTGTATACTAACTCTTGCGGGTGAGGAGCCCCGGTTAAGTGAAAGTCATAAGCCTTCAATCTGAAAAAGATTGGACGAAATCCTTTATGAATTTTATTTAGCACTATGAACTAAAATCAAAAGTTAATAGTACACTGGGGAAAACCTCGCTATGAGTTTTTAAAAACATAGTAGGAGGGTTTGTCATGTCTTACAAGTTGGTGAATTAAAAGATGAATTCTATTTGGATGGTCGGTTTGTAAATGACTATCTGATGGACTGGTTCGTCGACTGATGAAAAGCGCATGGTAACATGCGCTTTTCTTATTTTTAGAAAGTGAAAATCTAAAAAACATCATACGTATGAATTAATTTTGACTTATGTGAAAAAATACTATTGCTTAAAAAACTATCACGTTTTCCAAGCTATCAGTATAAGTGGGACATTGGTCTTGGTGTTGCACCGGCTGCCCAGGGGCGAGGCATTGGCGGTCAATTGTTAGCGTGGCTACAAGAATTGGCCCGCCAAGAAAAAATGCACAAAATAACCTTACGCGTGTTGGGGACGAACCCTAAAGCGCTGCGGTTGTATGAACGAGCTGGCTTTAGTAGAGAAGCGAATACATTAGCAGATTACGCTGGCATTTTAGCAATTGATGAAGTCGTTTGGAATACCACGAATACCCCAGTTGCCATGCAAAAATGGTCGGATGCGCTGGATTTTAAAGAATCGATGACGGCAGAAGGACGCCGCTATGGCGTTGCGGTTGATGAAAATGATGCTGTATTGGGATACGTTGAATTTTACGCTGACATGATTATCGTTGGGGCGCACTCAAAGAAGGGCTGGTGGGAATCATTGGGTTCTCAAGCCGTTTACGTTGCGCGTCACGCCAAGGTATCATCAATGATCGCCCGTTGCGATTTGGAAGAGCCTAAGAAGTGATAGATATGAAGCCCTGTGCCCTTGGTATGGGGTTTTAATTTGGGGGTAAATATGGCAATTTTGGAGTTGGGGGAGTTGTCAGCAGTTGATGTGTTGAGTTTGCCAACTGTGCAAGCGGTTGAAGATCAATTGGAAGCCAACTTGGCGCGTTACAAGGAATATGCGGAAGCGCACGGCGTTAAGGATGTTGAAGTTGTCTTTGATAGCGGTCAACGTGCCGGTGAAGTGTTGGTTGAAGAAATCGCACCACGCGTTAACGCTAGTTTGATATACTTGCCTCATCATATAGATATGGGGGATATTAACATGGTAGCTGAATTGAATTTGGAAATTGAACCAATGCATTTTCAACGTATTTTGGTTGGGGTGGATGAATCACAACAAGGTCACGTGGCTTTGGCGAATGCGATTCACCAAGCTGTTGAGGACGACGCAAAATTGATCATCGCATCAAGGCTGGTTTCAAGGTGTCAAAGGGTGAAGTCGGGGCCATGTTGCGTCGCAAGGGTCACCCTAAGTATTTGGTTGCTGGTGATCAATTTATGCGTAAGTTGCTTGGTGGCTTGGCCATCACGTTCCGCGACGGCGAGACAACTGAAATCGTCGATTAGAAAATTCTAATATTTTTCGCAGGTTAAGCACTGAAAAAATATTTGTCACGCCGCGATTTAGAGAAGTTCATGAATGGTTTGATCATTTCGCAACGTGGTGTAAAGAAGGATGAAGATGGGCAACCAGTTGAACCTGACTACAGCATGCAACGTGATAATGACATTAACAATGTCGTGATTAAAAAGTTGAAGATTGCGATGACCTACAGCAATGAAGACTTGATTGAGTTCTGGGAAGCTCGGACGCTTGTCCGGCGTTTTTTTAACAGGAGAGCAACAATGAATAATAATGACGTCGTGCGTCGCATTCGTTTTATCTACAACATCAAGAATGCTGACATGATTAAGATTTTTGAACTTGGCGGTTTGACGATTACCAAGGAGCAATACCAAGATATTATGACCAAGCAAGAACCAGATACCCCTCGTGATGAAAAATACGACAGCTGCTGGTGACACGTTTATCGGTGCATTGACGACTAAGTTGGACGCTGACATGCGTAACGTTGAAGAAGCCGTGCGCTTTGCCAACGCAGCTGCCGCAATTACGGTGCAAGGGGCTGGTGCACAACCATCAATCCCAACGTTGGACCAAGTGAACGCTTCACGCGCATAATAAAGAATGAACGCAAACGTGGTACCAAACGAAACGGAAGCTGAAATCATTACTGGTATTCCAGTGACGGATGATTTGTCGATGGAAAGTGCTGCCAAGCGTTTGCAAGAAATGGGTGCTAAGAACGTCATCATCACAGTTGGTGAGCGTGGTTCTTACTTCTACATGGCTGATGGCGAAAATGGTTTCGTGCCAGCTTTGAAGGTGAAGGCGGTTGAAGTTAACGAATCAAACGTTGAAGCTGCTGAGGATACCATCAAGGCATCAGATGTGTTGATTGCACAATTTGAAACGCCAATGGTTGCCACTTTGAATGCTTTTAAGAGTGCTAAGGAAGCTGACGTGATGACGGTTCTTAATCCAGCACCAGCAACGAAGGACATTCCAGCCGAGTTGTTCGCCGTGACTGATTTGGTCATGGGTGGGGATGTCAACTTTATCGGTGCCGTTGGCCAAGATGTAAATGGGCAATTGCTTTTGGATGCACTTAAGGCAGATGGTGTTGATACAACCCACGTGGCTGAACTAGAAGGTGTCGCGACTGGTGCGGCTTACATCATGTTGGAAGCTGACTCACACAACACAATTTTGATTTTGGGTGGGGCTAACCGCCCGCACTTTTTCTGTTATACTTAGTTGATAAGTAGTAAGGGAGCGAACAACATGAAGAAGATTACAGTTTTGGGTTCATTGAACGCTGACACAATTCTGCACATTCCACATTTGCCACAACAAGGTGAGACGATGGCAATGGACGATGCCTCAACTGCCCCTGGTGGTAAGGGTGCTAACCAAGCCGTCGCTGCAAAGCCCGCAATTGGCTATGGCTTGGTTGCTTCGTGACCGCCGCGTCCCATCAATCGTTATCGGCGCATCATCAGTTGACCACTTGTTGGACAACGTGAAGGTTCGCGATAACATGGATTTGTCAGCTGAAGAGTTGGCAACGATTGATCAAATTTTGAAGAACAACTAATTGAAAGTGTCCTATTATCCAAGCGGGTAGTGGCAATTGGACAAGCACCACGCTGGTTTGGTTGCCTACGGTCCTTTGGCTGAAGGTTTGTTGACGGACCGTTACCTAGATGGTTTCCCAGCCGACATGCCTTTGCACCGTACGAATGCTTTCATTAAGGAAGATCCAGAAGGTACGGTCGCTAAGTTGAACGCGTTGAACAAGGTGGCTGCAGACCGCGGTCAAACGTTGCACTTGCGTGAAACGGCTGAAGCATTGGACTTGATGGTTCGCCAAGGTAAGGCTTTGTACGTTGGTGTTTCAAACTACACGACGGAACAAGTTGCTGAAATTGGGGCGATTTTTGATGAATTGCACACACCATTTATTGGTAACCAAATGTCATACAACATGTTTAACCGTGAAGTCGAAACGACGGATATGTTGACATCTGTGTTTGAAAAGGATTTCAAGCCATACCGTAATGAATTGGTTATTACGACAAAGGCTGGTTACCACATGTGGCCAGGTCCACTAGGGGAGTTTTCTGGTAAGAAGACGTTGACGGCCGCATTGGATATGTCATTGCAACGTATGCACTTGGACTACGTTGACATTTTCTACGCACACCGTTGGGATCCAAACACACTGCCATACCGTCGCGTGGCCGATTCTGGTTTGATTTTGCCAGCGTTGTCATTCGGGCTATGGCGTAACTTGGGCGACCAAAAGCCACTTGCTAACTCACGTGAAGTGATGTTGAAGGCGTTTGACAATGGTATTTTCTCATTCGACAACGCATCAAACTATGGTCCATCAGATGGCTCTGCTGAAGAGACATTCGGTTGTTCACGATGCTGTCAGTGGCACCGTTGTTAGCCGAGGCTGTGCAACGCATTCACGACAATCGCGCTTTGGATGTTTTGTTGAAGTCACGCAATAATCCAGAAGCTAAGTTATAATGTTAACTAAGGTATATGAATTTTAATTAACTTGAGGGGTAATCACATGGTTTATGCAGCTGCAGATAATCGTTATGATATGTCGATATCGTCGATACTGGTCGCCGTGTCCAAATGACAGCACGTGCTTTGCGTGCAAATGGAGCGACTGATGTTTTTGTTGTCGCAACCCACGCGGTTTTGTCTGGTGATGCTGCCCAACGATTGGCTGGCGATGATAATATTTCTCGTTTTGTCTTTACGGACACGTTGACGTTACCAGCTGAAAAGCAAAGCGCTATCTACTTCTACAGTCGCAATATGACGGATGATTTGGTGGTTGTGTCACCCGATCACACTGGTGCTGGTCGCGCCCGTAAATTTGCCGACTTGTTGCACTCACCATGGGGTGTGGTAAATGACCACGTGGCGATGACAACACCTGAATCACCTGATGCTATTGTTGGTGAAGTAGCTGGTCGTCGTGCAATTATCGTTGTGGTGATTCCATATTTGGGTTATGCCCGTCAAGACCGCAAGGCGAAATCACGTGAGCCAATCACGGCTAAGATGGTTGCCTCAATGCTTGAAATGAATGGTGTTGACCGCGTGGTTGCCATCGATTTGCACGCTGATCAATTGCAAGGATTCTTTGATATCCCAGTTGACCACTTGCAAGCTGCGCCACTATTGTCAGAAGAGTTGCACCAACCGTTGAGTCAAATTGATATTCAACGTTTTGCTGATGGTGAAATTTATGAGCGAGTTTTGGAAAGCGTTCGTGGCGATGATGTTTACATCGTGGCACCAATCGCTGAAGAAGTGAACGACGCTTTCATGGAAATTATGATTGTGATTGATGCATTGCGTCGTGCTTCTGCTGGGCAAATCAATGTGGTATAACGTTTTACTCGTGAATTAATTCTCAAATACAGTTGCTAGGCGAATTTATTGCTGATATTTGGTAGAATAGAAGTAACCGTAAAGCAGTTTTTTTAAGCTGCCGCAAAAAAATGGAGGAATTCGTTCGTGGAGTGTGAAATTAAGTTATTCGGTCTGTCGGCTAACAACAAGTTGGCGCGTGCAGTGGCCGCGGCTTCTAGAATTTGGTCCAATTCGGATGCCGTTTGGCAATATACGCCGGCAGCGTTCAATAATACGTTGTCAAAATCAAAACCAGCAATGCTCGCAGTCAAAGTTGTCATGGCTTTTTGTCCCCCAAAAGTCTTCTTGTGAAATTAAATTTTTTTAAGTCTACCAGGTTTTAAGGCCTGTGACTACACTGTTTTTCATGTCAGACCAGCGATTGAAAGGAACAATGGCTTTTCGTCTTGGTGTGTAATCGTGTAGTCCAAGTAGTAGTCCAAGCCAAGATTTGGCAAGCCCATTGAGTTGATTGAACCCAATGGCATTTCAGCAAAACGAATACCGGCGTTACCGTCGCGTTCAGCAGGTGTGGCACTCTTCGTAACCAACGAACCAGCGCCACAATCGAAGTAAGGTGGCAACTTCACACCCAAAGGCTTTGTGTAGAAGCTGAAGACCTCAGTCAAAATCTCACGTGTTGTGTCGAAGTCGTAGGCTGTTTGTGGCTTACCTGGCACGTTTGGGCAAGACAAGTTCAATTCGACCAAACCATTAAAGTCAGAAGCTTGCACTTCGCGCAACATCGCCAAATTATCGGCCTAACGCAAGGCACGTACGTTCGCAAGGGCAGTTGGCTTAACGATTTCACCGCCAAGACCACCGAACCCCCCCTTAGGTGCGATGACAACCGTGTCCGTTTCAGGATCAACGACCAAACCGTTACCGATTGAGTTAATCGTGTTTACGAAGGCTAATGGGAAGTCGTTCAAGATTTCGGCAATCATGTCGAAGTGGGCGACGTCGAGGTGGTCGTAACCCTTTTCGGCCATAATGGCGATCAACTCGTTGTTCAAACGCTCGAAGATAGCAGGTCCTTCGAAGTATAGCGCCGTCCCAACTGAGACCAAGTCAGCACCGCAAAGGATGTGGTCGTAGACATCGCGACCATTTGTCACACCACCAGTGCCGATAATCTTGATTTCAGGGCGCAAGCGTTGGACCCCAGCATAACTGCAAACGCAGTCTGATACTGGGGTCCGTTTACTTCAATCGTAAACAAACCAAGCTCCCCGGCAGGCATTACCCTGCTTAGGTTCCATGGGTATTATCTCAGCCATAACGGCACCCCAGCTTGTTTGATTCGTTAACACAAGTATAGGGGGTTAGGCGAGGGTTTGCAACTGTCCACGGAATTCATGGCTTAAGTGGGGTCGCTGACAAGAAGTAGTATGAGGCACCCCATAATTGGTAGATAACCCCAAAGAAAATGGCAATAATGGCTAGGAAAATAACATCTCGTAGCGCCCAACCGCGCTTGTTTTCAACAACTGTTTGCATGACGCAAACCTCCAAATAAAATTTCGAATCGCCCAAAGCCATGGAAATAAAAAAAATAATGGCGAAACCAAGTTCTGAACCGATTCCTTGGACGAAACCGTAAATCAACGTTGCGGCACCCCAGCTTGAGAAAAGCAACATTTCAACAACGGCAGCCAAAACTTCACCGATTGTCGTGGCACCAAACTTTTGCAACAAGACACCAGCCAATGGACCAGCCATCAACCAAACACCAATCGTCATATCGTTAGCGCCAACCAAGGCGTTAATCAAGTAGACCAACACACCGGCGAACAACCCAACAGAGATTAAACGAATCACAAACAACGTGATCAACATACCAGGCTTGTAGGCCATGTAACCTGAGTTAACCAAGTCCCAAGCGAATGTGACGATTGTACTGGTCAAAACTGAAAGGCTCAAACCAAGCTTGCCCCAGTTCTTGTAACCCCTTTGGTAGCAAGCCAGCCATCGCTTTGAGTAACGTTGACTTACCTGAGCCAGAAGGGCCAACCATCAAGTTGAAACTGCCGGGCGTCAAATCCAAATTTATCTTATTCAAAATGTTTGGCTGATCAGCTTCGTAAGCAAAGCTGAAATCTACAACACGTAATGATGTCATAATTAACGCTTCATCAAACCTGACTTCACGACGTTCGATGTCGCTGACAGACAACTGCAAGTTTTCCAATGCAAACGTAATTTGCTCACGGGCAGTGCGCATCGCAAACTGGCGGTCTGGGTTTTGAAACAGCATCGCAACCCGCTTAGCTTTCTCAAATGATGCGATAGGGCCAATGGATTGACCTTCTAACAAGACGTCGTCATTTGTGACAACGCCACCAAATAAATCTTTGAGATCTTGCAACAACGATTGGCGGGCATCTGGATCGACGTTGGCGAATGGTTCATCAAGCAAAATGATGTCACTTTGCATCGCAAAAATTGTCGCCAAGGCCACGCGTTGCTTTTCGCCACCAGACAGCGTTAGTAGTTCTTGGTCGGCTAATGCGCCCAAGTCCAATCGCGTAATCGCATCCGTGACATATTGCCAACGCAATGGCCCATCACCAGCTGGTGTGCCACCAAAAGTTGGGGTAGGTGCAATGTTAGTTAGCATATCGCGACTCGCTTCATCCAACGTACCAGTTTCCGTATCGAGTTGGTAAAGGGTATCAACGAGGTCGGCGTACCCAGACAAGTCGTGGTCGGAAATCAGAATCGTCGTGCCGTTTGCGTGTTGTCAGTGCTTTTGTTTAACTTTGCGACCATCAACGGTTTCCCAAAGAATTTGGCCATCATACGCGCGTTGATGGGTGAGTCCTTTGAAGAACGTTGACTTGCCAATCCCATTAGCACCTGAAATCAGCCCAATCTGACCAGCGGGTGCGGTAAAGGTTGCATCTTGCAGCAATTGGCGGTCGCCAACTGCAACACCAAAGTGTCCGCCAGATAGTTGGTACACAACATGGTCTTGTAAGTTGCTTAATTGCAACTTCTCAAGCGCATCTGCAACACGATCATCCGTCCAATAAGTCGCTTGCAAACTAAACTTTTTCGATAGCGCAATTTCACTCGCCACGGTCATCGTCACGAATTGATCAATGGCTGATTGGAAGACCAGCGCAAGGCGTTGTGAATCATAATCGACAAAGCCTGTCAGACCTTGGCGTTGATGTGAAATCATCAAAACGGTTTGATTGGTTTGCTGGATTGTTTCTTGCAACAAGGTCATCAACACATTGACGGACGTACTATCCAAACCAGCGAGCGGTTCATCAAGTAACAAAACCGGTTGGCCCATGATTAACATGGTCAGGAGTTGCAACTTCTTTTGACGATGACTTTACCGGACACGCGTTGCAACAATAGATAGAGCAAACCAACCACGGCAACGATAATGTTCAACGTGATGGATTGATTAAAGGCGGTTTGAAAACCAATCCCAATCAGAATAACGAGCAAAACGGTTGGATTCAACTTAAACATGTTGGGCACCTCCGATTAGCGTTAAATGTTGGTCGGCAAAATGCAGCACAACTTGGCATGCAAGTGCAAACTGATAAGCAAATCTTTCACGTGGGTGGTTAATGTCAGCGCCGCGCCAAGCAGTAGATAGGCGTATAGACGTGAGGCATAAACCAACGCAATGCGATGTGTATCACCAGTTCCAAACGCAATGAATGACCACCATGTCCCAAAGGCAAGTGGGGCAGCCACTACCAACATAATTCACCCGTGTGATGTCATGGCCATGGCCAAGTCATCAGACCAGTTCAGGGCACTGACAATTGCTTTGAAATACAATTGTGGGTTCCAAAAGTGATAGGTGATGCCACGTAATGAGGCGGCGTAACGAATCGTTTGGACCTGGCGTCGGACACGAGGCAACAAATTGAAAGCTGCCAACAAGCCATAGGTAAAGGTTGATTCAAAAATAATCATCTGTAAAAAAATAAAAAACGAGCCCAGCAGGCTACTGTGATAACCTGCTGGGCTCGTTTTGTGTTAATAAGGTTTAATAATCCATGCCACAATGGCATAGCCAATTATCAAAATGAATGCAACAAACCAATGCCAGATTGGCAAAGAATCAGTCGCAGTTTGCGTTCGTGGAAAGCCTTCCGTGAGTATCGGTGCTGACTTCGAAGCTGATAAGGCAACCTTCAAGGACTTTGAAGATTACATCTTGAACAAGACGAACGACGAAATCTTCTCAACGATCCAATCAGGACGTTTGGAAGCTATCAAGGCAACCTTGAACAACTACATCTACTCAGTTTTGGGTACGACTTTCAACAAGTAATTAATAAACAACCTCATATTCCAGAACGGTGGTTTGCCAACTGGTGGTTTGAACTTTGACTCAAAGGTTCGCCGCGCATCATTCAAGCCTGATGACTTGTTCTACGCCCACATGGCCGGAATGGATGTTTACGCTGCTGGTTTGCGTGTTGCGTTGAAGATGGTTGAAGATAACTTCTTGGAGAACATCTACAAGGAGCGCTACTCATCATTCGATTCATACGACTTCAAGTTGAACTTGGAGGGTAACCACGCATACTTGGCTGGCCACACTTACGAACACGAAGCTCGCTTCGCCCGTGAAGCTGGCTTGTTGGGATCATTGGACGCCAACATGGGTGACAAGCAAACTGGTTGGGATATCGATGAATTCCCTAATGACATCTATGAAGCAACGTTGGTCATGTACGAGTTCGTTTAGTCATTGTTGAACACTGACACGAAGCGTGAGTTGGATCACATCGCTAAGTTCTTCAAGTTGGCCAAGGAGTACGCTAACGAAATTGGTTACACTGGTCAATTCTTGTTGGAGCCAAAGCCAAAGGAGCCAACGGCACACCAATACGATACTGATGTCCAAACGACGATTGCCTTCTTGAAGACATACGGTTTGGAACAGATGCACGAAACTGGCAAGAAGTTGCTATGGAACACATCATCATTGTTCACGAACAAGCGTTTCTTGGCCGGTGGTGCCACGACGCCATTTGCTGATGTCTTTGCATACGCTGCAGCCCAAATTAAGCACTCTTTGGAGATTGCTAAGCGTTTGGGTTCAGAGTCATATGTCTTCTGGGGTGGTCGTGAAGGTTACTGTCCTTGGGATGTTGACGGTGTTGATGATGTCACGAGCATGGAGCAAGCCTTGAAGAAGGTTGATTACATGTTTGAGTTCATGGACAAGTTGGGCGTTGAATACTTCGCCTTCCACGACCGTGACTTGGCACCAGAAGGAAACACGTTGGCTGAAACGAACGCCAACTTGGATAAGGTTGTCGACAAGATTGAGCAAGCTAAGGTTGAGTACCTTGGTGGTAAGAAGGGCATTAACTTTTTGGACGCCAAGGGATATAACTTTTACAATCCTGAGGAGCCTGTAACAATCAACGGAGAAACAAAGCCAATGAAGGATTGGTTGAAGTTCTCAGTTGCTTACTGGCACACGATGGACCAACGTTTGGTTGACCCATTTGGTGAAGGAACCGCCGTAGGCTATTTACGCCGTATTAGAATAACTTGTCTTTTGAATAATGAAAGGGCTTGCATTTAAAAATTAGACTCCTATAATGGGTCTCGTAAGTTGGTTGGCCGGACAAATCAACCCAACTAAGCTGACGAAGTTTTAGCTGCCAACACAGATTTTGTTCTAATTTTGGAGGATAGCATCATGTCAGAATTGTTTGACTTCTACGGTCACGTTTTGAAGGACACCAATATGGTTCTCAATTAACGTTTGCCAGTCTTGGTGAAGCATCAGCGCCAGGGCAACCGGGAGTCATGCAATTAAAGGCACAATTTAAATAGATTAGTAACAGCACTGGCCAGTAAAATGTTCAGTGCTGTTTTTATGTGTACAAGTTTTGGGACTGGATATAATTGCTTTATCTTGGGTCACGTCATTATTTTGACAAGATGCCAGCTGATTTAGATGCTGAGTTACAAAGCATGGTTGCAACACCGGTTGATGCTGTGAAGTTAGCCGTGATGCCAAATGATGATGGGGATGTGCAACGATTGTTGGATGCAACCAAAGCGGCCAATCAAACCAAGCCGTTAATCACAATGGCGATGGGTGAACTTGGCCTTAATGCGGATAAGCCGTTAATTGTTACGTGGCGAACAACGGCTGAAGGTGGACAAGAAGACTTTGATAGTGTTGCTTATCACTGGGTATACCAGTTGGCGATTGCAAGTCGGGTTGCGGCGGTGGATATTGAAGTTGCGTTACTCGAAGAAGTTGGGGATGTGGTCGAAGATGCGCAGTCACAAGCTATCATTGTCAAGAATTTGAAAATTGGGTCGGCAGTTGCAACGTCTGAGCGCCCGTTGATTGCAGTACCAGTCATGGGTGAAACCGTGAATGATGTGCTGGTGATGTTGGAACAGGCAAATGAGAGCCAAGCTGATGTCATCGAATGGCGCGTGGATTATTTAACTGATCCGGGTGAGCTTCAGGCCAGTCAAATGCAAACCATCGCCTGGGGCAAACGATGGAACGCTTGGCGGACGATGACACGCGCCCAATTTTGCGTTCAAAGACGTTGATGGAAGTGGCAGCGCTATGGCGTAACCGCTTGCCGAAATATGACGCAGCTGCCAGTCACGTGATTGCGACAGACAATAAAACAGCGGTTGAAGTCGCAACTGAAATTCGCGATTTACTAGGTGAATAAGATGAAAAGACGGGACAAACGCCAGGTGAAATTTTTGCCACAGAGGGTGAGCCAGCTTTTCGTGCGCTGGAACATGATGTGTTGCAAGAAGTTATTAATAATGAGGGCATTATTGCAACAGGTGGTGGCATTATCGAGACACCAGGTAATATCCAATTGTTGTCGGAAGCGAATGTACCAGTGTTTTATCTATCAGGTTCATTGTGAAGTTACCTTAGCGAACGCTGATTCAGTCAGCGTGTCGTATCCAAGTTTCTTTGCGGACCTAGAAAGATTGGTGGAAGCATAATGAAAACAGCGATTTTAATTGGTTTCATGGGGGCCGGTAAGACGACGGTTGGTCGCTTGCTAGCTGAGATGTTGGCTGTGCCATTAACCGATACCGATAAAATGATTATTCGCTCACGTGAAGGAAACAGACCGCATTGCAACTGTGACTACGCAACTTAATAAGTTAGGGGCAAACATCGAGGCCCGCGAAGATGGGTTCTTGGTGCACGGCGGCACACCGTTGCATGTTGAAGAGCCAACGGCGGTTGATTCATCAGGCGATCACCGAATTGGGATGATGCTGGCGATTGCGGCCTTGTTGACGGACGACATGGGTGCGGTGATTGAACTAGATAATGTGATTTCAGAAGGTGAACCAACCGCGGATTTGATTGTTCGCACACAAGCTTTGCAAGGAACGACAATCACGTCAGAGGATATTCCGACGGCGGTCGATGAAATTCCAATGTTGGTTTTTGCTGCGACCCAAGCGTTGGGGGATACCTTGATTACCGGTGCGCAAGAACCAGCAGTTACCCGTGATGGCCAAGACATTATCGTGACACCGAATACGGCATTGACTGGAACGACGATTAACGTACCTGGCGATATTTCGTCAGCTGCGTTTTGGATTGTGGCCGCATTGTTGGTGCCAAATAGTGAACTGCGTTTGACTGGCGTTGGTGTTAACCCAACGCGTGACGGCATTCTGCGCTTATTGCGTCAGTCAACCAATCACCGTTTGCCGGTGACGACGATGCCAGGCTTTGGTTTGCATGGGATTCACTACCGTTTGCCAGTGGCATCTGCACAAGTGAAGAGCGCGTTGATTTTGGCTGGCTTGCAATCTGAAGGTGAGACGGTAATTACCGAGCCGCTTGCGACGCGTGACCACACTGAACGGATGTTGCAAAAGTTTGGCGAGCACGGCCGGCCACTCACGGCGTTGACGGAGCCAGATGAACCACTTGATATGGGGAATTCTGGTACTAGTACGCGCTTGTTGATGGGGTTGTTGGCGAATCAACCATTCCCGATGACATTTGTTGGGGATGCCAGTTTGAGCACCCGTCCTTTGGCACGCGTGATTGATCCATTGACGAAAATGGGTGCCCGTTTTGATGCAGCAACCGGCATTAATGGCCGGTTAACGGTACCGGGGGACAAGAGTATTTCACACCGTGCGGTTATGTTGGGGAGTATTGCAACTGGGGAGACGACGATTTACGGGTTGCTTGATTCGGATGATGTCCGAAATACGTTGGGCGCCATGCAACAGTTGGGGGTAACCGTCGATTGGTATGATGATCGTGTCGTTGGATACGACGGCGGTTACAGCAGCTGCCGTAATTGCGGAGCACATGGTGGCCATTGAGTTGGCCACTGCGATTTTGGATAAATTTGATACAGATAATATGGATCGTTTGAAGGAGCAATTAGCGGCGTACCGTGCCGAAATTAAAAACTTCTAAGTCGCCCCGAAAGGAGTCAGTGTATGACAAACCGACAATTAAAAACTGGACGAAATCTACTGGAGCGAAGAACGTGGTTTTTACCGCGGTTCTAACAACCTCGGTGGATTCGAAGGTGGCATGACCAATGGTGAACCGGTAGTGGTGAAGGGCGTTGTGAAGCCAATTCCAACGCTTTATCGACCAATGCAAAGTGTCGATATCGATACTCACGAAGACCACCGCGCGTCAGTGGAACGCTCTTCGAAGCGTGATTACAACACAGTTGGTGGGACGGTTCAAGTTATCGCAACCGGCGTACCAGTTGGCCTGGGTTCATATGTGTCCGCTGATACAAAGTTGGATGCCAAGATTGCGCGCGCCATTATTGGCATTAATGCGTTCAAGGGCGTTGAATTTGGTGGCGGATTTGAGAACGCTGAAAAGTTCGGCTCAGAAGTGTCCGTTGCAAAGCGTTTGTTGGCCGAATTGGGTATCGATGTGCACGGGTTCGTGTTAAACATCGGACCGGTTCGCGCTGATGCGGGTCAAATTTCGCAATACAAGACCTTGGCTGAGTTGCGTGCTGTTACGGAGAGTTTTCCAACTCGTACATTGGACGCCGAAACGGATGAAAAGATGCGCACGTTGTTGGATGACCATGATCACAATCACTGGACAAAGATTATGGATCCCAATACGCCAGCTGACGAAGAGAACAGCAAGCGTAAAGTGATGCGTCCACGTCCAGGTCACGCTGATTTGGTTGGCGGTATGAAGTATCGTCACGCTGCTGATTTGCGAAATGTGTTGGAGCGTTCATCAGCTCGTGAAACGGTCATGCGTGTTGCTGTCGGCCAAGAAGTGGCAATTATCGAGGGCATTCCAGCTGGTTTGCACTTGACCCAAGAAGATATTAATACGGAACTAGCACGACGCCAGCACGCAGCTGGTCGTGGGCAACGCCAAGTGATTGAGACGGATACGGTCACCATTATGGGTGGGGTACGCCATCAAGTGACATTAGGTTCGCCAATTGCCTTGAACGTGCACAATCCCATTAATTGGTGAAGGTGACTTTTACGACCATTTGAAGAATGATAAGAAAAATCAATCCGGCACGTTGCAATTGGTCGCCCTTGCGGCACCAGGCAAACCGGTAATCGTTAAAAAAGAGTTAGCAGCAATGAAAGAATTCGTGGAAGGAAACCCAGAATAATGCGTTATATGACGGCGGGTGAGAGTCACGGCCCATCGTAAGGTGTTGAACTTCGGTCACACATTTGGTCACGCCATCGAATTGATGGCCCACGGCGAATTGCGCCACGGTGAAGCGGTCGCGGCAGGCATGGTGACGATTTCAGATCGATTTGAACGTGATGGCATCACTGAAGCTGGTTTGACGGATGCGTTGGTTGAACGCTTGTCACCGGTCGGTTTGCCAGTTTTCTCCACATTGTCTGACCGGGATTTAGTCGAAGGTTATGCTGAGGTTGTGAAGACGTCAGCCTTGGCTGGTGGCGAGTTCTGGAAGTGGACCGGCCGCATGAAGACAATCGCTGACATACGGGCAAATGCGCAATGGTTAATTGAACAATCAGTACAATATAAGGCTGACATTGTCATGGCTGATGAAAAAGAGGGTGGCGTCGTGATTGGCGACACAGCTGGATTCGTTGCGTCAATCTACATGCGTGGCATTGCCTTTATTCAAGTTGCAACCTCATTGACGGCCCAGGTTGATTCAAGTGTCGGCGGCAAGAATGCCATCAATATGGCGGATGTCAAAAACATTATGGGGACTTTTTATCAACCGGATTTGGTCATTATTGACCCAGATTATCTGGAAATTTCAGATGAAAATGTTGCGGAGCACTATTTCACCTTAACAGCTCGCAATTTAGTGTTGAATGGGTTTGAAGTTGTGCCTGCTGTTTTGCCTGCCGGTGAACAGACGAAGTCGTTAGAAGCAGTTAACTACTTGGATGGCGTCATGGCTGAACAGGGGTTTACGCGGCAGGATGGCGTGATTGCCCTTGGTGGCGGCATGGTGCACAGGCTTTGACACCAGCACAATTTATGGCGCTGGCTGACAAAGCGCGTGCAATTCACGAAATTGTAAGGGGATAATATGATTCAGATAACTTTACCTGAGAAGCAATATCGTATTGAAATTCAAGCTGGTCTACGGCATGCAATTGGTGAACAGGTTGCCAAGGTTTGGTCAAAGCGCAAGGTGCTGTTCACAAGTACACACGTAACACGATGGATGTGAGTGCGATTCCGGTTTTGCAAGAATTGACACATTATCCAGTTTTGGCTGATCCATCACACGCCGCTGGTGTCGCACATCACGTGACGTCAGTTGGATTGGCAGCTGTCGCAGCCGGTGCTCAAGGATTGATGGTCGAAATTCACGACCACCCGGAAGCCGCGTTTGTTTCTGATATTTTCCAAGTCGGTACGCGCAATATGCAAAATTTCAGTTTGTTAAAGGCGCTGGGGCAACAAAACAAGCCTGTCGCGTTGAAGCGTGGCATGAGTGCCTCTATTGATGAGCTATTAAGTGCGGCAGAATATATCGCATCAGAAGGTAATGACCAAATTATCTTGATTGAGCGCGGAATTCGCACCTTCGATTCGATGGGCGCATCCGTGCAAGAAGCAGGCGCAACGTTGCTTCGTGGTGGGTCATACAAGCCACGCACAAGTCCCTACAGTTTCCAAGGTTTGGGTGAGGTCGGTTTGCAAATGCACCGTCAAGCGGCAGATGTCTTGGGGATGGACATGATTACGGAAATTATGGACACGCGGGATGTCGAAATTGTTGGGCAATACCAAACGTTGGCAGAAGTCCCATTTGTGAATGAAGCTGATGTTGCTGAAGTGATTGAAAAGCACCCGGCGGCATTGAAGAGTTCACGACTTTTCCACCCAGCTGATACGGTGATTAAGACCGCCCACTCAGTGATTGGTGGAGACAACTTTGTCTTGATGGCAGGGCCGGATTCGATCGAGTCAGCTGAACACGTTATGTTTTGAACAATGGACCGGTCAATTACCTGATATCAACGTCATGAAGCAGGCGATTATGTCAGCTGAAGAAGGAGAAGAGTAACCATGATTTTAGTCATGAAGAATGTGCAAGCCGCGCAACAGGCTCTCGCAGCAGCGACAGCAGCCGGCTTGCAAAATGTGTATGCACACGAGGAACGCGTGGGCTTTGCGACGGTTAGTGAACGCAACGAATGTGGGGATGCAATCGGACGTGTCGATTCTTTCAACTGAACAATTCTATGAAACGCAACCAGATGTCCAGGTAGTTGATATCATCTATAAGAAAGAGCCG
This sequence comes from Weissella confusa, assembly GCA_014332815.1. Lineage (GTDB taxonomy): Bacteria > Bacillota > Bacilli > Lactobacillales > Lactobacillaceae > Weissella > Weissella confusa_C. The sequence continues at coordinate 63,443 of JACSZT010000021.1, read as the reverse complement.
ACGCCATTCGTGGCAGCGGCCCGTGCAGCTGGACGTCAAGCAGATGACGGCCTTGCCATGTTGATTGGTCAAGGGGCGTTGAGAGACCAAGTCATTTTGATTGGTACTGGTGGGGCAGCCCGCGCGATTATGGCGACGGCGCCGAAGTCGGTGACGTTGCACGTGTTCAATCGTCAAAGTGAACGTTTCCCAGAAAAAGCGGCGATGGTCAATGATTTGGCGGGCGTTGAATTGCATGATTTGGAAGAAATTGGGGTGTATTTGCCATATGCCGATTTGATAAAAAGTTTGGTTGCATCTGGCGTGGCGGGTTTCAATGTGACGATGCCGTTTAAGGAAGCGATTATGCTGTACTTGGATGACTTGACGCCATTAGCTCGTCGGCTTTCAGCGGTTAACACCGTCGTGATTCGCGATGGCAAAACGATTGGAGATTCAACCGACGGAGCTGGTTTTTGGCGGACGTTACGCGAGCCAGCGTTTAATTTGGTAAGCTGGAAGGTAACAACAGGAGTGAGGAGCGCACTTGATATGGCAACGACACGATATGGACTTTTGGGCTACCCGGCCCGTCATTCAAAATCACCAGCAATGCATAATGCTGCGTTTAAACAAGCGGGCATTGATGCGCAATATGATGCCTATGAAGTCGCACCGAATGCACTGGCGGCGACGTTGGGTGGTTGCCGTGGCGTTGACTGGGTATCTAAGTGCCGTAATTGGTAAGGGATTCCCAATCAAAGCGATTAAGCGTAACGTGATTATCGGACTTTTGACGATTGCCATCCACTATGGCATTGGCATGTTCTTCTAAAGTTAGGTAAAATAAACATTAAGTAAGACTGAGTTTAGGCTCGGTCTTTTTTGTTAATTGGGTGCGGATGAGCTGATGGCTAAGGCGCCGTTGGAAACGATTTTGGCAACGAAGTACGATGTCCAATTGGGACACTATGTGAGTCCATGGTCAGCGGCCGTTTCATCTTTGATTTGTGCGGCTGTCGGTGGGGCGTTCCCGTTGTTGGCAATGATTTTGGCGGCACCTCGCTGGAAATTCTTAGCCACGATTGGTGCGAATGGTTTGGCTGATTTGTTGGCCTGTGCGTTGTCGATGGCTTCTGGTGAATATGCGTCAGTGTCATCACAAGCGGATGCTGAAAAGGTTGTTGTCGATCGCGAAACACAACGATTGCGCGTGAATCCAGCTGGGGTAGCGGAAGATATTCGCGCGTTTTACGTTTCGCGAGGGGTGACGACGGAAACCGCTGGTAAAAGTACTATATCGGAACGTTGATTGGACACTAGGAGGGATGGCGTCATGAATAATAAAGTTAAGACCCATCAAACGATGGAAGAACGCTTGAATGCGATTCGTGCCGGTGTGCTTGGTTCGAACGACGGTATTTTGACGGTTGTTGGCGTGTTGTTCTCGGTTGGGGCAGCGACGAGCAATCAATTTACAATCTTTATCGCGCTTTTCCATTGGGATCCTTGTTGCCAATGTTGGCCATTACCTTGTTTCCAGTGAAGGAGCGTGTTATTGCGACGGGGATTGCTGTGCTAATTGCGTTGGCGATTACCGGGTATTCAGCCGCTCATTTGTCCGGGGCCAACGAAAAGCGGGCGACGATTCGAAACATTGTGGCAGGTATTTTCACAATGGTCGTGACATTGCAAACGCAATACGATACTGAATTTGAGTTTGTGAAAAACAAGTATGCGGCGCAAGGTATTTCTGATGAACTGGCAACGCAAGCAACCAAGGAAATGATGGCCAACGATGCACTAGGAACAACAGTACGTGAACGTTATGGTTTCAGCTTGCATCACGAAGTTTCAGCGATTGGGGCCGCCATGGCATCAATGATGGGAGCCAACGATGGGATCCTGTCGGTTTCAGGAATCGTTATTGGTGTGGCTGGTGCGACGACAAATTCATTTGCAATTTTTATTGCTGGTTTCGCTGGTGCGTTGGCCGGGACAGTTTCAATGGCGATGGGAGAATATACATCAGTTCACTCACAAAATGATGCGCAAGTGAAGGCCGAAAAGGTGCAAGAGGTGGCCAATTCGATAAGGATCCTCGTTGGTTACGAGGGTCCTTTTTTCGTGCGCGACGCACTTACTTATAGTCATGAATAAAAATCTTTTGTTTCGGTGTAAACTAATAAAAGGTAAAAAGTAGAAGGGGTTGGAGATATGAGCAAGGAACATGATACGCAAACACTAGCGCAGCGCAATAATTTGATTCGTGCCGCTGTAATAAACCAAGGTGTCAACTACGGTATTACATTCGTCGGTTACTCAGTTGCCGCCTTCTTCGCACCAAAGGTTGCCGTTGGTATGGCTGGTCAATCAGGTGATTTCTCAAAGGCATTCTACGTTGCCATTGTGATTGCGCTAGTTGGTATCGTGTTGAACTTCACGTACGTACAGCTTAAGAAGCGTGCAAACTAAATCATGTGGGGCACAATTTCTGACAAGATTGGGCGTAATAAGACCCTTTACATCATTATGATTGTGGTCATCGCCGCCTTTGCGTTGATCCTTGGCATGAATTCACAAATTGGTTTCGCCATCGGTATCATTGCCCTAGGTTTGACGTTCGGTGGTGTGATGGGAGTCTTCCCACCAATGGTGATGGAAAACTTCGGTCCCATCAACAAGAATTGGACGCAAATGTTGGCCACGTCAGCGTTTTACTTGATTTTCTTCATGTTGTTCACAGGTGCCTTTGCCGGTTTGATGATTGCGTCAAACGCCTCAACAATCGGTCAACGCATGTTCGGTTTGACGGCTGCAACGGCCGCAGGTTATGTCAGCTTGTACTCATTGAGCAACACGCTTGGTCGTGTGTTCGGTGGTGCAGCGATTATTGCCGCACCGATTGCGAATGCGATTATCGAGTCTTCAAATGTCATGAACGCTTTCCGTTACTTGGGCTTGGCGTATGTTGTGATCATCATCTTGGCTGGTTTTTTCATTAAAACTGCGCCAAAGGATTACGCACCAGCCGGCTGGTCACCAGCTGAACAAGCCGGTGCACCAAAGATGGTCATCGTCTTGGGTGGTATCCTTTTTGCAGTCGGCTTCTTCTTGACTGGCTTTGCCACGAGCACAACGATGCTTTACTTGTCATACGGTGTATTAGCAGGTCTTGGACAAGGGTTTGCATACTCAGGTGCGTTGAGTAACAGTATCAAGCTTTTCCCTGATAAGAAGGGCTTGGCTTCTGGTATTATCACAGCCGGTATTGTGCTAATTGCCTCTGCAGTGGTTTTGCTATGTACAGGTGCTATTTATGCCTTCAGTGTGTTGGCTGGTCCGCTAAGTGCTGAAAAAGGTTGGTCAATGGAAGCCATTATGACGGCTTTCGCAATCAACTCAGCAATTGGACCCATCCCAATGATCCTAGGTGGTTTCTTAACAGATAAAGGATTGGCTAAGTGGTCTAACGGTTCAGTTATGGCCGGTGAAATTTCAGGTATGGTTAACAGCAAGCGTTCAGTAAAGGACATCATTGAAGGATTGTTCAACGAAGCTGAAGAAGTGGTTAACAACTTGAAGATTACTTACTAATTAAATATCGGGTTCCCTGGTTAGGAACCGAGGAGTAGGAATATGACAAACAAAACAATTAATCGTTGGGCTTTCAAGCAAGCCGTTTTGGACGCCGATGACACGGCTACGACAGTTACGGGTCGTCGTTCAGGTGCCCCAGTTCGTTCAATCAAGAACCCTATGATTGCTAAGTACCTTGAGCTTGAGTACTCAGGTGCTTCACGTGACGCCTTGGAAGAGTTGTCATTGGGATCATTGTCAAAGGCTGTCTTTGAGGGTGACGTTGAGGAATCAGGTGGTCACGTTGGTGAGACGACAACGATTGCTTTGGTCCCACAAGTTGCTTCAGCTGTTAACATCCCAGTTATCGCTGCCGGTGGTATCGGTGACGGACGTGGTGTCGCCGCAGCTTACGCTTTGGGTGCCCAAGGTATCCAAGCTGGTACGATCTTCTTGACGGCTGACGAAACGCCAGTGCCAGATGCCATGAAGAACATCCCCGAGATGGTTGAAGTTATCATCGAAGAAGAAGTGCCATTCGTTATGACTGGTGCGGGTACGCCAAAGCCATACATGCCTGCTTTGACTGAAGCTGGTATCAAGGTTATCCCAGTGATCCCTTCAGTTAAGTTGGCTAAGAAGATGGAAGATTTGGGTGCCGTAGCCGTGGTTGCTGAAGGTATCATTCTAGGAACGAAGTACCCACTTATTCAAGGATCAATGGCGCGTATCTCACGTCACGAATTGGTTATCGCCGTTTCAAACGCCGGTGGATTGGGTGTTTTGACATCAGCTGGTTTTGACAAGGAAGGTTTGCGCGAGGAAATCCGCAAGGTTAAGGCTGGAACTGATAAGCCATTCGCCGTCAACTTGATGTTGATTCTGAAATTGCACCAGGAATGGACTTGGATAAGGACATCTTGGCGCACATGGACTTCAAGCCACTTATCAGTGACGACTTGAAGCAAATGGACGCTGGTTTGTTTGCTGAAGAATGGGGCGGATTGTCAGCCCTAGTTAACCAATAAGAAAAAATACGAAAGAAAAAGAGGACTATTAATTATGGCAACTGTTGCAGATCGTTCACGGCCGCTGGTTTGAAGGAGCACGTTGAAGATGGCAAGTTGGTCATCGACGAAGAAGGTCGTTTCCCTAAGTTTGTGGCTAATGTTGAGCAAATCACATTCTCAGGTAAGTACGCGGCAGCCAACCAACAACCAGTCGTTTACGTGACTGAGCGTGCTGTCTTCGAATTGACGGCTGACGGTTTGATGTTGTACAACTCACAAGCAACGGTTGATATGGATGCCCAATTCGACTTCTACGATGGCGGTGGAATTGACTTGTCAGTGCTTGGTTTGGCACAAACTGATGCAACGGGTAACGTCAACGTTTCAAAGTTTAACGGCCGCGTGGCTGGTGCTGGTGGTTTCATCGACATCTCACAAACGGCTAAGAAGTTGGTCTTTGCTGGAATGGATCCAAAGAAGGTTATCGCGCGTCGTGCAGCAATGGAATTGCGTTCAGGCGCCATCTTGAACTTGGGTGTTGGTATCCCAGTTAACGTGTCAGCGGTTGCAGCTGAAGAAGGTGTAAGCAACGACTTCGTTTTGACAACTGAGGCTGGTTCAGTTGGGGGTGTGCCTGCCGGTTTGAAGGACTTTGGTCACGCCAGTATCGTTATCGCCCAAGTTGAAGCGGTAACGGAAAACAATACGTTGCACCCTAAGAAGGTTAAGGTACCTGGTATCTTGGTTGACTATATTGTGGTAGCCCAACCAGAAAACCAATTCCAAACGGAAAACACGTTGTACAACCCAGCATTCTCTGGTGAAGTACGTGTGCCATTGAAGTCAGTGCCAGCATTGCCTCTGAACGCCAAGACGACTGAAGATATCGTGAAGAAGATTTCTTTGGACGGTGACGAGTGGTTGCGTTACCCAACGTTCCCAATCAACGTGGCATTGATTCGTGGTACGTACGCCGACGAAAACGGTAACTTGACGCTTGATAAGGAAGGCTTGGACATGGAAGTGCAAGCCATTGCCCAAGCAGCCCACAACTCAGGTTTGAAGCGTTGGATTGGTGGTATTGCGGCGGCTTCACCACGCATCGCTGAAGCTATTAACAACAATGAGTTGGAAGCTTACAACTTGCCACAAGGTGTCATCACGCGCATGTACCACGACATTGCAACAAAGGGTCCTGGTGTCATCACGAAGATTGGTTTGGGAACGTTCGTTGATCCAGACCTTGAAGGTGCCAAGACTGTAAACTTGATTAAAGATAACGACACACTTGCAGTAAGTGGATTTGGACTTGCTGGTGTCGCAGAGGAACTTTTAATCGCCCTTGAAGAGCGTTATGCAACTGAGTCACACCCACAAGGTTTGACGGCAATGCACTCAAGCGCGGTTGGTAACCGTGACCAAAAGGGAATGAGCCACTTGGCAGCCCCTGGTTTGCTCAAGACTCATGGTAATCTCCTAGTGTAACTTTTGGTTGGGGTAGCAAACTTTTTAACTGTGTTCATTTGTTCACAAGCGTCTATACTTAATTGTGTTGATAAGTGATGTTTGTAACAAACAAAACTTCTAGTTAGATTATTTTATACCGAAAATAAAGAGGTAACAACCATGAGTAAGGTTATTTCAGCAAGTGAAATGCTTGGCGTGGTTGTAGAATTGACGACCGGCTGATGTGACGGTGACACGATTCTTCTGACGAACGAACAAGGGGGTGCCGATTTCATCTTCCAGGTTTTTCATTTGTTTACTGATGGCCGTTTGTGAGACAAAATTCTTTTGGGCCGCTGCGGTAAAGCTGGCTAAATCAACGGCGTCGACAAAGTAGGTAAGGCGAAACGCTTGGTTATTATCGCGGAAATTATCTTGTGAAATTGTGATATCAATTTCAGGGTGTTCCGCCATAAACTGATGCAACAACGGTGACATGAGCTGCGTTTCGTAATAAGTGGTGAAACCAATCGACAAGGTCTGCTTATCAGTTGAACCGATTGCGTAGGCCAACTGAACGGCTTGTTCGTAGTTATTCACGAGATCGGATGATACGAAGATGACATCGCGGTTGGCGAGGGCATCGTTGGGGACGGCATCGTATTGACTAAGCTCATCATCCTCGGCAACACCGACCATCATGTTACCTTCTTCGAGTGTTGTTGTTTCGATTTGTTCGAAGTCACGAATTGAATTTAGACCGTAATTACGTGAAAACAGAATGTCGACTGTCTGTGATAGCTGTGAGGTGTTTTCGAGGGGTTTGAACACGACGCCGTTGGTACTGAAGAGTGAGTTTTCAGGGAAGAAGGCAATGAGCTTATCCAAGCGAATCAACATTAGCAACAATTCCAAACTTTGGATACGCGTGACGCTATTGAATTCATAGCCATCTTGGCGGGCGTTATCGCTTAAACCGTGGGGCTCAGTCATGCCAGCCAATATTTTGCTCTCGTTGAACATCCGGAAGATTATGTGGATGTTTGGCGTCGATGAAAACAAAACGACCACTAGGTGTACGCAGTTGCGTGTGCCTAGTGGTCGTTTTTTCTATTTATTGTCACGAACGAAGTCGGTGAAAATTTTAACGGCTGGGTTTGGGTTTTGATTGTTTGTGGCCAACATGATTTCATAGCGCCGACGGAACAGGTACGGTTTTTGCAAGCTATGTCAGATGTGGCGTCTGGCGTGCGAGTTGCAAACGTGATGGACATTCAGGAGGCGCTGGACTGGACAGTCGATGAAATAGTTGAGGTGCAACAATACCTAATTAAAATGCATGTTATTCAGGCAGTTAATGCAAGTGAAATTAGATTTGCTGTGCCGAATACAAAATAGCGGCCAAGATGTTCTAGTCTGTTAATGATTGTCATCTTGCTTTCGAATTGAAAATATAACAAGATAGATGGAGAGGGATGGAATCTATAAAGCGAGGGACTTATGGGAAATACAGTTAAGCTGATGTTTGGGAAGATACCTGAAACTGTTGGGGATGAGTTATTGGCGATTCATCGACTGGTAACGTCAGAATTAGAACAGCCGATTAGCATGACGTTTATGTATGATGGCAAGTTGTTTGACAATGAGAACAGCTGCTTGACGGCGTTCTTCGAAGACGTGTTTGATGATCAGAACATTGAGATTATTCGTTATACAGGTCAATAGAATACGCTAGCGTGGGAGATTTTTTCCTACGCTTTTTTATTTGTGGTTGGTGTCGCCCCCTCATGCGTGGATTGGCAAAAGCAAACCGTACGTGCGGTGAAGTACATTGCACGTGGCTTTAACTGGCAGTTTGATTTGGTTGGTGAAAAGGCGGATGTGGTGAAGCGTTGGATTCGTGATGATAAGCAACGTACGATTATGATTCGCATGCAATTGTCGAACGGTAAGTTATTGAAGAAGCTTTACAACTATGAAGGTGACAGCCTGAACATGACCGAGAATGAGTCATATCGGAATGGCTTTCCAGGTGAATATTTGATGTATCGCATTGCGGGTATTCGGTTACGACCAGCGACATATTTGAACGATTTGCCGTTTAAGCCAGATTACGCGATGTCATACAACAAGTATGGTGAAATCAGTGTGACTGACATGGGCAATGAAGTTGCGACGTTGCAATTGCACGTTGGCGTGAAAAGGCGAGTGCAGCTGGCCGTGAACAAGCACGCGAATACGATGCTGAACATGTTCAGGCTAAGTGGTTAGATTTGATTACAAAATTGGAGGCGACACATGAAAATCATGTTGATTGATGACAAGACTACTGATGTCGTCACAAAATTAAAAGATCTCAAGCGTCGTTATCATCATGTGCAAGTATGGGACAGGTCACCGTTTTCACGTCACGAACAGAAGGTTTTGGTCGTACGATTTTGGAAGCTGAAGCGGCCGGGACGCCAGTGATTTCATATGACATTGATTATGGTCCGCGTGCAATTGTCGGCAAGGCTGGTAAATTGGTTGCGGATGGGGATGTGAACGCCCTTGCTAATGCGATAGTGATGGCGTTGGCAGATAGCATTAAGCGAGTTGAAGATATGATTGCGGCCGTGGTGAAGGCACATAAGCAAAATCGGGATATTAATTTGCAACTGTATGGAACAGTTTCTGATCAAGCCTATTACACGCAATTGCAACAACAGGTCGCGGATGCTCATGCAACTGGTTATATTACGTTTAACGGGGCCACGACTGATGCAATCAGCACGTTTGAAACTGGCTTCCGTAATTTATTGCGTGCTAAGAAGTTCGATTGGATTGTGACGGGAACGCAGACCCAAGCAATAGATTTGCGAACGGAGTGGGGTGCCCAAACGGTTGATATTGCACCGGCTTCAGTGACGGTACCGGATGCGGTGACTGATTTGGCTGACCGGCGTGCGATGTCGGTTGTGGTCGTGACCCGCTTTGACCATGGCATGCTGCATGTGCTGTCATTTGAAGCGATGGTGAAATATTTCCTGGACAAGTTGACCGCTGAAGAGCCAAGTGTCATGTATGCCGATGTGTTAGAGGAAACGATGACGCAGGCGTATGGCAGTGTCGAAAATGCCGAAATGAAGGTGGCGTATATTCACGCTGATCATCACGTGGCCCATCATCAAATTTTGGCGTTGCATGATGCTCGTCAGGTAACCATTGTTGATAAGGTCTTCAATCAACATGATGAACTAGTGGGTGAAATCTATTATGGTCTCGATAACAAGAGCGTTTCACGACGGGTGGCTATTTTGTATAACCGGGATGGTTCGGAACGCATGCGGTTGCTATACGTTCAAAACAAGGTGACGCAAGTCTTATTGTGGGACGCGTGGCCGATCGTATGCGGTCACGGAACGTGTGCGTCTTTTTAAGAACCTAAAAAAGATGTCAAACTAGTCACATTTGACTACAATCCGCAGTATGAAGAAATTTGGCGTGAAGCTGCGCCGGATGTCATGGCACACCACATTAATTTGATGGATTATTTTCAAGGGGAGGCCGTTGCAGGCGGTGTCCGCGTTGAACTTGAAGCCGAAGAAACAAGCAAGAAGCACGACGATAAATAACGGAAACGCCGTCACGGGAATTGCCCTGTGACGGCGTTTTTGTATGATAAGTTCATATATTTCCCATGATTTGTTGCTATACTGCAAGCGGGAACATGTTAGCAGGGGGAGTATCATGAAACATTTATTCTTAATGGAATTCTTTGGACGTGGTCAATCACGGCAGTTCAATCAGCAACGGCTGCACCTGACAGCGCTGCTTCGTTGGCTTACACAGCCGAACAAAGCGCTGCTGAGCAACATTCAGGCGTCTTGCCATACACTGGTTCGGACGAACAAGAGGGTGCTAAGGCAACCGGCTTGGCCATGTTGTTTGGTTTGTTTCTTGGTTTGTTCAAGCGTCGTAAGCGCGAGGTCGACCTTGTACCAGGAGTGGATATTCCAGTTGGTACGCCAAACTTCACTGAGTACGTGACGTACACGGTTGTGCCCGAGCAACCGGTAGTTGAAGTTGAACCAAATGAACCGGTCGAACCGGAGCAAACTGTTCAAACAGTGACGCCTGAGACGCCGGCGATTGTACCAGAGGTATTGACGCCACATTCATTGGCATCGTCAACGACGCGTACGATTATCTTCCGTACAAGTGACGGATCGATTGTCGATACGAAGACACAAATTGTGACGTACACGCGTACAGCAACCGTTGATACGGTTACTGGCGAAGTGACGTACGGCCCTTGGACAGCCGAAGATGGGTTACGCGTACCGGATGTGGCTGTGCCAGGTATGCCGGGTTACGTGGCTGATCGTGTGCATGATGGTTATCCTGCCGGTGGCATGACATTCGATGCTGATGCAACGTTGAATCAAACATTCGTGGTCACGTTGGCACACGGCACGAAGACGGTTGATCCAAATAATCCGGGTGTACCAGGGGCGCCAATTGATCCAAACAACCCAGATGGTCCAAAGTGGCCGGCCGGAGTTGATGAGGACCACTTGAAGAAACCAGCCGTGCCAAGTGACCCAACGACTGATACGACCATTGTTTACAAGGTTGATCGTCAGCACGCAACCGTCAGCTTCGTTGATCAAAACACACAGCAAGTGCTCCATGTTGAGGAGTTGTCTGGTGATAGTTATAGCAAGTCGTCATACACGACTGCTGAGCAAATCGCTGACTACGAAGCCCAAGGTTACGTTCGTGTGCCACAAGTGCCAGGGGTGAAGACACCAGGCGAAGTGACGTATCCAAATGATCCAGATGACCCAACGAAGACGGCTGATCCAAATTCACCAGGTTATCCGGTCATCCCATATGTACCTGGCTTTAAGCCACAAGGTCCAGATGGTACGCCACTCCAACCGGTTGACCCACAGAATCCAAGTGCGGGTTACTTGCCCGCAACGGCAAGTCCGTTTGTTTACACTGATTGGCAGGCGGTGAACGGTGATGATAAGTTCGATGCCAAGACATCACCAGTTATTCCGGGCTACATCGCTGACCGTTTGGTGGTCGAAGAAGTGGCCGGCATGGATGAAACCAGTGAAGATGACATCCAACAAGTTGTTTACCGTCAACTTGGTTCTTGGGTACCTAGAGCACCAGTTTGGCCAGATGGGGTAACGCTGGAAGATTTGCGTGAAGAAGTCAACCATACTATCACTTATATCTATGAGAAGGATGGGTCAACAGCAGCTGAGACGGTCACTGATCAGGTTGTCTTTACGCGTACTGTAACCATTAATGTCGTTGCGGCCCAACAGAGCGCGCAACCGCGAGCTCGTATGGCCCGTGTTAAGGCCTTTGAAGTTCACTTCAAGGGTGCGACAATCACGGTTACGTCAGATGATCCAAAGGTGCCAGGTGAGCCAATTTATCAACCAGGTGATTTGATTGATCCAAATGACCCAGATTCACCAACTTTCCCAGACCCACTTGGTGAGCCAGGAACGCCGGTTGATCCGGACGATCCAGATTCACCAACTTGGCCACTTAAGCAAACAGCCACGATTACGTACATCAATGATGAGACAGGTAGCGTTTTGGCAGTTGATACGATTACTGGTGGTTCAGCTGAAACCAGCACGTACACCGCTTATAACCGCATCATGGTTTATAAGTTGGCTGGCATGATGTTGGTAAGCAATGGCTACCCAAGTCACTTTACCTTTGATCGGGACGAAACGGTTGTTACACCGGGTGAGGATAATCCAGCCACGCCGGGAACGCCTGATAATCCAACGATGCCATATGTACCAGGCTTTACGCCACAAGGTCCAGATGGTGAGCCATTAGAACCAGTTGATCCAAGTAACCCAAGTTCAGGTTACTGGCCACCAACACCAAGCGAGACGCCAACTGAAGACACGACGATTACGTACACGGCCATAGTCATTGCTGGTTATGTGGCTGATCGCCAAACGGTCGCTGCTTTGAGTGATTTGACGGCAACGTCAGCGGATATGTCAGAGCGGGTCGTTTACTCACCAATTGGTCAGTACGTACCATCATTCCCAAGTGGTGTAACGGATGTGCCAAGCGCGCCAATTGATTATCCAAATAACCCAGATGATCCAACTACAACGGGTTTGAAGTCGACTGATTTGAACGAGTCGGTGACGCGGACGATTACGTATGTGGATCAAGCTGGCAAGACAATGGCGACGACGGTTAAGGAGACGATTCACTTTACGCGTACGGCAACCCTTGATACGGTAACCGGAGCATACACGTACAGTGCGTGGGTGCCAACGACGGTAACGTCAATGGATGCAGTTGATTCGCCTGATTACTTGGCTAACGGATACGAGTTGAAAGAAGATGGCTATCCAACTGACTTCACGTTTGACCGTGATACGACGGTAACGCAAGCGTACACGGTAACCTTGGCGCACGGCTCACAAACGATTGATCCAAATGATCCAAGGACGCCAGGAACGCCGATTAATCCGGATAACCCAGATGGACCAAAGTATCCAGACGGAGATAACCCAAGTTCAGGTTACTGGCCACCAGCGTTGCCAAGTGACCCAACCACTGATACGACAATCGAGTACAAGGCGGATGAACAAAAAGCCACGATTACTTACATTGATACAGTGACGGGCAACACATTGGTTGTTGATACGATTACCGGTGGTTCAGATGAATCAAGTACCTACACAACGGCTGACCGCTTAGGACCATCATATCCAGCGAACACGCCAAGCGTACCAACGGATCCGATTACGTATCCAAATGATCCAGATGACCCAACGGAACCATTGGCGCCGGGTGAGACTAATCCAAACGACCCAGGTGATCCAGAGAATCCAACGTTGCCATATGTGCCAGGCTTCACGCCACAAGGTCCAGATGGTCCATTGCAGCCGGTTGATCATGTTGATGTGGTTACTGGTGCAGTCACATACGGCGATTGGGTAGCTACTAATGCAGATACAAGCTTTGATGCAGTGGACTCACCAATGATTACGGGTTATGTGGCGGATAAGCAGACGGTGGCTGCCGTGACGGGTATTGGTGCTAAGGATGCGGACACGACGGTTAATGTTGTGTACAACAAGATGGGACAATGGGGTCCGATTAATCCGGATGACCCAACGAGCCCAACTTATCCAGTTAACCCTGGTGACACGCCAACGCCAACGTACCCAGGCGGTTTGGAAGCCGCTGATTTGAACGAATCAGTGACGCAAACCATCATGTACAAATACGCGAATGGTTCACCAGCGGCAGATGATGCGACTGATACAGTTACATTCAGTCGTACCGCAACCACAACGGCTGATAAGATTGCGGCCTACGAGGCAGCGGGCTATGTCTTAATTTCAAATGGTTATCCTGGTTCGGAGTTTATGTTCGATCGTGAAGATGATTACGACCAGGCGTACGAAGTGGTTTTGGAACACGCTGTGATTACAGTTGATCCAAATGATCCAAAGACGCCAAGTTCACCAATCTTTACGCCAGGTGTCCCATTGCAACCGGTTGATCCAAGTGACCCAAGTAAGGGTTATGTGCCACCAGCAACGCCAACTGATCCAACGCAAGATACGACGATTACGTATGTTGCTAACGAGCAGCAAGCGACAATTGCATATATTGGTAAGACAACCGGCAAGCAATTGGCGATGGATACGATTACGGGGCACTCTGATGAGACGTCAACGTCCGATATTCCTCTGGTCGTGACTTATACGGCAATGGGACAATGGGTACCATCATATCCAGCTGGTACGCCTGATGTACCAACGGATCCGATTACGTATCCAAATGACCCAGCTGACCCAACGCAACCAGCTGATCCAACGGCACCAAATTATCCGGTCATTCCGGATGTGCCGGGCTTCACGCCACAAGGACCAGATGGAAGTGATCCAAAGACGGACACGGTAACGTTTAGTCGTACGGCAACGCTTGATCCGGTCACAGGTGCGGTAACGTATGGTGAGTGGATTGCAGCGAATAGTGATACCACGTTCGATGCGGTTACCTCACCAGTGATTACTGGCTATGTTGCGGATAAGCAAACAGTCGCTGAAGTGACGGGGATTCAGGCGACTGATGGTCCGGTCGATCCAAGTGACCCATCAAGCCCAACGTACCCAGCTGTACCGGGCAATCCAGGTGATCCAATCGATCCGGATAACCCAAGTGGGCCAACTTGGCCAGCGACGCCAACGTACCCAGCTGGTTTGACTGAAACTGATTTGAATGAATCAGTGACGCAAACCATCACGTACGTATATACCGACGGCCAAGAGGTTACCACGGCTGAGCGCATGCAAGTGTACTTGGCCCAAGGCTACACGCTCGTTTCTGATGGTTATCCAGGTGCGGACTTCACGTTTGATCGTGATGACAGTCAGACGCAAGCGTATGAAGTGCACTTGAAGCACGCGACAATTACGATTACGCCAAGTGATCCTAAGACGCCGAGTCAGCCGATTTACAACCCAGGTGTACTGCAACCAGTAAATCCGAGTGATCCAAGCAAGGGTTATGTGCCACCGGCAACGCCGACGGGTAATCCAGGTGAAGACACGACGATTAATTACGTTGCCAATGAGCAAACGGCCACGATTACATTTATCGATGACACGACGAAGACGAACTTGGCAGTCGATACAATTACGGGTGTTTCTGATGCAACGTCAACGTGTGAAAACGTTAAGGTCACGTATAAGCAAATGGGACAATGGGTACCATCGTTCCCAGCGAATACGCCAAGCGTGCCAGCGGATCCAATCACGTATCCAAACGATCCGGATGATCCAACGCAACCGCTTGAACCGGGTGCGCCAGATTATCCAGTCATCCCATACGTGCCAGGATTTACGCCGCAAGGACCGGATGGCCTTAAGACGGTGACAGATAGCGTCCAGTTCACACGCACTGCCGAGTATGACGTGGTGACGGGAAAGGTGACATACGGTGATTGGGTTGCGACGAACGGTGATACAACCTTTGATGCGGTTGAATCACCGGTGATTACCGGCTACTATGCTGATTTGACGCAAGTTGCTGAAACGGCAGATTTGACGACGGAAAGTGGGGGGGTTGATCCGGATGACCCAGATGGACCAACGTATCCAGTCGAGCCTGGTACACCAGGTGAGCCGATCGATCCAGACAACCCAAGTGGCCCAACTTGGCCAGCAACACCAACATATCCGGACGGCTTAGAGAGAACCGATTTGAACGAATCGGTTGATCGCACGATTACGTATGTTTACGAGGATGGCGGTGAGGCTGGCACAACGGCCGACCGGATTGCGGCTTTGCAAGCGCAAGGTTACAGCCTTGTTTCTAATGGTTGGCCAGCTGACTTCGTGTTCGACACGGACGATGACACGACGCAAGCCTTCGAGGTGCACTTGAAGCACGCGACGATTACGATTGACCCAGATGATCCGAAGACACCAAGTTCACCGGTTTACACGCCAGGTGACCTAACGATTACGGGTTATACGGCAAATCGTGCGTCAGTTGCGGAGGCAACAGGTGTGACTGCAGATGATGCTGATACGTCGATTGAAGTGCGTTACATTGCGAATGAGCAGCATGCAACAATTACGTATATTGATGACAACACGCAACAAACGCTTGTCATGGATAACATTACGGGACAGTCTGATGGCACGACGTCATGGCATGATGATTTGAATCAAACGGTTACGCGTAACGTAATGTATGTTTACGATCGTAACGGTGAAACCGCTGCGACGACGGCGACGGAAACGTTGACGTTTACCCGTACGGCAACACTTGATACGGTCAGTGGCGACATCACGTATGGTGATTGGATTGCGGCCAATAGTGATACCACCTTTGATGAGGTGACATCACTTATTACGCAGACGATTACGCCAGATGATCCAAAGACGCCAAGTGACCCAATCTTTACGCCGGGTGATCCGGTGGACCCAAGTGATCCATCAAGTCCAACGTATCCTGAACAACCTGGTACGCCAGGTGAGCCAATTGATCCAGACAATCCAAGTGGCCCAACTTGGCCAGCCACGCCGACTTATCCAGCCGGTTTGGCTGTGACGACTAATACGGATTTGTCAGTTGATACAATTGATGGTCATTCTGATGAAACAAGTTCATACACCACAGCACAACGCATTGCGATGTATGAGCAACAAGGTTACCGTTTGGTCGCTGATGGTTATCCAGGTACGGACTTCACGTTCGATCGTGATACGGCAACCAATCAAGCGTATATCGTACAACTTGAGCTAACGCCAGATAATCCAACCATGCCATATGTACCAGGCTTTACGCCACAAGGTCCAGATGGCACGCCACTTGAACCGGTAACGCCAGGTTCGCCAGAAGGTGGTTATTGGCCACCGGCAACACCAACCGATAATCCAGGTGGTGATACGGTTGTGACGTATGTTGCTGATGAACAAAAGGCGACGATTACGTACCACGCGGTCGATGCCACAACTGGTTTGACGGCAACGACGGCGGATGAAAATATCCAAGTTGTCTACAAGCCAATGGGACAATGGGTACCATCATTCCCAGCCGGCACGGAAAACGTGCCATCTGATCCAACGACGTATCCAAATGACCCAGCTCATGCCGATACGCCACTTGAACCAGGTGATTCAAATACGAATGTGCCAGACACGATTACGTATGTCGATGAGGCAGGTAATACGGTCTTTGATGCCGCGACGGACAAAGTTAGCTTCACGCGCACGGCGACAGTCGATGCGGTAACGGGTGAAGTCACTTACGGTGCGTGGGTCGCAACTGGTAATGACACAACGTTCGACGCAGTGAACTCACCAGTTAAGACTGGCTACTACGCTGATAAGGAAGCAAAGAACCCATCAACGCCAATTTACACACCGGGTGATCCAGTCGACCCAAGTGACCCATCGAGTCCAACGTATCCAGCAGAACCAGGTGAACCTGGCGAGCCAATTGATCCGGATAATCCAAGTGGTCCAACTTGGCCAGCGGTACCAACGTACCCAACTGGGGTGACGACGACTGATTTGAACGAGACGGTTAACCGTGATGATATCGATGGCGTCTCGGATGAGAAGTCGACGTATACGACGGCGGACCGTTTGGCTGCTTACTACGCTCAAGGTTACACGTTGGTCAGTGATGAATATCCAGCCGACTTTGCGTTTGACCGTGTCGATGGCAATGTTGAAACGTTCGAGGTTCACTTGAAGCACGCTGCAATTACAGTGACGCCAGATGATCGATACGTGCCTGGCTTTACGCCACAAGGCCCTGATGGTGAGCTGTTGG
This sequence comes from Weissella confusa, assembly GCA_014332815.1. GTDB lineage: Bacteria > Bacillota > Bacilli > Lactobacillales > Lactobacillaceae > Weissella > Weissella confusa_C. Next base: position 46,086 of record JACSZT010000021.1, on the reverse strand, counting down.
AGCCAGTTAACCCAAGCAATCCAAGCGAGGGATACTGGCCGCCGGTTATTCCAGATGATCCTAAGCAGAGCCAAGATATTACCTATACTGCTAATGAGCAAACCGCGCGAATTGTCTTCATTGATGATACGACAGGCACGACATTGGCAAGCGGTGCAACTGAGTCAACATCAGTGGTTGTAACGTATACAGCGGTTGGTCAGTGGGTACCACATTTCCCACCGGGAACTGAAGATGTCCCAAGTGACCCAATCAACTATCCAAACAACCCAGATGATCCAACGAATCCAGCGAATCCTGGTCCGGATAATCCGGCCGACCCTGGCACGACGGATAATCCAACCTTGCGAGATGGTAAGACTGCTGCGACAACAGTGACGGACAATGTCGTCTTCGAACGTACCGCCACGGTTAACGCCGTGACAGGTGCGGTCACATATGGTGAGTGGACGGCAGTCGGCGATGATGTCGATTGGCAACAAGTTGATTCACCAATGATTGTCGGCTACATGGCAGACAAGGCTTCGGTTGAATTTGTAGATGTCATCTTTACGCCGGGCGATCCGGTGGACCCAAGTGATCCATCAAGCCCAACGTATCCTGAGGAACCTGGTACACCAGGTGATCCAATTGATCCAAACAACCCAAGCGGACCAACGTGGCCAGCAACGCCAACGTATCCAGCTGGGGTAACAACGGCAGATTTGAACAAAACGGTCACACGCACAATTACGTATGTTTACGAGGATGAACCGGGCACATATGCAACTGCTGATCGTATTAAGCAATATGAGGCGATGGGATATGTACTGGTAGATGATAAATATCCAGCTAACTTTACGTTTGATAGTGATACAGCTAAGTCACAAGATTTCACGGTAACGTTGAAGCAAGTCACGGTGGTTGTGACGCCGGATGATCCAAAGAATCCAAGTGACCCAAGGCCGGAAGGACCAGATGGTGAGCCGTTAACACAGGCTGATCCAAGCAACCCATCTTCAGGCTACTTGCCACCAAACCCAGCTAATCCGGGTGAGGATACGGTGATTACCTACGTGCCAGCTGATCAAGTTGGTTCGGTAACGTATGTTGACGCGACAACTGGTACGACGTTATCAGTCGATCCATTGGCTGGTAAGTGTGTGAGTGAGACCGTGACGTACAAGAAGTTGGGACAATGGGTGCCATCATTCCCAGCTACGACGCCAAGTGCACCGACGGATCCAATTGATTATCCAAATAATCCAAGTGATCCAACGGTACCAACGGATCCAGCTGAGAATCCAAGTGAACCAGGTACGCCAGAGAACCCAACGTTACCTTACGTGCCAGGTTACATTCACGACCCACACACGGATGCGGTGCACTTTACGCGTACGGCAACGTTGGACACGGTGACGGGTGAGGTGACGTACTCAGATTGGGTAGCGGTTAACGATGATGATTTGTTGGATACCTACAAGTCACCAGTCATTGACGGCTACTATGCTGATAAGGCATACAGCACAGCGGTGACGGTTGCAGCCGAGGATGGCGGGGTGGACCCAAGCGATCCATCAAGCCCAACGTATCCAGCTGAACCAGGTACACCAGGTGAACCGATTGATCCGGCAAATCCAAGTGGCCCAACTTGGCCGGAGACACCAACATACCCAGCGGGGTTGACGGCCGAAGATTTGAACCAAACGGTCAACTTGACGGTTAACTATGTTTACGAAGATGGTACGACGGTTGGTACAACTGCTGATCGTATCAAGGCTTATGAAGCGCAAGGATACACGTTGGTGTCAGATGACTTCCCAGCGGACTTCCAGTTCGACCGTGACGATGCTACGGAACAAAAATTTGAGGTGCATTTGAAGCGCACGGTTTTGGTGATTACACCAGATGACCCACGCACACCAAGTGATCCAATCTTTACGCCGGGTGAGCTGTTGACACCGGTTGATCCAGATAATCCAAGTGCGGGTTACTGGCCACCGGAGACGCCGACGGATAAGCCGGGGGATGACACGGTTATTCACTACGTTGCGAATGATCAAGCCGCTCGAATCACGTTTATTGATGATGATACTAAGCTTGAGCTAGCAGTCGACACAATTTCAGGTGAGTCGAGTGATACATCGACGTGTCAATGGGTGCCATCATTCCCACCATCAGCTGCTGATGAGGATGTGCCAGATGATCCAATTGATTATCCAAATAACCCAAGTGATCCAACCGAACCGTTGGAGCCTGGTGTGAATAATCCAAATGATCCAGGTACGCCGGCTAACCCAACGTTGCCATATGTGCCAGGTTATACACCAGAAGGCCCAGATGGTACGCCCAGTCGTACGGCGACTGTTAATGCAGTGACTGGGGCGGTGACCTATGGTGCTTGGCAGACAACTGATTCAACACTTGATAAGGTTGATTCGCCGTTGATTTCTGGCTATGTGGCTAGTCAATTAACAGTCGCTGAAGAGGCGGATGTTGATGCGATGGCCGATGATACAACGGTTGCAATCACGTATACCAAGCTTGTGGTACCTGATACACCAGGTGACCCAGGTACACCGGTTGATCCAGATAATCCAAGTGGTCCAACGTGGCCAGCAACGCCAACGTACCCAAGTGGTGTCACCAAGGATGATTTGAACCAGACAGTCACGCGTACGATTACGTACACATATGCAAGTAATGGTGAAAAGGCATCTGAAACGGTTACTGAAACGTTGACGTGTGATACGGACCAACCATTCACAGTACACTTGAAGCAAGCCACTGTCACGGTTGACCCAAGCAGTCCAAAGGAACCAGGCACGGATATCTTTACGCCAGGCGACCCGGTTGATCCGAGTGACCCAAGTGGCCCAACCTATCCGGAAAGCCCATACACACCGGGTGACCCAGTTTATCCAGACCAACCAGATGGACCAATGGCTAATGAGCAAAAGGCGACCGTAACATTTATCGACGATACGACGGGTAACACACTGAAGGTTGTCGATTTGACGGGTAAGTCTGATGAAACTGATGCTTACCGTACAGCAACCGACATTGCGACGTACGAACGTGCCGGATATGTCCTTGTAAGCGATGATTATCCAACGGATGGTGTGGTTTATGACCGTGTTGGATTGGAGCCGGGTCAAGGAACGCCGGATACGCCAGGTGACACGGATAATCCAACCTTGCCATACGTTCCTGGTTTCACACCGGAAGGACCAGATGGTACGCCGTTGGAGCCGGTTGATCCAAATGATCCAAGTGCGGGTTACTGGCCACCAGCAACGCCAACGGATAATCCGGGTGGTGACACGACGATTACCTACAGAAGTCCAGTAATTTCGGGTTATTATGCCGACATTGAAGATATTTTGGCGGTCACAATTACACCGGATGATTTCAATCGTAGTTATATGGTGACGTACTACCCAATGGGACAGTACGTACCGGTGTTCCCAGAAGGTACTGAGAATGTACCTAGTGATCCGATTACGTATCCAAATGACCCAGATAATCCTGGTGATCGCACTGATGAATCTGGTGTTAAGCGAACGATTGATGGCGTTATTAATTATCAGTACGCGGATGGTGCCGAAGCGGCACCTGATGTTACACGTACCGTAACGTTCGAGCGTTCGATTACATTGGATGCAGTGACTGGTGAGCAAATTTCAACGACGGATTGGGTTGTAACGGCTGGTGATGATGATTGGCCTGAAACGGCTTATGCTGCTCGTGGCTATGTCCTAGTTAATCAAGATGCAACCGCAACGGCTGGAACATATGACGATGCAGACAACGTGACCCAATTTGCTAAGGTCTACTTGGATCACGGTACAGTTGTGGTCACGCCGGATAATCCTGGTGATCCAGGTAATCCGATGTACCCAGATGTGCCGGGGACGCCAACTTGGCCACAAGTCGATGTGACAAAGGGATACTATCCACCGGACGTGCCGGATAACCCGGCAGCAGATACGCCAATTTACTATGTGGCTCATCCACAAACATTGGTGGTGGTTTACGTTGATATTTCATCAGGAACTGAAGTCGAAGTTACTGAGCTACAACAAACTTTGACGGGAACAACGAACGCAGCTTACACGAACACGTTGTCGGTTTCTTGGATTCCGCACGTGCCCGATTTGCATGAAGATGAGCAATTGAAGACGCGTGTCTACCCAAATGATCCAAACGACGCCTCAAAGGTTTGGACGCGCGATGATCCAAATTATGTTGAAGTACCAGTGCCGTATATCCCAGGTTATACACCAACCAGTGATGGTAGCAGCACACCATTGGAACAAATTGATCCAACGTTTACCGCATCAGTGACTTATGACGCGGTGACGGGCGAAGTGGTGTCAATTGTTTGGCCAACTGAGTCACAAAACTTTGACGATGTACAAACGCCAGTAATTGACGGTTACTTTGCAAGTGAAGGCGTTGTTGCTGGTGGCGCGGTTGATTACAACGATGCAAGTCGTGAAGAAACTATCACGTACACCAAGCTGGGGGCTGGAAATTACGACCGTGATGATACGGCAACTCAAATTTTTGTGGTTCATTTGAATCACGGCACGGTGGTTGTTGACGGTGGTCGCGAAGACGATCCAAACCACGACAGTTATACGTCAACAGTTACGTCAACAGTTCATTATATTTATGAAGCTGATAATTCGACAGCTGAGCCGGATAGTGTACAGAAAAAGAGTCCAACGGGCGATACGACAATTAATTACACGCGTAATACGCAACAAGTCATTGTTCGTTATATCGACGATACGACTAATTTGGAGGTAACTGAACTTCGTCAAACGTTCTCGGGTGAAACTGATCAAGCCTATACGAATACGCTGTCTGATTACGCAACCCTTGGTTATACGTTTGTCAGTGCCGAAGCGGGTGCAATGCCAAGTGATCCGATTCAATATCCAAACGATCCAAATAATCCAACGGATAACGAAACGCCACATGACCCCGCTGAGCCAGGTGACCCAGTTATTCCGTATGTACCGGGTTACACGCCGGAAGGACCCGATGGCACACCATTGAAGCCGGTCGACCCAGAAAATCCAACAGCTGGTTATATTCCACCAGCTCCAACGGAACCGGTTTCGATTGAATGGCCTAATGATTCGGCCACGTTTGCCGCGGTTAAGAGTCCAGTTATTACTGGATATGTTGCCGATGTAACGCAAGTTGATGCGGACCAAATTGACCACAATGATACGGATACAACGTACAAAGTCACGTACAAGCCAATGGGAAGTTGGACGCCAAGTTTCCCACCAAATACTGAGAACGAGATTGGAACGGAATCGGTACCAGGTGGTAAGACGGATGATCCGAACTATACTGATTACACTAAGACGATTACGCGTACGATTAAGTATGTCGACCAAGACGGCAATCAAATGGTGGATGCTAATGGTAATCTAGTGCCAGATAGTTTCATGGAGCACACGTTTACAGCAACTGTCACTTATAAGGTTAATTCAAATGGTGCGGACGATGGTACACGTACACAAGTGCATACCGAATCGTTTAGTGGCAAATCGAATGCGGACTATACCCACGAATTGTGGGAGTATGAGACTAATCCTGACCAATCTTATGTGCTGGTATCTAAGGACGCTGGTGCTGAGAGTGGTAAGTTCGATGCCGATGATGATACTGATCAGGTTTATAACGTTATTTTGGAGAATCCTTCTGTACCAGTGGTACCTTATGTACCTGGTTATACACCAGAAGGACCAAACAGTACGCCGTTGACGCCGGTTAATCCAGATGATCCAACGGCTGGTTATTTGCCACCAGATGTACCGGATGATCCAACGGCTGATACGACCATTGTTTACCATGCAAATAATCAAAAAGTAACGGTTAACTATATTTACGGCATTCAAGGATACATTGCTGACAAGCTACAGGCTGGATCAGGGACTGTCACTAATACCTCTGCTGGCATCGTGGCAATTGTCGAATATAAGGCATTGGGTGCTTGGACACCAGATTTCCCAGACACAACGCCGGATAATCCGCCAACTGATGTAACCTATCCAAATGATCCGGATGATCCAACGCAACCTGATCGTAACGGTAAGGAAGGAAATGCAACGTGGACGACGAGGTCGACGGTTCGTTACCGCTATGAAGATGGCACAACGGCCGCGGCGGCTAATGTTCGAACGATAACATTTACAGCTACCGTAACGTACGATGCGGTCACAGGTGAAGCGCTATACGATACGTGGGATGCTGAAAGCTATACATTTGATGATGTGGAATCTCCAGCCGAAATCACTGATTGGGTGCAAACGGTAACTGGTGACACTGGTAAGACGTATACCAATGTGCCGTGGGGAATGTCGACGACTGGATACGTTGTTGTGGCGCAAGATGCCGGAACGCGTTCTGGAACCTTTGATAACGATACTAATACAGACCAAACTTACTACGTTTACTTGAAGCACAACACTGTGAGTGTGGAAGGTGGTTCACCAGCCATGACGTTATCTGGTACGACAGTTTCTGGTACGTATGACGCCACGAATAACAATTTGAGTACGACTGATAGTAGTTTGCAAACAATGACGATTACCTTGGTTGCTGACACACAAACAGTTAAGGTACGTTATATTGACGTTAACGCGTCAGATAAAACAACTGGCTGGACGGCAGACGATGGAAGGGACTCATCAGCGGATGCGATTGTCTTGTACTATGCCATCGATAGCCAACAAGCTCAAATTAAGTTTGTGATGGCCGATGGAACGACAGCACCAGCAAACATCAATTTGACTGGTAAGACTGGTGAAGCCTTGTCACAAGACATCGCAAGCAGTATTCCAGCTGGATACCACATCGATACAAGTAAGACGACAACCAGTCGAACAGAAAGCACGGCTAATGATTGGGCGAAAATTAATACCAAGGTGCCAGGTTATACCTACATTGGGTATACGTATAACGGTGGCGCACTGCAATCGGTTCAAAAAACAGATGGTACTTATGCCATGCCGTATGAAAATTCAAATGCGAAATACAACGCGACTGCAAGTACGAGCGTTTCGAATGGTGCGATTAGCGTTAACTTCTACTATGTTGCTGCACCACAAATGGCAACAGTTGGGTTGAAGACGGCCGAAAAGCAATCAGATGGCACGTATAAGTTGGTCGATACTGCCCGAACTAATACGGATGGTGTTTCAAACTATAATAATAAGACGTCTGGTCAAAAAGACTCAGCCTTGCAAGGTGTGACAGGTGCCGTCATTGGTGTTGCTAAAACGACTACTGGAACGCTAACTTTTTCTGCGACCGATGCATTTGGAAACGCGAATACAGTTGTTTCTACACCAGATTGGTTAGACGAAGATCGTAACGGATCAATCGATGGTGGTAGTTTCACCGGCTTTAAGAATGGCGGTTATGGTGATAAGCAAAACAGTTTCACGATTATCGGAAAGTTTAACGTTTCCGTTTCGAACACAATTCGTTTTGATACGAGTGCCAGTGGTGGGGCCGCAACAAACCCAGTTAAGCACTATACGATTCCGACTTCTCCACTAACATTCTATCTACAAACAAATACGTCGACCGGTGCGACTTCAATTGTTGCTGCAACGTCACAACCAACTACATCGGGTTATACATTTGCCAAGATTACTGGTGATATCTCTACAGTACTTGATCCAAACAACCCATTTAATTTGGCGTTGGTTCGTGCGTATGGCTTTGATCTGAGCAAGGTGCCAGTCGGTGCGGTGGTCGACAAGTACGTCAACAGTAGTGGCGGTTATACGGTCACAATCGCTTGGCCGGTTGTTGATGCTAATGGTAATGAAACCGGGCAAACGTCGATTATTTGGGATACTGCTGGTTCTTTCCCAGATGAATACATCATCACTTCTGACGTGTTGTCAGGGTACCAGCTTGTGCCATCATTAACTTATGCTTCAGGCCAAATGTCTTCTACAACAACTGGCTCAGGCACAGGAATGACACAAACGGTGCGTGGAAAGTTTATGACGAACGTATACGATCAGATGACCAAGTCTGGTGCGAACATGTATCCCAACGAAAATGGTACAACTTTGCAATCATGGACGATGCAAGGAATAACGACTAAGTCAACCTTGGCCGATGCCAACTACTACTATGCCATCGATAATGGTGATGGGACGTACACCAAGACGGACATTCGTATTCCAGTGAATACAAGTGCTGGTTCAACTGGTGATGGCAAGGTTAATACGTTGACCGGTGGATCTGTGGCGCGCGAAGGAACGACTAGAGACCCATGGGGAACTACCATCAAGGGTGGTGAAACGTTGATGATTGCCGAATTTACATCGACAGGAATTATTCGTACAAACTACATTAATAACGGTCAAGTACTAACGTTAAACGGAACCACAATCACGAATAGATTTTCAGCTGGTAGTGGTGATTACAATATAACGAACTACTACTTGGGTTGGGTAGTTGCATCTGAGGCGTGGCGTCGTATTAATACGGGGCAAACACCACCCGCTGGTGACCAAGTTCTGGACACTAGTAGTTCAGGATTGCCAAACATTATTAAAAATGATGCGAATTTGCTACGAACTTATTTCCCACTGCAGTATTTCCTTAGTGCCTCAGGTAAAGTGCAATATGTCGTATTGACTCGACGACCGGATTGACTGAAGCACAACAAGCAACGTTTGTTTATGTTTAATAAAGCGTCGTTTAACTTGATGCCAGAAACTGAAGTAACAAATGACGATGGCACAATTATTGTCTACTGGCCAGACTCTACGGAAGCTAGCACCACCTTCGATTCAGTCGATCACGACGATATTCGTGTGTGGGCTGAGACTAATGACCGAATGCTGAAAGCTTTACGGGATCAGACTATGGACTAAGTAGTACGGTTACGGTCACGTATGTTGACAAGTACCTGTGGATTAATTTGCCAGAAGTGTACAACTTCAACAGCATTGATATGGACGCTTTGAAGGCCTATGCCGTTCGTAACCGCATGGTAATTTCGTTCTTGCAAGAAGGCGAGCACGAGAAGGAATTGACTAGTGTTGCACCTGAAAGTGAAGCTGAGTCATCTTCAGCTGAATCAGCAATGAGTAGCGCAGACTCATTGCAATCGGTTGCACCATCGAGCTCACAATCAGCAACTGTTCTGGGATCAGCTGATAGTACGACTGAAGAAACGGAAACAGTTCCTGATGGGATAACTGTTCCGGTTAACACAACTATCGAGATGGTGGTTTTGTCGACCACATCTGCAGCTTCAGAAAGTTCGGCTGAGTCAACTGATGCGTCTAGCGAGGCAAGTCAAACGGATTCTGACAGCTTAGTGAGTGTTGAACCATCAAGCGAAGCAAGTAGTGCGACAAGTGATGAGGAGTCAAGCGCATCTGATAGTTTGGTGAGCGTTGCACCCGAGAGCGAGTCGGACACCGCAGAAGCTACGGCATCTGAAGCATCGGTCGCTGAATCGGTGGCCGAAACGCCAGTTGATCCGGTTGTAGTGGAGAGTGCGAGTTCTGAAACGAGCAGTCTACCTGAAGAGAGTGTTACCTCAAGCACTGCAGAAGTTAGTGATAGTGAATCAGTTGTCCAATCACCGGTCACAAGCCAAAGTTCATTGGCTAGTTCGGGGGCCAATACAGGTGGCGACATTTCAGCGTCAGAAGAGACAACAATTGACGATGCTGATGCTTCTTTGGTGAGCTCATCTGACAAGGATGACGACCAAGATATTGAAGAACGTGATAAGGACGGCGACGGTTTAGACGATGAGACTGGGGAACCAGTTCCGACTAATCCTAGTGACCCAGATTCAGTTGTAGCTAGCTTGTGAGCTAAACTATCGACAATGGTCGAAGTCTATACTTTGACAGTCTTGAATTTTAGGGGAGTTAAAATCATGAAATCTACAGACACAAGTGTAAAGGAGCGAGAAATTAATCTCGAAGATGCCGGTGGTGGCAATAAGAAGAATAAGCAGTGGCTTCGTTTTGGTGCGACGTCATTGTTGATTGCCATTGGTATAACGATAATTTTTAGACTCGGTAGCAACTGCTATCGGGTCTTTTTTTGCGCGTTTTTCATAAAATAACCATAGTTTCGTAATTTGATACGTCAAAAGAGCTTTAATGGACGCAGTTCGTTAAAATTTAGGTACAGAAGTAGATTTTGACCATGTAATAGGGGTGTTTTTGTCGATAATAGTTCCCGCTTTTTAGTACTGGTTCTTCGTGTTGAGTATCACGTGGATTGGCTTTACGGTCATGCACACAACGGCGTTTGGAATTCCTGATTCAGGACTTGCAAATTATTTGATTGTTTCAATTGCTGGTTTCAACGGTGTTTTTGAAATCATTGTTGGGGCAATCTTAGTGCCACTGATTGGAATTCCAGTTTTGACATTCTTTAATCGTCAAAACGGTTCACTTTGGCACGCTTGGACATCAGCACCAAGCATTGGGGCTTTGATCTTCCGTAACCCAATCACAGCGATTGTGCCACGTATGTTGGTCGGATTGATTATCGGGTACTTGTACTGGCGCTTCGTTAAGAATCGTCCAATGGGACAACAAACCATTTGGTTAGCAGGGCTAGGCGCTTTGTCAGCTTTTGTGAATATAAGTCGTCATCTCGTTTTGACGGCATTATTTATTGCAATTATTCTGCTACAGTCAGTTGTTCCTTGGCTGGGCACATTACCACTTGGGGCGTTCGCAATTGGGGCAGCGGTAACGATTATTACGTTTACTGTCGCAATTGGGGCGATGGTCTTGGGGCCTCGCGCCGGTGCGTTACTAGGTTTCGTTTGGGGTGCCTGCTCGATTAACAATTTGTACCTCTCACGAATCTCAAAAAATATCTCAAAACCAAAGTTTTGCCGTGAAGGCGCCAGTTTCGTTATGCTGGCGCCTTTTTAGTTGATGACATTAACAAGCTTGCCTACTATAATTAAGTAAACACAAGTTTGTTTGGATTTTAATTAGAGGAGGCCTAGAATGGCAGCACGTCCTAATTGATTTATGTGCGCGCCGCTGAGCTGTTGAGCTTGCCACCAGAGCAAGTTATCGGTTTGGAAGATGCTGCGTCGGGTATTCAAGCAATTAACGGGGCTGGCGAAGTGTCATTGGGAATCGGTAACGCCGAAATTTTGCACGACGCTGACATTCGCTTTGAGTCAACTGCCGACGTCACGTTAGCAAACATCGCGGCAAATATTTCTGGTTTGACGCCGGACGATATTTTGCCGGGGATGGCAGATTTCATCAAGGAATTGAACGACAAGGGCTACAAGGCTAGTGTTGCGTCAGCTTCAAAGAACGCGCCATTTATTCTTGACCGTTTGCAATTGACGGATTCATTTGTGGGCATTGTTGACCCAAGTACGTTAACTGCAAACAAACCAGATCCTGACTTTCACACGCAAGCTTGGCACGCCCTTGCGGACCAAGTAAACGTGACTTGGACGCCAGAATTGCAAGAGTCATTGAAGGGGATTGACCGTATGGGCAGTCTTGAGATGATTTTGAAGGCTGGCAACAAGCAAGATGACTACACACACGATGAAAAGGTGGCGTTGGCATCTTGGAAGAATAACCACTACGTTGAATTCTCCGCTTCCTATTCCGCGGTCGCTTGTTGTCAGTCGCTGTTGACCAAAATGGTTCACATGTCGAATTGTTGTCTGGTGAGCCATTGACGATTGATTTGGCCGGTGAAAAACTAACTTTGGAGGCCTAAGATGACGAAATTTTCAGAAATTAAGGGATTTGCCTTTGACTTGGATGGCGTCATCACGGACACCGCTAAAATAAGAGTGTCGAGTTCTACGAGCGTACGGCGCGTCTTGACTTGGACAACTACAACAACGACACATCAGATGGTTTGCACATCACGTCAATGACAGGGGCCTGGCTATCAATCGTGCAAGGATTTGCTGGCATGCGTGTCCGCGATGATCAATTGCACTTCGAACCATTCTTGCCTGATAAGTGGCAAGGCTACAGTCACTGGTCATGGGACCGTATCTTGCGTTCACCATACATCAAGCAATCAGATACATTGCACGCGATGTACTACTTCCCAGATGCCTTTACGGAACAACAAAAGCGTGACAACTATGAATTCTATGAGCCATTCACGGTGCACGAATCATCATTGTCACCATCTGTTCACTCAATTATCGCCGCTGACTTGAAGATGGCCGTCCAAACGAAGTTGAACGTTACAGCTGAAGAACGCAAGCACTGGCAAGATGTTGTCGACAAGATGTACTTGCCTGAAGCGGACGTTACTGACGTCAACGGTGTGCCACGTCACGTCTTTGTTGCGCACGACACATTCTTGGACAAGGAATTGGTGCCAGTTCGTGATTTGGATCCAAAGAACTTGCCAATTAACCAAAGTGAAGTGTTGATTGGTATCGCGCGCTTCTGGGCTGACCGTGTGCACTATTCAGCACGCAACGATGCGTACATGATTCACGGTGTTACCGGACCAAACGAGTACGAGAACAACATCAACAACAACAACTACACTAACTGGATGGCTAAGTGGGTCTTGTCATACGCTTTGGAAAACATCGACGCGGTTGCACCAGAGTTCGAAGGGGCTTACCACAATGCAAAGCAACAAGGCTTGGCTGGGGCATTGTACCCAATGGTGACCTTCGATGGTATCGAATCACACAACGAATGGGAAATTACGTTTGAAGAAATTCACCGTAACTCAACAATTGCCTACGCCATCTACAACTACACGCACTTGACGGGTGACCGTTCATGGCTTGAAAACGAGGGTTTTCGCTTTAACTTGTTCCACTTGTTTGCCACTTACTACGGTAACGATGCGCGTTTGAACATCGGACCAAAGGGCTTCACTGGTGAGAAGTATGGTGGTGCCACATACTGGGATACGGAAGCTTTTGCCATCCCAGTTTACCTAGGGGTTACTGATCCAGCTGTCGTGAAGTCATTGTTGAAGTACCGTTACCAACAATTCGAAAAGCGTGTCATTGTCACAACATCACGTGACTATGACACAAACGATGCTGTGAAGGCTGCCACGGATGATTTGTTTGCTGACATTGCATCAAATACCTACAACGATTTGGTCATCGACCACACAACTGGTTGGGCTAAGCGTTGGGAGAAGGCGGATGTGCAAATCGAAGGGGATGAAGAAGCCCAACAAGGTTATGTGTTGGATAAGGAAGCTGATGAAGAATCAGCCTTTATCATGACCCGTACAATCGCTAACCCATTTGGGGTGCCACAATTTACAGTTGCCGCTCGTCAACGCTTCGTATCTGATTTGCCAGCGGTTGGGTCAGTCAATGATGACAAGCAAGTCGGAAACGTCTTTGCTGGTATCGTGACGGAAACGCCTGTTCAACGTATTTTGCACCGTTCATTCATCGTGAAGGGTGTGAAGATTAGCGTCGATCGCTTTATCTCAGTTGCCAAGAAGGAATTGGCTGACTTGCGCTGGACCTTTGTATCAGTCGACAAGGCGACACACCAATTGGAATTGACATCTTTGATTGATGCCGATGTCATGAACGAAGATTCAAATTACGATGAGAAGTTCTGGCAAGGTGTCTACATTGGTGGTGTCTGGTTCCCAGACAAGACCCGTGTTGGTTGGTGGAAGAATGGGTACCCAGAGTACTTCGGTAAGGCTATCAACGCTTTGAATTTTGTGAAGGCTGAAATCCGCATTGACGGTGACTTGATTGATTTGGCTAAGACGCCATTTGATGATTTTGAGTTGTCATTGGACATGAAGGCTGTCATTTGGACCGAGCCAGTGCGCTAATTATGAGGGAATAATAACATGAAACGAATTTTTGAAGTTAGTCCTTGGACAATTACAACGCACGAATTGAATCCTGCTGACAAGCGTTTGCAAGAATCAATTACATCATTAGGAAATGAGTACATGGGTATGCGCGGTATGTTTGAAGAAACGTATACTGGTGACTCATTGTACATTGCAAAGCTATCTGACGATAAAATTACCTTTGACGTGATTGGGGATCGTCAAATTCGATTGACGCGTGAAGATAATCAAACGCGCATCGTTGGGGTATTCAACAATGGTACGGCTGATTTAACGGTTGAGCAGCCAGCCACTATTTTGCTAAAAACAAATCAATCTGAGACGCAACTGGCACCAAACGACTTTTAAGATAAGCAACTAGCGAAAAGTATCCTCGCATTTACCTTTATGCAGCCGGGGGTCCCATCAATTTACTATGGAACAGAATATGGTATGACTGGGGAAAACGATCCGGATGATCGCAAGCCGATGGTTTGGCAGCCAGAGTTACAAGACCATGATTTGTACGACTTTATGCAAAAATTAGTACAAGTCAGGCGCCAGCTCGGCGACGAATTTACGGCCGTTATGAACTACAGCTACACTGGTGCCATTCTGCAATACTTCTTGGAGAATGAATCAGCAGACACGTTGGTTCAAAAGATGAGCCATCAATTGATGTTGTATCGTGATGCCACGAATCGCATGATGTTCAACACCTTGGATTCACACGATACGCCACGTTTGATGACCTTGGCGCATCGTAATCCAGAAGTGGTTGATTACTTGTTGAATATTGCGACGTATTGGGTTAAAGAATTTGATATCGATGCCTGGCGCCTTGATGTTGCTAACGAAATCGATCATCATTTCTGGCGTAAATTCCACGATGCGATGATGTCATTGAAACCTGATTTTTACATTCTAGGTGAGATTTGGCACACATCGCAGAGCTGGTTGTCCGTTTTTAATCACATTGGTGACAAGTCGATGCAGTGGCAGGATGTATTAAAGAACGGGCAAGCATCACCGTATGCGAACTGGTTCCACATTCGTGAATTCCCAGCAACGTACACACCAACGGATAACTTTGAATTTGCAGCCGATGCAACGTACGACACGTTTGATTACACGCCACACATGCCTAAGCTGAATACGCGGATTTTGGATCACTTGGATCATCTGCAAGACCTTGGGGTTTCAGGTATCTATTTGAATCCAATCTTCCAAGCGCCATCGAATCACAAATATGACACGCAAGATTATATGACCGTGGACCCACATTTCGGGGATGCCAAGTTGTTTAAGCAACTGGTTCAAGCAGCGCATGAACGTGGTATTCGCGTCATGCTGGACCACTTTTACTTTCGTATGCCGTTTTTTCAAACGATTGATCAGTACAACGCCCCGGAATGGGTGACCGATACGGTTTGGTATCAAATCTTCCCAGAGCGATTTGCCAATGGAGATGCATCAAATGATCCGACGGGTACGAAGTCTTGGGACTCAACGGATCATCCGGGTCGTGAAGATTTTTACGGTGGTGACTTACAGTATGAAAAGTTCTACCAAGTGCCAAAGCAGATGACCAAGATTATGTCAGATGGGATTTCTGATTTTTGGCAGGTGACGGTAACCGAGCCGAAGCGACGGTTAGCATATGCCTTCCTAGTGACTGATATGCTCGGTATCCAGAAAATTTATAGTGACAAAGGTTTCTTTAAAGTGGCTGACGCCGATTTGATGGATATGCACGGTGACAGCGTGCGCTAATCAGTAAGAGAGGGGAGCATTATGAACCTAGCAGGTATTATGCACCGTCCCGACAGTGAGATGGCGTATGTCGTGAATGAGCAAACCGTTAATATTCGCCTGCGTACTGCCAAAGACGACATTGTTAACGTTGAATTATTAGCAGGTGATCCGTACAGTTTGCGGAGCTTGCCGACTGTGGACGGACAACACGACGGAACTTACATGGGCTTGTTTAACTCATGGATTTGCTTGCCACAAATTGTTGCCTCAGTTGCATCATTTGCCCTTTACCCAATGTTGGGTAACCACATGCCACACATGATCTTGGTATCAGCATTCTTGTTTGTTTTGGGTGGTATTAGTGTTTGGGCCGTGAAGGAAACGTCTGTCGAAATTTGGGGATTGATTATTTCACGTTTGAACAACAAGACGCGTAAGCCAGCTTACACATTTGGGTTGATTGTTGGTGCTGCTGGATTTGCTTTGTTGGCTACGACTGGATCAAAGACCATGTCAGCAGTTGCGTTTGTGATGTTGGGTATGGCCTGGGTTACGATGAACGCTATCCCATTCACGATTTTGACGAACGCACAGCACGCACCAAAGGTTTTCTGGACACTTGGATTGGTTGAGTTCTTTAGCTGGGCCGGTTTCCAATACCTATGGACGTATGGAACAGGTACGGTTGCAAGTAACATCTGGCACACGACGAACGCTGCTTCAGGTGCCTTCCAAGCCGCTGGTAACTGGTTCGGTGTCTTGTCAGCCATTGAAACGGTTACGGCCATTTTTGGTGTTGCCAACGTTGCCGCTCAAGGACAATTGCCAGCATCAGTTAAGTGGTCATTCTATGTTGGAGCAATTATTTTGGCTATTTCAGCCGCTTTCACAGTATGGAAGGTTGATGAATACGATCCTGAGACGTACGCAAACTACCACGGTCTTGATGAGCAAAAGGGCGAGAAGCAAAACGTCTTCGAAATCCTATCATCAACTGCTTTGTGGTTCGGTGCCATTGCCATCTTGTTCATGGACTTGTCATCAAACATGTCAATGCAACCATTTAAGATGATGATTTCAGACATGGTTAACGATAGCCAAAAGGATATGGCTTGGTCATGGCAAACCATCTGGGGAAACATTGGTGGAGTTATCGCTAACTTGTTCCCATACTTCTTTACTGCCTCTGATCCTACGAAGCTAGGATTCTTCTTTATTTTGCCACCATTGGCTGGAATGGTTGTCCAACCATTGGTCGGTTACTTCTCAGACCGTACTTGGTTGCCTAAGATTGGTCGTCGTTTGCCATATTTGATTTTGGGAGCTTTGGTTGCCATCGTCGTCATGGCCTTGTTGCCAAACGCCGGTTCATTTGGTTTTAAGCCATTTGCAGTTCACAGATAGGTTATTTTGAAATTACGAGGTTGAATCATGACAGAATCGCAAAACAAGGTTGGTAAGAAGCATCTACCAACGCTAACAATCGCGACATTGATGTTGATGACGTTTGGAAATTTGGGTACTTCCATGGCGTTCTCACTGCAAAGTGCCAACATGGGACGTATCTTCCAAACGCTTGGTACTGTCTTAGCAACGTCGTTAAGTGAGACCATGAATAAACCTCCTAATCAATGAAAGCGCTAACACGCCCAACTTATATTAAGTGTAGCATACTTTCAAATGCAGGCAGAATTTAATTTTATGTTACCGGTAACATTCTGAAAACGCTTTCATTCTGTAATCAAGAGAACTATAGTGGAATTTGTAAATAAAGCGCTTCAATACGGCTCAATTTCTGCAATATCATCAAGTAGAACGAAGGCGATGTTGTAATGCCGCTTGTTCGCCAAGGC
Organism: Weissella confusa; assembly: GCA_014332815.1. Taxonomy (GTDB): domain Bacteria; phylum Bacillota; class Bacilli; order Lactobacillales; family Lactobacillaceae; genus Weissella; species Weissella confusa_C. Next base: position 28,636 of record JACSZT010000021.1, on the reverse strand, counting down.
ACGGCCTGCTCGGTTCTGTACATACCCAAGCTCAAGGATTGCCTGTTGCACATCTTCCTGAATTTCTAGTGAGACTAGTTCGGGATGGTTTAAGACACGAGAAACAGTCATTTTAGAGACATGAACTACTGAAATTAGACCGGGTTCCATGCCATAGATTACCACGGGAACAGGCAGGTGCAGTGCCTCAATATCCGACCTTCGTGCACCACTCACTAAAAAGGCATCCACATTCGTTAAATCAAATTCACGGTCGTGGCGGACTTCCAATGTATAGCCGTGGTGTCTTAGGGCATCAGTTAAATGAATCAATAAATGCGCAACAGTCGCAGCACACTCGTTATTTGGTAACTCATACGCTTCAATTGGTAACCCGTATTTCAACATCGTTTGTCGATAACCTGTTTCGCGATTTAGTGCGAACGGCTCGTTGATTGCGAGACCAAGATACATGACATGTTCAAAACCGTGGTTGATGAGATACTCGGTTGCCATTGCAGTTCCGACGGCATTGTCGCTGACGCCTAATGGTTGCTGAATCGTGGTTAGGGTAGGTGAGGATAACTTGTGGATGTAAATACCGTCGAACCCAATAATCCCAATTTCATTCGGGAATGACAACCCAAGTGCCTGACTGGCCCTAATTGCACCGAGCGCTAAACGATCAGTCGCTGTGACAATGCCAGTGCCGGGGGCAGGGTTGATTAATGTAATCAACTGCGCCAAGCATCACGCAAGAATTTGATTGAAATTTTGAGATAAATATTGAAAAAGCTTCCGAGAGCGTTCACTGCTTTCGGAAGCTTTTTTCTACGGCGTCGAATTACCAATTACTAAGGTAGGCGTAATGAGTTCAGATGCAACAGTTTCGCCGTTTAGCTGTGCCATCAATAATTTCACCATGGTGTTCGCAATCGGTTGCAATTCTTGATTGAAGCGGTCATGTTGACCTTGTCAGGTGGTGTCATCGGTTTGGCAATGGGAGCTGGTTTGGGTAAGTTGATTACGGTTGTGATGGACAATCCAAACATTACAGCTGTCGTCACAATGAACAATGTCTTGATGGTCTTCGGTGTCACAACTGCCATTGGAATTATCTTTGGTTGGTTGCCAGAATTCGAAGATGAAGGTGCAACCATGGCTTCATTGCAAAAGTATGTATCTGTGATTGCCCTGTTTGTGTCAGCGGTGGCTGGTATTTCATTGTTCATCGCCGGTATCGGTGTGATGAACATGATGTACATTTCAGTTTCAGAGCGTACGCAAGAAATCGGTATCCGCTTGGCCGTTGGGGCTACGGAACGCCACGTTTTAAAGATGGGGGCAGGTTCATCAATGGAAATGCCAGCGCAAGTCTGGTTGCCATACAACACGTTCCTGGGTACCCAAACAGCTTCTTATCCAATGGTACAATTGACGATTGCAACCAAGGATAAGCCAGGTAAGGTGGCCCAAAAGGTCACGGATTACTTGCAAAAGAACGGTAGCCAAGCATCTTCTGGTAAGTACCAAAATGCTAAGGTCGTAAAGGGCAGTGGCGACGTTGAGTTAATTGCTGGTCGTAAGTTAGCTAAGTCAGATAATGAGCTGGCACAGCGTAATGTCACGATTGCAAATGACTTTGCAAAGAAGTATTATGGCTCGGCCCATGCAGCGGTTAATCAAGCGATTGAGTTGGGTGGCTTGAGTTATACAGTTGTTGGTGTTGATGACAAGTCGGGGATGATTAAGGAAACCATTTACTACACGCAAGATGACTACTTTTCAAATGGATTGGATCAATCCGATGTGAACACAATCAAGAACAGCCCTTATGCTGACAAGATTGCGAACGTTAAATTGAAGCGTCTTGAGAGTGGCTCGACAACATTAGACGGATACGCCGGTGAACAGAAGTTAACGAATTGTTGGCTGACGGTCAAATTGTAGGAGGTATGTGAGATGGACCTTTGGGGAATTATTAAGTCGTCATGGCAGTCACTCATCTCTAACAAGCGCCGTTCAATTTTGACGATGTTGGGAATTATCATTGGTATCGCATCTGTTATCACGATTTTGTCGATTGGTAACGGTGTGAACAAGCAAATGGCCAAGTTCGTCTCAGACAACAGCGTGTCGCGATTGCGCGTGCATTAGTTGCGAAGCCTAAGTTCTTGTTGGCCGATGAACCAACTGGTGCGTTGGATAGTCATACTGCCCAAGAAATTTTGGATTTGTTTATTGCGTTGAATCATGAAGGAACCACTATTTTGATGGTAACGCACGATGCCCATGTTGCCGAACAAGCGCAACGAACAATTCGTCGCAACCGTAATATTGGTTGGGTTTTCCAAAACTTTAAGTTGATTCAACAAATGTCTGTGTTCGACAATGTTGCGTTGCCATTGGTATACGCGGGACGTCGCCGCTCAGATATCAAGGAAGCAGTCCAAGAGACGCTTGATCGTCTTGGTATCGGTGACAAAGGGAACAAGAAACCTTCTGAATTATCTGGTGGACAGGAATCAAAGTTACACGTATTGCGTGACATTTCACTTGAAATATCGGACGGTGAATTTGTGGCGGTAATGGGGCCATCAGGTTCTGGTAAATCTACGTTTATTAACATCGTGGGGATGCTTGACCGTGAGTTTGAAGGTGATTACTTCTTTGCGGATGATGACACAACAACATTAAGCCGTCGCGACTATGCAGCTTTAAGATGGTTTACCGTGTCGTAAATGGTCGCGCGGTGAAGACGGTTGTTGATGCTCACACAGGTGATAACAATGTCATCGTTACGGCTAACCTATCTGAACGTGATCGCGTTGTAACCGATTATGATTCAGCTAAGAACGGGGAGACAATTGATGACGCTAATTAAGTTATCGAATATCAATAAGACCTACCAAAACGGTATCACAACAAGGAAACGACCCAACATGTCTTGACTGTCAGCGCTGTGCCAACAAAGGACAGTAACCGTAAGCTAGCCAAGTACGAATTCACGGTGACGTTGGATGACACATTCCGTTATGGTCAACCGGTGACGGTTTCACTTGCACAACACGGTATCGTTGTGCCTAAGAGCGCCGTAAAGACGGTCGACGGCCAACAGGTTGCAAACATCCAAGCTAAGGTCGCTACAACGGCCGTTGCAAAGTTTGATGGTGTTGTTGTGCTAGATCAAACGGATCCAGATGCACCAAAGCTACAAGTTTACTCACAAAAGAAGGAAGTTGTGACGACAGTTAGCGATGGTGACTACGACAAGGTTAAGCCAGATGCTGAAGTCACTGTAAACGGTGTTTCATCTGCCGATGGTAAGGCGGATGTTAGTGAAGCACAGGCTGAGGTAACGAAGCTTCAAGCAGCTGTGGGTATTCAACAAGAAGCCCTAAATAATGCCCAAAAGGCAATGAATTCAGAAGATGGTGGCAGCCAAGATGCCGTGACACAAGCCAAGATGGCCTTGTCAGATGCCCAAAATGATTTGACGGCCGCACAAGCCCTGACGCAATTTGGTAAGTCAGATGAGAAGCACACGATTGCCACAACTCAGGTGCAAGAACAACCGGATTTGAAGGAATCTGGTGTGGTTCAACCAATGCAGATTCAAGAAGTCGCATTGGGTAGCATGAAGCCTGGTCAAATTTTGGTCAAGGACGGTCAAACAGTCAAGGCTGGGGACGCTTTGATGACGATGGAACCAACGATGCGTACTAAATACCAGACAGGTGACAAGAAAAAGTTTAAGAAACGACGGGTTATTTATCAAAGTAGTAGTCGTCATGTAGGATATAGAAGTAGTACGAATGGGTTTATTGTTTAGGAGAGAAAAATGAAGAAGCGAACGAAGATTATTATTGGCGGTACTTTGGGGGTACTAGTTGTTGGTGGTGTGGTTTTGCTCATTTTATGCCACGTTTCAAGTATGCCAAGGGTCCGGTTTTCTTTGTTGTCTTCTTGATTGTGTTTATTGTCGTTTCGCTAGGTGAGACCTATTTGGTAGATTGGATGGGTCTGGGCGAATGGGCAGCACGAGTGGTTGATGGCCTATTAGCACTTGGATTTTTTTACGGGATTTTCAAAATGTATACGCGATAGATTTTAATCAATGTCGCGGTTGTGACTGGGGTTTATCGTTTGGTGATGATGGCCATCGAAAAAGGATTAAACGCTAGTGAAGCTGACAATGCATTGCACTTTAGTTGGGACTTTAGTGGTGTAGCAGACTCAACCGGTGCGATTGTGCTCGTCTTTTTATTTGTTAATTTCATTGGCTTGGCGGTTAATTTGGGCGACAGCTGGCAAGCGGGAGGTTCTCAGCTATTTACTTCATTATGATTAGCGATTGGCCTACCAGTCATCTTTGGACAGGTATTTTATGTGATAATGGCTTATGTAAAATCAGTCCAGTCATGGCAAAATGCGAAGTTGGTTTTGCTACCTGCGACAAACTGGCAATTTGTAATCAGTAATTTGGTTGTTCGGTTGTTGGTAAATTCGGTCAACTGAGCAAATGAGCTTGGAACAATATTTTGTCCAGGTGGTTACGGAGAATCGAAAGGGGATTGAATCATGATGAAGACAAGCAAGCTCGTTAAGTTCATTGCGAAAGATAGTTATGAAGGGTTTCGAACATTTTTGATTGCAGTTGGTCCAGTTATGATTGTTGCGCTGGCAATCGCCTTCAAAGCAGGTTATTCTTTTGGATGAACCGTTCAGTGGTGTGGATGTGATGACGCGTCGTCGCGTGTTGCAAAGCTTGCTACGTTGGCTACCAGAATCATCAATTGTGTTGATGTCGACGCATGAAATTAACGAGATTGAATCAGTCATTGATCGTACCCTTGTCATTCAGGATGGGCAAATTATCGTTGATCGTGGTATTGACTACCTAAATTGGGCGATGAAGCGAGACACGGTCGCATCGGTGGCGGCTTTTTATCAGGATGCGTATGTGGATTTTGATAGTGCGCGTTGGGAAGCCTTGCGTAAGGATCTTAAGATTGATAATCAGGCTAAAATCAGCAAGTTATCAAAGGGACAACTGGAACGTTTGATTTTTGCCTTAACGGTGTCACGCGAAGCATGCTTACGTCAAATCTTAAAAGAGATGACGCTGACGGTTGAGGCTGGGGAGATTGTTGGTGTTTTGGGCGAAAATGGGGCAGGTAAGACAACGTTTATGCGGGCCTTAGCGGGATTGATTCATCCAGAACATGGGGCAGTCATTAAGATTGATGATCAATCGGGCGATGTGTTGAAGTCGCTAGTGTCATTTATTCCACACTTTGTGACGACGGATCAAGAAAAAATTCAGCGCATTCGTCGCAATAAAATTACGGCAATGACGGAAACGTTTGTTAAAAACAGTTTGGCTTTTGTCTCAATTGCTGAATTGCAGGATATTTTGACGCAAGTGGTGTCACAGTACAAGAAGGGGTAAACGGGGATGTTAGAAGTAAAGAATTTGAGTTATCGAACCTATGATAACGAACCCTTATACATTCAGGTCGCGGATTATTTGGAAAGTGAAATTCTCGATGGCAAATACGAGATGGGGAGTAAGGTTCCAAGTGTACGTGAACTGGCGGCAGAATTGGTAATCAATGGCCGAACAGTTCAAAATGCGATTACACGACTTGTTGAATCCGGCTTAGTTGAAACACGCCGCGGGTTGGGTTTGGTCGAACGATGACGAGCAAAATCAGGTTATAGGGACGGTTGTTGTCATTGTTTTGGCAGGACTTTTGTTGCTGATGGGTTCTGTTTCGAAAGCGCGTCGAACTGGTAACCACTGATAAATCGTTCGCGATTTTCTTGTATCTTAGGTGTTGCACTGTTATACTACACTGTAACAGGAGGGCTGATAATGGAGTTTATAAAAGGATATATTGATTATGCATTGGATTTTATTGATAGGAGTTTATATGGGCTTTATGAAAGAGGTTTTATCGCATACAACGGTGTTATCAATTATCTTGGTTGGATTACAATCAATCTTGTTACCAATGGTTAAGGGACGTTGGCCAATTTTTATTTTGCCAACGTTAACGCTAATCATCGGGAATGTTATGATTATTCGTGCGTATTTCATACGCTGCATCAGATGAAGACTTGGCTGAAGCAATGAAGCGCATGAAGGCGTACTTTGCTGAGCGCCGTGGACAATAATTAATTTTCATAAATAAAATCTAACCCCAGCTAAGAATTGCCTTGGCTGGGGTTGTTTTTGCATTTTTAAATTCTTTGAAAAAATGATTATAAATAAGATTTGTCAAGCGTCGTCGTGACTGGTTGCGTCCACAACTTGAGGAACTTGGTTTCGAGATGGTTAACCCAGAAGGGGCTTTCTACATCTTCGCGAAGATTCCTGAAGACATGGGCAAGAGCGGCTTTGACTTCGCCGTTGATTTGGCAGAAAAGGCCAAGGTCGCCATCATTCCTGGGGATGCTTTCTCAGAATACACGCCTGTTTTGATTACGGGATTGTCAAAGTCACACGCCATGACGGGATACCGTATCGGCTTTATTCTTGGTGAAAAGAGCTTCATTGACTACGCCCAAAAGGTGCACGGTGCGTTGACGTTCTCATTGCCAAAGGTTTTGCAAGATGGTGCGTTGGTTGCCGTGACAACGGCTGCGGAAGTTGCTGATGAAATGCGTGACATTTACAAGGTGCCAGTCAAGGCCATCTTGTTTAACTACCCATCAAATCCAACGGGTGTGACGTATTCAGAAGATGAATTGATTGCCTTGGCTGAAGTGTTCAAGAAGCACCGCCTATGGGTCATTTCAGACGAAATCTACTCACAATTGACATACGATCAAAAACACGTATCATTGGCAAAGTTGATTCCGGATCAAACGAGCATCGGTGTGTCTGAAGCGATTAACGTTGTCTTCTTGACATTGTTGAACGACAACGAAGGTGTAATCGTGCCCGAACCGGCATACCCACCATACTTTGCGTCATTGGACTTAGCCCATGGGACGAAGATTTCAATCAACACGCGTCCAACGAAGTTCAAGTTGACGCCTGAACAGGTTGATGAAGCGATGGCGAATGGCTTGGTTCGTTTGACGTTCGGAGAGCCTGGTTTTAACGTTGATGACGCAATTAAGGAACGCATCATTGAATCAGTTCGTGAAGACAATTCACACTATGCCGAGTCACAAGGTGAGCGTGAGTTGCGTAATGCAGCGGTTGAATACTTCAACAAGAAGTACGACTTGAACTATGATGGCGAAGACAACATGATTGTGATGTTTGACATTCATATTTTCTTCACAAAACACAGCTAGAAAAGTAAGTGATTATTGTTATAATAATTACTACTTGGGAAGAATGTGAGAATAATTAATATGATTAAAAAAGATTTCATCCAACCCCTTAACCCAATTGTAACTAATTTGGCGCCAGATGGGTTGTTGGATTTTCAAAAGGCTGTTCGTGATATTCCGGAGCGCCCGGTAGTTGCTGGATAAAATATTGTGGACTAACTACCATTTTTTCAGGTAGATAGCTCACTGAAACCAGCTTTTCATCTGACAAATCAAGCGGTATGGCACGAATTTCGCCCCAGTCCCAAGTATCGCGTTGTGGTTCAATTGGATTTCCAGTAAATTCAAGCATCAGCACAGCCCCCTCTGTGAGTCATTTGGTCGCAGCCAACGTTTGGTCGGCGTTGAATTCGGGATGGTCACGTTGCACGAAGCTTTGCATGCGATCAAATAATGCTTGTTGCGTATCGATATCACGCCAAGCGTCAAAGATAACCAACTTATAGCCGTAGGGCAGCATGTCTGCGGCATCATTCAATTTTTGTTGAATCGTTTCGCGCACGAAGATATCAGACTTGCGAATCTTGATGACGTCTTCAGATTCCGGTTCAAACTCGTAATAAGTTGTCTTAGCACGGGCGCTAATGTCATCAAATGGACTGCCCATTTCCAACAGGCGACCACGTTCATCAACGATTGAAACGTCCACTGAACCACCTGTGTTGTGTGGTGAAGGGCGGTTTGCGTTTGATGAAGGCAAGGCCACAATTCGCAACAACCGACATCGCCAATGAAGGTGATGTCGGTTTTACTATAGCCAAGGGAATTCAGGTTTTGTCGCGCCATAAAAGGCGGTGTCGTGGCCGCTCATGAAGGCCCAATTTTGATTGCCGTAGTCGTAATGCCACCATTCTTCGAGATAGTTGGTGAAACCAGCATTCGTCATCACATGATAAAGCAGACGACGGTTTTCTGTTAACCTTTGGTGGGCACGAATCAATGCCGTTGGAAGTAGCGCGTCAAATGCGTGACAAGATGCCAAATGCCCGTTTGCGTGTGACGCCAAACGCCGGCCACGTCCACATGGTGGATGACCCTGAAATCTTCTTTTATAACTTGACGCATTTTATTCAAGACGTTGAAGCGGACGAATTTGTGCCAGAATAATGAAACCCGACCTATCAGAAGTATGCGACACACTTGGACCGTGAATACATCACACGCCACCCGAATGCACCGCATCACCAAATCAGTACGATGGGGACAGCAGTGTACAACCATTTTCAAGGTGACAATGAATTTGTGATTACGGGGAAATTGGCGCACTGGTCAGTGGCAGATCGACTACACGAAATTGAAACGCCAACCTTTGGGCACTCGTGGGGTGGCTTGCTTGCCCAAGAATATGCGCTCCGTCATCCGGGCGTTTTGAAGGGACTAATTATCATTTCAATGATTGATAACATTGATGATTATGTCACGAATATCAATGCGATTCGCGAAAAGGAGTTCGACGCCGATGTCGTCGCCTTTATGCGCGAAGTTGAAGAACGTGGCGAATGGGATAGTGAACGTTTTCCAGAGTTCTTGAATCCAATTGGAGTTGAAGTGACACAGTATGACCAACTTGGGGCTTGGTATTCAGATCAACCTGACTTTGATGATCCAGCCAACGTTGAAAAGTATTTGAATTACGACTACTACTTAAACGAAGTGGAAGAAGTTCGCCAAAAGTTGGGTTATGAAGATGGTGAGTTCTATCTTGTTCTTCGTCAATCCAGTTGGTGGCACATTCGATTGGAAGAACGCAGTAAAGAATTAGGAGAAAACGGTATGACAAAAGACGGGACACATATTTTGAGTTTGGATAATGGCTACCATTTGTGGTCACGCACCGATGGGACGGGCAAGCCAATCAAGTTGTTGACGTTGCATGGTGGTCCAGGGGCTGGACATGAGCCATCCATCTTGGAACCTAACTGGCTGGTCAGACAAGAAGTACGATGCGCTCTATGATAAGGCAACGACGACGGATGCTAACGATGAGAAGGCACGCTTTAAGGACTTGGCGGCCGCTGAAGAGTATGCACAAAAGCAAGGTGCTGTAGCGCCGTTGACATACTCAAAGATGACCGCTTTGATGAATCCAAAGGTTAAGGGTCATGCCGCCAAGCAAACCGGTCAATACTTGCAATCGCAATTGGAAACGAACTTGAAGGGCTTGACGGTTTCGGTGAAGTCAGTGCCAGCTAAGCAAACCAGTTCACTCCAAAAGGCGGGTAAGTTCGACTTGTCATTGGCAACGTGGAACGCGGATTACACTGATCCAGTTGATATGTTGCAAACGTTGGTAACGGGGCCGGGTGCGGCTGAACCAGCCAAGACCTTTACCGCCAAGGGGTTGGCAAAGGATCCAAACACGGGCAAGGACTTTACCGTTGGTGCTCACACAAAGTACGTCAGTTATGACAAGGCACAAGCGGCCAAGTTGTGGCAACAAGGGTTGAAGCAAGTTGGTCAAAAGCAAGTGAAGTTGACGTTGTTAACAAACGATACCTCAGGCAAGACGGATTTCGCTTTGTTGAATGCGACGCAAGCCCGTAACTCAAAGAACAAGCCTGGTTACACGGTAGTTGATACCGCTGCGACGACATACATGACGATGAACCAAAAGAATAAGGCGTTGCAAAACGTGAAGGTTCGTCAGGCGCTATCATTTGCGGTTAACCGTGAGAAGCTAGCGAAGAATGTATTAAAAACCGGTCAAAAGTTTGGCACGACCGCTGTTGATTCACTTTCAAGTGGTCCGTACGTCTTGAAGAAGTGGGATGGTTCAAGTTCATCATATACGTATGAAAAGAACCCAAATTACTGGGATGCAGCCAATGTTAAGACGCCAGCCGTCAACGTGACGACAACGGCTGATGCAACGACAAGTTTTAACCTATACAACGCCATCGGTGCGATGTTCTTCAGTGGGGTGAAGAACGCTGATGCCATCCAAGCAGGTAAGGTCACGGATTTGAATGAATTGGGTGCTAAGGCGCTCGATGATACCACGTTGCAAGTGACGTTGGAACGCCCATTGCCACAGTTTAAGGCTGAGTTGGCGATGATGTACTTCTTCCCTGAAAAGCAAAGCTTCGTCGAGCCAACCGGTGAAGGGTTGTACCGTGTTGGTAAGAGTGGTCAACCAGAATTGGCTGCTGCCCAATCAGTCGAGGTATCGCAAGATGGTTTGACGTGGACCTTTAAGTTGCGTGACAACTTGAAGTGGTCAGATGGGTCAAAGCTAACTGCCCAAGATTTCGTCTACAGTTGGCAACGTACGAATGATCCTAAGACAGCGCTATTAGGAGATATGGTTATGAATAAGTTTGTTAAGAATTCAGTTTTGATGTCAGCAACATTGGTTATGGTCGCAGGAACTGGGCTGCCAGTTGTTTCAGCAAGTGAAGCCAAGGCCATCAATTGGACGCTTACCGGTGATCTAAAGACGACCGACCCTTCAAACGTTGCGGACATCCCATCACAAGACGCCGTAATGTTTATTATTATTTCGCAGTGATGGTTGGCTTTTTGAGATGCTAACGCTAGCCATGACTGCTTCCCAAGGAAGATTATCATGGCTAGCCAAATTTAATTACTTTGTAAACGAGTAACGGCTAGTATTTTGCGCAGAATACTAGCCGTTTTTTTATATAAATTTTTTGAGCTCAAACTTTTACTCGTAGGTCATACAGGATCGGACACACACCACAAATCCCCAGACAAATCAACAAAATTAGTTTGATTAAAATTAAATTAGAGAAAAGTGTTGACTTTTATAATTAACCTCGTATACTTAAGAACATCAAGAAAAGAGGAGGACAACGTCATGAAGAACGTGTCAGTAGAAAAGTTGAATGTTATGACGTTGGTTGCCCCAATTATCATTGCGATTATGGCTGCTGTGCTTGGCCCCGCCACGCGTATAGACACGTGCAGACCTTGACCCGCAGGTGTGGGTTCTTAGCGGGCTTCCCGCTTAGAGCCACGGGAGGTAAAGGGAAACGCAGCTTGCTGTGGTTCGCGCTCCTTGCAGGTCATGGTCAGTACGTGTTAGCGTGCCTCAGAAGGGGCCAAGCACTCCGACCGGAGGAATTCAGATGATGCATTGCAGAGCATTCGCTTTAAGTTTGATGGGTACTACGACACAGACGATTATTCTGACGCTAATAGTCATCACGAATATGATTTTACTTTGGATTTGAAATAATCTGAGATTATATAAAGATGGTTTACTTCGGTAGACCATCTTTTTTTGCGGTGGATGTCCATCAAACAACCAGAGTATTTCCGTAAAAAGAATATCAACGGTATTGTAACGATGCATTTTGAAATTAAGGCTAATCAAGATATTACAATTTATCCATCACATGGTACTGCGATTCTAAATAACAGTGAACAACAAGATGCCACGGGTGGATCATGGGATGGAGAGATTGCGAACGGGGTTACTAAAACTGGTGTAGTTCATATCCCGGTTGAGTCATTACCAACTTCAACCGAAAAGGGATCAAAAAAAGATAGTAAAAAGACGGTTGAAATGGGTTACAAAAAGTACGATGTTTCTTCGAGCAAGGATTATCATGTGACATATGCTAACACAGACTGGTCAGCAGCATCTGTGAAGGTAAGTAAAGTGGTGGTTAACAAGTTGGATGATACTTATGAGTATGATACTTATACTGATTTTGCGATAATTGGATTAATTATCGCACTTATTGCATGGGTGATGAATCGAAAAAACAAAAAAGTTTTGTCACTAGTTGGTATTGGATTGGCTGTGATTAGTATGGTGATTGTGTTGGTAACGCAAGGCATGTATTCTCGCACAGTGGATGAAGCGTTTGATAATGCTTCAAAGGCAACCAAGGCATCAGGGCACAGTGCACAAAAAATTCATGCAGCGAGGGTAATCTTAACAATGTTTCCACCGGTTGAAACCGGTATACATTTTAAGGGTAGGGGTTTTATAGTTATGGAAAAGCAGCCTGAAAAAAAGGTCGTAGGAATTATTGCAATTGTATTCGGGGCAATTGCCTTGGTTACATCATGGATGCCATTTGTAAATAATGCATCATTTGTAACACAACAGTTGAATAATCAACACATGAAGCACTCAGATTTATTCTGGGTGTTTTTTTGGTGCGCGTTTTTCCGGAATTTAGAGACTATCTGTTTCGTGAGACATCGATGATAAAGAAGCTACCAAATGCTCGCAAACAGGATGCTACTAAATAGTAAAAGCAAGATGATAAATTAGCCCGGCGTGGCAACAGGAAATCTTTTCACATTGCGCGCAACACGGACAACGTTTTGACGTTCCGCACATTGAACGACACGTACATCCTTGATGTAATTGGTGGGTTGGTGTTGTCACAATTGTTGGCGCAACACTATCTAGGTTCATTACTGCCAGCCCGTATCGCAGAAGGCGAAGGCAATGACTACCCAGTTATGACTGAGTGGATCAACGAAATCACAAATAGTAATTATTAAATTTAGGTGGAACTGAACATGTCATTATCACTAGCAGATATTCAACGCGAGCAACCACGCCAAGTGCCATTGGCCAACTGGCAAGATGTGTTGCAAGCCGAACTAAACGCCTTTGATACCGCTAGCTCAACAGTTAGTGGGATTGGGGATGTTGCCAAGACAATCAATTTTGCTATTGATCAGTGCGTCCAGACCTTGAAAATGACGGTAGCTACCACATGTGGGTTGTGTCAGATAACTTGTTGAAGGGGGCGGCTTGGAACGCGGTGCAAATCGCCGAACGCTTGGTTGCCTTGGACTTGGTGCGCGTTCCTGAAGGTTCTGCTGAAAAGTTCGCATAAGGGATGTTAATGACGAAATGTTAGTAGTTAGTCTATAAGGCAGTTCGTGTGCCAGTCCCAGTTGGTCACGGTGAGACGGTTTACTTTGAAGTCGCTGACGCAGACGGCGCTTCAACACCAAAGATTCAACAAGCCTTGTCAGAAGCACCAGGTGTTGTGTTGGAAGATGATCCAGCCAACCAAATTTACCCACAACCAATCAATGCTGAAGGCAAGCGTGACACCTTTGTCGGTCGGAATGGTGAACCAGAAACGGCCGAAATTTTGCCAGTAAAGGGTGATAAGAAGCACTACCCATTGGCCTTCAACTTGTTGCCACAAATCGATGTGTTTGAAGATGAAGGCTACACGCACGAAGAGTACAAGATGATTCACGAAACGAAGAAGATTATGTTGGGCGACAAGAATGCCAAGGATATCAAGGTGACGGCAACCGTTAACGAACAAGCGTTGTATGAACACAATGGGATTATTGCGAACCCTAATTGCTCAACGATTCAAATGGTGGTGGCCCTTGAGCCAATTCGCCAACAATTTGGTTTGAAGCAAGTGATTGTGTCAACGTATCAAGCGGCTTCTGGGGCTGGTCAATCAGCTTGGCAAGAGTTGCTCGACCAAGCGCAACAGCACTTTCGTGAGTTCCGTGGTGAAACAATTACGATTGAAGAGGCCCAACCAGAGTCATTTGAAGGGGTCGACTTGGTATTGGCATCAGCTGGTGGTTCCGTATCAGCTCGTCTGTTGCCAGAAGCAGTAAAGCGCGGGGCGGTTGCCGTCGACAATACCTCATTCTGGCGCATGAACGACAATGTACCGTTGGTTGTGCCTGACTGCTTTTAATGTACCCAATTTTCGGGTTTTTATTAAAATTTGAGGAGAAAACACATGAGTGAAGAACGATCATATACAGTTGCTATCTTGGGGGCTACCGGCGCAGTGGGGTCTCGTTTAATTGAACAATTGGCGCAATCATCAATTCCGGTGGCGTCATTGAAGTTGTTGGCATCAGCGCGTTCAGCTGGCCAAACCGAAACAGTGAAGTTGGGTATTGCACCAGGTTCAATCTTTGGTGCCGGTGGTGAAGGCTATGTGCGTTTGTCATACGCTGCTTCAACCGAAGACCTAACGGAAGCTGTTAACCGTTTGAAGCAATACGTTGCTTTGAAGGGCTAACATAAAATGAGAACAATTTAATTTTTGGAAGCACAACCGGTCATTTTCGGCTTTGCTGAAGAGGCGTTGCGCAATGGTCGTCAAGACGCCATTGATATGCGTGATACGTATAAGCAACGTCGTGACTTGGTCATGGCTGGGTTGGCAGAAGCTGGCTTTACGGCCGCACAACCAGGTGGGGCCTTCTATATCTTTGCCAAGATTCCAGCAACGTTGAACACGAACGATATGGAATTTGTCATTGATTTGGCATTGGTTTACGATGGTGAGCACGTTTCAATGGCATCATTGCTACCAGATCAAACGATTTTGATTAGCGGTTTGTCAAAGTCTCACGCTATGACAGGATACCGTATTGGGTATGTAGCAGGTCCAGCTACGTTGATGGCGCACGTTGGTAAGATGCACCAATTCTTGGTCACAACGGCACCTGGTCCAATGATGGCCGCCAACACAGCACCTGATTTTGTGTTGACGCCAGAAAAGTTGGAAGCAACGCTGGCTGAAAACCCAGATGCCACGGCTATCTTGTTTAACTACCCATCAAACCCAACTGGCGTGACGTACTCAGCTGAGCAAATCGAGGCAATCGCCGCAATTCTAAAGGCTCACAACATGTTGGTCTTCTCAGATGAGATTTACGCTGAAGATTACTTAGTGGAGCGTTTTGATGCGCCACGTTACAACCCAAACGGTGAAGTTGTCGTGACGGTTGGTGCTTCAGAAGCATTGTTTGCAACGATGAATGGCTTGTTGAACGCGGGGGAGAAGATTATTATCCCAACGCCAACATTCCCAATGTATGAAGCGATTGCTGACATTATCGGTCTTGATGTTGTGGGCATAGCCAAGATTTTGCCATCACCAATCCGTGTGATTGATCAAAAGTTTTCAGCCATTGATGGCATCATCAAGTTGACACTAGGTGAGCCTGATTTTGCGGTACCTGATCACATTAAGGCTGCTACGAAGGCTGCTATTGATGCTGATGATTCACACTACGCCGCACCACACGGTCACTTGAGCTTGCGTGAGGCAATTTCAACATCATTTATGGGGGGCGTTGCGTTAGCTATTCGTCAGGTTCATCAAATCGATGGGCTGGTAGTCGGTCTAGAACACCTATTGTAATTGTTGCCCAAGTCCAGCGAGGCTTAAGAAAAAAGAATGGCCTGAGAGCCAAAGGAGACTGAAATGCCAGAAGTAAATCCAGCCCTTGCAAACCGTTATAACAAGGAGCTGAAAGCGACGGCTACAAAAATTGCAGCTGCCCGTGAAGCTGAACCGGTGGCACAACGCCAACATGATGCAGCACGTGGTGAAGTCATTGATAACGTGCCCGTGCACGCCGTTCGTTTGCCAGGCTATGTTGCCGAAGAAGAAGTGATTTTCGGTGCGCCAGGTGAAACACTACGTTTGAAGCAAACGTCATTTACACGGGGGTTGTCCGCTGAAGACGTGACGCAATTGGGACACTTGGCACAGAAGTATAATCGTCATGCGATTATTGTGCCAAACTTCTCATTGTCAGCTGTTTTGCTCATGCAATTTGCTGAGCAGGCAGCCAAGTATATGCCGGATGCTGAAATTATCGAGATTCACAATCCGCATAAGTTGGATGCACCATCTGGTACGGCGATCGCTGAACAACCCGATTTAGAATTAGTGGGAATTCTCTCAGCAACGCTTCATGAAAGTCCCATTTCCGTGTATACTGAACTGGACGAGATCGATACACCAGCCGATGTTTGGGTGGATGTGACGCAACCAGAATCAGCCTTTGATAACGCGACTTATGCATTGTCCCATGGTTATGATTTGGTTGTTGGTACCAGGCCCATCCCCAGCGCCAGTCAAAGCGGTCTTGGCGCAACGCGGTGAAATTGAAAACACAACGCGTTTGCCAATTTTGCCATTAACGGACGTTGAATTGGCGGATGTGCAAGCGACATTTAATGAAAAGGACGATTAAACATGACAACAGTTTTATTAGCTGGTGGCTTTGGCAAGATGGGGCTGGAAATCCAGTCGCTTTTTTGCGGTCTACACCGGAGAGGACGCACAGACGTTGGCTGCGAAAGTGGTTGGTGCAACGGGAACCATTTCAGTTGCTGCTCACGTATATAGTCGCGAAATGGCGGACTTGTTTGCGGCAGTTGCGGACGGTAATATCGAAACAGCAGGACGCTTGCAACGTTGGTTAACGCCACGTATGAACGCGTTCTTCCGTTTGGGGATGATTGCACACTTTACAGCGATTGCTGACGCCGCAAGTGTGCCAGTGATGTTGTACAACATTCCGGGTCGTTCAGCGGTTGGACTAACGAACGAATCTGTCGTGACGTTGGCCCAACACCCAATGATCAACGCAGTTAAGCAAGTCACCACGATTGATGATTTGGCATTTTTGGTTGGTCACACACCAGTTGGACCAACCCTAACGCACGATGAAAAAATCGCGTTATACACGCATTTCGCCGCCCACATTGGGAATCGCGGTGTGGTTGTGGCTAACGTTGGTGACAATAACACGGCGCATTCAGTGGCGTTGGCGAAGGAAGTCAGCGCCATTCCTGGTGTCGATGGTTTGTTGGCAGTGACGCCTTATTACAATAAGCCAAGTCAGGGGCAATAACGGGTTACTTAACATGGCGCATGGCGCATTAGGGGAAGAGTGATGTACGAAAATATTGAATTAATTACCGCAATTATTACGCCATTTACGGCGAATGACCAAATTGATTATGTGGCCTTAGACCGACTAGCAGATCGGTTGTTGCATGATGGGACGCAAGGTTTTGTCATTGGGGGGACAACTGGTGAGTATTATTTATTGATTATATGACCAACGCACCTGACGTTGATTACACGGATATCGCGCCAGCTATGACGGGGGAAGATTTTGGTTATTTATTACACCAAATTCCGGGGACGATGTTCTGGCTTGGTGTTGATGATGCCACCCACAGTTTGCATGAAGCTGGCTTGTCGCCAAACGAGGCGGCTATTCAACCGGGCGTGAATACGATTGGCAATGTAATTGCCGAAACGGCGCACCTGGATGGCACGATTCGTGCGTTCCGCCAAACGGACATTGAAATGATGCAGCAACGCGTGCGCGACATCGTTGCTGGCATCGAAACGATGTATGGTGTGACTACGGACTTGTCATTAATCCAAGGTGGCTATTTACCGGTTGAAAGCGATCCAACCACAACGCATATGGGCACGCTGTTTGCCGGAACGACGGAAATCCACGTCACGTTTACTGGACGCGGTGGGCACGCCGCGTTTCCACATCAAGCGACCGATGCGATTGTAGCCGGGGCTGCATTTGTCTCAGCAATTCAGACGATTGTGTCACGTAATGTTGATCCGGTTCGTGGTGGGGTCGTCACGCTGGGCACTTTCCACGCTGGGGGTCTAGGTGTTTTGGCATACTTTGCCACGCATCAACCAAAAGATAATTTAATTTTCTTCTTTCAACCGGCTGAAGAGTCAGATTATGGTGGACGACGGGTTTATGAAACGGGAGCCTTTACGGGAGACTGGCGACCTGATGAATTCTACGGCTTGCATGATCATCCCGGCTTACCTGCTGGTCAAATTGCCAGTCACGACTTCATGACGATTCGAGAAATTCCTGAGGTGCCAACGGCACTGTTGGTGCGCTTGGCTGGCACAAATCCGACGCGCACCATTGGGTATCGTGCCGATATCGATGCCTTGCCAATCACCGAAGCGACGGGATTGCCGTTTGCCTCAACAAATGAAGGTGTGATGCACGCATGTGGCCATGACATGCATATGACAGTCGGAAATTGATGCACAAACCAGCGCCAAAACAGCACTAGTTGACGCGTTGCGTAACTTAGATTAATGAAACAGGGGCAGCATATGACGACACTAGATTTAATCAAAATTCGACGTGATTTGCATAAAATCCCCGAACTAGCCTTACACGAAACACAAACGCATGCGTATTTGAAAAACGTGGTTGAAACTTTCGAAACTTGCCGTACTGGCCGGAGTGGTTGAACCAGCTTCAGCACAACCGGTGCGTATCGGTGACAATGTGTTGATTGGCGCGAATGCGGTGGTAATTGAAGGGGTTCAAGTAGGTGATAATGCAGTGGTTGCGGCCGGTGCGATTGTCACGAAGGATGTCCCTGCGAACACAGTGGTAGCTGGTGTGCCGGCCCGTGTTATCACAAATTACGATGGTGTCCCAGCCCGTATTGAACCCGGGGCCATTATTCGTGATCAAGTCGAAATTGGCGCGAACGCCGTCATTATGATGGGTGCCATTATTAACATCGGCGCTGAAATTGGACCAGGAACCATGATTGATATGGGAGCTGTGCTAGGTGGCCGTGCCATTGTTGGCGCTCACAGTCACGTGGGGGCCGAAACACCAGCGCGCGTGACGTTGGCAGGCGATTTGACGGATATTGTTTGGCCAGAAACAGTCCAGGCATTCATTGAAACACGCACAGGAACGGTGATCGGCGACTTTAACGAAATCGCACCGTTTTTGGCAGCACATGCCGATCAAATCACGAACCAACACGTGGAATTGTTGGCCCGTAACTCGGGTGTGCCATTGCTGGCATCAAACTACAACCGCAATCCACGCCCAGCTGTGGTCTTCGTTGAAAATGGCGAAGCGAAGGTGGTTGTTGAACGAGAAAGCTACCAAGATATCGTGCGACTAGATCGCCACTACTTATAGGAAGAAAGAGGAATTAGCATGGCAGAATTAGACGCACAATCAATCATTAATTTTATTGCAAACGCACCTAAGCACATTCGTCCGGCATTGTACCAAGCAAAGTATGAGGCGGTCTTGGTTAACCAACCAGAAGCACCAGCTGAAGAAGTCGTGCGCGTTGCTGGTAAGTACTGTGAATCAGGGGATGTGCTGGTTTGGGAGCAGGCGTTGCCAAAGACGAAGGCTGGGGATGTCCTCGCTGTTTTGGCAACCGGTGCATATGGTTACTCAATATCTGATTTCGTGGCAGCAATTATCGATACGATTGCTGAGAAGACGTCCGAATATGGGATGCCAATGCCGGCTGTTTGGATTGAACCAGGTCGTTCAATTGTTGGCCCAGCAGGGGTGAGCTTGTACACAATTGGCTCACGTAAAGATGTGCCAGGCATTCGTTCATACCTGGCTGTTGATGGTGGAATGGGTGATAGAGCGTTGGCTGATCCACACTTCAATGTGTTGGGAGTTCACGCACACATCGGATCACAAATCTTTGATGTGACTGGTTTCCAAATGGCAGCCACAAAGCTGGTTGATTTGGTCCATGAATGGGGCTTCAATCCTAAGGTTATCAACACTGGTGGTGGCTTTGGCATTCGCTACACGGAAGATGACGAACCAATTCCGGTCACGATTATTGTCGACAACTTCTTCGAATTGCATTTGCTTCATGATTTATTGGCTGAACGTGACCGTGTGCAAAACATCCTATTACGGATTACGCCAGGTGTTGAGGCGCACACGCACGATTACATTTCAACGGGGCAAACGGATAGTAAATTTGGTTTTGATGTGAACAGTGGCCAGGCACAAGCAGCATTGCAAGCTGTCTCATACGCTTCAAAGGCCTTTGCCACGGTTGCAATGTATGAGGTGGCTGCTCAAGAAGGGATGCACATTGATGTGGTTTCAGGTGGTGAGATTTACACGGCCCTTGAAGCGAACTTCCCGATGAGCGATGTCTCTTTCAATGGTAATAACAAGTCTGAAGCAGAACTTGTGATGGCGATTGAGAACAATCTGGGATTACAGATTAGTAGGGGAAATAAGATGACAACACCATATGAAACAAACGCTGCCGGCCATTTGACGGTTGGCGGTGTAGAAGCAAACGAATTAGCAGAACGATTTGGCACACCTTTGTATGCCTACGATGTGTCAGCAATGCGCCAACAGATGCGTGATTTTAAGCGCGTCTTTACAGAACGCCAAGTTGATTATGTGAGCGTCGACCAATTGTTGGAAAGCTAGCTATGGATCAGATGATGATTTCATTGCCTGGTGAATTACCAATTGGCACGACGGTAACCATTATTGGTCGCCAAGGTGATGTTGAAAACCGCCTTGAGGATGTCGCTGATTATGTGGGATTGGCACCTTGGGAAATTTCAACTGGCTTACAAGAACGCATTTATCGTCAGCGTGATGATGATTACTTAGAACCGGTGATGACACTTGAAACAGAGTTGGTATTCGTTAAGCGTTGCCACAAGGGCGAAGGGGTTAGTTACGGTCACACGTACTACACCGAAGAAGGTGAGTGGATTGGCACGGTGCCGGTTGGTTACGGTGACGGTCTACCACGTAAAATGCAAGGATTCGAAGTGATTGTAAACGGCGAAGCGGATTCGACGGAGGAAGATTACTTCCATCAACAATTGCATTGCTGGCATGCACTAACGGATGGGCTACCAATGCCACCGTTGGTGCATCTCGCCAACTCAGGGGCCGCCATGTATCACGCTGATGAAATGCCAACAGATGTGATTCGCGCTGGTACGGTGGTCTACGGGGTTGAGCCATCGCTTGGTGAGCTAGTTGGTTCACTCGCTTGGTTGGAAACGGCAGCTGAGTACTTGAGTCCCGATGGTCCACGCTTGCAAGTAAATTTGGCGGTAGATACTGGCATGGGACGCATTGGCTTCCGTGAACGCGCCACGTTGGAAACGGCGATTACCTACTTGAAGGCCCATGATGACATTTTTGATTATCAAAGTATCATGACGCATTTCTCCAAGGCCAATGCCTATGGTTTTGGGTTGGTGCCCATGAGTCAAGCGGCCTTAGCGGGTGGCGTAGATGGTTTGGCCGTCGCAGTTTTGGATGAAGGCTTGGCATTACGTCAAGCGGGGATTACCGCACCGATTTTGGTGTTGGGCATTACGTTGCCACAATACGCAAAGTTATTGGCTGATAACCAAGTGATGGCGACCAGCGATCAACTGACAGTGCGATAGTGCCGTCGGTTGATCGTTTTTATTTGCCCGACGGACACTAAAGAAAAAGAGGAAAGCATCATGGTAGTAGCAGTCACACGTCCGACACGTCTTAATATTTCGCAAGCGGCGGTCACACATAACGTCCAACAAGTTCGTGAAAGTGCCCAAGCGAGTTTCGTCTTTTTGGCAGTCTATCTTAATTATTGATAGAGGTTGCGACCAACAAGAGTAGCTTAACCGAGCCGGCACCGGCAAGGACGTTAAGTGAAAGGGGCGGTCGCCGAAATGAATTAGCGCAACTAATTTGTTGGGACAACAGTTAAGAGCTGTTGGACTGTCGCTGGAAATCAGCGGAGAGCTATCGTAACAGTCTATTTGAATGCTTTTTCCGGACTTTGCGGTCCGTATCGGCCAACATAATATTCAAAACCTTTTCTAGTTGCGGTCCGTTCGCAAGGGAGGATCCGCCAAATTTTACAACTTTCATGATTGACTCCTTCAAATAATGGCTAATTGACGATAATTTAAAAAGAAAAGTTCTCAAAAGTCAACCCTTGACACTCATAATTCTAAGGAGTATTCTAATCTCCAATTGATCAGATAATGAAGATAGAATCTCATTTTCTTCTAATTCAAAATAAGTAACGATGTCACGGTAGCGTTGTAAAATCTGCGTTTGAATATCGGTCGTGTCTTCGCCAACAATTGTCAGCTGCGCGTATGTCTTTAATAAATCAGTGACTTTAATATCTTCTTTGAAACGCTTGCCTGGCGCTGATACAACACAACTATCTTCGTTAACGCGGGCCGCCATTGGTGAACCAGAGACTGTCAAACCAAGATCATGAGGCGACACAAATTGAGCGGGATGACCGAGCTCGCGGAGGACGTAGGCAACTAATTGCGCATTCAAATATTCACCATGACCCATGAAAGCTGCATATAAGTAGTCGAATGAGGGGTAGTGAACGCGACTTAACTGTAGGTCAACGGCGTAGATAGCTGACACATCAGTAAAGTTTTCGTACATATCTGCGTGGAAGCCACGCGCCAGGATGGCCCCGGTGATATCAGAACCACCACGACTGAATGTCGCCATCAAACCGTCAGTGGTATAGGCAAGAAAGCCGGGTACCACAATCAAACCTTCGCTAGGTAGATTAAATGTGGCGATGCGGTCGCTAGAAACTTGATCCACCGGCACAATCATCGTCCCTGGTGCATCGGGTTCATTCGTGTTCTTCACATTAATTGGTATATCTGCCTCAATAACCGGAATGATGGCTTCATCGTGGAAGACGGCGAAACCAGCGTAGGCTAATTCACGCATCTCACGGTAGGTCATTGTTTCAATCGCAGCTGGTGACTTGATGATATGTAGTTGGGTGAGCTGTGTCTTATCAAAGATAATCGTCATGTCATCGATACCTGATGGCATGTGTTCATAACTAACGCCGTGGCGGGCCAAGATTTGCAGGATACGTAGCGTGAAACCAACTTCCTTGTTGAGCAAGTAGCGGTGAAGGTACAACGCAGCGAAACGATCATCGCTGGCAATCCCAGTTACTTTCGCAGGGCAAATTTGTGAGGCACCTTGGTTGATCATGGGCAACGTAATGCCGGCTTCAGAAAGGGGCGTTGCGATTTCCGAAAATGCGCCAACCCGATTTTGCATCCCTTCGCCAACCACCATGATAATCGCGAAATCATCAATCCATTCGAGATGGTCCGGCGCGATTTCAGCCTGAATTTCCGCGCAAATGGCATCTTGAATTCATGTTCGCCCAGCTGCCCGCAACGCAGGTCTAGAAGCAACGTTGCGTAATTACGCGAAGAATCAATTTTAATCACAAATAAAAACCGAGAATCTGTTTTAAACAGGTTCTCGGTTTTTTGTTGTTATTTAGAAGACGGCGTCGTAGATAACGCGGACGGCGTCGTTGACTTGGCTGGCTTTCACACCAAGCATCAATCTTGAGTTGATTTTCGATTCAGCTGATCAGATTGTGTCATTGTGGCAGCCGCTTGAAGCGCATCAAGTGGTTGTTGCAGATGGGTCAGTACGTTTCGTGCAAGATCATAATGCTTACTCACTTGATGAGTTGCAAATGATTGCCAACACGGAGTCAGCTAATTATGCTGGTCAAGGTGGCGAAATTCATGAAGCGTTGCCGTTCGACAACCAATTGCGCTACTATCTTGGCAAGCCGGTGTCTGATTTTGTACGTGCCCAAGGCTGGACACGTGCCATGTATGAGGCAAAGGTGCTTGAAGAGATGGGTCACGAGGTGCTACACCCAGATGTTAGCCTACATAATCGTGGCGTAGCGGATCAGTCAAACGTGAAGGTGGTCACACCTGATTATCACTTTGTGCAAATGACACATTTGGGTCTTTGGGACGATCGTGAAGCGACGCCTAATTTATACTACCTACAAATTAATGATGAAGATGAACTACAAGCTTATTGGCAATTTGTTAACCGTGTTGCTTACTTGATGCGTTTGAAGTACCGTGCTTGGAACGGTATTCGCTCTCGTTATGCAACGAGTCGTTTGTTAACGGCAACCGTTGCGAAGGCACCTGAGCTAAACGATGCGACGATGATGGACGTATTGGAAGCCAAGTGGTTTGAAGCACACAGAGTGGGATCAGAGCTCTTTACAGAAATGTTAGTAGCCGGTTTCCACCGTGGTAGCGCGCCAGCAACTGACCGTTTGGGGATGTTGTACAACGTTTTGGGGCTATATCTAGATGAAACCAACCCATTAGCTTAATTATGGTAAGCTAGTACTCTGAGGAGGTGCGCCATGACAATTTTGTTTAAGCGAACACGCGATTTAATAGCGAATCCGACCGGAGTAACCGAACATAAGGCAGCAATGTCAGCAGCTTTGATAGGGCAAGTTGAGACATTGATGGCTGATGGCTGGTTACCTAAGTCTTTGGCAGCATATGTTGAGGAGCAAATGTCAGTCATCGGGTATGATGATACTGATTATGCAGAGTTCTTCCGCCCAGCGTTGACGACAATTGAACAACCAGTGTGGGATATTGCCAAGGCAGCATTGGACTCAGTGCTTAAGCGTATTGCGGAACCAGACGCGCCACGACAAGTTTCAGCCTTTGATGCAAACTTGGTTGTGCGCGAGTCGACTGCACCGGCTAGTTTCAAAGAAACGATGGCCGAAGCGGGTGTGAAGGTCAGTGAAGTGGCGACGCGCAATTTGACCAAGCACGCGGGTCGTGCGGCGGCGATGGCTGTCTCAGTCACGCACGCCACGGCAGCTTTTGCCTTGAATGATGAGTTGGCGATTGGGGTCATCTCTGGTTTGAATGCAATCGGCATCAAGGTGCCATCCGTTGCGCGTAGCTTGCGTCGCCGTGGCATTGCCATGGTCGTGCTTGAAAACCACGATGAATTGGAAGATGCGGATGCCGTTTATGCATCAGATACGCAAGGTGGTCGCAAGGCAGCAGAACACTTGATTGCATTGGGCCACAAGCACGTGGTGTTGTTGGGAAACCAAGTTTACACAGATAATTTGCAATACCGTCTGATTGGGGTAATTGTGCCAAGTTTGCGCAATCCTTATTTCGGTGACATCGTGCAACGTATGCAAGAGGTGTTGCCAGAAAATGTGTCATTGCAAATCATGACAGCGGAAACCAGCACAGCTGATCAAACAGTTGAAACATTGGTGGCTGCGGGAGCACAAGGCTTGGTTGTGGCGAGTCAATTGTCTAATCCACCTTAAGGAATAATGGGGAAGGCTTCAATCCGTGACGTTGCTAATTTGGCGGGGGTTTCAATTGCAACAGTGTCACAAGTACTGAATGGCAAGGGAGAACGATTCTCAGACGCCACGAAACAAAAGGTGTTGGCTGCACGTGACGAGGTTGGTTACGTACCAAACGCCAGTGCCCGTAGTTTGAAGCGTGGCACGACGACACTGGGCAAGATTCGCCAGGCATCACATGCCCTTGATGTCTACGGATCAGTGGTTGCAGGTGATGGACCAGCGGTGGTGACGTTGGTTGCACCAAACCAAACCCAAGATTTGTTAGATGTGCTGGCTTATTTGGAATTGCCAGGTGAATTTAAAGTGGTTGATATTGCAGAAACTGGGTTAACAGTGTTTTAAGAAGGAACAGTTATCTACTTGCCTGAGTATCAACGTGACGACAAGGCGGACAAGCCCAACGAGATTGCCTTAGCGGATGCAACCGCAACGGCAGCTGCCGGAAATATGTTGTTGGCTGCTTGGCAGTCACAACAATTGGTATTGGCTGGACAATTGTTGGAAACCGATAATATCCAACGGGCAGTGATTAATGACGTGCCAGAGCCGGCACTTTTGGCGGCAATTGAATTGGCTAACCAACTTGGTGAACTCGGTCTAGATGACTACACGAAGTTGACGTTGGCTGCCCGTACGGAAGGCCAACTAGCTAATGTCACAGCTGCATTGCTTGGTGGTGTCACAGCCAGCTACTTAAACGACGGTAACGTTTTTGCTAGCGGGGTGGTTGCACCGGAATACCAACTAGACCTATCATTAACGGTCGAAATCATTGAAGCAAGCAATGTTTGGGTGGTTGAACACAATCTAGGGGATACGATTCCTTATGATGAGACGAATTACATTGTGGCGGTTGCCAAGAAGCTGTATCCAGATATTACGCCACATGTGTTGCGCGTGACGTCAGATATTCCATTGCGCCAAGGTTTGGGATCATCAACGGTTGATAGAGGCAACTAATTTGCGAATTGTTGGTCAATTTGTGAACATAAGTCGCAATAAGGGGCTGTAAAACCTTTCAAAAGTTGGTAAAATGTTTACAACAGTATTTAACCCGGAAAGAGATTAATCATGATAACAATTAAGGTACCTGCAACGTTAGGCAATTTTGGACCTGGGGTCGCGTCACTAGGCATGGCGCTTCGTCTGTGGCCCACATTCCGTTTCCACAGCACTTAACGCATCAAAATCTACCCCGCATTTCTGTTACGAGTTCTATTGTAGAACAACTTGGCTGAAAGGGATACAAAAAGTTATTAAATTGACCAAAGTAAAATGTTTAACAACGAAAGAAAAATGTTAAAACGTTTTATCGTTCGGAATATACGAACAATATAAGACGGAAGCTGGTCCAAACGTAAAACGGCCAATGACGATTTCCAACGCCATCAAAATTCCTAGTAGTGCCAACTGCGTCGTGCGCAAACGTGGCAATGCGTAACTTAATGTCTTCATATCGAAAACACCTCCTAATTTTATTTGGAGGGTTTCACCTATTACAGTGAATGTGATAATGATATCGCGAACGTATCAGTCTCTGATGTGCTCGCGATTATAGAATGAGAATCCGTAGATAGCAGCCCCGACTAGCGCTGAAAGGGCGAATCCCCAGAAATAACTATAACCACTAATCATCGTTGAAATAAAATCGTTGAAGAATGCAACAATCATTCCCCAATAAGGGCCGTACCACTTGGCAATCAACCCAACAACGATAAACGTAAAGCCAACCTTCACGGGGTGGTTCAAGAAGAAATAAAGGATAATTGCTTGAATTGGAAGGAATATAATTTGCTTCACACCACGTACCCAAAGGAGTGACGTGATTGCGTGCGGATCAGTCATACCACCCATAATCACAATCCATAGCGTATTCATAACGGCATTGACAATAAACAAGACCAGAATAACCGTAATAATCACACGGGCCCATAATCGAGAACGCATTCAAGTTAAAGTTCAGCACACCGGATGAACGCAATAAGTTCGCCAATTCATTTGAGACGGCTTGCATTGAACAAGGTTTGTCTGTTCATCAAAGTTTCTAAAGCACACAAAAAGAGGATTCGACGATTGTCGAATCCTCTTTATTAATTACTTCATCATCAGACGTGACTTCATTTGCTCAAGGGCACGAAGAGGAATTTCACCAAAAAAACAAGCTACACGGGGAACAAAAGCTGTGGGCACTATTAGACAGTGCTCGCGAAATCCCGCAGCAAACGGCATTATTCGTTTACTCAGCTGTTAAGCAATCTGGCTATGGTAAGCGACAAGTATTCGTTGGACGCGTTTATGACAGTTGTGTCTATCATATTGGTTGTGACAATTCGCTCATAATGAAATTCCCTTTTACGCTTAAATTTGTTTAGTGGATTAATTATAACATGATGTTACGGATATAAAAGTTAAGTCCTTTAAAAAACATAAAGGTGATTTGTCAAAAAATAAAATACGGGATATGCTTGATTTGTTGATAGCGCACTGGTGGTATCACCACCAGGTTCGAAGTTTTGGAGGCAGACATACCTGGTTCGGTCAACGTAACACCGTAATAAGGCACGACATCAACTTCGCCGGCTTCTTGCAACTTCGCCAACATGTTTGAAACGGAAGAAGGCGTGACGTTCAAGTGATCGGCAATTTGATTGTTTGAAATCTTGCTGTCGTCATCACCACCACTTAATTCTAAAATCGTTTGCAGATACTGCGTCTTTGATACGGCGTCCGGAATTAGCAACCCGTGGGGTGAATATTTTGGATAATCCAAAAACTTTTCAAGGGCGTTAACAAATTCATCGTCCGCATCGTGGTCCAAGTTGTCAGCGTTGAAGTGGGCTTCAGAAATTGAAAGCCCCAGCTTGGTTGCGCCGAACGTTTCAATCAAACGGTGTGAACGAATCAAACGAAGGGCAGTTTGACGTTGTCCGTCCGTCAAAACAAGAGGGCCATCGAATGGCAAACGTTCCTTGATTGTCCATGTGCTACCAAGGGTTACACCAACTGTCTCAACATATTGGAGTAACTCCAAGTCTTCGGTAAAACTGTTTAGCGTTACGGTTTCGCCGTCATTAGCTGCACGCAACGTGCGCAACTTGTCTGGTTCATAGTTGTAATTTGATTTTCTCCGTATTTCAACGGGCGGAACACCTTTGAGATACATCGATACTGCTTCAATTTGAATTTCTTTCGAGAACATAAGAAAACCCCATGAGTTAGATTTACTCCAACTCATGGGGTTCAGTTCACCAATGGCTTTTTGTCGTTAGTTGTTAATATAAATAAAATCAGCAGCGTGTTGCGTAATTTGCACCTCGTTAGATGGACTTGTTATCCTAAACTTTCTAGCCGTTATGGGATACGACGCGTTGTGATTCAGTCGCCAATTAATTACCTTGATTTTAAAGGAATACGGATAACTTGTCTTGTTTCTGTGGGAATCTTTGATTCCATAAATACCATCCTGTTTGATTGATTTCACCCAGATTTCAAGAGTCGAATGAGCTTTGATTCCGA
>JACSZT010000020.1 GCA_014332815.1 Weissella confusa | reverse complement strand
CGATATATTTAATTGACTCATCTGCCTTATGCTCCAAGTCTCGAATGCGTTCAACCGTCATTTTGTAGAAGTTGTCTGCATCTTCTTCGCTAGTGTCATAGGATAGGTATGCAAATTTTGCACTATCGCGGTAGATGTCATGCGAAAATGCACTGATGTGATCCATTTTTAGACGTTGTGCCGCCTTTGCAAGGTCGGTTTTGAGTTCATCTGGGAAATCATTCGAGAAGATGTGATAAACGGTCACAATGACCTTGCTGTGAGGATTGATGACCATACCAACTTCACCGCTATGCCATACTTGTGTGCCGTTATTTTGCATTTTGACCATTTCTGCATCCATGTTGAATGACGTCAGCCAGTTCTTCCAATTATTTCGCTCCGTTTTGAAGCGGCTCTTCAATTGCTCTGCTGCATGGTCACTGAACTCATACAGCTCAATACGCTTAATTCCCATGTTTACTCCTTTGTTACCCAACCTAACCCGTCATTTCTGACACACCCAATATTTTAGAAACGCTGTACAACACGTCTGCCGTTCGCTGTGCGCCCGTTTGACGCATTAGCGGCTAATCGGTCAGCTCGTGTTCTTCTAAGTTCTGACAGCTTCTCTGCTGTCCCCTTAGCCATATCTTCAACTGATGCATAGCCAAACTCTTTAGCCATACGTTGATTTTGCTGATCAATCTGTTCGACAGTCGGTTTACTTGGTCCGCTTTCAAATTTCAATGGCTGACCAAATTTTCCTGTTTGACCGCGCAGACTTCTGTTTTTCTCAAATTCCCCAACTTGTTCAGCAGTCGCAAGGCCGTTAGACAACCAAAGCTCCACTTTCTTCTTCACATATGCACTTGAGTAGCCCCCTTCATTTTTGGCCGATCGAATTGCCAGAATTAGAATCTTTCGAGCTTCTTGTTCGCTCGGAGCAACCCTGGCAATATCAGTCAAGAAATAATAGATGTCGTCAGACGTATATTTGTTCGGCTCTATCTCGTTAGCGGTCCACTCTCGCATAATTTGGGGGTTGTTTCGTGTAATCATTGAAACTACCTTCCGTTCCGTCCGCCGCCGTTTGTACACGCCAAATCCCCTATACTATGAAAGCGGCTCTTCCGGCGGCGGACTGTGTTATTAATATGTGTTATTAATATGTGTTCTTCTCCTAGACTTTTTGTCCGGTAGGGTATAGACTATTTATCCGGTAGGGGGTTCACCTTAATACTGCGTTTAATAACTTGCTTAGTACCTTCCTTGTAATGCAATTCAATCGTGATGTATCCATATTTCACCAATTGACTTATGAGCCTAGAAGCAGCATCAACCGTTAATTCGTATCGTTGTGCAAGTGCTGCATTACTGATATAAACGTCACCGTACACATTAGCTAGTGAGTAAATTTCACCAAAGAATAGTTTTGCGTTTGGTTTCAATCGGTTGTCATGAGCTACAACTGCTGGCGTGTTTAGATAGTAATTAACACCTTTAAAATCTTCCGCCATATCTCACCGCCTAGAATGGTAGATCAACTTCGTTAAACGAAGTTGCATCGTTACCGTACATTTGATTAGGTGTGAATCCACCTTGTTGTGGTTGCTGACCATTCGATGGACCTTGTGCTGGCGCAGAATTGAAACCACCTTGTGCCTGATTGCCACCGCTTTGGTTTCGTCGCTGTTCACTTTCTGCCTTGCTTTCTAGCAATGAGAAGTTATCAACGACAATTTCCGTTACATAAACACGTTGGCCTTGTTGGTTCTCGTAGTTACGAGTTTGCAAGCGACCTTCAACCGCCACCAACGACCCCTTAGAAGTGAAGTTGGCAAAGTTTTCAGGTGACTTACGCCAAATAACCCCATTAATGAAGTCCGTCTCACGCTCACCGTTTGAGTTAGTGAATTGACGGTTAACAGCAAGCGTAAATGAACCAGCTGCTGCACCTGACGTTGTGTATCGCAACTCAACGTCCTTGGTTAGTCGTCCTACTAATACGACGCGATTTATCATTGTCTATTTCCTCCATTCGCTTGAACGTCATAATTCCAAGACGTTGCAATGTTTCAGGGTCTAACTTGATACCCTTAACGTGATATTTCTGTTCAAATGCTGGCCACCCAATGTTGTGTGCTTCATTGTGGTGAACTCGGCATAATGCAATTAGATGCTTTTGTCGGTGGTCTACCAGATTTCGGTCATTACCCATTCCAACTGTGTCAATGTGGTGGACATCAGCAGGGCGTCCACACACCACACAGCTTCGGTGGCTCAACGATGAATACATATAGGCTTCTACATCGTCCATATACGCCAAACCACTCTTAGACATCGGTATGTGGTTCTTAACTGCGTAATCAAGCAGGTATGAAATAAATGTCCGTGCTGTCGTCATATCTGTATCAGCAAACGAAAAATGTTGATCACCTGTTTCTGCTTCATAATAGAATTTCATCCACCACTTAGTTTCTTCGGGTGTATATCCTGACCACTTCGCTATCTCACCGATAATTGCATATGCTTTTTTTCGTTGTACACGACTAATACTGCGTTCATCAGCAATGCTAATAACTGCCTGTGGCCGTTCTTCTGAGGTGTAGAGTGACAACATAGCCAGCTCTTGCGCATCTTCCACCGACATTGTTACTTTATTGCCGCTGATGTTAGTGATACGCCCCCAAATATCCATTACTCGATACCAGCGTCGTTCTTAGCGAATATGGCAGCACCTGCTAACAATGAAGCTTTGTCGGCTGACAACTTGTTAAGTTGCGTATCGTTATTGTCTTTAGAAGTCATACCTCCAGTAGCGAACACCTGCTCCAGCTTCTCTTTTGGTACTGATTTCAAGACTTCCTTCAACTTAGCAATGATCGCCTTGCGAACATTATCGTGTTTAATTTGCTCTTGCTTTAATGCCGTGATGTTCTCACCGTCGTCGTCATCATCAGCGACAATTCCGAATGCAGCCGCCAGACTTCCACGTCGTGCATATGTTGTATTGGCCAACATCTGTTGTGGCGTTGTACCAAACTCAACAGGCAAGCCTTCCACATCGATATACTCACCAGATGAGTGGGTAATCGTTGTAACTATTTGTGCCATACGCTTACCATTGGAATCAATGTCGGTATTGATTGATTGCGTGTAAGCTAGCGGCTCACTAGATGACTTAATCGCTAGTCGTACTGCGCTATCAATATCAGCCAAGTCAGCATACTTACCAAAGTGACCTGACTTAGTCTTGGTTGGTTGCACCATATTCAATTGCACTTTCGCCAATGATTCCATCAGTTCAGGTGCTGGGTTATATTCATTTCGTCGCAACATTTTAATCCTCCGCTATTGCCCAATGCCCAACTAATTCCATATAGGACTTGAGCTTTTCTTTTTCATCTGGAACAAATCCTTCATCTGTGTCCCAACCTTCTGTACCTTGGGCTACCTCTTCGCCTTCAAAATCTTCTCCCCAAGGTATTTCATCATCATGTGGATCAAGTAGTTCATCAAACATGGTCAGCCACCCAATTCAGAACATTGGCAACGCCCATTTCAAACTCCGAAACAGTTCCGTCATTGTTATCCCGTTGTTCTGCCTTGAAGGCTCGATTTATACGTTTTTGCGCTTCTAATTGCAATTCGTGTTTCATTTCATACCTCCTTGTGGTACTCTGGAGGAGTAAATCATCCTAAACAGATTTACCCCTTTTCGCGCTTAACGGTTGCCGCCGTTAGGCGTTTTCTTTTTGGTAACGTCCACGATAACGAAGCGATGACAGCGTCACCTTAGACACTCCAATAGCTGATGCAATTTCACTTGCTGATTTACCTGCGTCTTGCATCTTCTTGAACACTTGGTACCGACTTTCGTACTCATCTTTCTTCACCTGATTTTCACCAGGCGTTACCCAAGTAGTACGGCGTTCCAAACGACCGTTATGTTGCAGAATGCGCTTACGCTCTGCTTCGATGTCAAACTCCTTATCTGGTGCAAAGCTGTGATGCAAATCCGCAACACCTGTTGATCCAATATCATAATCCGCCATGATCGTCCTCCAATACTTGTTTTGTGAATTCAATAAGAGAGTGCTTCTCTGACAAAATACGATGTACATTCAATGCCAACCAAGGCGGCATTGAGATGCCAGTAAACTTTGCTTCACGCATCATGTGCACCGCAGTCACGCTCGTTCCTAATTGGTCAGCCAGATCTTCATCGTACAAGTTTTCGACACCTTGAACGATGAAGATTGAAAACAATTGTTTCGGTGAAATCATCTCCGGAGTAAACTCGTTCATTTCCATTCCTTTCTGGGTCGCACACCCCAAGACACACACCAACATGTTGTTAGGAGACAAACAGTAAGAGAAAAAATATTACATGTAAGTGGTTGATGTGCATCTGGCGATGCGCGACCCATATTAAATTATTAGCGACGCGGCAATGCGTCAGCATCACCAGTAATTAAGTAATAAATCGTGGGCCCAAGTCGCTTGAACCAAATCCACTTAACGAACTCAAACAAGTTGATCAAGCTAATTAATAGAATGAAGCCACCGAACGCAGCCCACATTGCGATATATGCCATTACTCTTCATCTCCATTTCTAAGTTGTTCTTCCCAATATGGTCGTAGGTGAATTTCATGGGTGTCTAGAAAGTCAAACAACCATACTGTAAACATCACCAATATGAATATGACGAATATCATGTACCCTAATACCAATCGTTCAGCCTCTTAAATCTTTCTGCATCGCTTCGCAAATATGTTGGTCGGTATGCATTAGGCGTCTTATTCGGTACGTTTTGCATAAACTTCTTGGAGAAACGCAAGTGGTCTTTAAACCAATTAACCGAATGACCAAACACCTCTTCAGCGATTTCCTTCTGACCAATCAACGGCTTCAACTTTTCTTCCATATCTATGCCTCCAATTGATATTTCCCATCACCCAAGAATTTGTTAATGAAATATTGCTGTCCCTTACCAGTGACCTTTGGTGTCTTTGTTGTCACGTTCACACCATTAGAATTGATGTGGTTATGTTCCTTAATCTCAAACAAACCAAGCTCCATGCTCTTCTGTGTTGGCATGTTCCGGTCTGAACCTTGTCGCTTAACCAGATAGCCATTTTCACGGAGATAACCGAACAAACGGTTCTGTCCCATATCTACGCCGTTTTGCTTAAGCAACTTTGCCAACTCACCAATCAGAATTGATGACTGACTAGCTGACACTGCGTCAGCAAACAAAGCCTTAGGCGTCATCTCTGCGATGATCTTGTCCTTGTGGTCTAACATCAGTTGAGCTGACTTCAAGCCCATTGCCATTTGAATACGTGGGTCTGACATCAACGCCTTGTGTTCTTTTTCAACTGCGATGAAGTAGTCTCGAATTTCTTGGCTCTTAGCTGTCTTAGACATCATCGCTACGTTCTTAGCCATATCAGTTGTTAAACTGAAATCATCTAATTGACGAATAGCTCCATTATTAACAACCGTAGTTGTAACTACACTTGTAAAATCAACACCTTCAACAAACATCTTAAAGTTTTGATCTACCCAAAGGCTGAAACGAGTTTTGACCCCCAACTCCTTATATAGTTCACGAGCGCTAACCCGTTGCTCACCTTCTTGGTTCGTTTGAACCTTAATTAGTTCGTTTGTCATGTTTATTTCTCCTTTATATTTATGCCAGCCAGTTGTCACCGTGGTATCCGGTATATTCAAACAATTTACGTAGCTTTTCCTTAGCTGCCTTGCTATCTTCACGGCCATTAACCAAACGAGATACATATTGTTCCGATGTTCCGATTACCTCCGCAAGTTCTTTCCGAGATACTTCGTTTTCATCTAAATGAAATTGAAAATCACTATACGCTCGCTTTAAAGTACGACGCGCTTCCTTAACACTCATATGTGTTTCCTCCTTGTTTATGAAGTTAAATTAGAGTTATCTTGACTTTAAGTATTCTAAAGAATACAATAAAGGCATAGAAAAATAAGCAATGCAAAAACCTATATATCAACGTTAGCTCGTCCAAAAGCAATTGATATTTAAGTTATTTTTGCTTGCTGTTTAACTCGATGAATTAACTATAATTCTAAAGAATACTTTCGTCAACAACAAAAACAACTTTAGAATACTTTTATTTCATCAAATCTCAATGGAGCTTTGATATGACTGTATTTGAACGAATAAAAGAAACAGCGAAATTACGTGGTACTAACCTTAAAAATCTGGCTAAACAAGTTGGATTAAGCGAAAACGCTATATACTCTTGGAAAAATAAAACACCCCGAACTGATAATGTGCAAGCCGTGGCAGACGTCCTCGGCGTATCAGTAGACTACCTATTAGGTAACACTGATGAGATGCACAGTAATAAGAAGGACGACATGCCCGTGGATCTTGAAGAAGTCTTAGACAAGTTAGGCCCTACTCTTCGCTTTGAAGGTAAAGAACTAACTGATGAACAAAAAATCAAGTTGTACGAAATGGCTAAGTTGATGCTTGGTGAATGATGAAAGAATTAAGAGAATATCTTCTCAACGTGGCAAGACGGAATGATATAACTGTTTCTAATGTTGAGACAAAAGACGATGGTCCAGATATGGCAATACCATTTTTATCTATGATCATCATGAATCCGAATTCAAGTACGCAGTATGCATATGAGTTCAGATTAGCTCATGAACTAGCTCACCTGCTTTATGGTGACACGGAATCGGATGCAGTTTATAACTTTTCGCCTTACATAATGAGAGTTTCAGAACGTGCAGCCAATGTACAAGCAATACGCATGATTGCTTCATTTTGGTTTGATGATGTCCCGGTAGAAAGTAGAAATTGGCTGGACTTTATGAACTATCTTGGCTTGCAATCGCACTTTGAAGATATGGCCCGCGAAGCGGTTATGCAAGCACGAAAGCGAGGAATTCGTTTGCTACGTACAATTTTAATCATTATCAACACATTACTATTGCTAATCTCTATATCTCTATATGCTTACTTTAAGTTGAAAGAAGC
The DNA here is from genome assembly GCA_014332815.1 of Weissella confusa. GTDB lineage: Bacteria > Bacillota > Bacilli > Lactobacillales > Lactobacillaceae > Weissella > Weissella confusa_C. Next base: position 172,356 of record JACSZT010000020.1, on the reverse strand, counting down.
TTATTTTAAATACGTAGCTGCTTCATTGATAGTTGGTTTCGCAATAGTTGATTTTATCTATCTTTACTTCTTTAAAAATTGGACGTAGTAACCACGTTATTTAGAAAGGAGTTATTAATATGAGATTGTGGCACGAATCTTTAATCCCAAAACTCCCTCGTCAGCAATTGCTGGGGCAACATAGAGAGTGTTGTGCACTTCGTGGCGGTGGTTGGGGCAAGAAGCATGCAACTGTGAATTACGTCTTTGACCACTCACCATACAAACTATTTCAATATCACCAATTAGTAATGAATGAGATGTTAAGTCGCGGGTATAAACCTAACGAATTATGGTTAGACCCCTTGTACCGTGGAGCTAAGGAAGCTGCTTATACTTCACTATCAAGTGAAGTTTTGACTTCTCCAATTTACCCCGAGCACGACAAAATATATTTAATTGAGTGTATTGAAAATTTGAGAGAAAAAGGCATTGAGATAGATTAAAAAAGCCACCCGTTAAGGTGGCATACATATACGTGCAGATAGGAGTCACGTTAAAAGCTAAGGAGTATGTTTGTTTATGGACTCAAAAAAGTTGAAAAGTTTAGCTAATGCAAACGGTATTGTCGGTCTAGGCGGTGGAATTTTTCTATTGTTCGCTACGCCCATCACTGTAGCAGCCACTTTGAATCAAAATATGATGGCAGCAAATCTCGCTATCCTAGCATTTTTCATGATTAAAGTAGCTATTTTTGTTCTTGGGATTGTGGGAGTAGTACAGTTTAAAAATTCTTCAGTAGTTTCCAATGCCCCTAGCGTTTTAATGATCGTTGGTGGATCGATTGCTATTATCCCCTTTTTGGGGTGGATTGGCGGAATTCTTGCCATTATCGGTGGTTCTTTATTTCTATCATCTATTAAAAAATTTGATAGCGTTGAAGCAGAAGACTAAAAAGGAGCTATCTTCCTAAATAGGAAGTTCTTTTTAACAGTCGATTATAATTGATCAACACACGTCCAGAAAGGATCGACGTTAAAAGCTATTTTAGGGAGTTTCCATAATGGAAAAGACTAACGAAAAGAAACTAGTTGGTATTATTGCACTAGTTTTCGCTATCTTGGGTTTGGTATTGTCATGGGTTCCAATCGTTAACAACATCGCCGCAGTGTTCGCTGTCATCGGTATCATCCTTGGTGTAATTGCGTTGATTATCAACCGCAAGAACAAGAAAACGATTGCTTTGGTGTCAACCATCCTTGCTATCGTTTCTATCATCATTGTTTTGGCTACGCAAAGCATGTACAGCAAGGCCGTAGATCATGCTGGTAAGGCTGTTTCTAGTGGTGTCAGTTCTGCAATGAGCTCATCAGATAAGAAGGAAGCGGATAACTTCAAGTGGACTAAGGCTGACTTTGATGCCTTAACTGTTGGTGATTCATTAACTGGTGTCGGTGGTGCCAACTACGAGGAAATTGTGGCTAAGTACGGTAAGCCAAAGACTTCAAGCGATACTCAATCTGGTGACTACACTATGCGTAATGCAGGCTGGTCAAAGATGACTTCAAACGGTTCATACGAGTCAGTTGATTTGTCATTCATTCAACAACAGGACGGATCATACTTGCTAAGTATGAAGAGCTCATCTTCACTTAACTAATTAATTAACCCCCGCTTTTGCGGGATACATAAAAATCCCCACTCCGATTGAGTGAGGCGTGAAAGGAAAATTATTATGGATGAGCTATTAATTGACAATTTGAATGACATTACTACAGCGTTACCAAATATTAGTAGTACCGCGAACTACTGGCTTATTCGCGCACAAGGCGGCGACTACTTCGATGATTTCATTGCAAATCAATACGCCGGAGTTGGATTTGATGAAGTCAGTTTAGAGGAAGTATCTAACAGTTCGAACGAGCAATTGAGAGATCTATTCGCAGAGCGTAAACCTACAAAAGCAAACGGTTCAAAAATTGCATCAGGCACATACACATCGTGGGTCGGACAACTCCGCCGCTTTACTACTGAAATTGCACCTGGTGATTACATTTTGGTTCCCAGTCAATCATCTGAGCGTTTCGCACTAGGAATTGTGATTGGTGCTCCATACGAGATGACTGATGACCAAATTTCATCCATAGAAAAAGTTGCTGGAAGAATTAATTCACCATATAAAAAACGCATTAAAGTTCAATATCTAAAACAATTTTCAAGGTCAAAAGCCGACTCAGCTCTATACAAAATGATTTATACTCAACAAACATTGAGTAATATCAACAAATATGCTCCGTACATTTTACGTGCAAGCTATGACGCTTATGTATCAAATAATCAGATTTTTCTAACTTTCCATGTGGGTCAGAAGACTGATGTTAGTGGCCGTGATTATACAGGATTTACTTACAACCTAGTTGAAGCACACGCGGAATTGGAGCCGGAACAAGAAGTTGTTATTAAGTCAAACGTCCAATCAGAGGGTGACGTTCAACTAATCTTGGCCATTACATCAATGGTAGGAATTTTCTTATTAGCCTTGGTGACTCTCCGAAGTAAAAAAGGTTTTTCGTTGAAGGTAAAGTTCGGTAAAGACAACAGCATTGAGTTCACAAAGGAAGCCGACTCAATTGTCGCCCAACGTGTAGAGGATGCAAAGTCAGAGCGTAAAATAAAAGAGCAAAAAGCATTTGATGAGCACCTTAAAAACATGTCAGAGCTGCTTAATAAATCAGGTCAACACATGGAAAAGATTGATGCAATGATTAGCACAGAGCTTGATCAAGCAACAAAAAAAGCCGGACTATCTAACACCGACAAAGATGTTTAGACCCGTCCGACCTAATTTTTATAGTAAAACCTGATACTCAAAGTTATAAATGACAGGTCTAACACTGACGCAAATACCAACCTAATCGGTGAAGATGTGTCAATAAACCAAGTCAAAAGATTAACCAAATAATAAAATGGTGTCAGCAGCAGTAATGCTGTACCAGTGTAGGCTAGCAGGACATCGATTTTCTTAGAAATCATTATTCTCGCCTCCTTCTACTACTTGTGTTTCCTTTTTTATACACCAGTTTTTGGTTTTAATCAAGGAATACTATTTATTAAAAACACGCACACCCCAGCCGGCAAGCAAGAAGTGTGCGTATCGAACAAAACAGAACATCACTGCCCTATTTACGTATTCAATTGTACCAGACCCGGGTATGTCTTTAAACTGCCTAAAATTTTTTATGTAAAGGTTAGGTTTAAACTAATGGCAGTGTATAAAACCGAACACGGTTGGCGTGTTGAAATATCATTCAAAGACACAACCGGAAAATATCGCAAAAAAGGCAAGCGTGGTTTCAAGACCAAAAAGGAAGCTGAAGCTTGGGCGGCTGAATATTCAGTTGCTAATAGTAAGCCAACACTTCAAAAAGGCACGCTTACCCTTTTCAGCGATTATTTCGACGAGTATCAACAATTACGGTTCGATGCTGGGCTCAAGGAAACAACAAAAGAATCATGGCATGCAGTTCGCAAATACGTTGTTGATGTGTATTTTAAGAATGTAACACTAGATCAGATTACTCGCCAAATGTATCAAGCATTCTTGAACGATTATTCAAGCGACAAGAAACGTAAATCTGTAGTTAAGCGTCACCAGATTATGAAACAAGTAATCGAACAAGCATTTCACGATGGTTTAATACCATCTGACCCCACCTATGGCGTTATTATACCAGGCGCTGATTCCAAGTCTGCGGATGAAAAATTCCTTCAAGTTGATGAGTTGAACCAGCTACTTAAATACATCGAAACTAACGACAAGCTAATTAAGTGGAACACGTCATTCATGATTTATTTGATTGCATTGTCAGGTCTGCGTGCGGGTGAAGCATTAGCACTTACTCGTGATGATGTTGATATTGATGCGCACAATATCAGCGTAACAAAGACCAAGCAACGTTCTGGCGAATCAACCACACCAAAAACAAAATCATCTATTCGCACTATTGCTATGCCAGATCGTTTCTTTGATAACTACGAAACGTTTATTAGTGCAAAGTCTGAATGGAACGATGCCAATGAATTATTCGATGGCCGCCGTTGGGCTACTATCAATAACCACTGGCTTGAACGAATTGAACGTGAACTTGGCTTTGAAAATATAGTTTCCGTTCATGGCTTACGTCACTCGCACGTTTCTTACTTACTATCGAAAGGCGTCGACATTAATTACGCATCTAAGCGTTTAGGCCATTCAAACGTTACAATTACGCAACAAGTATATGCCCACCTACTACGTGACAAGCAACAAAGCGAAGAAGCAAAGACGCTTAATATTCTTGGTAAAATCGACTGATTTTTGGCGCAAATATGGCGCAAATTTTTTTAAAAACACCTATTTTGGCGCAAATTGGCGCAAATTTTTTGATACTTTTGCACACTTTCAGACATTTAAAAATAGATATGAAAAACCGCCAGAAACCAGTCATATCAACGGTTTCCAGCGGTATATCAACGTTTGTATTTAGATTATGGCCACAAACGGTTCATTGTACGTGGGAATGGGATTGCCTCACGGATGTGCTCCTCACCTGTAATCCAAGTAACGGCACGCTCCAACCCAAGACCGAATCCTGAGTGAGGTACTGATCCATACTTACGCAAGTCCAAGTACCATGAGTATTCCTTCAAGTCCAAACCTTGTTCCTTGATACGTTGCTCAAGGTAATCGTAGTCTGTATCACGTTCTGAACCACCGATGATTTCACCGTATCCCTCAGGTGCCAACAAGTCAGCTGAGATAACGACATCATCGCGGTCTGGGTGGCGCTTCATGTAGAAGGCCTTGATTTCCTTAGGGAAGTTCGTGATGAAGACAGGCTTAGCAAAGTGGTTTGCCAAGAACGTCTCTTCAGGTGAACCGAAATCAGCACCCCATTCAACATCAAAGTCGTTTTCTTGCAACAACTTGATAGCATCATCGTATGAGAAACGTGGGTATGGCAATTGCGTGTATGACTTCAACAATTCCTTGTCACGTCCCAACAAGTCCAATTCGTACTCGTTACGATCCAAAACAGCTTGAATCAAGTAAGCGATGTAACGCTCTTGCACTTCAAGTGATTGTTCTTGGTGCATCCAAGCCATTTCTGGCTCAATCATCCAGAACTCAGTCAAGTGACGACGCGTCTTTGACTTTTCAGCACGGAAAGTTGGTCCGAACGTGAAGACACGTCCAAAGGCCATTGCCCCAGCTTCAGCATACAATTGTCCAGTTTGTGACATGTAAGCATCCGTATCGAAGTATTCCGTGTGGAACAATTCAGTCGTTCCTTCAGGAGCTGAACCCGTCAAAATTGGTGAATCAATCTTAACGAAGCCTTCCTTGTTAAAGAACTCGTACGTTGCAGCAATAATCGTGTTACGAATACGCAAAACAGCGAATGGTTGGATGTGGCGCAAGTACAAGTGACGGTGATCCATCAAGAAATCCGTACCGTGCTCCTTTGGCGTAATTGGGTAACCTTCTGACTCCCCAACAACCGTCAAATCCTTAACTTGCATTTCGTATCCGAATGGTGAACGCTCGTCCTCACGAATCGTACCAATCAAGTACATGCTCGTTTCTTGCGTCAAAGCCTTGGCCTTGGCAAAGATTTCTTCACCAACGGCTTCCTTTGAAACAACCCCTTGGAAAAAGGCCGTACCGTCACGCAATTGCAAGAATTGCATCTTTCCTGAACCACGCTTGTTACGCAACCAAGCGCCCAATCGAACCTCTTGGCCGACGTAGTTCTTCGCGTCTTCAATGCGAATTGTATCCATCTTCTAAACTCCCTTAGATGTGTAATCTCTTATAAATGTTGGATGGTCCGAACTGCCTTACCATCCGCAAATTGATAGGTGATAAAGTTCAAATTGCCTTGTCGATCTATAAACGTGACTTCCCACACAGGAACTTGCTTATAGATTGCCAACCCGAGGCTTGTAATTCGCTTTGGGTTGTACTTTGACTTCACAAGTTGTCGCACCTCAGCAGCCGAAACACCATCAGCCATTTTAACGGTGACGAGTTTCTTTGACTTTCCTTTTACGATAACACCAATTTTTTGGTGCTTCTTGTTCTCACCAACCACACTGTAGTACGTGTCGTTACGAGAAACCGCGTAAAATTGGGTTGCTGAGGTGATCTTATTTCGCTTAACCGCCAATTCAGTCACTCGTTCACGCGCCGCAGTAACCGGGTGCATTGCAACCGACACAATCGTAGCACCACCAATTAGTAGTACTAACACAACGATTAAGCCAATTAGCCAGCGCCATCCGTGCCGGCGACGTCTTGAACGAGCGGTTGATCGCATTTCCATGTGTCGTGGCTCCTTCTGGTTAGTTCTGCGTGAACAGAACAAAATCAATTATTACTGTATCAAATTTTACAGCAATATTAAAGACCTTGCGTTAATGCGCATCAAAAAATCGCTTCACCTTTGGGACAACTTCATTGTCAGCCAACGTATATTGTGGCATTTCCTCCGGTAACATATTGCGCAACGTCTTTCCGTAAGACTTCGTCAAGATACGTGGGTCATAAATCACCACAGCACCAAAATCATCCGGCTTGCGAATCAAACGACCGACACCTTGGCGCAAACGTAGCACCGCCTTTGGCAACGTGCTTTGATAGAACGGTTGCTTACCGTGTGCCATCAAGACCGCTTCTTCGGCGCGAGCTAGCACGCTATTTGGTTGATCAAATGGTAGTCGCGCAATCACGACCATTCGGAGTTGATCACCGGGCAGGTCGACACCTTCCCAAAAACTATTGGCACCCAAAACAACCATATGTGATTCGTTTTGCAGGCGCTTCATAATTTTGCTACGCGTCCCCGTCACACCTTGTGCTAACAACGTCATATTTCCTTGCTGCCAAGTTTGATTTGACTGCATGTGATTATAGACTTGCTGAATGGTGTCTAACGAATTAAACAGCACCAGCGTGTTTTCTTGAACCGTCGTCGTCAATTGCACCAATTGCTTGGCCAAATAGCTGACGTACCCTGAATCAGTTGGAGACGGCGCATTCTCAACCATTACCAATTCAGCTTGATTCTTAAAATCAAACACTTCAGGATAACGACGAGCAAATACCGTATCACGATCAATATTCAAACGATCATATAGGTAACCTGACTTCGTTGATGTAAACAACGTTGCCCCGACAATGGTTGGTGGCATAAAGTGCGGATAAACCTTGTCTTTGAAGAAATCCAAGGTGTGTAGCAACCCACCACTCAAACGCAAGTTGCTGCTGTCATGGTTTTGATTTTCCGTTAGCCAGAAGACACTCGCATCTGGAAAATCAACCAAATCTTGTTGGAACGTCGTCAAGCGTTGCTCATACTTCGCAATACTCTCTAGCAAACGACGGAAATCCGCCAAATGTTGACGCTCATTCAATGAAAATGCGTCCTTGGTATTACTGAATTGCTCCAACAAATAATCCATCGATTCGCCCAAATCACGGACTGCACGACGCATACTCGTTAGGTGGTGTCCTTGGTCGACCCAGAACTGTGCCAACTCAGAAATCGGTAGTTCCACTTCGTAGTGACCTTCCGTCGCTGGTGTATGCCCATTGAGCAAGAAACGACGATAGAACGCAACTTGTAGCTTTGGCAACTCACTTGAGAGCACTTCCAATTGCTGCAAGAAACGAGACTTCAATTGTTGCCCACCGACTAAACGATTCAAAATCACCCCAATCGAGGGATCGTTATCACGCAAAATCAAATTCGTCGCGTTTTGAACACGCGTCAACCAAACTTGGAATGGCAATTGGTGACGGCTTTGTTCTAGAACGGCATTTGGCAAGTTCTGGGCTTCGTCAATCACCAAGTATGGTGAATCTTCAGTCGTTCCCAGCTCTTGGGCATATTCAGCCAAGTACGCATGATTAACAACCAAGAATTGTGCATTCTCAGCCAAGACATGCTGACGTTCACTAAATTCGTGCCCGTAATAAGGTGACCCAGCTGGATTATTGGCTGGCTGTGACAACTTAGCCATAAAGTCAGGTTGCGGATTAATCAAATTCAATTCGTCAAAATCACCGCTCAAGGTTTCAGTTAGCCAAACCAAGATTTGTGCCTTGATAAATTGCAATGACGTTGATCCTTCGTCGACGCGTAAAGCACGCTTGAAACTTTGCAAATTCAAGTAGTGCGTACGTCCCTTCAGGCTCGCCCCACGTACTTCAAATGGCAAAATGTCCTTCAACGTCGTATTAATCGTATCGGTCACTTGTTGTTGCAACGTAATTGTTGGCACAGCAACAACTACTTGCTTCTGTTGTTCATCCGCTAGATAAGCATATGGCAACAAGTAAGCCAACGTCTTTCCCATTCCCGTTGGTGCCTCAGCAACAAATGCTGTCTTACCAGGTTCATTTGATAACTCAGCTTCTGTGTAATGCGTGTAAATCGCATTCATCAACTTTGCTTGTTGCTCACGGTAAGCCAGTTCCTTGCCATACAACTGTTCTTTCGCAGCTTTTTTAGCTGGGAAAGCCGGTGCATGTCCTGTAACCAACGGTGCCGGATCAGAGAAGCGGCGCAGTGCCAATCCATCAATCACTTGCAAGTGCGCTGGTAATGGTTGTGGCTGGGCTTGATTCTTGGCCAAGGCCTTTTCAAATACCGTCTTCGTGTCACGTGGCAAAACCAGTGGCAAATCAGCCAACGTTTGCAGTGTCAACATTGGCAAACCTTCAGCCCGATTCAAAATCGCAATAAGCAAATCAGCTGTTGCCAACGCATCACTGTCCGCTTGGTGCGGGTGACTGTGTTCCAGCGCTAGGTAGTTGGTCATATCAACCAAACGATATCCTGGTGCAGTTGGCCACAGAATTTGACTTAGTGGCACCGTATCCAATGCAGTACTCTTCAATCCCGTTAATCCCACACGCTCAAATTCAGCGTTCAAAAACGGCAAATCAAAGTTAACGTTGTGGGCAACAAAAATTGTGCCTTGTAGCATGGCATGTAGCGTCATGGCGACGTCCTCAAAAAAAGGCGCCCCCTTCACCATACTTTGTGTAATACCCGTTAATTGGGTAATGTTACGTGGAATTTGCTCGCCAGGGTTAACCAACGTTGAAAATTGGTTAATGACTTTTTTATTTTGTACGAATGCGACCGCAATCTGAATGATTCGGCCCGATTCGCTCGTTGTACGGGTTGTCTCTAGATCGACAACCGCATAGATGTCTCGATTTAGCATCAGAGCGTACCACGACCTTCTTTTAGTAGTACCTTAATTGTATCATGAATTCCTCACATTTATTTCCCTAATATAATGGGTTTTGGTATGATAATAGCAGTTTGAAAAAACAATTAGAGAATGGATTGGTGATTTTACAGTGGAAAAGCTAGCAACTGGTACTAGCCACGCCAAGGTGATTTTACTTGGTGAACACGCGGTCGTTTACGGCCAACCTGCCATCGCCTTACCCCTACCGGATTTGGCCATGACAGCTACAATCGAGGCTCGTGAAGAAGGACAAATTGTAATCGCTCAAGGGTATCAAGGCCCTCTAGCGACCATGGCAGAAGTATATGAAGGCGTACGACAATTAATTGTCCGTTTGCTCCGTCACTTCAACGCTATCAAGACGCCTTTTACCTTGCGTATCCAGTCAAGCATTCCACAAGAACGTGGTATGGGGTCTTCTGCGGCCTCAGCGATCGCCATTGTGCGTGCTTTCTTTGCGTTCTTCGAGACAGAATTAAGCGATGCTGAACTACAACGCTGGGCCAACATTGAAGAAGCCATTACACACGGCTCACCATCTGGTATTGATGCTGCGACAACCGCACACGATGTACCGGTATGGTTCGTAAAGGGCGAAAAGCCTGAGCCAATGTCAATGGCGCTTCACGGGACATTAATCATTGCTGACACTGGCGTACATGGCCAAACTGGTCTTGCCGTCTCAGTTGTCCGTGAGCAACTTGATAATGAACCTGAAGCAACGCGTCCGCACATTGACGCACTAGGTCAAATCGCTCGTGAAACCCGCGAAGACCTAGCTAATGACGATATTCAATCATTGGGTCGTCACATGAACGACGCCCAATCTCACTTGTCAGCTTTAGGTGTTTCTCACCCAAAGCTTGATGAATTAATCAACGCTGCCAATCAAGCTGGTGCCCTTGGTGCTAAGTTAACTGGTGGTGGTGTTGGTGGTGCTATGCTCGCCCTTGCGCAAAGCGATGAAGATGTACAACGCATCATCAAAGCGCTTGAAGCGGCTGGCGCACAAGAAGTTTGGGCTCAACGTTACCCACAAATGTAGGAGATAACTCATGATGCATGTAACTGCCCGCGCGCACACAAATATTGCGTTGCTAAAGTACTGGGGTAAGCAAAACGAAAAACTCATCATGCCAACTACGACCTCTGTGTCCCTCACGTTGGATGAATTTTATACTGATACAACAGTCTGGTTTGACGATACTTTGAGCGCTGATGAACTGACTTTGGATGGTGAACCATTGACTGGCAAAGGGGCAACGAAAGTTATCCGTTTCCTTGATATGGTCCGTGACTTAGCTGGCGAAACCCGTTTCGCCCACGTTCACTCAATCAACCACGTCCCTACTGCCGCCGGCCTGGCTTCTTCAGCTTCAGCATTTGCTGCGTTAGCTGGTGCTGCCAGTAAAGCTGCCGGTTTGACACTGTCAGATGCAGACTTGTCACGTCTTGCGCGACAGGGTTCCGGCTCAGCTTCACGTTCTATCTTTGGTGGCTTTGCCATCTGGGAACGTGGTACTGATAGCGAAACGTCGGTTGCCCACGCATTTCAAGAAAACGTCGATTGGCCAATTCAGTTATTGACGGTTATCGTAAGTGATCAACCTAAGAAGGTCGACTCTCGTGGTGGCATGCAACATGCCCTCACGACATCACCGATGTATCAAACGTGGGTTGACTACACGAATAATCACGTTGACGATATGACAACTGCAATTGAGGCACATGACTTAACCGCAATTGGTGAACTTGCTGAAACAGATGCACTGATGATGCATGCAACCAACGCTACATCAGTTCCTCCTTTCAACTACTTAACGGATACGTCTTGGATAATCATCACTATCGCGCAGAAGCTACGTGAACAAGGTGTCCCTGTGTACGCAACCATGGACGCTGGTCCAAACGTTAAGTTGATTTCACAACCATCAGATACCGACATGATTCTTGCGGCACTTACAGCCGAGTTGCCAGGTGTGCAAATTAAGGTTGCAACACCTGGCCCGGGAATCAAAATCGTTGAAGGAGATGAAATTTAATGACAACTGCTAAAGCTCCTGGCAAGCTTTATCTTGCCGGTGAATACGCGGTCACGCTTAGTGGTCAACCTAGTGTTGTTATCGCAGTTGATCGATTTGTCACTGCTGATGTCACGCGTCGCACGGATGACCAATTTGTGGTTTCCAGCGATCAATTGGGCGAGCAAAATTGGCCAGTTAGCGAACTTCCAACTTTGCCCCTCACTGATGATTGGCGCCTTGTGATTCGCACTTTGCAGGTATTAAATGATTATCTTCTTGACAACGGTCAACCTGTCACAGGGTTGACCGTTTCCATTAAGAGTCATTTAAATGCCGACAATGGTCAAAAACTTGGTCTTGGTTCATCAGCCGCCGTCGTAGTCGCGCTTATTAAAGCCGTCATTGACGACTACGAACTGCCAATGACCCCTGAACAACGCTTTAAGTTGGCGGCATTAATTACATTGACGACGCCAAACTTCAAAGCTGGTTCAATGGGTGACATCGCTGCTGCCAGTCTCGGTGGCGTGGTTTTGTATAGCAAATTTGATACTGAGGTTATAACTGAATGGATTGACAGTAATCGTTATTTCTCAGAAATTATCGCTCGCGACTGGCCACTCCTTCGTCTTGAACGACTTGGTTTTCCTGCCGATTGGCAACTGTTAGTTGGTTGGACAGGAGCACCAGCGGATACGCAACAACTGTTGGCACAAGGCGCCACAACAGCTGATAAGCAACATGCTAAACAATTATTGGCCCAAAACACGGCGCCACTTGTTAACATGTTAGTTGAGGGCCTGCGTCGAATGGACTACGATAAGGTCGCCACGGCGCTTCGTTTGAATCAAGAACAACTATTCACTTATACCAGCCAAGTTGGGTTATCATACATGACACCTCAACTGTTAACACTCCTTTCAACCGCGAGTGAGCTTGGTGCAAGTGCTAAAATATCAGGTGCTGGTGGCGGTGATAACGGGATTGCCATTACGAACAATCCGTTGGTTGCTAAAGCGCTCACGCAAGCCTGGCTTGCAGCTGGCATCCAACCGCTACCACTCTCAATTGCAACTTTATAGGAGAAAATGATTATGGAATCTGCCCACGTACACCGCAAAGATGAACACCTAGCTCTAGCGGAAGCTGAATTCCGTCGTAATGCCCCAACGTCATCATTACACGACGTTCGCATTATTCACCAAGGGTTGCCAGAAACACGCGTCGCCGACGTTGATTTAAGTGTGATGGACCCTTACTTTAACTTTACAACTCCCTTCTACATCGAAGCGATGACTGGTGGTAGCCAAAAGACTGGTAAAGTGAACGCTCAACTGGCAACCGCAGCTAAGGAAACTGGTTTGGCCATGGCCGTTGGCTCACAAAGTGTCGCTTTGAAGGATCCTGAAGCAATCGCCACGTTTAAGTCAGTTCGTGAAATTAACCCCGAAGGCTTCGTGATGGCCAACATCGGCGCTGGTCACACGGCTGAACACGCCCAACAAGTTGTTGATATGATTCAAGCCAACGCCCTTGAAGTTCACATCAACGTTGCACAAGAAGTGGTCATGCCTGAAGGTGATCGTGAATACATTTGGGCTGAAGAGCTACAGCGCATTATCGAAACCGTGTCTGTTCCTGTCATTATCAAGGAAGTCGGTTTCGGTATGTCACAAGAAACGATTGCGCAAATTCGTGACTTAGGTGCCCAATACGTCAACTTAGGTGGTCGTTCAGGGACGAACTTCGCTGTGATTGAAGATCGCCGCAATCGTGAAATGACGGCTGCTCACGGCTACCTTTACGACTGGGGTCAAACCACTGCTGAAAGCTTGCTTGAGGCACAATTGGTCGAAAACGCGCCTACTGTATTTGCTACTGGTGGTATTCAAGACCCATTGGATGTCATGAAGGCCCAAATCCTTGGTGCCAAAGCGGTTGGTGTTGCCGGTCACTTCTTGCACACTGTGCTAAATGAAGGTACTGACGGTTTGATTACTGAAATCACTCGTTGGCAAAACCACTTGGCAAAGCTTTACGCCATGGTTGGTGCGACGAACCAGGCTGACTTAGCGAAGGTTAAGACGGTTTTGTCACCTGAATTGAAAAACTATATTGATCAACGCCGTTAATGCGGCCAATTTGATTAACGAATCATTAAGACAAGGTTACGTTTGTAGCCTTGTTTTTTTAGTTTTCATGGCATTTTCAAAGGATTAGTAAAGCGAGTAAAGGTCACCTTGCGATTGCCGGTTATCACTGACAGCTAGTCGTTTTACTCGGTATATTAGAAGCATGAAGAACATGTTAACGGAGAGTATTCGTCAGCAGACTGACGATCAAATTATTGATGCAACGCTGACTTTGTTGCAAAGCCAGTCCTATGACCAACTTGCGGTTACTGAAATTACCCGCATGGCAGGCGTGTCACGGATGGCTTTCTATCGCCATTTTGGTACAAAGGAAGCAGTCATCAAGACGATTGTAGAACAACTTACAGATGACTTTGCGAAGGAAGCCGCTGCCTTACCGTTGGAAAGCGAAATCATTGCACGCGAATTCTTCGGATTCGTGCAAGCTAATGGTATGGCAATTGCAGTTTTGCTAAATGCCGGCCTTCGCGAACAATTCTACCCACCTTTGCGTGATATCATGCACGGCTTGTACGCGGAATTGTTCCGTAGTCAAGCTAGTCACTCAATGTCAATTGACTATGTGTCTGACTTTACTGCTTCTGGTATGTTGGCTTTGGCCATCCGCTGGATTGCTACGGGGATGCACGAATCAGTTGATGAAATGGCCAAGATTGCCACTGAAATGACTGACGCACAACACGCGAACCTATAAAATAAAGGACTTGGTACTATACCAAGTCCTTTATTTTTTGTCTTTAGATTCCTGAAACACCAAAGTATAGACCGTCTGGGTTCGCAAAGTTAAAGACCTTTTGGAGACCCATTTCGACTAATTCACCCTTTTCGACATTCAATTCCGTCATCTTGTTGTACAACGCTTCCACGTCGTCTGAGTGGAACATGATTGAAGGTATGTTATCAACGACTTCCGGTGAGTTCTCCTTGATGAACTCACGGTCAAAGATATTCAACGCGAATGCGCCATCTTCTGAAGGTGCCACTTGCACCATTTCAGTCTCGCCCATATCTTGACGATCACGCTCAACAAACCCCAATGACACCCAAAAATCAGCTTCACGGTTCACATCACTTACGTACAACATTACTTCAACGTCATTATTCATGTTCATTCTCACTTTCAGATTGTACGTTAATGTTAACATTTTGCATGGCAGTCACGCAATTTAGTAACGCTGCGATTCCTGAACACCTTGTTTAAATCCTGCAATGGTATCTTGCGTTGCTGAAACGATGTACGGTGTCGCAACTAGCAGTAGCCATACCATTAACAACCAAAACAACTTACGATTACGAAGCAGTTTGTTTACGTCTCGCCAAGGAATATTCATCATCAATGCCACAAACGCAACAAGTTGTGCAAACTCAAATAATCCTTGTACCCAAACACCTTGAAAAAGACTCGGCCACATACTAACTGATACAAATGCAAGGAAGCTAATGCCAATAGTTGAAAAGACAACTTTTTCTGTCGGTGAAAGTTTGAATTCCTTATCCTTTTGATACTCCTCAATCAACCGATCATCCCCACGCACCAACTCATCCAGCGAAAGATTAAAAACATCCCCAATCATCAACACACTCTTGAAACTTGGCAGCGCTGTGTCATTTTCCCACTTTGAAATTGATTGCCGGGTTACTCCCAATTTGTCCGCTAACTCTTGTTGTGACATTCCATGTTGCTCACGATGCAGTTGAATATTTTCACCAATCTTCATTTCGTTTCCTCCTCATTCCTACCCTTTAACTTTACAAGAATGACGGTATATCGCCAAGCAACTGGCGGTTGCACTTGCAAAATATACGAAAATTGACAAATATCAAAATTATAAACACATGTCTTATCGCTAGTAGGCTTTACAAACTACTCACAACCAACTAGTATGTAAAACATAATAGTAAGTGGAGAAAACAGATGAACAATTCACAAATGCTAAAAGGAATTTTAAGCGGAGTTGTGCTACACGTCATCGCTGAAGGACCTATTTATGGTTATGAATTGGTAACACGGTTGCGAAAACTAGGCTTTACAGACATTACTGGTGGCACCGTCTACCCCATCGTACAAAAAATGGAAAAAGCTGGTCAACTTACGAGTAAACAGCTGCCATCACCAGATGGGCCGAATCGCAAATATCTTTTCGTTTCACCCGCTGGCGAAGCATTTTTGGCAGAATTTGATCAAGAGTGGACGGCCTTAACCAGCATCGTTAATAACATTATTAAGTAACCGTCATTACGACTACATCAGGGGGAATTCATTATGACAAAAGCAAACGATGCATATATTTTAAAAATCAATCAATTGACTGATCAATTAACACCAGAAAACAAATCGTACTTGGAAAACTTGATTGTATACGTACGAGGGCGTACGCTTCTGAAAAATGAGGAACAAGTTAATGCCTCACTCTATGAAATTAGCGCTGATATTCTTGATGCACAACAAAACGGTGAATCTGCTGAAAACTTTTTTAGTCAAACACCTAAGGAAACTGGCGATGAGTTAATCAAAAATTTTGATGCCGCTTCACCATTATCCACAATCGGTTTGTTTCTGATGATTTTCGCGATTATTAATCTCTTTAGTCTACTCACCAATTTTCTACATCCTGTTCTCGAAATTAATCTTGTCCACGCTATTTTAAATGCTAGCGTGGGTAGTTTGCTGGTTATTTCCATTTTTAACCTGATCACAGCTAGTGTTTACGCGAAAAAGTCCTATTTGTACTACATAAGTATCGGGATACTATGGGTAATTGCAATAGGCGTATTAGTTTTCATCAATCAAAAATTTGCGTCGGATTTTAACATTACGATTCAATCACCCTACGATTTAATTATTATTGCCCTTATTGGCACTATTTTCTTATTGAGTTTTGTCCTCGGTAAACTTGGCCGAGAGTCTTGGATTTTCGTAGTATATGTACTTACACTGACATTTCTCGGCATTTTAGTTCGTGTAACGTCTCTCGGTACACTGCTACGTGAACGGAATCCGGTCGCAGTATTCAGCATCATTCTCATTATAGTCGTGGTTGGCTTTGTCATTCCAGCATTACAAGGCCTTAAAATCAGAAAAAACAAAGCATAGATTAAAAGGCGTACCTGCACTGAACAGGTACGCCTTTTGTTTAGTTAACGGATATTGTCACACTCACTGAATAATCCTGGTCACTTGGCAATCGATATGCTGGTTGCACATCGCTGCCCCAACTATCGATACCACCAACACCGCGAACTGCGCCGTAAACCGTCAAAACCGTTCGACGAGCCGGTGGCAGTTCATTTTGATGAGTTGCTGATTCTAATTCAACCGCCGTGTATGGTAATGCTGAAAAGGCAAATTGATTATCTGTCTTATCCACACGTAAATGAGAACCGGTATTGTGGGTTAATGTCACCCAGTCCGTCTTAATATGCATCCCCATTTCTTGTGGCACCAAATATGGCGTAACCGGTAGACCGTCAACTTGATGAATACCAAGTTCACCACCTTGCCAACGATCAGGATACGTTTCACCCGACAACCCCTGATACGTGAAACCAGTAACTGGCTCGGGCATTACGAGTCGCAACCCGAAAGCTGGCAATTCTGGCAAGTCCGACTGACCTAAATAAGTTGCGGTAATCGTTAACTCACCACCATTAACTACCTCATAACTCACCAACACCGTTGTTTGTGGCGACGTCGTTGTCTGATAGTTGAACGTGATTTTTACTTTATCGGCCGTTTGCTGATTATCGTATCGATTGTTTTCAGGCGCCACGGGCTTGGCAATCTCAACCCCGTCGACCATAACGCTGAAATCAACGGCCGCACTGAACTGGTCGGCGCCAAACCATTGCGCACTCTTAGTTGAAAAGCCATTACCACGGTCATTGTCCGTGGTTGCACGCCAGAAAGCCGGCTTTGGTACACGGTACAACCACTCAACGTCGTTCACACGCAACGATTCCAAGCCACCTTTTTCATAACTGAATAGGTAATGCGTATCGGCTGCATGAATCCCAAGGACGCCATCACCATACACAACCTTCAATTTATTTGTTTTCATATCGCTCATAGAAATATTTCACCTCTTGCATTGCTGGCTTCAACTGACGGTCGGCAAAGACAATACCGTTACCTGAAAATTCATAATCAGAATGGCGCTCGTTAAAGTCACCACCATAGGCTAAAAATCGTTGCCCCGTAATTGGATCATCTTGCCACAACGCCTGATCTTTGAAATCCCAAATGAAACCACCGCCATATGAAGGGAACTCATCGTACAAGGTCATGTATTCGTCAAAGCCCCCCACTGAATTACCCATGCTATGCATGAACTCGCAGTTTAGATAAGGCTTCTTAGGTTGTTCAGTCAGATATGTCCGAATATCAGCCGGCGAGGCATACATCCGACTTTCCACATCTGAAATCTGGTCGTCATACTCACGGTTATGGAAGACCCCTTCATAGTGCGTTAGTCGCGTTGGATCAACCTGCTTAAAGTACGCATTCATATCCGCGATGTTATCGCCAGCATACGATTCATTACCCAGCGACCAAAACAGAATCGACACGTGATTCTTAAATTGCTCATAGTTGCTCTGTGCCCGGTCCATTACGACATCATGCCAAGCCGCATGTGAACCAGGGACGTTAACGGATGGTTCAACTTGTCCCATCTTCTGCCAGGTACCGTGTGATTCCAAATTCGTTTCCGCCATCAAATAAATACCGGCTTCATCGGCCATGAAATACCAAGGCACTTGGTTTGGATAATGGGATGTTCGCACCGCATTGATATGATTTTCTTGAATAACACGCATATCCTGGCGCATATCGGCTTCGTTAAGCGCACGCCCCGTTTCAGGCGACCATTCGTGACGGTTCACCCCATTCAGATACAAGCGGTGTCCATTCAACTGCAACTGATTATCAGCGCCGATTGCAATCGTTCGGAAACCAAATGGATAATCCACAAAAGCAACCTCATCACCGCTTCCATTGGTCACCGTCACTTGCAAATGATAAAGATTTGGCTGTTGGTGAGACCACAGTGCAATGTCTGGCACAAGCAAGTCTGCCAGACGCACTTGCTCGGCAGCACTAATCTTCGTTTCTAATAGCGATTGCTGATTATGGTCTAAAATTGCAATCTGAACGTTACCCGTCACTGGTGTTGTTGCTGATAACTGCAACGTGACATCAATCATGCCGTTGCGACCATGCACAGTTGGCTTAATAGCGACGTCCGTCACGTCAATTTCAGGTAATGCCCGCAACCGCACACTTCTGAAGATACCCGAGAAGCGGAACATATCTTGATCTTCAATAAACGCTGCCGTACTTAGCTTATAAACAGCTACTGCAATCATATTTTGTCCTGCATGTAACTGTTCAGTTATGTCAAACTCAGCTCGGCTAAAACTATCTTCAGAATAGCCCACGAAGTTACCGTTCACCCACAGATACATCGCCTGTTCCACACCGTCAAATGTGATATGCATCCGCTTATTTTCAAAATGCGTTGGTAAATCAAAGACCTTAACATATTCGCCAACCGGATTATCCGGTGCGTCACTGAAAATGCCCGGCACCCCCTGTGTATCCCCATCCATAAATGGTGGACGACGGTATTGTTGCCCATCCCATGGATACAGTGTGTTAATGTATTGGATTTGACCATATCCTTGTAATTGGATGTGGCCAGGAACCGAAATTTTATTAAATTCCGCCCGCGTCGCTACCTCCTGTGGATCATAAAACTGTTCCGTTTGTTCGCGCGGTGATGCTCCGTAATGAAAATCCCACTCACCATCCAGTGACAACGTATCAGCTTGGTTTCCCGCCTTGTAATCTACCTTATCTCGATAGATTTCGTGATCACTGTGCGCTGGCAGTTTGCTAACACGGAATACACGTGGATCATCTAACCATTCAAGTTTCGCTTCCATGTTTCCCTCCTCTTTTGTATGCGCTTACAAATCATTTTTGAAAAATGGCACCTCCAACACTGTTGGAAGTGCCATTTGACTGTTATTTACCTGCTGCTGTTAGATGTGCGATAAAGCGCTTCAGTCCCTCACGACCACTGGCGTCATACTTATAGACCCCTGCATGAGTCAGCACTTCAGCAAACACCTGTCCAACGGCTTGTTGCACAATTTCATGGACATTGTCAGGCGTCACCGTATGTTCACGGGCCAACATTTCAGCCCATGGTCGGTGCCCTTCAGCGACCTGTTCGATGCCTACCTCACCAAGCAAGAATGCTTCAACATCACCGAGTTCATCCTTCAAACGCGCTGGCAAGATAGCCAACCCCATCACTTCAATCAAGCCGATATTTTCGCGCTTGATATGTTGCACGTCTGGGTGGGGATGGAAAATGCCTTCTGGGTATTCAGCCGACGTCCCATTATCACGCAAAACCAAATACATGACGTATAATCCCGGACGCTTCATTGCAATCGGTGTCACCGTATGCTGTTGTTCACCACGTTCACTCGTCGCATGAATATCCAAACGGTCATCCGAGTATCCTTGCCAAGCTTCACGAATAAATTCGCTGGCTGCTACTAGCTTCTCTTTATCGGTTGCCGTTAAACGAATGGTTGTCATCGGCCAACGGACAATATCAGCTCGAATATCCGGAAAGGCCGGCATTGGAATTTCGCATTCTGTCGGCGCCTTCATCAACGGAAAAACATGGCGTCCACCTTGAAAATGTTCTTGTGACAAAATTGATCCACCAACGATTGGCAAATCCGCATTCGAGCCCACAAAGTACATTGGATAGCGTTCAACAATCGTCAGCAAGTTTTCAAACGTTGATTGATTGATCACCATCGTCTCGCGTTCAAAGTCAACAAAAATCGCATGCTCCCCAAAGTATGCATATGGCGAATAATGCCAGCCCCATGTTTGCCCTTGCAATGATTCACGAATAAAGCGATGTGTTGCACGCGGTGCTTGTGTAATCGAGCCGGCGTACCCTTCATTCGTATAATCCAAGGCAGTTGGCGGATACGCCGCTTTTGGTGCAGCCGCAGCCGCCTTGATTTCTGCCGTCGTCTTCTCCGGCTTCGACAAATTAATCGTAATTTCCAAATCACCAAAATCAGATGTCGCTTCGTAGGCAATATTCTTTTGAATATCAGCTACTTTAACGTTTTCAACGGCCCGGCTTAAGTCATAGTAATAAGCAACTGCTTTTTCAGGGCTCTGGGCATACAACTTTTCAAAATTGCTTTGTAGTCGATCAGGTGTTGGCGTCACAATGTTCAGCAAACGTGCTCGCATCACATCTAGTTGCCAGCGCTCATCGGGTGTCTTATCAGAAATATCCAGCAACAACGTCGTCAATTCACTTAGCGAGCGCTCAGTATTCCCTGTCTGTCCATCAACAATCCCATCTAGACCGAGTTCAGCCAAGACTAAGTTAGTGCGATAGACTGTTTCCATTTCTGAATAGGCCTGTAGCTTAACACCCCATGCCACGAAATCTAAGACCAATTGACTACTATGTGAATCTAACATAACGACTTCCTCTACTTAATTTCATGCGTACCAGCAACAATTTCGGCGACGAAAAATGATGGCTGGTAGCCAATTTTGTTGGTGTAGACTTCACCAACTGCTGCCGTGATTTCAGGTACACGGGCTTCTTCAACTAACGCGATGGCTGAACCACCAAATCCAGCACCAGTCATACGAGCACCTAGCACGCCAGTTTGTGCCAACGCTGCGTCGACCAATGTATCTAACTCAACACCAGTTACCTCATAATCATCACGCAACGAATTGTGCGACGCTGTTAACAATTGCCCAAACGTTTCCAAATCGTGGTCCTGCAAAGCTGCCTTTGCTTCTACCGTACGTTGGTTCTCAGTCACCGCATGACGCGCGCGACGCATAATGACCTCATTATCAGCCGTTAATGACGCTGACGCTGCCAAGAATTGGTCCGTCGTCAAATCACCCAACGTTTGGATATCAACACTTTCTTGGAGCAAAGCCAATGCTGCTTCCGTCTCCGCACGACGTTCGTTGTACTTTGAATCAACCAATTCACGTTTCTTATTAGTCGTCATGACCAACAAACGATACTCACCAAACTCGGCCGGTACCATCTCATATTCAAGCGTGTTAGTGTCCAAGAAGATGGCCTGTTCGTCTTCACCAAAGGCGACAGCAAATTGATCCATAATACCTGTTTTTAGTCCAAGATAATCATTTTCAACTGCTTGCCCCATCTTCACAATGGTCAACTTATCAATCTCATATCCCATCAAATCAGCTAGCATATTAATGAGCAACATTTCCAATGAAGCTGATGATGACAGCCCTGATGCTGTTGGCATGTCACCAACAATTGCCAAGTCAAACCCTTTTGTTACGGGGTAGCCAAACTTGGCCATTTCAGTAATCACACCGCGCAAGTACTTAATCCATGTATCATATTGACGCAATGCGATATCATCCAATGCAATCAATTGAATCCCAGCCTCTGGGAAGTTCGCTGAATAGGTGCGAATCTCTTGATCATCACGTGGTGCAATCGCGCCATACGTCCCAACACTAATTGCAGCTGGAAAAACATGACCACCATTATAATCGGTGTGTTCACCAATCAAATTCACGCGACCTGGTGAAAAGTACAACTTCGCCGGCTCATAGCCAAAACGCTTCTCGAATGATTGTGCTAACTCATGATTTAATTCATAAACCATTTTAATTCTCCTTCAAACGTGCTTCCAATTCCGCCACAATCTCAGCGTGACGTACTTCAGTCAACGTCACCTTACGCCAGTAAATCAAAACTGACACGATGATCAAGACCATTGGACCATAGAACATAAACATCTTAAACATACTTAGGCCATGTGCAGTGATATCTGATGGCTTAGCGCTACCAGTCATCCCGGCTACAACCGCAGCGAATCCGACAACACCGTTAGCGAACGCACCTGCCAACTTATCCAACAATGGTCGAATTGCCAATGTCACTGATTCGTGACGAGTGCCAAGCTTCCATTGACCATATTCCACTGAGTCGGTAATGGTCATCAACACAACCAAGAACATGATTGGGTATGGCATAAAGAACATCGTGACAGCCGTCAAAACCAACGCCAAATTGTTACCTGCGACCATAAACAACAAGTAACCAGCTAACATCACAACCGCTCCACTAAAGAAAATAGTGCGACGAGCCAAAAACTTCGTTAACGTTGGGAAGATGGCAACTGAAATCATCCCTTCAATTGCTGTGAAAATACCAACCAAGTAAAACTCATTGTCAGCACCCATAACGTACTTGAAATAGTACAACAATAGTGAGTTTGTGACAACATACGCAAGCGCGAACATAATGTAAGAAACGGCTTGCCACATCAATTGATCGTTCTTTGCAACAACCTTAAAGACTTCAAGTACACCAACTTTTTCCGTATTTTGACGGACGACATTGTCCTCTTCTTTAGTGCCGGCTGCAGTTAGCAAAGCACCAAGGTAAGCGATGACCGCAATCACAATGGCGAACCAGAACCAACCAGTCTTTGTTTCAGTATGTGCCCTGGCAAAGGCCATTGAGAAGAACATAACCAATGGCACAACCACGATTTGTACACCTTGTTGACCTAGCGTTGACCCAAAGCGGGCTACCGTTCCAAACTTCTCACGCGTACTACTATTCAATGACAAAGCTGGCAACATTGACCAGAAAGCAATGTCCTTAAATGAGTAAAACGCATCCAACGTAACAAACACAATCCCAAACAATACCAAGTAAAGGAATGGGTGTGATGTTGCTAAGCCCCCAAAGTCAGTAAAAATAACCACCAGCAAGAATGAACTAATAAATCCTGCGATAATCAGCCATGGCTTAAACTTTCCCCATCGTGTCCGTGTGTTATCAACAATTCCCCCAATAATTGGATCAAACACAATTTCAATCAAACGAATGGCGACAATCATTGTTGTCACCCAACCAATCATTTGATTATTAAACGCTTTATCTGGCGTATCAAATAATTGACCCGTCACAAAAATCATAAAATACGTACTAAGCGTTGCATAGAACGCATCGTGTCCAAACGCACCTGCCGCATAAGACAGATACTGCTTCACATTTTTCATACTTATATCCCCCGATATTTGGTTTCATAATTAACCTACTCACTTATAATAAAGCGCTTTCATTAGCTAAAAAGGCACTTTTATAACCAAATATCATGATTTATTGAAACCGTGTGAATTGTCGCACAAAAAAACCAGCAGAAAACTGCTGGTTCACTATTTCATGTTTGCCATTGGCGATAATTTAACGGACTAACACCGGTTTGCTTTTTAAAAACTTTACCGAAATACGTGGGGTCTTGATAACCACTTAGATTAGCGACCGCTTCGACACGTAAATGACGCTGAGAAATCAGCAATTTTTTCGCATTACTAATTCTGATTTGCGTCAAATACTCATTCGGTGTTTGTTGGACGAGACGTTTGAATACACGATTCAAATACTGCGTTGAAACCGATAAGTCTTCCGCCACCTCTGCAATCGACATATTTTCAGCAAAATGATTCTGCATATATGTGATAGCCGGTCCGACATAATGTTGATAGTCTGGTTGGTGTTGATCGATGGTTTGTTTTTGTTGACGCGTTAAGCCCAACAAAAGTCGATAAGCCGTCGTTGATACAGCCAAATCATCTACCGGATCAGTTGCTAATTGTTGCATTAACTGCTCGTGCAATGCGGCATATAATTTGGCTTCTGTTGCTTCAACTAAAACAAACTCGCTATTCACCATTTGCTTCAGTAAGTCATCCACTAGTTGCCCCTGGAATGTCGCAAAACGTACTTGCCATGGCCGTTTACCCAAAGGTTCATACCGATGTGGCACACCCGGTGCAATCAAAATCCCCATCCCTGGCGATAATTCATAGCGTTTATCTCGTACCCAAAAAGCCCCCATTCCTGATTGCGTTTGTAACCAATGAAAATGTGGGAAGCCTTGGTGACGAATGATAACCCCCTGATTCCACTCAGCCCCAAGATGTTCGGCCATTACCGGCAAACTCAAATCTGCAATGTTATAAAAAGTACGCATAATAACCCCCATACTTACTATAACAAATCGAAATCGAGTTGACTTAGCTATTTTGGCAATTTGCCCCATAACGCAAAAAAGAAGCAGCCACATAATTGTAGCTGCTTCGATACTATCTTAAATTAGAAGTTGTACTTCGTGTCTTCGTCGTTAACCTTAACAACTTGTGACTTAAGTCCTTCTTCTTCAAGGAACTTACGGAATGGCACAAGTTCTTGTGCGTCATAACGCTCCTTGAAAGTCTTAATTTCTTCTTCAGATGCTAGGGCTGGATCAAGCTTCAATCCTTCAACAGGAATTGGACGCTCCTTCGTAATCTTAGCATCAACCACAACAACACGGCCTTGCTTGTAGTAGTCAACGGCTTCTTGCATCACCTTATCGATGTCTGCAATGCTGTTAACCGTCAAACCAACGGCACCTTGTGCTTCGGCAATCTTGGCGTAGTCAACGTCACCAAAGTCAACGATTTCATCGTTACGGTAAGTGTTCGTATCCTCATACTTATCCTTGATGAAGCCGTATTGCGTGTTCGTCATAACAACGTTAATAACAGGCATGTTGTAACGAACCGCCGTCACAATATCTGAATCAGTCATCGCAAAGGCACCGTCACCGGCGATGTTAAATACTTGACGATCTGGGAAGACGTTCTTGGCACCAATTCCACCAGGGATGGCAATACCCATCGTTGCGAACAATGGTGACGTACGCCACATGTTCTTTGGTGTCATGTGCAAGTGACGAATTGACATTTGCGTCGTGTCACCAACATCAATTGAGAAGATTGCATCTTCATCAGCGTACTTGTTGATGGCGTTGTAGACTTGGTAAGCCTCCAATGGGCCTTCCGTCTTCGTCTCAATCTTGTGCATGTAGTCACGCCAGTTTTGGGCATCCTTCAAAGCAGCGTTCCACCATGCTGACTCAGCAACTGGCTCAACCTTCTCCAACAATGCTTCAACTGCCAAACCGGCATCAGCCAACATAGCAACGTCAGCCTTGTGACGACGTCCTAGACGAGCTGGGTTGCTGTCGATTTGGATAAAGTGCTTAACACCAGCCATGAAGTTCTCAACTTGTGAGAATGGGTAGTTGTTACCAATGAACAAAACAGTATCTGCTTCGAAGATAACATCGTTACCTGACTTCCAAGCAACACGTCCAGCAGAACCCATCAATCCCTCAAAGTCGTAATCGAATGCTTCGTAGCTCTTAGCAGTTACCAAAACAGGTGCCTTCAACTTACGAGACAATTCTTGTACAAGCTCACCGTGATCAATTGTTCCGAAACCAGCGTAGATTACTGGACGCTTAGCCTTCTTCAAAATTTCAACAGCGGCATCAACATCAGCAGCCTTAGGTGCAACTGGGTCGTATTCCTTGTAAACATCACCAGAAGAGTAAATTGGGTTAGCGTAGTTCATCTCAGCGTCAATTTCAGCAAATCCGAAATCGGCTGGCACTTCAAGAACAGCAACACCCTTCTTTGAAATGGCGTTGCGGATGGCATCGTCAATCATGTATGGCAATTGCTCAGGAACAGCAACGCGCTTGTTGTAAACAGCGATGTTGTTGTACATTGGGTTTTGGTTCAACTCTTGGAATGAATCCATTCCCAATTCACGTGATGGCTTTGAACCCAAAATTGCCAAAACTGGCGTTGCATCCATAGCAGCATCGTACAAACCGTTGATCAAGTGAGTAGCACCAGGTCCACCAGATCCGACAGCAACGGCCATCTTACCACTGAACTTGTATTGCATAGCAGCCGCCATACTTCCAACTTCTTCGTGCTTAACTTGAATGAACTTGATGTTGTTCTCAGGATTACTCATCGCGTTCATCAATCCACTCAAAGTTCCAGAAGGAATACCGTACATTGTGTCGATACCCCAACCTTCCATAACCTTCAATGCAGCCAAACCGGCTGTAATCTTCTTATCTGACATGAGATAAGCCTCCTGTTTAGAAAAACAATTATTCTCCGCCACCCTAGCCAAACAACTAGGCCGATGAAGATGATTAATTAAATAATTACTTACGTTTAGTATGACGCTTTTCCAAATCGATGGGACAAAAAAAGAGCACCTACTCGAAAGTAGATGCTCTCTTTAAGACTTAAGGTAAAATGCAGATTACCAAGAAGCCTTCTTAACACCAGGGATCAAGCCCTTGTGTGCCAATTGACGGAAGTTCAAACGTGACATTCCGAACTCGCGCATGTAAGCGTGAGGACGTCCATCAATCTTATCACGGTTGTGCATACGTACAGGTGAAGCGTTGCGAGGCAACTTTGACAACCCTACGTAGTCACCAGCAGCCTTCAAGGCAGCGCGCTTTGCAGCGTACTTCTCTACAGTTGCTTCAATCTTCTTAGCCTTAGCGATCTTTGACTTCTTAGCCATGATTACTTAACCTCCTTGAACACAGTGACACGACGCAACTTTGGAGAGTACTTCTTCAACTCCAAACGGTCTGGCGTGTTACGACGGTTCTTAGAAGTCAAGTAGATACGCTCACCAGTTTCGGCGGCTTCCAACAAAATGTTAATGCGCATTAACATAACTCCTTGAATTTAATTTGTGAGGTGCCCCTCACCACTAATTTGAACGACAGGATTAGCTGCATTGGGCTAATCCCCAAGCTTGCGCCGTTACAATATAGCTAGTAAATTACAAATAATTATATTACACAGTTTATTGAGAAAATTCAAGTGTTTTCCCTAAAAAAGTGACAAGTAATTTTACTTGACGCATTTTAAGCTTGATTTATCAAGGAAAACACGCATTTTTTAGATCCAATTACTTCAAATTCCAAGCCGCACTTTCAAACCCGTTGTACAGCTTATTGATTTCCTTTTCAGTTGTCTTGGTCTGATAAACCTTAACAATTTCACGATAGGCTTTCGTCTTGGCCTTATCCTTACGCGCCGCAATGATGTTAATGTATGGCGATGCCGTCTTTGGATTAGACACATCTTGCGTCAACAAAACATTTTTGGTCTTTAGTCCGGCATCTTGTGCGTAGTTACCGTTAATCACCGCTGCGTCTGCTGACTTCAATGCTGACACAGTTTGGTCGGACGCGATTTCAACAATGTCCAACTTCTTAGGATTATCCGTAACGTCCTTTACAGTTGGTGTATCAACACTCTCATTATACTTAATCAACTTGGCTTGTACTAACAAATTGAGCGCGCGTTGTTCGTTCGTCGCGTCATTTGGAATTACCACTTGTGCCCCATCCTTCAAGTCAGCAAGCTTGTCATGCTTCAATGAATACAAACGAATCGGTGAAATCACCGTTTTACCAATCGAGACCAACTTATTACCCAGCTTCTTGTTTTGATCATCAAAGAACACCTTCCTTTGAAAGGCATTCAAATCCAAACTTCCGTCCACAAGGGCTTGGTTGGGCTTTACATAGTCACTGAAAACCTTGATTTTGATCTTCACGCCATACTTTTTCTCGGTACGCTTAGACACATTTTCCCAAAGCTCACGTGATGAATCACCAACAATACCAACTGTAACGGTTTTATCATCAGTATCAGCCTTCACGTGATTAATTACTGTCGTACCTACCGCAATCGTCGTTGCCACTGTTACAGCAGCCCCAAGCCAAATCTTCTTATTAACCATCTATTTTCCCCTTAATCTTTTTCCGAATAATCCGCAATAAGTGCAGTTACCAATGCCACATGATGCTCGTAATCACTTAACCGAATGTTTTCATTTGGCGCATGGATTTGACTACCATCATAAACTAACCCAACTGCTGCAATCGGTGCGCCAATGTATTTGATCGCCCAGTACATTGGGCCGGTACCAGCCGATGTTGGTGCCACTTCGACGGTGTGGTACAGCTGTTCAGCCAATGTGACCAACGACAGAATTCGTGGTGCTGACATGTCTGAACGGTATCCTGGCGTCGCTAATGTTAACGTCGCTTCAACATCGCCGAATCCATTTCGTTTTAGCTGACCCACTAGTTTGTCAAACACATCTTGTGGTTCTTGGCCTGGTACTAATCTAATTTCCAACTTAGCCGTCGCGCTTGCTGGTGTGACTGTTTTAACGCCCGGACCCTGATACCCACTTTGGATTCCCTCAATATTCAGGTTGGACTTAAAGAACAAATTGTCATAGAAATCCTCACCCGTCGTCTCAGTCAATAACGGCCGTCTCAACCCAAAGTCACGTTTCAAACTTGCTGGTGTGACTTCACCACCCCGTACTAAAGCTTGCTCGCGTTCATTCGGCTCGCGAGCTGTCTCATAAAGCCCATCAATTAGAATTTCACCATCTTGTCCTCTTAGTGACGCGATGGCATCAATCAAACGCCAAGCCGCTGAATCAACGACTGCCGCAAACGATGAATGAATATCTTCTGCCGCCGTCTGTGCTGAAAGCGTGAACGTAATAATCCCCTTATTACCCCCGAACACCTCCAAACGATCATCACCATGGACAGTTCCAGATTCCCAAATAACTAAATCGACATTTTCAAATTCATAAGCATACTTTTCTAGGTAATCCTTAAAATGTTCAGATCCAGACTCTTCAGCACCTTCAACTACAAAGTACACATTTACTGGCAATGTTTCATGCAGTGCAAGATAATCTTCAACTGCTTCCAATCGTGCCGTGATATGACCCTTATCGTCCGCTACACCACGTCCATATAGTCGCCCATCCTTTTCGGTCAACGTAAACGGATCAGTTTCCCATAGCGCAATTGGATCTTCCGGTTGTACATCGTAGTGGTTATAGAGCACCAACGTCTTCGCATCTGGTCGATTGCTTAAAAACTTAGCGAGGACAAACGGCGCTGGAAAACTGTCATCATACGTAACTTCTGCGCCGGCGTCACGAAAGACATCTCTTAAATATTTTGCTGCAACATCTAATCCCTCTCGACGAGCCGAAACACTTGGCATCGCAACTAAATCCGATAATACCTGTAAATTTTTCTCTCGATTACTACTCATCCCTATTTCCCTCATTATTCATTAACTCACATCGAATCCCGCGTTAATTCGATGCTGTCGGTTGGATTTTCCACAAAAAAAGTCCCAGGACATCCAAATGGACATCCTGGGACGACATAATCGTGTTACCACCCAGTTTTCCCTTTTTATCACCAAAAAGGGCTTCATACGTACGCCTTCTGACCGGACTAGTCAACGGTCGCCGGATATACGTTTGCGCGATAACGGGCGCACCCGGTTAATGCTTGCAAATCTGCTCACATCAACTCTGACTCAAAGACCATTTTCACCCCTTGCCAAATACCAACTCACACCAACCGTTGGCTCTCTGTGATTTTTTCAGGACTTACTTCATCTCGTCGTTGTCGATAAAGTAAGTATATTTGCTACATTAAAAAATGCCAACATATTTTCTAATGTAATTTTAATTTAAAGTGGCAGTTCATTATAATTCGCGATGAATATTCTGGAAATTTTGCTCAATTTGATTCAGCTCATTCGCATAACCAATCAAGTTATCAGCAAACTCTTCAGCACGTTCTGCGTCAGTTTTGTAGCGCAACTTGTGTTCCAAGCTGGCCCACATGTCCATACCGATTGTTCTGATTTGAATCTCAACCGGTACACGTTCAACACCCGTCGACCTGAAGACGGGAATTTCAACCACTAAGTGCAAGCTGCGATAGCCACTTGGCTTAGGATTTTCGACATAATCCTTGCGCTTTAACAAAGTGACATCATCTTGGGCGACTAACAAACGTTCAACCGTGTAAATGTCATCAATATAATTCGTGATGACGCGAATGCCCGCGATATCAAAGATGTTATCTGGAATAATATCCACAGTCATTGGCAAGTTTTTCCGTTGCAACTTGCCAAACAAACTTTGCGGATCCTTCATGCGTCCCTCCAAATGATGGATTGGGTTATGGTTATAGTTCATTTGAAACTCAGCATCAAGATTTTCTAATTTCGTCGCAATCTCATGTTGCGCAGACTCGTACGTTTGATACATGCGGGCAAATTTCGTGAGTTCTTCGACTTCTACCCCGATATTTAGGCCCGACGTACTTAGCATGTCGCGCATTTGGTTGACGTTTATCGTTGAAGCTCGTTGATTAATCATTGCTACACTCCGTTTCAAAATCTTTGTATATATTATATTGAAACAGGCCAACCTTATACCAGACTATAGATTTATAAGTTCGAAATAATTAGCGTCGCTTTTCCAAACCACTATTTTGCCCATCTAGAATGCGCGTCACTTCCTTCGCCAAGTCAGCCAACGTAATTGGTCTAAGTCGCTTAGCGGGAAGCTTGGACAAGATACGACCAACGTAATAACTCATCTGGCGTTTCCTATCATAAATAATACCTGGATACAGCGTCGTTGCTCGCTGTGGCAAACGCAAAGCCATGTAATTCTCCACTTCTTGCTTCGCACGCATGTATGGTGCCATGAAGAAAGGTGCGTAATTGGCCGACACGAACATGAACTTAACCTCTGGGCAGGCGCGTACAGCGTCAATTAAAAATTCCGCCGGTAAAACGCTGCTATTGGCATACGTTTGATGCTTAATCGGATTCGGCAACAGAATGCCAATCACATCAATCACCCAATCCGCATCCCCAATCACCGCTAACACCTGATCAGTTACGTGATAATCAACTTGGTGGTACGTTACTGACTCGGTATCGGTTGTTACGTGTCGGCGCGTCAGCACATGAATGTCATATTTTTCTGGTGATAATGCACTGATAATACCTTGACCAACAAAGCCAGTGCCCCCTGCAATCACAATTTTCTTTTTTGCCAAATGAACATCCCCGTCTTTCAATGTGTCCTAGTACTTCAAGTTTACACATTGTAAGCCACGAACCCAAATCAAACTTTCAAAACAGGGTACAAAAAAGCACCCCGCAAAGGCGAGATGCTTAATTAAAATTCTTTATTAATCAGTTGCCTCAGTTTCGTCACGAATTTCTGGCGTATCATCGATAACACCAGCGTCACCACGCAACACAACCCCACCGAACTTCTTAACGTCCAAAACCATGTTTGGCACCATGTAGTCCTTTGAGTAACCCTTGATTGGCAATGGGCCGATGTTTGAATCGATTGTCTCGTCAAACCATGGCTCCAAAGGTTGATCACCGCGAATAACAGCGAACACGAATGAAACTTGCATGGCAACTTCACCGTGGTGTGAGTAAGGTGAAACCCCGTCTTCATACATCATAATCAAACGACGACCTGGCTCAGCCTTCAAAATTGGGTTAATCTTTTCCATTGCAGCGTCAGTAATTGTCAAATACATCTTTCCATCCTCCTTCAGAGTTAGTCTGAATTTATTCATTTCATATCTCTTTCAACACTTATAGTGTAGCACTGTGTTAAACGGATGGTAGAAAAAAGGGTTATTCAGCTAAACGCATGAAGTACCAACTGATGTATCCCATGGCAACCGCCAAGACGTCAATCGCCAACACATCAAAGAATCCTGACAGTTGCCAGCCAATTAACGTCACTGCAAATTCCAAAAAATTAAATAGGACGTACAAAATTGCAAAGAGCTTTAAGCCATTGGCCAACGTCGTCATGTCGTGTATTTGCGCAGCACTCCCCACGCGCCAGATTGTCCAGCCAAGCAGGATGATCAACAGTCCAAACACGATATTACGGGCTGATACAGCTGGTCGCAGCACTGCCTCCACGATACTGTTCAATGGCCAAATAAAGTTTAGCAAGACGCCAGCCAACCAAACCAGAATCAACTGTTGAACCGTTTTTACCAAGTCCGTGTAGTCCTTATAGCGTGAATAACGCCATAGCGCTGCTAAACTCACCGCAATCAACAAGCCAGCAATCAGTTGCAATCCCTTAAATGCTGTCGCATATTGTGAATCAGGCGCCGTGAGAATAGCCAATGGATAGGCGACCATCCGATACGCTGGCCAAATAATCGTCGCGATCACACTTTGCAAGACGTATAGCAACATGCCTACCATGCCAACGCCTAAAATTAATTTACTTTGCCACCATTGTCGCATGTCTTCACCTCATCATTTTTCAGTAATTCTATTTTACGCAAAAACGCAGTCAACAACTAGTAGTTGACTGCGTTTTATGTTATTTCATTAACTTTTCAATCTGTGTTTGCACATGATACCAATCACGGTAACGCACGATATCGTTAAACAAGACCGCTCGCATCAGTTGCCTGATAGCGAGTAATACAATCGCAACCACTAGCGCAACTAATGAGATGCCACTGTAGGGCCACAATTCCCCGTAGAATAGTCCGGCTGTTAGAAAAAACAGCACGATATTCGCTACAATCAGCAATTTTTCATGGATGTTGTACGTTGTTTTAAGCTCGTTTTCAACATCATCAGGCTGCAAACCACTGTTCCACCAGTTCCGAAATAGGCGTTCGCGTCTCTTAAAAAACATGTCCTTCCCTCTGTTCCCCAAAGTATGTTACATCGCTTACTTTAGGTACATTCTAGCCAAAGAATATGATTTTTATGTGAACTCTCCTTAGCCTGGTTCAACTTCGATCAACAAGTCACCACCCGCCACTGCTTCACCAGCAGCAACGTGGACAAACTTAACCGTTCCATCGAATGGCGCTTGCACAGTCGTCTCCATCTTCATGGCTTCCGTCACAATCATGACGTCACCTTGCTTCACCGCTTGACCATTTTCAACGTGAACTGACAACACATTACCAGCCATTGTTGCGCCAATCTCATTTGGATTCGTTGGCTCTGCCTTACGACGGGCAACTGTTGTAACTTGGACGGATTCGTCTAGCACATCAATCTCAATTGGCGTACCGTTCACATCAAAGTACAACGTACGCATACCCTCTGGATCAACTTCACCAATTTCTTGGAGTTGGAAGATAACAACCTTTCCAGGTCCCATTTCGATATCCACACGCTCACCAACACGCATCCCTTGGAAGAATGTTGGTGTATCCAAGAACGTCATTGGACCAAACTTTTCTTGGTTGGCCACATAATCCTTAAACACTTGTGGGTACAAGATGTACGAAATAATCTCTTCTGGGGTTGCCTTACGCTTCAAAATCGCTTCGATTTCAGCCGTCATCACCTCAAAGTCGGCCGCTGGTGTCAATGAACCAGGACGCACCGTCAATGGCTTGCGACCCTTCAACACGACTTGTTGCAAATCTTCTGGGAAACCACCAACCGGTTGGCCAAGATCACCTGCAAAGAAATCAACAACTGATTGTGGAAAGTCCAATGTTTGACCTTCCGCCAACACCTTTTCTGGCGTCAAATCATTTTGAACCATGAACAGTGCCATGTCCCCAACAACCTTTGATGACGGCGTCACCTTGACGATGTCACCAAACATTTGGTTAACAGTAGCGTACATCGTCTTCACGTCATCCCAACGGTCACCCAAACGCAATGCTTGCGCTTGTTGTTGCAAGTTAGAGTATTGACCACCCGGCATTTCGACTTCGAAGATGTCCGTTTGGGCACCAACCATCTTGCTCATAAACTGACCGTAGTATGGTCGAACTTGGGCCCAGTAACTGTTAATGTGCTCAACGGCCGGCATGTTCAATTCTGGTTGACGGGCATTACCACTCAACGCGTAATAGGTTGCACCCATTGATGGCTGGGATGTCGTTCCTGACAAGGCTGACATCGCGACGTCGATAACATCCACCCCCGCATCAACCGCACGTGCATATGTGTAAACGCCATTACCAGTTGTATCGTGCGTGTGAAGATGAATTGGCACATCAACCGCATCCTTCAGCGTGCTAACCAACTCATAAGCAGCTTCAGGCTTCAACAAGCCCGCCATGTCCTTAATCGCAATCATGTGCGCACCGGCACTCTGCAACTCTTTAGCGAAGTTTACGTAATAATCACGCGTGTACTTCTTACGCGTTGGGTCCAAAATATCACCCGTGTAAGCCATCGCAACTTCGGCAATCTTGTTGTTGTCGCGCACATATTGGATTGACTTTTCCATCTGTGGCAACCAATTCAAACTATCGAAGATACGGAACACGTCCATTCCGTTCGTCGCTGCTAAGCGAATAAACTCTTCAAGTACGTTATCTGGATAGTTCTGATAACCAACGGCGTTTGAACCACGGAACAGCATCTGCATCAATGTACGTGGCATCTTCTCACGCAGCGCACGAAGACGCTCCCATGGATCTTCACCCAAGAAACGGTAGGCCGTATCAAATGTGGCACCACCCCACATCTCGTTTGAGAAGAGGTTCGGCATCGCCAACTGCGTTTCATCCGCAATTGCCAACATATCCTTCGTACGCATGCGTGTGGCGAACAATGATTGGTGCGCGTCACGCATCGTCGTGTCCGTCAACAAAACCTTATCTTGGTTCTTCACCCATTGTGCCACCGCATCTGGTCCTTGGGCGTCCAAGATGTCCTTGGCCGTTACCAAATCAGACGGCAACACCAAATCAGCGTTTGCTTGATAATACAATGGCTCATAGAGCTTCTGGTAATCGTGATCAATTCCTGGGAAACCGTTAACCGTTGTCTCACTAACATAGCGCAACAACTTACGGTCCGGTTCCTTTTCTGGCGCAATTTCAAACAACTCTGGGTGCTTGTCCACAAACGTTGTTGGCGCATCAGCTGCACGGAACGTTGGGTGTGCGTAAACATTCTTCAAGAATGGAATGTTCGTCTTAACTCCACGAATGGCAAACTCGTTCAAGGCGCGTTGCATCTTATCAACTGCTTCAGTGAAGTCAGTTCCGTGTGCCACAACCTTAACCAACAATGAGTCAAAGAATGGTGTCACAGTGGCACCAGCGTACACATTACCAGCATCTAGACGAATGCCAGTTCCACCTGGTGAACGGTACCAATCAATCTTACCGGTATCAGGCATGAAGTTATTGGCTGGGTCTTCCGTCGTAATACGTGATTGAATTGCCACGCCGACTGCCAACAGCTTATCTTGGGCTGGAATGTTTAATGGCGCTTCATGCAAGCCGTAACCTTGAGCAATCAACAATTGTGACTTCACAATGTCCACGCCAGTAATCTCTTCGGTTACCGTGTGCTCTACTTGCACACGTGGGTTAACTTCGATGAAATAGAAATCGTCCCCATCAACCAAAAACTCAACGGTTCCAGCACTTTGATAATCGACACTTTGCATCAACTTGACCGCAGCATCTTGGATACGACGACGCAGATCAACGGATACAGAAACCGCTGGTGCAAACTCGATAATCTTTTGGTGACGTCGTTGAATTGATGAGTCACGCTCAAACAAGTGCATCACTTCGCCTTGTTCATCCGCCAAAATTTGAATTTCAACGTGCTTAGGATCTTGTAGATACTTTTCTAGATAAATTTCAGCCTTACCAAAGCTTTGTTGGGCTTCAGAAGCAGCACGTTCAAAGGCTTCACGTAGTTCATCATCGTGTTCAACAACACGCATACCGCGACCACCACCACCGGCTGCTGACTTAACAAACAAGGGATAGCCGTGCTCAGCACCAAAAGCCAACGCCTCTTCAATTGATTCAACTGGGTGATCAGTTCCTGGTACCGTTGGCACGCCAGCCTTAATTGCGGCTTGCTTAGCCGTAATCTTGTCACCAAACATCTTCAAGTGTTCAACGCGTGGCCCGACAAACTTAATGCCAGCCGCTTCAACAGCCGCCGCGAATTCGTCGTTTTCAGACAAGAACCCATACCCTGGGTGAATGGCATCAGCGCCAGTTTCCTTAGCAATTCGAATAATATCGTCAATATCCAAATAAGCGGCAATCGGTGCCTTACCTTCACCAACTAGATAAGATTCGTCCGCCTTGAAACGGTGAAGGGCAAACTCATCTTCCTTGGCAAAAATAGCTACCGTCTTAATCCCTAATTCTTTACCAGCTCGAATTAAACGAACGGCAATTTCCCCACGGTTAGCAATCAACAATTTCTTCATGAAGTGTCCCCTTATATCGTTTTGGCCGTTCTCTGACGACCGCTTAAAACGTCCCATACGCGCAGATTAATCTATTTTCCATCTACATCAGAACTTTCTAACCATTATAGCAAAAATAATACGCCATAACGAGTACGTTATGGCGTATTTGCTTACTTAATTTTCGTAGTTTTAATTTCTTCGAATTGTCCTTCAAAGGCATCACGGCGGGAACCGTTCATGCTTTGATCAGAAAATGGCATTTGTTGCTCAACGTGGGCCACCGCACGCTTGATGCGGTGCTTGCCGTAGAACCAGAGGCCAATGACTGCGATGATAATCAATGTAAACATCTTAGACTCCCCCTTTTCGGTTTCAATGACAATAGTCTAACAGGCGAACCTTAACGATTACTTACCTGCTTGTGCCTTTAAACGTTCAACATCGCGGGCAATTTCAAGCTCTTCATTCGTTGGTACCAACAATACCTTAGCTGTTGAATCATCAGTTGAAATGACACGTTCAACACCACGAACATTGTTCGCTTCCTTGTCCAACTTAATACCCAAGAAGTCCAAACGATCGATGATATCTTCACGAACGTTTGCAGCGTTCTCACCGATACCAGCTGTGAAGACGATGGCATCAACGCCACCCATTTCGAATGTGTATTGACCCAAGTAACGGATGACACGGTTCAAGAACATATCCAATGCCAACTTAGCGTGCTCGTTGGTATCAGCCACTTCTTCCAAGTCACGCATGTCAGATGACAACGTTGAAACTCCAAGCAAACCAGACTTGTTGTTCAAAATCTTCAACATTTCACCGTTTGACAAGCCTTCGCGTTCTTGGATGTAGTAAATCAATGATGGATCAACATCACCAGCACGCGTTGCCATCATCAAACCAGCCAACGGCGTGAAGCCCATTGATGTATCAAATGACTTACCATCCTTGATGGCCGTGATTGAGGCACCGGCACCCAAGTGAAGCGTGATAATCTTCAACTCTTCAAGTGGCTTACCCAAAATATCCGCCGTACGTTCAGCAACGTAGCGGTGTGACGTTCCGTGGGCACCATACTTACGCGCACCGTACTTCGTGTAGTACTCGTATGGCAATGGGTACAAGTAGTTCTCTCGTGGCAACGTTTGATGGAAAGCCGTGTCGAAGACCGCTACTGAAATAGCATCTGGCAACAACTCTTGGAATACTTCAATTCCCGTTGCATTGGCTGGATTGTGCAATGGTGCGTAGTCCGCCAAACGGTGAATCTTGTGCAACACTTCTTCATCCACGATAACTGACTTGTTGAACCATTCACCACCAGCCACAACACGGTGCCCAACACCTGTAATTTCACTCTTGTCAGCCACGTTTTGTGCACGGAATTGCTCAAGCATTTCTTCAATTGCTTCCTTGTGGTCAGCGATGTCACGGACGATTTCAGTCTTTTCCCCGTTAAACTTCATCGTGAATACACTTTCAGGCAAACCAATACGCTCGATTTGTCCCTTGGCAATCACTGTTTCAGCCGGCATTTCCAATAGTTGGAACTTCAATGATGAAGATCCGGCGTTAATTGCTAATGTCTTAGCCATAATTCATGCTCCCTAATACGCTGGAAATAAATCCAGTTAATAGGATTAGTGTAACATGTAAGCGTTACCATTACCATACTTTTTGTAACAAAAAGGCTAACTAGATTAACTAGTTAGCCTTTTGAAATTATTTAAAATTACTTTGCTGCGTTCAATTCAACAATCTTCAAGATCGTATCAACTGCTTGGTGCATCACCTTCGTTGAAACGTACTCGAAACGACCGTGCATGTTCTCACCACCAGCAAACAAGTTTGGTGTTGGCAAGCCCAAGAACGTAATCTTTGAACCGTCAGTACCACCACGAACCGGTTCGATAACTGGCTCGATGTCCAAAGCCTTCATAGCGGCTTCGGCCAAATCAACAGACGTCATGTCATCCTTCAACACTTCACCCATGTTGTAGTATTGGTCGTACATATCCAACTTGATACGCTCAACGCCCAATTCACCGTTCATCTTTTCAACGATGTCACGCAAGGCTTGCTTACGCTCTTCGAAGATGATGCGGTCGTGGTCACGGATGATGTATGACATTTCAGCTTCTTCAGGTGTACCGTTCAACTTCAAGATGTGGAAGAATCCTTGACGACCTTCCGTCAACTCTGGACGATCACCGGCTGGCAAAGCAGCGTGCAAGTCCATTGCAACTTGCAAGGCGTTAACCATCGTGTCCTTGGCAGAACCAGGGTGCACATTACGTCCTTGAATCTTGATGTTAGCAGCTGCAGCTGAGAACGTCTCCCACTCCAACTCACCCAATGGGCCACCATCGACTGTGTAAGCGAAGTCAGCACCGAATTCCTTAACGTGGAAGTTATCGGCACCAATACCGATTTCTTCGTCAGGTCCGAATCCAAAGACAACCTTACCGTGCTTTACTTCAGGGTGGGCAATCAAGTATTCAGCAGCTGAAATAATTTCAGCAACACCAGACTTGTCGTCAGCACCAAGCAAAGTCGTTCCGTCAGTCGTAATCAACGTGTGACCCTTGTACTTCTTCAATGAAGGGAAGTCAGCTGGTGACAACGTGTAGTCGTCGTTCAACTTGATGTCAGACTCACCATCGTAGTTTTCAACGAATTGTGGGTTAACACCTTCAGCGTTAAAGTCAGCCGTATCAACGTGTGAAATGAAACCAATTGCAGGCACATCAGCGTCAATGTTTGAAGCCAATTCGGCAAAGACATAACCGTCAGCCATCGTACGCACGTTTTCTAGGCCAAGACCCTTCAATTCTTCAGCCAAATCAGCTAAGAAAGCAACTTCCTTAGGATCTGATGGCACCGTTGTTGACTCTTCGTTTGAACGCGTGTTGACCTTCACGTAACGGATAAAACGGTCAACCAAGTTTGGATATAGTTCTTCTGACATAATAGTAATTCCCCTTAAATTAAATATACGTATATGGATCCGTGTTTTCAGTTGAGGCGAAGACACGGTCTAGGTCCCAATTGTTTTCGGTTTGCCAAGCATTAACCAGTTCAACTAGCTTATCCTTGGCAATGGCCTCCATGTGGTGATCCGGATCAATCACCACAAAATCATCGGCCAAGACGTCATGCGCCGTGTGGTAGTAAAAATCAGCTGTCACATAAGCGTCAGCACCAGCTGCCAAGGCATCTGGGTATTCACTACCGCCATCCCCACCAAGCACCGCAATGCGTTGGATGGAACGGTTCATGTCGTTCGCAATCACGCGCACGTGCGCCACATTGAACAAATCACGCACGAACGTTGCGTAATCTGTCACTGTTTGTGGCGTCGCTAGTGACCCGATACGACCAAGGCCTGTCTTGCCATCAGCATTCGGAATTAATGGTGCCACATCAGTCAGCTGAAGTGCTTCTGCCAACCAATCATTCATGCCACCTGCTGCTGCATCCAAATTTGTGTGCGCCGCATAAACGACAATGTCATGCTTAATCAAATCCGCATACATCTTGTTTTGTGGCACCGACAAATCCAAATTCTTCGCTGGGCGGAAAATCATTGGGTGGTGTGCAAAAATGAAATCAACATTATTCGCAATCGCTTCTGCCACAACCTCTGGACGAACATCTAATGCCGTCATTACTGTATGAATCTCTTGATTTGGATCACCAAGTTGAAGCCCGATTGGATCACGTTCCCAAGCTAGGTCACGTGGTGCATAAGCTTCAATCTTGGCGATTAACTCAGTTGCTTTCATAGCCCCAACGCCTCACTAATTTCAGTTACTTGTTGTTGATACTCACGGTATGCATCTGAATCTTGCTTGTTAGCTGATTCCAACTTAGCCATGATTGTCTTTACACGGTCATATTCACGTTGCCACTTGGTTTGCCAAGCTTCAGGACGCTTTTCCAGGTTAAATGGTCCGAACTTCAACTCTGTTTCAGAGTAGTCGGCATGACCAGGGACTGCAATCAAGACCTCATAGAAATGGCCGTCATCTTCAACAACCGTTTCGTCTTCAAGTTGATAATCATTATCCATCAACCAAGTACGTACGACATCGATATCGATGTTCGGTTGCAAAATCAAACGTTGGTAACGTTGCCCGTCTGTGTGACCGTCCGCCAAGATTTGTGCAATCAAGCGACCACCCATACCGGCAATCGTGACCGTATCAATCAAATCTTCTGGCGTGACAGCAGCCAAGCCATTCGCCAAGCGGGGTACCAAAACATCCCCAAGGCGGTGACGGTTAATTTCAGTTTGGACATTGTCCAGTGGTCCTTGTGCCACCTCACCCGCAATCGCGAATGAAATGTGCTTGTTCAACAACAAGTTTGCTGGCAAATAAGCGTGGTCAGAACCAATATCTGCTAAACGCGCACCATCGCGAACATATGACGCTACAGTCGCCAATCGTCGTGATAATTGCAATGCATCCATGGCAGTGTCCTCGTTTCCTAATATGATAATATTCTAATTTTAGCACAAAAAACGCCGGTCTGCTAAACGAACCGACGTTTTCGATATGGTTTTAATCCTCAATCTTGATTGCTGACTTCTTAGCGACTTCAGCCTTAGGCAACGTGATGTGCAACACCCCGTTCTTGTACTTGGCAGAAACCTTCTCACGGTCTACGTTTGGTAGGTAATAAGAACGGCCGACTGAACCAAAGCTGCGTTCTGATTGCAGAATGTTCCCATCCTTGTCAGAGTGATCCTTGATTTCGTGACGCGTTGCTGAAATTTGCAATGTGCCATCTTCATAATCAACCTTGATGTCATCCTTATCAACACCCGGAATGTCAGCAACCACTTCATAGTGATCGTCCTTTTCAACAACGTCTGACTTTACATCAGCCCCAAACGCTGGTGCTTGCATCAATGACGCGTTCATCTTATCCAACAAATCCCCAAATGCGTCGTGACGACGTAGCAAATCATGTGACATAGTTATGTATCCTCCCGTAAATACAAAATATTTTTCTCTATGGTTCTTTTGTATCACGTCAGACCAATGGAATTAAAACGATAGCCCTCAAGGTCACAAACTGTTCAGGAAATTGATTTTTCAATGAAAAAACACGCAGTGACAAGCATTGCGTGTTCTAACTTATATTCTATTGTTGGTTGTCGCCTGGCTTTGAACCAAGTGTCCAAGTCAAAACAGCCTCATAATCTCCCTTTTGGGCTGCACCGCCTGGCACATGCAACGTTACAGCATCCGTTTGATCTTTTTTGATAAAACGAGTTAGCCACGTTGCTTGTTCAGGACTGGTTGATGACGCAACATTCATCTCGGTCTTGTCATCAAAATTAAGTTGTTGACCAGCAAAATTCGTCTTTACCTTAGAAACATCGTTATCCTTCGATGTCGTCTTGACGTCAGATGACCCGAACGTCATGTACGCACCTGACAAAACACTCTGCGTCGCCTTATTGGTCATTGGACCGGCCTTCACGTCTAGCGTCCAGTTGCCTGGGTCAACACGCACATCAGTCACCTGTGCAAACAACGGCATATCACCTTGATTAGTCTTCAAATCATCAGCCGCATAAGTCGTTGTGCCACTCTCAATTTCGTGTTTTCCGAAATTAAAATCAGGCACATAATCTAACGACAAGCCATTTGACGTATTTAAGTTTTGCTTAGTAGATGTACCATTGGTTGGTGTCACTGGCTTTGTTGGATCAACGACACCGTTTGCGCCCGCATTCAATGGCAAACTTGGCGTTGGGTAATACGTCACCAAATCCTTGTGGTCACCACTATAGGTTCCTGTAACAGTCGCTTTATCAGGTGTGAATCCAGGAACAGCTGGTGTGTCCTCAGTGTACGTTTGCCCGTCATCACCAGAGTCGTCTTTCTTGTTGAAGTAAACACCTGGTTGGTTAGCAAACTGGTAATCCACGTGCTCGGTTGACTTACGGTTATATTTCAACGTAAATGTTTGGTCGGGAGTGCGCGTGACAGTAAAGATTTGGTAGCCTTTACCATTTCCAACATAACCATATCCCGCGACTTTAGGCGCCCTATAAACATAAGCGGACTCAAACAATGGATCGCTCTTAGCAGCGGCTAGACCATCGGCAGAATCAACTACGGTAATGTGCGTACCAACAACTGCTTCCTTTGGGCTCTTTCCAAAATCGGGTTGTTTAAATGCTGCTTTGTCATCATCTGATACGGGCGCTCCATTAAACGTAACATCTGCAGTTCCAACTGTCAGCTTGAACTCACCGGCAGTCAGTCCCATATTTGACGTATCACCACCGGTAGCAGCGTTGACGGCTAGTGACATTTCGTGAGCAGTTGTGATTTCCTCTGTCCACGTGTGTCCCCAACCAGTCGCTGTTAGCGTACCTGAGATTGGACCGCTTTCTTTGTTCTCATCTGCTTTGTCCGGTGTCCACGTCAACGTAACCTCGTTTGATCCGTGCTTATTTAACTGCACCGGATAAAGAATTTCTGGATGGGCATCAGGGGTTAGATTACGGATGTTATCCAATTGCCCTTTTCCATCAGTACGACGAAACATCACAAAGTTTTTGCCTGGGTAACTGCCACTATTCATAACATTCGGATCTCCAAATTCAGTTTTCCCATCAAAACTTGTATCCGGGTTTGAATTTGGATCCACATCCCAAGGTTCGACGTTATAGTGCAAATCAGCACCCCAATAAAAAGCA
The DNA here is from genome assembly GCA_014332815.1 of Weissella confusa. Classification (GTDB taxonomy): domain Bacteria; phylum Bacillota; class Bacilli; order Lactobacillales; family Lactobacillaceae; genus Weissella; species Weissella confusa_C. The sequence goes on along the minus strand of JACSZT010000020.1, from coordinate 129,110 downwards.
TTGTCAAACCCTTTATCACCGTACATTTCAGGATGGGCAAGCTTTCCGATACCGAGGTATCCACCACTTGATCCGTTATCAATTTGGTCTGGCTCAACTGGTGCCAAAATAAATCCAAGTGAATCTCCCAAAGTATTTCCAGGCTGATCAATGTTCAGACTACCAGTGAAGGTAAAGTCATGAGACATATCAATTGCACGTCGGAACGTTAAACTTCCAAATTGCAGTTGTTTATTTTGTGTCAGACTTACTGTTTTATCCTTTTCCATAGGCAACGCTTGACCTTGGCTCTTAAAACCTTTGGTGAAGTCTTCATATGACTTATAATCCGGTTGCGGAACACCAAAAACAGTTTGATCAGCCAATGCTGGCTTGCCACTCACTTCATCGGAGTTTCCTGTTTGTTGACTATTATCAGCGTATATCGGCGTACCTATCGCTGCTAACGGTGCTACCGACCCCAACACGGTAGCTGCTAACAACAGGCCAGACAGGCCATGTTTAGTTGCTTTTTGCATTATATTCATACCTGAATCCCCTTATACATATTTATTTAATTTCAGTTTAATATGCACCGTATATGCGATATTGAATTCCCGCTTTTTTAGTACATTATCCTGCGTGCTGTTGTTTATTTTTAATATTTAAAAATCTTTATCGCCATCATGTCAAAAAAGCCAGAACCGTGAGTAGTTCTGGCTTTAGCTATAGATTAAAGAAATCGCATCACAAGCATGATAATAATCAACGCGAGTAAACATATCACAATAATTGGTAACCAATTACGCCACCATAAGTCATGGCAAATTTGTTGCTTTTGTTCTTTTAGAACACCCGCTACTTTCATTTGCGCCTGTCGTGCAGGTAAGGCCTTCACCAAATCCGCCGAAACCAAAATTCGGTTAGGCGTTCGGGTTGCTGCTGAACAAGTGACTAGCGTTAGCTTTGATGTCATCGTATCTGCGACACGATCAATCTGCGTCTCTTTGATTGTTGATTTCTGTCGTACCTGATACTGGTAGCTATGGCCTAAATATCGTAAATACACCTTATCACCAATCGAAACATTTTGAAGCGCCCCAAAATGTAGATGACGCACACCCATATTATGACCAATCAGCACAACATTGTGGTTTTGAAGCGGCCGGTCAGGAAACAATGACACAGCCCCAAAACTCAGATTAGCATTTGTTAACCCTGCAAATACATTCGTAACAAGCCCCACTTTGGGAATGGTTACCTGACCAATCGCCGTTTGGGGTTGTTGATTATTTCCAAACGGATTACCGCCGTCAAACGCATGAATCGTTTCAGTTGCCGGTATGCTTTTCGGCATTTGCTCAGTATAAGTCACCCGCTGATTCACGATTTTGCTTGTCACAAGTGACTTTTGTAAAAACGTCCAAATGGCAAACCCCGCGGCAACCAAAACTAACCCAATAATTGCGTATTTAATCAATTGATCCGTTCGATTTTCGCGCTTACTTCGCATTGTGACTAACGATGGTCATCACGTGACCTTGCTTCTTCAAACGGCGGTATTCCGCCTGGTTGACCTCACGAACAATCTTAACTTGCTCACCACTGGCACTTTCAGCCATTTCTTCAATCGTGATCTTTTCATTATCACGACGACGCTTTAGCAACAGCAAAAGCAATAGCAACGCAATCACAACTGCGATGACAGCCGCTAGTAGCCAGTTAAATGGCTTAATCGTCACATCTCGCTTATTCAAGCGCTTAGCTGTCGCACCAGCAATCGTAAATGTCTTGGTAAAGTGCCATGAATAACGGTAATCCGTCTTTTCGCCAAACATGGCCGTCTTGAACGCACCCGTATTATCCTTATCCGCATATGCTGTCAAATCCAGCTTATACTTACCCGGCTTCATACGTGTTCCATCCCCAAGTGGCACACTGTAATCAAAGTTGGTATTAGGTGCCATTTGCATGCTGTTGTTTTTCGACTCGTACAAAACCTTCGACTTGTTCGCCTTCATCACTTTGGCATCGACCGCGAAGTTGTTCAAGTAAATGCCGTCCGGATTATGCAAATTAGCCGCAATCACATTACGGTAATTCACTTGTGTTGGCTTAACCGACTTTAGTTTCAATCCGTTTTCCAACAGCATCTGGTCTTTATATGGTGCATCCGTTGATTCACGCATCAAAAGACCGAGTTGGAATGAATAGATATTCTTAATCGACGTTCCTTTTGATTTTGTGGATTCATTCGCCTTATCAGCGGCCTTATCAGAAAAAGTTAGACCACCGGCGATAATACCTGGCACTTGTGCATTTGGCATTGTGACATGGACTGGCACATCCTTCGTTTCACCCGCGTTCAAGTCAACTTTATCAGGTACATTCACCAAATCTTTCATATTATATTTCAATGAAACATCCGGCTTAATCGTGTTCGGTCCATACTCAACGACCCCGTTTTGATTTGTCGACGCAGGTGCCACGCTCGTTGACACTTCAATCGGTTGCTTTGTGTTGTTAGCATAATGCAACATCAAATCTTCTGATGCGCCTTGATCCAACTTAAGATTGAAAAAACCGTCCGTCTTATCAATTTGATTATCCGGCAAAACTGGCGTGACGGAGAACGTCAATTGATTAGCCGAAACACCAGTTGCAATTACCAACGGTGCCACCATAGCCAGAACAGTGGCCCCCAACACCTTGGTCCACTTAGCTGTATTTTCCATTCCTCTGTTCCTTTCTTCTAAGTATGTATAAAACGACCGACACAATTGTCTCGGTCGTTTTTTATTGATTAATTGAACTAATCGATAGTGGTTGGCGTCTCACCAAGCGTCCATTGCAAGGTCGTTGTGTACTTTTGCGCCATCTTGTCAGATGCACCTGGTACAGCCAATGTTACAGATGGGTCAACTGTGTTAGCGCGCTTTTCGCCGTTAGCTTGTGTGTCATCAGTCTTCAAGCTGTTGTCATTTCCAAAACGGATAATGTGTGTACCTGAAGTGCCGTTAGTCTTACCGTCAGCAGCCTTGGCACCAGACATGATGTTTACTGAAGCACCAGCTGGGTTAAGCGTAAAGCCGGCACTTGGCATTGTGACGTCAGTCTTTAGGGTATTAGTCGTTGCGTGGTTCAAGTCGGCAAACTTAATTTGCGTTGCCTTCAACTCAACGTTACTTGACGTGTGGAATGAATCAGTTTCCTTAACTGACAAGGTCCAACCAGCAAACGTTCCACGGTTATCAGTGATTTGGGCGTAGTCTGGTACGTACTTAGCATCCTTACCAGTACCAATCATTTGCGCTGAAGCGTTGTATGTCTTATCAACTGACGTGATTTCTTGCTTTCCAAAGTCAAATGATGACGCAAAATCAAGCGACAATGGGCCGGATGTACCTGGCTTTGGATCATTACCATCAGGGTCCTTTGGGTCAAGTGGCTTGTTTGGATCTGGGTTGGTTGGATCCAATGGCTTGTTTGGTGTTGTTGGTGCAACGAACTCAACCGTTCCCTTTGAATCGTAAGTAATTGGGGTCTTTGATGCTGAATCATCAGCGAATCCAATCGTTGGTACAACCGTCATAGCTGCCAATGCTGTAGCAGCAAATAATGTAAATTGCTTCTTCATTGTGTTACTCCTTAAAAATTACATGGGGACATTGTTCAATGTCCACGTTAATGTTGTTGTATACGCAACCGCTTCTCGTGGCGTTGACCCTGGCACATTTAAAATGACATCAGGATCCGTTAAGACAGTGGTTGGCTGATTATTGGCTAGGACTTGGTTTTCAGATTTCAAAATGTCATCTGCACCCCAAGGCATCAACCAAGTTCCGGCACCTTCACCTTTGGTTGCGTTCATCACTACGGTTTGATCACCAGCCGGCGGCAATGTTTCATCACGCGTTTGTGGTGCAGGCGTCATCATGCGCCCAATAGCATGTGACCCATTCAAAGTCACAGTGGCACCCGTCAACACCTTAGCGCGCTTGGCATCGTCTGATTTAAATTGACCGTTTTGTGCAACCCGCAACGACCAACCAGCGTGAGTCCCACGATCATCAGTTACCTGAACATAATCTGGTACCTCTTGCTGGGCACCGCCGTCAGTCACCTTTTGCGCCTTCGCTGCATAACTCGCATCCGCATTTTGAATCTTATGCGTCCCAAAATCAAAATTCGATGCAAAATCCAACGACAGCGGACCAGCCGTACCCGGTTCTGGCTGTTTTGGATCAACTGGTCCAACTGGGTGATTTGGATGATTTGGGTTATAAGGTGGCGTCACACCGTTAGACGGCGTAAAGGCCACCGTTCCCTGACTTGGTAGTGATGAACTTGCGAATGTCACAGTTGACACGCCTAATAGAGAAACCGTGGCAACCAAGGCGGTAGCAAACAGTTTGTTTCCCATTATGTGCTCCTCTTAATTAACCTTTGTCGTTTGTCGACACTTTATAAACTGCGCCAATCCCCGGACTAGAATCGGAAAATAACGACTTCATCTTGCGCATCTTCATTACTCCTCCTCATTTAGCTCAGACACATTGTTAAGAATGGCTTGAAAAATGATTTGAATGCATTCGTGTCACGCGATAGAACGCAAGACTGATGGCGAGCCCGAAAGTCGCGAGCGCTAATCCAAACTGTTCCACAAATGATGGTGCACCTGTATTTGGCAATACTGGTTGGCCATGTTGTTCATTTGCTGCCCCGTAGAATGGATTATGCGTGTCAGTCGGCTTGACCACACTATCAGCAGGATACGTATAACTTCCTGTAAATCGTGCGACGCCTTGTGTCTGATAAGTCACTGTGTCAGTATTAGCTTCCACTAAAACTGGCATTGTCATCGCTGATACCAACGCAATCGTGATCCCGATAACAGTTTTCTTATGCAAAACAACTCATCCCCCTTCAAAACAAATAGCTGATTGTATTTGTACGCTATTTATTTTTAATATGTACGTTGTCATTCTAACGGGAATAAAAAAAGGATGGGTATTATCGCTTAAAAAGAAGTGATAATACCCATCCGGTTATTATTTTTAGATTTTAGAAAATTATAGTCCCTTTTCCTCCTTGAGTTGGTCGTATAGTTCAGCCATCTCAAGGTCGTTAGGTGCTAATTGCGTGTAATTGAACAAAGCTTCTTCAGCCAAAGCCGTTTCACCCTCTTCACGGAAGTAGAAGTATGCAGGCTTCAAGAAGTTAATGTTGTCCAAGAAGAATGGCAAAGCGGCATTCCAGTACTTCGTTGCCATTTCGAAGTCTTCCAAAGCCGTGTAGCTTTGTGCCAAGTTCCAGTACAATTGTGGATCAGCTTCAGCATCGTCGTCAGCCAAGAACTCGTTCAACAAGTTGATGTTTCCAACGTGGTCTCCCATGGCAACCAACAAGTTTGAGTATCCAATCGTCAACGTCAAATCTTCAGGGTTGTTCTCCAAGGCCTCACGGTAGATACGGTCAGCTTCTTCGTCCTCACCTTGTGCTTGTGCAACGGCAGCAGCACGCGTGTACAATTGCGTGTTAAATGAATCAACCGCAATACCGGCTTGGTACGTAATCAATGCTTGTTCCAAATCGTTCTTGTCTTCGTACAATTGTCCCAAAGGCTCGTACAAACCAGCGTATGATGGGTCAAGTTCTTGCAACTCTTCCAACGTATCGATGGCCTTGTCGACCTTTTCTGGATCAACGGCGTACGTCATTCCCAATTGGAAGCGGACATCAGGCGTCAAATCGGCATCCTTGATTTGCTCCAAGTAACCCAATGCATTCGCAAAGTTACCCGTCAAAGCGTAGGCAACACCGATACGTGATGCGATATCCAAACCTGAGAAGCGACGCTCACCGGCCTTCAACAAGTCACGGTAGAACGGAATAGCCGTCTCATAACGACCCGTAGCAAAGTAGAACTCAGCCAAAGCGAATTGGATAATCGTTTCTTCAGGTGCTAGGTCAAAGGCTTCACGCAACTTGGCTTCTGCCGCTTCGTTTAGGCCTTCAGATTGGTACAAGTCAGCCAACACCAACAATGATTCAATGTAAGCCGTTGAATCAGGTGAAATCTCGGCTAGATAAGTAATCGCTTCATCCGTCTTATCTTCATCAATCGCAATGTCAGCCAAAGCCGTACGCAATTGATCTTCGTCGGGATACTTCTCCAACAACTTTTGGTATGCACGCTTAGCTTGGGTTGAGAATCCCAAACCATACAATTCTTCCGCTAATGAATAAATCGTGTCGTCATCATCATAACGTAATGATGAGGCGAATGACTTCTTCGCATCTTCCAATTGTCCACCAGACAATTCATCAAGCATTCGTTCTGCAAATGTTGCCATATGTACCACTCTTCCTTCTTGTATAAAGTCAATAATATATCATACATAAAAAGCGCTAGGAATGCCAATAAAAAGGTACCTAGCGCTAAATGCTACTTATTTTCAGATGCAGCCTTTGCCTTCGCGCGTGCTTTGGCCAACAAAGCCTCACGTGCAGACAGCTTTTGATCACGGGTAACAGCGCCCTTTGACGCTGCCCCACGTGCAAAATCATTTGACTTGATTGTTCCCTTGCCCATCATGTCTACCTCTTTTTCAATCTCGTTACTTACATTATACCCGAGATTGCCAAACTACTTCAAAGAGTTGTTCGTCAAATTGATAACATTGGCAACTGATGCACCCTTAACCGTCTTCACCTTCAATGTGACATCGTCACCCGCTTGCATTAACAACGCGTTTTGCATCTTAGAAGGATCCAGCGTGTACATTGTCTCATCATTTTCCAGCTTGAAAATCACCACTTGCTTATCATCCAACGTGGCATTCGCGTTAACACGTGCAACCTTACCAGTGATGCTTTCGGTCTTAATTGAGGCATCGTTAGCACTGGCCGTTTGGACGCTACCAGCCAACGCATTACGGTAAGCAGCCAACGCGTCTGAGGCATTAGCACCTTCACCAATAACGTTTTGGTCCGCCCCCTTGATGTAGGCGTACTCACGGAAACGTTCATTCTGATCCATCATTGAAACCACCCAAGTTGGTGTGCCGTCAATGTTCATGATGACTGGGTTTGAACCATGCCACTTGTTTTGGGGATGCAATTGCTTAGCAACCTTAATCGCCCCATCAGAGTCCATGATACCAACGTTCTTACCCGTGTAGAATGACAGCTTACCCGTACGCGTGCTAATCAATGAGTATCCCTTATCAGAATCAGCATTTGACGTCACCGTTGTGAAATCATCAAAGTATGAAATTGAACGGTCGTTGTTGAAGACTGGCGTTACGCCACTCTCTGAACCATTTTCAGTTGGCTTGATTTGGTTCTTGTGACGGAAGTTAAATGCATATGGGTTACCGTAAGCACGGTTCATACGCGTTGCTGCTTCTGGTGACACACCCGCATCAACCCATGCTGGCAAATCCTTGGTGCTGTAGACCGTCGTCTTACCAGTATCAGCGTTCGTCAATGACACGTGGATATCATCGTACATCAATTGACCAGCCCAACGCACATTAAGCAACGTTTGTACCCAGTAAGCTTGGTCATTGTTGTCGATTTCCAAAATTGGTTCACCCACTTGGGCGTACTTTGGATTACGCATGTAAATCTTACGCGCGATATTGTGTGAGAACCAGCTAGTCTCTGAGTAATCCAGCTTTTCCTTCACAAAGTGTGCCGTGTCATTAATATCCGTTGCCGAAATAATAAAGTATCCTGGCAATGTCCGGTTCATTAACCATGACATGAAGCCATTAAACTCAACTGGTGCCACGTAGTATGGCTTACCGTTGATATATTGAGCTGACAAATCACCCAAACGGTACATTGAAGAATCAGGCACTTGAGAGAAAGCCTTCTTCATCATGTTTTGTGAGGCTTGGGCTGACAAGGCGATTGGTTGATCATCCTTAGTCAAGGGGGCTTCCTTCTTAACCGTCGCTTGCACAGAGTTGTACATTGGACGAACCGTCAACGCTTGTGAAACACCAGCTCCCAATGAAATCAAAAACGCGATGATTGGGATAATGAATGGCCAAATCGTCAACCCTTCAAGGCTGATGTGCGTACCACGCTTCGTTACACGTTGCACAACTTGCGCTGATGCGCCGGTAATCAACGCCCACACAACGACAATTGCCGATTCAACCGCAACCGGCATCACCAATTGTGACAACGTTGGTACTGGCATCAACCAGTACACATAACCCGCGTTCAAGATTGTCACAATCAACATCGTCACCCATGTTAATTTTGTAATCTTAAACTTCAAAGCCCATATCAATGAGATTAGGGCGGTAATTTCTAAAACCAAAAATGAGGTTAGCATAAGAACTCCTGTAATTCGTTTGTGATAGGTTTAATTTTAGCTTAAACCGCCCTGAGTTACTAGACGAAAAAACGGACATCCGCGTGGGACGCCCGTTTTGTTACTATTCAGAATCGTGCTTTGACTTCAACTTAAATGTTGGCACGTCATCATGTGCGTGTGTGTGACCGAAATTAATTTCTGGAATACCGTGTTCCAACATGTGGTGATTGCGGTGTTCAAATTGATCATCTTCCCATGCCGCATCCACTTCTTGCCATGAGCCAGTACGAGCCAAAATTTCGCGGTACTTCGCTGGCATTTGCTTTGACCCAATCGCAATCAAAGCATCCGCATGGGCTTGAAGAGCCTCACTAAAGTCAGCGTGCGGTTCAGCAATCCAAGCGAACAAGCCAATTGTTTCCAATTCAAGTTCTTCGTAATCAGTTGGCGCAACGTCAACAAACGTATCTGGTGCAATGTCCATTGCCTTAGGTGCCACTAGCATCTTAGGGGCGACTTCCCACTCGTAAAAACCAGGAACGTCACGTGACTTTGACACTTGGTTAATCGTGACAATGCCAAGTTGGTAACCCATTGCCAAGCCCAGTGAATATTCTTCTGGTAGTGGCTCTTTACCGGATACCATCAAAAATTCCGTTACCCCTTCATCAGGTGCATACGGAAAGGCAATGAGTGCTTGTTGGCCAAGCATCACGTCATTTGCAATTGGTTGGGGCACAATCAGTGCTTTCATCATGTTGTCCTCGTTCTATTAATCAGCTAGCACATCGGCCATGCGGTTCATCAAGTAAGCCTCGGCTGCTTCGACTGCATCCTCAAGCTCTTCTGCATCATCTTCAGTAAAGTTGCCAACCGCCTCACGATTGTGTAGGTTGCGAATGGTTAACAACGTTGTGCGCTCGCCATCTGATAAATCAGTGTGCAAGTTCGCCAAAGCCTTGGCAACCGCCCCATCGTCAGCTGGCAAATCAGCGAACACCAAGAATGAGCGCATAATCATTTCACGCTGTGCTTGATAGTCGGCACGTACGTCAGCTTCCGGCAACTTTCCCTTAGCGACTTCGGCCTCCTCGCGCTCGGAAACACTATCAAGGTAGAGTACCGTTCCCAATTCAATGTTAAATTCATCAAAAGTCATGCCAAAATCTCCTGTGTAAAGGTTAGTAGTCTTGTTGCACTTATTGTATCACAGGCAAAAGTGCTTTTTGAAATTCTGCGACCGAACGGATACAATTGAGAAAACGACGATTCGGGGTATTCACAATGGTAATGGAGAATTATTTCAAAGACCTGCGCGCCAAAATTGGGCACGATGAAATTATTATGCCAGGCGTGGCTGGTATTTTATTTGACGAAACACGCGCAAAAGTACTCCTAGAGAAGCGTGGCGACGGCGAAATCGGTTGGAGTCTGGTTGGGGGGATGCAAAATCTGGGTGAGTCAGCGATGACCTCTTTGCAACGTGAGTTCAAAGAGGAAGCCGGTATCGATGTTGAAATCGCTGCATTGGTCGGCGTTGACACAAACTTCCACCACGTCTTCCCAAGTAGTGACAAAGCCCAAATCCCAATGTTTTTGTTTGAAGTCACGCAGACTGGCGGGGAATTGCAGGCTGATGGGGATGAAACGCTTGCCCTAGAGTTCGTTCCGCTCGCTAGTCATCCGAAAATGTATAACGTACAACACCAACTCGCTATCGATCAGCTAATCGCTGAGGTTCCGTACGGTTGGTATAACTAGCAAAAAAGCACTGGCAGACGACTTTAACAATCGCCTACCAGTGCTTTTTAATTACTTATCTTCTGACAAGAATGATGCAATTTCATCTGGCGTATCAACCAATTCGATGTGAATCAATCCACGCTTCAATTGCAATTCTGTTTCCTTTGTCAAACGAGTGGCTTGCTTCTTAGCTAGCTTTTCTGACTTCTTCATGGGTGAAATGCCTCTTTTCAGTTAATAAGGTTATTATACGCTATTGTTCACCCGTACGTCGAATTTGCGCTAAGTGAATCATCACCCACTCTTCAATGCGTTCACCAAGCTTCGTGTAGGTCATGATAAACCATGCCAGATAAACTACCACCAAAATACCAAAGGCACCAATCTCTGAATCTAAAATCGAGAGTCCGAAGTGGCGCAACACAACATTATCCAACAACGTGAACAAGATAGGCGCCACAATCACCAACGTTAGCGTCATCATCAACGTATTTTCACGATTCGTTTGTCGTGCATCGGCCTTTTTGTACTCTACTAATGTTATATCATGTAGTTGAGGGATCGTTAAAATCTCCGTGTCTGCATGTGTTAAGCCCGCTTCATGCTTCAAGAGCATCACATCCGTCATATTTTCGCCAGCCGTTAGCGTTACCAATAATTCAGCACGACGGCGTGGCATCATTGTGTATAAGTCGGTTGCGTCAATTTTTTCAACTTGGTAGCCATTTTCACCCTGGAAGTGGAATACGATTTGGCCGTCCTGATTTTGAACTAGAAAAAGCATAGCGCACCTCCTTCATGAAACTTTTTACCTTACTTTTTCTCTGTGCGAAAACCATTATTAACCAGAAAAAAGGTCGTTTCAATCTAAAAGTTCCATGAAATCGGTTACAGTCCCTTATACCATGCGATAAGTTAATTTACTGCGTCCGCTACCTTGTTTTGTGACCACCATTTGCTGTGGAATTTGTTGTTTCATTGACTCAACGTGTGAGATAACCCCAATCAAGCGGCCACTTTGTTCGACTGATGCCAAGGCTTCCATTGCTTGTGACAATGTGGTTCCGTCAAGCGATCCAAATCCTTCATCAATGAATAACGCATCAATCTTCGCCCCACCGGCCCGGTGTTGCACAACTTCAGCCATCGAAAGTGCGATAGACAGCGCTGCGATAAATGATTCACCACCAGACAGTGTGCTCGTTGAACGTACCTTACCGGCGTCTTGATCGTAAATATCGATGTCCAAACCGTTTTGGTTGGCACGACCAGCTTGACGGTTTGAGAGCACAAATTGGTAACGACCAGCTGACAAATTTCCAATATAGTGTTCGTTCGCATAGGCCAACACTTCGTATAGGAAACTGCGCAACACATACGGCTCAAGTCGAAGATTCTTGGTGTTCACCCCATCGACAGCCTGCGTCAACTTAATCAAATCAGCTGACTTTGCGGTAATCGCCGCAATTTGTTCTTCCAAACCAACGACCGTTTCGTGTTCCTTGCGCAATTTATCCAATTCAAATTGCAATTTAGCCTTAAGGTCACGTGCGATCGTCTCTGCTTCGTTAGCCTTCTCTTGCTGGTCTTGCAACGCGACAAGATCCGGCGCCGTTTGGTCACCAATTTCAGCAGTAACGGACGTCAATTGTTGCTTATTTTCAGCAACTTGCGTGTCGTACGTGGCGATTTCAGCACTCAACGTCGTAATCAAAGACTTATCGGCATCTAAGCGCGCCAGCAAATCATTGAACGCTGTCTCATCTGCCACCGGACCGGCCACGATTTCAGCACCCAAGCGTCCTGACATTAACGCAAATTGATCATTAGCTGCCGTCAATTCAGCCGTTAGTTCGGCTTGACGGGCTTGCAGTGCTTGGACCGTTTGTTGGGCGCTACGGACGGCTTCTTGCACGGCTTGTTGGCGCTTTTCAAATGTCGCAATTTCTGACGCTAATGTTTGACGCTCATCTTCATACGTCGCAACATCCCCTAGCTCACCTTGCGCATTCAATTGTGCCAACGCCTCTTGATCAGCCTGCAATTGGCGTTCTTGTTCTTGCAATTGCGCCGTTGTTGATGCAACTTGCTCTTTATACTTACCAAGTTCTGATGTCAAATCAGCAATTTCGCGTGTTGTCTTAGCCTGCAACGTCGCGTTCTGTTCAACTGTAGCCTTCACGGCATCGTACCGTGCAGTCACCGCCTCTGACTCATAGGTATCTGGCAATAAATCAGTTGGAAATGCTTGGCGCCAATCGGCATACAGCGTTTCATATGACTCCGCTAGGTCGGCCTTTGCTTGGTCAAACGATGTCGTCGCCTTCGCAACCGCGTCTTCCAGTTCATTAACCGATGCCTTCACACCCGCTTCATCCGCGATAGCACGTTGCTCAGCTGTTTCAGCCTCTTCAACGGCAGCCATCGCCACCTTCAAATCTTCGTACGTTGTTTGCACAGCGTGGGGGTCTTCGTTCTCACCAGTGTAGATCTGACCGCAGACGGCACAAGGTTCACCGACCTTCAGCTCATTATGCAATTGCTGAATCATCACATCGCGACGAAGCGCTGCCTTGGACTCACGCATTGCAATCACTTCTGCCAATGTTGTTTGCGCCGCGGCTAACTTGTGTTGTGCGGATTCGTATGATGCTTGTGTGCTTGCCAGGCTAGCTTGCTGTTGATTCAAACGCGCTTGTGCCTGTGATAGCGATGCAATACGACCCGCAAAACCAGCCAACGCCGTTTGTTGCGTTGCAACATCGGCCAGTGCTGTTAAACGCTCATTTGCATCCGTCATCTTTTGGGTAACTTCTGCAACATGTTTTGTTGTACCAGCTTGCATGTCATGCAATGCCGTCAAACGTTCTTCAGATGCGTGAATCGTCTTTTGTAAATCGGCTTGACGCTTGGCATTTGGTAGCAACGTTTCCGTCACTAACGTCAATCGCTCACGTTGCGCAACAACTGCCGTTTCGCCGGCTACCAAAGTTTCCTGTTCTTGACGTGCAGTTGCTTCAGTCTTTTCCGCTTCGACTAACTTGTTGGCTGTTTGCGTCGCTTCGTCAGTCAAACGTTGCACCGTTCGCTTCGCATCGGCAACCTTAGCCACTAAGTCACGTTGTTCATTTCCCCAGTTTAAAAGCGCTAAGTCCGCGCGCTTTGCTGCCACATCTTCTGCTAAAGCGGCCAACTGTTCTGCTTGTGCCTGCAAAGTTTGTTGACGTTCAATCGCTTGCGCCAATTTTTGACCAGCCTGCAATGCGGCTCGGGCAGTCGTCAAAGCAGCGGCCGATTGCTCATGAACCGCCGTTTGTTGCGCAACCGCGGTTTGGGCGTTAGCAACTTGAGTGGCTAAATATGCCACTTGTTCTGTTGGTGTTGGGGCAATTTCAGCAATGTTTGGCACATCCCAGCTAACTTGCTTCAGTGCCGCCCGCAACTCATTCGTCAAACTTTCAATCTGCTTGTTCGTATCCTTACGTTGATTCTTCAATGCTTCAGTAAACGCATCGAAGATTTCTGTGCCAAATAGGCTACGTAAAATCGTAATCTTGTCATCACTTTGAGCCGCCAAGAATTCACGGAATTGATTCTGTGGTAGCAAAATAATCTTGCGGAATTGGTCCGCTGTCAAATGCAATAACTCCTGGACAGTTTCATTAACTAGGGTTGCCTTTTCACCCAAATCGGCAATCGGCGTTTGCAAAGAATCGTCCACTTCAGCAAATGACACTTCAGCCTTGCGTTCTGTCGTGTCGTCATCTGACTTTGCACCACGCTTCTTTTTCAGTTGTTGTGTTGGCTTACGGGCAATACGGTAGTACTGACCATTATGCTCAAACCAGAACGTCACCGCCGTTTCAGCCGTCGTCGGTGCGAACTCACTACGCATCGCTTCTGGCTTGCGATCACCTGTTCCTTCACCGAATAGTGCATATGTCATGGCGTCGAACATGGTTGTCTTACCAGCACCAGTATCACCTGTAATCAAAAACAGCTTGGACTCCGTAAAACGTTCAAAATCAACGGTCGTATCCTCATACGGCCCAAAATATTCAAGATGTAATTTAATAGGTCGCATATTATCCCTCTTCCGCTTGTGAAATCGCAACTAACGTGTCTGACATCAATGTTTCTTGCATCGGCGTCAACGATTCCCCCATTACTTCTTCATAGAACTGACTAATCAAGTCTTCATTCGAGATATCATCATCGACTGGTTCCGGCACAACTTGCTGATCCAATGCAATTTTTGGCATGTCATACTGCAATTCCACGACATCCCCGTAAATCTCCGTCAAATCCGCCCGCGCGTTTGACGATTGCGCCGCACCTTGAATGCGAATACTAAAGAAGTTTGCGTGGGCGCGTTCATATTGTTGGTAAAATGCTGGATCAGTCAACGTTTCAAACGTTTCTTGCAAGACAATCAAATCCTTTGTCGGTGCAATTGGATGCCAGCTTGTCGTCACACCTGCTTCAGTTACATCAACAATGTAAACACCCTTTTCAGTTTGGGCTTCCTTGGTATTGAACTTAACCGGTGAACCTGAATAACGAATCGTCTTTGTTGGACTAGCTTCGCGCAAGTGCAAGTGGCCCAAAGCAACATAATCAAAGTCTGCAAATTGTCCCGCCGTAATGTCCTTCAAGCCACCGACACGTGAGTTCGTCTCACTCGTAAATTCATAATCTTCGTTGTCTGAACCCGTCACATAATAGTGCGTTACCAAAATATGGCGCTTGTCTGGATTAAAGTTTGCGACCATCTCGGGCACGATACGCGCCATGACTTGTTCAATTGATTGATAGTCCGCAATTTCATCTTCAGCCACTTGATAGTAAACACGCGCAGCCGTTGGTTCTAAGAATGGCAGCATGAAAATTTGTGCTTCCTCAGTTTCGACCGGCGTAAAAGCTTCCGCCAAAGTCGTATTGATGTACAAATTAGTTTGTTCACGCCATTCGTGACCGGCTCCCAGACGCGTTGCCCCATCGTGGTTTCCTGAGACTGCATAAATTGGCAAATGATGCGTCAAATTCATCTCGCGTAGCATCGCCTCCAATGCCGTCACAGCACTTGTCGGTGCAATGGCACGGTCATACAAATCACCGGCCACAATAATACCGTCAACCTGTTCATCCAGCGCCAACTGTAAAATCTTCTTAAAAGCGGCTTTTTGTTCCTCTAACAATGAGAAGCCACCCAGTTCTTTACCGATATGCCAATCGGCAGTATGCAAAAGCTTCATAAGCCTTCCTTTCATGCACAATTAGAAAAAAGTGGTCCAATCACCTGATTGAAGCCACTTTTTGTGTTTTTAGAGTGTATCCACAATTTCGTCGAAACGTTGTTGGATGTAGTCACGTGATTGCAAAAGCTTTTCTTGCTCATCCGTTGTCAAATCAAGCGTCGTTTCTGCCAAGACACCATCACGACCAATAATCGCTGGGTATGACAAGTACATTCCCATGTCATCGCGACGGTTTGAGACAACCAATTCAGCATGCGCGTCAGCCATAACAGCCTTGGCAATGCGAATTGCTGACGTTGCAACACCGTAGCTCGTGTAGCCCTTACCATTCAAGACCGTGAAGCCACCCTTACGTGCTTCCTCTTCGATGGCCGCCAAATCAATATCGCCGGCATCAGCCAACGTCACGATTGGTTGACCCATCACGCGCACAGTTGACCAAGCTACGAATTGTGAGTTACCGTGCTCACCCAAGTTGTAACCTGAAACAGAACGTGGATCCAAATCAAACGCCTCACCAACTGCACGTTGCATACGCGCCGTGTCAAGCAAAGTACCGGTTCCGATAACCTTGTGAGCTGGGAAACCAGTCACGTGTTGGAACAAGGCCGTAATCACGTCGACCGGGTTTGAAATCACGACCAATACGCCGTGGAAACCAGATTCCTTCAAGTTTGTGCCGACTGATTGCACCATGCTGCTGGTAAACTTCAACTCAGCAAAACGGTCACCGGTTGGGTTGTCTTGTTGCAACTTGATGTTCCCCAGTGTTGAAATCACAACATCAGCATCAGCCAAGGCTGCCCAATCGTTAATCACAATGTTACCGTGCGCTTCCAAGTTCGCCATTGCGTCTTGGAAATCAATTTGATCAGCCTTCACCTTCGCTTCGTTTGCATCAATAAAGACGTAGTCGTCGGCTACACCTTGTGCAATCAATCCGTGTGCTACCGCAGCCCCAACGTTTCCAAGGCCGATAATTCCAATCTTACGTGCCATAAAATCCCCCAAATTGTTTTTGTCGTATGTTCATTATACAAAAAAGAGACGTTGTTCACCACTGAACAACATCTCATCATTATTTTAGTCAAACAAATGCTTAGTCATCGCCATCATCACGGCAGCGACAATCATCACGATCACCAATACCAAATAAACGACGTTTTGGATGACCCCATTCGGATTTGCGGTAAAAGCCATACCATAAAGCATTGGACCGAATGCAGACATAAAGTAACCACCAGCTTGCGCCATACCTGACAAACGGGCCGTTTCAACTGGCGAAGATGTCTTAGCAGCAAACATTGTCATGGTGTACAAAAAGAAGAATGACGTTGCGAAACCAATCAAAATCGTCAAGAAGAACCAGTACACAACTGAAGACGTTTCTTGATCAAATAGCATCACAGCACCAATTAGCGACATCACGGCAGCGACTGCGATAGTCGCCAATGTCCCCTTGCGACGCATGTTTACCAGAATATTTGGCACCAAAATTGAAATTGGCATCCCGATAAATGAATAGAATGACATAATCACCGAGATTGATCCGGCTGAAACATGATGCTGCGCCATCATGGTTGGTAGCCAAGCCACACCTGTGTAATTAATAATCGCTTGTACCCCGAAGACAACCAAGAATGGCCACGCCTTAATGTTGGTCCAAATCTTCTTCTTGGGTGTGTTAGCATCGTGATGACGACCACGCGTTGCAGGCACTTTTTCTGGCACACGCATTGACGTGTAAATCCAGAATCCAAGCACGATGGCTGGCAACAAAACTAGTAACCACATGACAGCGTGCCAACCGAACGTTGCCACCACCGGCGCCGTCAACAAACTAAATGTCGCTGACCCGATCATAATCGTGAGTGAGTACATTGATGTGTATACACCCACCTTATGTGAGAAATATGACGCGACGAATGTTGGCATAAAGACGTTCAAGTGCGCAATTCCTGCACCAACCAGAACCGTACCAATCAGCATCGTTGGCATCGTCACGACCAAGCGCAACGCTGTACCCAAGAAGATTGATGCCAATGACAACCCCAACGCCTTTTTCAAGCCAAAGAACGCCATCGTCTTTGACGCAAAATTAGAAATCAGCAGGAACATGACCAACGGAATCGTCGTCAAAATTCCCAGTTGTCCTTTATCAACACCCAACTCACCTGAAATCTGCGTTAACATCAAGGGGAGTGTCGTAATGGGTGATCGCATAATCAAGCCGATCAAGAGGACACTTGCTGCTAAAATTGCGCCATTTGACGCTACTTTTTTATTACTCATACTCACCCTGCTTTCAAAAACGTAAAAAACCTAGATTTCTAGAATATCATTTTTTCGGGCAGTAAAAAAGCCGTCATCCGACGAAATGACAGCTTTTCTGTATTATTTACGCAACACCTTGCGGAATGGCACACTAAGTAGCAACGCTAGAATAAAGCCAACCAAGACTTGCATGATATTTGCCGGTACGCCAGTCAAGCTTGCCAAAGCTGCGCTCGGCATAGTCATCTTGGCGCCACCGGTTAGCCAAATCAAGAAAGCGCCGGCAATCCAGTAACCAACAACCATGACCGAACCGCCTAAGAAGTTACCCCAAACACGCTTGCCAATGCGTTCGTCCATCGCAAACTTACCAAGCACCCAGCCTTCAAGGCCGTGAATAATGAATGAAAAAATCATCCATTGTGGGTAACCAGCTAGCAAATCAAGCAGTAAGCCCGTCAATCCACCAACAAAAGCCCCAGTTTTTGAACCATAATGCCAAGCCGCAATGAAGATTCCTGTTTCGACCAATGACACGAAGCCAGTTGGCGTTGGCAACTTCACCACGTAACTCAACACAATATTAACAGCAATAATAACCGCTGCAATCGTTAATTGCTTTGTTTTCATGTTATTTACCCCTTAAACGGCGGGCAGCTTGCCACACATTACCAACGGAAAAATCATCGTTTAATGCGACACCGTTTTTAATTCCCCAATAAACAAAATCTTTAGCATCTTTCACCGCGTCTACCGGCGTTTTACCGGTCGCTAGTTGACTTGCAATGGCTGAAGCAAATGTACATCCAGCACCATTGTTAAACGCACTGTCGAGCTTCTGAGAGCCTAGAAAGGTAGGTTCTGCCCCAGTCGTGACAACATCCGTCGCCTCGTTACCAGCTAAGCGTGCCCCATCTTTTACAACAACCGCGTCAGCCCCGAAACCACGAATAATTTCTGCAGCTTGTGCTAAATCGGCTTTATTCTTAATCTTAATGCCAGCCAACAATTCGCCTTCAACCAAGTTAGGCGTCGTCATAGATGCAAGTGGCAACAAGTCCTTTTGGAAGGCTGCCACCAACTCGACAACATCCACATCGTCCGTTTCTTTAAAAGCCATCACCGGATCAATAATCACCGGCATGTTCGTCGCATACCGACGTAGATAATCCGCCACCATGTGTACGTGACCGACAGTCGGCAATAATCCAACCTTCACACCAGCGATATCATCCAAAGCGAAAATTGACTGTAGTTGCGCATCAAGGACATCCAACGGCACGGGATGAATCGTAAAGTCATCCTTAGTCACCGTAACAATACTCGTAATCACGCTAAGCCCAAAATAGCCATACTCATTAAAGGTCGCCAAATCAGCCTGTATCCCACCGCCGGCTAAAATATCCGAGCCAGCAATCGTCACCATTTTCTTTGGATTCTCCATCAACTTCGCTTCCCTTCACAAGTCATACATGTAGTTTATCACAGAATATATTGTCAGAGTATGAAGAACTAATATGCGCACAGTATCGTTCTAAGTCCTATTTACAGTACTCTGAAACTAAGGCATACTGGATAACGTGGTTGCAATGGATTGATCCCCGGCGCATCACGGCAGTGTGTCTAGGTTCATAGCGTCCCTTCCCACCTTCAGTAACTTACTAGGAACCGAGGAGGGTAAACAAAATGCTTCCTAAGACTATTAAAAGGATTTTGTGTGATTAGTTTCGTTGAAGCCAGTCCGTGGGCTGCGCTGATCGTGCTTATCTTAGCCTCGCCAAGTATTATTCGAGCGATTGCAACGTTATACGTGGCAATCAAGCGGGTAAACTTCGAGACAAAAGAAAAGCGTCCACCACACTAGTGATGGACACCTAACCAACTAATTCCTAGGAACCTGTCGCCCGTTGAAGCTCGACCCTTCAGCGGGCTTTTTGTATGTCAAAATTCTACCATACTTCACTTGAAACTGTCTATTTCACAGAAACTTGGCCGTTGCCAAAATAAAAACGTGGCAACCCACACAGGGCCACCACGTTTTCAGGAAGTCTTACTTGACCGCATCCTTCAAGGCCTTACCAGGCTTGAATGCAGGAATCTTTGAAGCTGCGATTTCGATTTCTTCACCAGTTTGTGGGTTGCGACCCTTACGAGCAGCGCGCTCACGAACTTCGAAGTTACCGAAGCCAATCAATTGAACCTTTTCATCCTTTGCAAGGAATTCTTGGATTGCGGCGAATACTGCATCAACAGCTTCGTTTGCATCCTTCTTCGTAAAGTTAGTTGAAAGAACAACCTTTTCTACCAAATCTTGCTTGTTAGCCATGCTAATGTTCCTCCTGCTTAATAGCTTAATGGAATTTCCCAAATGTACGAAATTGAACGAATCGTTCTTTGATTTCGTTATTTAGAATAGCATAGTTAAAACCCCATAACAACCCACAATGTGCTAAAAACGTTGATATAACGCGGTTTTTCCCACATTTTCACGTTTTATTCACTGAATGTTTGTTTTTCAGTACTTGTCTATTGTTCGGTATTCTTAGGTATGCAGCCAAATAAAAACCTCGTAGTGAAAATCGCTACGAGGTTTTTTATCATCTATTAAGTACGAGCACGCTTAATCAAGTGAATTGGCGTACCAGTAAAGTCGAATGACTTACGAATTTGGTTTTCCAAGAATCGTGCATATGAGAAGTGCATCAATTCAGGATCGTTAACAAAGACCACGAATGTTGGTGGTTGGATAGCAACTTGAGTCGCGTAGTAAACACGCAAGCGCTTTCCGTTTACCGTTGGCGTTGGATTCAATGCCAAGGCATCCATGATAACTTCGTTCAACGTTGCTGATTGCACACGCTTTTGGTGGTTCTCGTTAACTTGCTTAATCAACTCTGGCAACTTGTTCAAACGTTGCTTCGTCTTAGCAGAAACGAAAATAATTGGGGCGTATGACAAGTATTGGAACTCATCACGAATTTGCTTTTCGAAGTCAGCCATCGTGTGGTTGTCCTTCTCAAGCGTATCCCACTTATTAACGACGATGATAATCGCACGACCAGCTTCGTGGGCATATCCAGCCACGTGCTTGTCTTGTTCGCGAATACCTTCTTCGGCGTTCAAAACCATCAAAACAACGTTAGAATCATCGATGGCACGCATGGCACGCATAACTGAGTACTTTTCAGTATTCTCATATACCTTACCACGCTTACGAATACCGGCCGTGTCGACCATCACAAATTCATCACCTTCAGCAGATGTGAATCGCGTGTCGATGGCATCACGCGTCGTTCCAGAAATATCTGAAACGATAACACGTTCTTCACCAAGGATGGCATTAACCAATGATGACTTACCAACGTTAGGACGACCAATGAATGAGAAGCGAATCGAATCGTCTTCTTCTTCTTGATCAGTCGTTGGGAAGTGAGATACCACTTCATCCAACAAATCTCCCAATCCAGTACCGTGAGCACCAGAGATTGGGAATGGATCGCCAAATCCAAGTGCGTAGAATTCGTAGATTTCTGAACGCATCTCGATGTTATCGACCTTGTTTACGGCCAAAACAACAGGCTTCTTTGAACGGTACAAAATCTTTGCAACGCGTTCGTCAGCTTCAGTCAAACCTTCTTGGGCAGAAACCATGAAGATAATAACATCAGCTTCGTCAATCGCAATTTCAGCTTGTTGCACAATTTGTGTCATGAATGGCTCATCAGCCATATCAATTCCACCAGTGTCAATCAAACGGAATTCACGGGTCAACCACTCAGCGCGTGTGTAAATACGATCACGCGTTACACCTGGGGTATCTTCGACAATTGAAATACGGTCGCCGGCAATACGATTAAAAATCGTAGACTTACCAACGTTTGGGCGGCCAACAACGGCCACAACAGGAAATCCCATGTTACCCTCTTTTCTGTCAGTCACCCAAATGGATAACTAACGGTTACTTACTATTCTCTATTGTACCGGTTTTCACCGGCACTGTCTGTTGTCGTGACCAGTAGAAAATCGTGTTTTAACGAAATTAAGCGTGCGTTGAGACAACCCAACACACGCTTAATCTTTTGCGCTATTTAAAGCTTATTAGTTGAAGTCCTTGAAGATATCTCCAAAGGCGTCACCCAACGTAGCTGAACCCTCTTCTTCTGAAGTTGAGTAGTTAGTTGGTGCTTGCTCTTGGCGAGGACGACGTTGACGACGAGGACGGTCATTGTTGTTTGAACCTTCTTCGCGTGCAGGAGCCTCTTCCAAAGCCTTGATTGACAATGACAAACGTTGCTTGTCAGGGTTTACTTCCAAAACCTTAACCTTAACCTTGTCACCGGCCTTCAAAACATCACTTGGGTTAGCAATGTGCTTGTGTGAGATTTGTGAAACGTGAACCAAACCTTCAACACCAGGGAACACTTCAACAAAGGCACCAAAGTCAACAACGCGCTTTACAGTACCTTCCAAAACAGTTCCTTCTGGAGCTTCAGCAGCTGCAGCTTCCCAAGGACCAGGTTGCGTAGCCTTGATTGACAATGAGATACGCTCCTTTTCAGGATCCAATCCCAAAACCTTAACCTTAACTTCTTCACCAACTGACAAAACGTCTGATGGTTGTGAAACGCGCTCGTGTGAGATTTCAGATACGTGTACCAATCCGTCTACACCACCAAGGTCGATGAATGCACCGAAGTTAGTCATGCGGGCAACCTTACCTTCAACGACGTCACCAACTGACAATTCGTTGAATACGCGTGACAAAGCTTCTGAACGCTCTTCGTTCAAAACGTCACGACGTGACAAGATCAAGCGGCTGTCAGCAGCGTTGATCTCGATAATCTTCGCGCGGATAGTTTGACCCTTGTATTGGTTCAAATCTTGCACGAAACGGTTCTCGATCATTGAAGCAGGTACGAATCCACGTACACCTTCAACGTCAACAACCAATCCACCCTTAACGACTTGCGTTACTGGTGCTTCCACAATGTCATCAACATTGTGCTTGCTTGCGATTTCTTCCCAAGCACGACGAGCTTCCAAGCGACGCTTTGACAATAGGTATGATCCACCTTCCTTGTCAGAACCGATAGTTGATACAACTACCAAGTCCAATACGTCTCCAACCTTGACAAGGTCGTTAACGTTTGCATCACGGTCAGCCGTCAATTCGCGCATTGGGATAACACCCTCAACACCGGCACCTTCGATACCTACGATAACTTGACGAGCATCGTCAATTGCCAAGACTTCACCCTTAACTACATCGCCAACCTTAACTTCGGCTACGCTGTCAAGAGCTGCCAATAGCTCGTTGTTCTCTTCGTTCATTACAATATATCCTCCTGGTCACACGACTCTAGTAGTTATTATACCGAATCCTTTTATAAATTACTAGTAGTCTTTTACAACTTTCTTTATGTTTTTTGTTAGTTTTGCGTCTTTTCCGCAATAATGGCCTTAACTGCGTCAACGACACCGTCAATTGACAAACCAGTCGTATCCAATTCAACCGCATCATCCGCCTTCTTCAAAGGAGAAATTTCACGGTGTGAATCAAGATAGTCACGCTTCTCAATGGCTGCTTCAAGCTCTTCAAGTGCTGTGTCCATCCCCTTAGCTTGGTTTTCCTTAAAGCGACGTTGGGCACGCTCTGCCACTGAAGCAATTAAGAAAATCTTGACTTCTGCATTTGGCAAAACCGTCGTGCCAATATCACGACCATCCATGACAACACCGTTCTCTGAAGCAATGTCACGTTGCAAGGCTGTCATTGCTTCACGAACAGCGGCGTATGAAGAAACAGCTGAAACATTAGCCGTTACTTCGACTGAACGGATTTCTTCAGTTACTTCTTGACCATTCAAGAAAACACGTTGCACTGGCTCACCAGGTTGGAACGTAATGGTCAAGTCAGGCAACAAAGCTGTTACGCCTGATTCGTCATTTGGATCCACACCGGCTTGAAAAGCAGCCAACGTGATTGCGCGGTACATTGCACCAGTGTCAACGTACACAAAATTTAAGTCTGATGCCAAAATCTTGGCAATCGTTGACTTTCCAGCAGAGGCTGGTCCGTCAATTGCGATTTGAATCGGATTCATAATCAATTGTCCTCACTCATTTAGATACCAACTAATTGTACGTTAATTTCGCACAAAATAAAAGACACACTCCCAGCGGAATGTGTCTTTTTGGGATTACTTAACCTTCAAATCTTGACCATAGTAGGTTGAATAATTTGAGGCAGTCAATCCTGGGTTCAATGAGTACAACGCTTCAGGCGTCGTCCCATTGGCAACTGCGAAACTGTACAAAGTACCAGATTCAAACTTCACCGTATTGCCATCAGATTCTGAACTAGAACTTGAGGATGATGAGGCTTCAGATGACGAAGCAGCTGACTCTGAAGCAGCTTTGCTTGACGCTTCTGCTGCTGATTGGCTTGCTGCCTTGGCTTTCTTCTCAGAAGCACTAGCCGCCTTCTTAGCGCGTGACTCTGACTTTGCAGTTTCCGTAACTTTGCTCGTTGTAGTGGTTGTCTTTGTTGAAGTCGTTGCTGGCAATTCAGTGCTAGTTGTGGCATCAACTGGCTTGTTCAACGCTTGCAAATACTTATAGACAGGCACAAATGACAGAGCAATCACAATCAATACCAAAATCCCAACAACCATACTTACGCGTTGAGACTTGCGTCGGTTTTGCGTTCGTGAGTATTGACCGGTTGCTTCATCTTTAAAAGATGCCTCCCATGGCTGTTGTTCATTATTCTTCTCGGTCATGATTGGTCTCCTAACTTTCTCTCTTTGAATACTTCTAAGCATACACTAACTCGCATTCAATTTTGAGTGTCACACCTAATCCTTAACCTAAATTAAAAAGTTTTGCGACTTGCGTGCGCCAATCCGTCACACCTGCTAGTTCTGTAGGCGCTTCAGTTGCCACCAACGCGAGTTCTTCTGGGTGCCAATCTACGACACCAACAGACTCAGCATCATCGTTAGACTGTGCATCATCGCCAAAGTGATCCAGTAATTGACGTCGCAACCCTGCGTCTGACTTCGCGTAATTAACGAGATTGTACAAATCTTGTTGACGTTGTTGACGGCGCGTTTCAAACATCGTCGCAACCTCATCTGGATTCATACCTTGCTTTGCGTAAAAATCAAGCAAGTTTGCCTTGTCACGGCCAATTTCATCGGCTCCAAAACGCTTATCATAGTATCCCATGACAACTTCGCGGTTCGGAATCGTACCGTCGATCATGTTAAGTTGTAGGTTTTCGTCACCAGGCACATAAAGCAAGATGGCAGCCGATTGCTCACCATCACGACCAGCGCGACCAATTTCTTGTAGGTAATTAGCCAAGTCATTACTCAAGTGGTAGTGAATGACATAACGGACATTATCCTTGTCGATACCCATCCCAAACGCCGACGTTGCTGCAATAACATCGATTTGCCCCAACATGAACTGTTGTTGGATGCGGTAACGTGACATCGTATCAAGACCAGCGTGATAAGCAGCGACACGACGGCCGGTATTCTCAGCCAACCAATCCGCCATTGACGTTGCCAACTTGCGACTTGAGAAGTAAACAATCCCTGGTCCTTGTAGTTGGCGAACCAAATCAGCTAAGCGTTCACGCTTCTGGCCTTCGTTCGCTAGCGTTTCCGTGTGCAAATAGATGTTCGGACGGTCTACAGATTGACGATAGATAAACCAATCTGATTCAGGCAACCCAAATGGCACTGTGATATCCGTCATCATCTTTGGCGTCGCAGTTGCCGTCAACAACAGCAATTGTGGTTGTCCAAGTTTCTTGTGGACTTGTGGCAAAGCCAAGTAATCTGGTCGGAAATCCGGTCCCCAGCTAACAATTGTGTGCGCTTCGTCAACGACTAGTAAGTTAATCTTCACCTTACGCAAAGCAGATTGCACAACGGTTTGTCCCAACATTTCTGGTGACACAAATAAGAACTTGTATTGATCCAAGCTACGCAAAATCGTACGGCGGGCATCCTGTGGCAACGTTGAATTCAACGCGACCACCTTTGGTTCACCGGCGTAATTCAAACGCGCAACTTGATCTTGCATCAATGACAACAATGGCGTCACGATGATAACCAAGCCATCAAGCATGTTACCCATCATTTGATAAATCAATGACTTACCACCACCAGTTGGCAACATGGCCAAGGTGTTTTTTCCAGCAGTTAATGCTTCAAGCACTTCTGCTTGACCCGGCTTAAATGAGTCGAAGCCAAACTTTTCTTTTAAAACCGCAGTCAAAGCTGTCTTATCCACGAGCGGCCTCCTCTTGCTTCGTCAAATAAATCTCGTACAAACGGAATAGGAAGAATTCGAGTGGGTCGTCAGATGTACGAACCATACTAAACTCCCAGTCGTTAATCGGACCGGTTAGGTGTTGTTCAAAATGCGCAACCACATCCGGTGTCAAATAGTTCTTATATGGAAAATCATTCATTGGTAGCCAAATTGCCGCGGTCAACAAGTGTTCGCGAATCGTACCAATCTTCAAACGACGGCTTTGGACCATTTCATCCATTGGTCGACCAGCGATAACGCCGTTGTATGAAGCCTGCACACTATTAGGCAATAATGGGCGGTGCGCAACCAAATCCCACAACAACTTCAATGGCGTATTGGCCCCACGTTGCAACTCTTCCGACCAAATGGCATATTGATCAATTTGCCAGAAATAGAAGTCATCTTCGGTCCAAGTTGCCGGGAATCCCAATTGCTCAAAGTTAAGTCCTGGCGTTTCGTGGCCGACCCAAGTTGCAACCAAACGATCTGCATCTTCTTGTGGGCGACGTTGCAAGAATCGTTGAATCGTCAATGCCCAAGTTGCAACCAAGCGTGGTGAATTCATATTGCCATACCACGTCTTAACCGTCAGCATCGTACGTGGATCAATTTGCAATGGATAGTACTTCTTATTGCTGTACGCCACTTCTGACACCACTTGATTTGCCAACCAAAAGGCTTGCATAAAGGTCAACACATCGACCTTAAGCAACGTGCTCAAATGCTCTGGCATGTAGTGATTTGCGGCATACTCAGCTTGTGCTTCTTGACCGGCTGGCGTCAAAACAAGTTGACCTTCTCCTGCCTCAACCAGCAATCCTGCTTGCTCCAATGCGGCAATACGGGCATCAAATGTGTCCTTATCTAGGCGAGGCATCAAACCTGAAATTTGCAACAACCCATAGCGCAAACCCCAATATTCCGTTGACACTGTCACCTGACGCTTCAATAAACCAAAAATCACCCTGTGACGACGAGGTTCAGACGCCGAAAACAGGGTGATCAAGAAATCATTTGTCAACTGCTTGACCACCTCTCATGTATTTCTTCCAAGTGTAATGAAGAAACCAAAACGGTGCAAGCAGAATAGGACTTATTTAATTAAGTTGTGAGCGGGTCGTGTTAATAATTTGACGCAACCCCAAATAGACCAAACCTGAGACGGCTGTCAGAATAGCCCCTTCAATCAAATTGAACGGAATAACCATCCATAATAGGTACGTTCCAAGACCAATCGTCTTCGCAATATCAAAGTTGGCAAACATCGCATATAGTGGTACTGCATACACGTAGTTCAAAATCACCATCGCCAATGTTAGACCAAGTGTTCCTAGTACAGCCCCAACGACATAACGCTTCGGCGAAATATCTTGCCGCTTCACAATCACCATGATGACCGTCAACAAGACTGCCATCGCAATAATGTTCATCGGCAAGCCAATGTAGTCGTTCACGCCTTCGTTATTCAACAGTAGCTTCAATAGTGAGCGCAGCAATAAAATGGCATAACCACTTTTCAAATCAAGCATCAACGCACCCAACAAGACAGGTACAAATGAAAAATCAATCTTCAAAAATGATGCCCCAGGAATTAATGGAAACTGCGGAAAAATCATCAAAACAAATGATATCGCAGCCAATAATGCAATAACGGTCAATCGACGCGTCTTATTCATAACAACAAACCTCCACCTGGTCGTAAAAACAGCCGGTTCCTTCGTGCCAGGGCGACACAAAGAAACCGGCTGTGACCAGTCAATCTATTTTTTCTTCTGCATACCAGACTTTACTGTCGGTCACGGATTCACACCGTGTCAGCCACACCAATAACGGATGTGGGTCGCGGACTTCTACAAAACGCAGTTACCGCCGGTCGGGAATTTCACCCTGCCCTGAAGATATTCAATTGTAGGTTAAGACTATCACGCGACTAACTAATGGTCAACCGTCTAGGTCAACCTTGTGACGTAGCTTGTCATAGGCGTGCTTCTCATTATTCAACAAATCATAGATACGACGAATCTGTGGGGCGAACCACTTCAACGTCAAATCTTGGGTTCCTTGCAACGTTTGAATTTGCAAACGCCCACGAATAATACCCGTATCCGGATTAATCGTGTTCACTTGATCAAGCGTCATGCGCAAAGAGTCCAAATGGAATGGCCGCCAATGTGCAAAATACAAAGTCCCGGAATCACCAAGCGCAAATGCATACCACTTGAAGCGACCAGTAGGTTCTCCCGCGTCGGTCAAGCCAGCCATTTTCGTTAGGAAAGCGACCACAACTGTTTCGTCATCAGCAAGCGAATTCTCAATATTCTTAAAATGCTTACGGCCAAGCCAGCCCATCGGCTTTAATAGCCAAGGCCAACCGGCAACTTTGTGTTCCTTCGCAAAGGCGTACATGCCAGGGCCAGTTTTCATATAATTACGGCCAGAACGTGTATCTGGTGTTGCCATCTTGCATCCCCCCATTCATATTTCATCACGATCACTGTGAAACGTTTCTGTGAAGCAATCAATCATCCTTCACACTTCTTCATCTTACTGTAATTGTAACAAAAGTCGAGCGGTTACATGTCCTGGATAGCTCGAACGTGGATGACATTACGCAAAAATAGCCAACCACCTGAAATAACAAAGACCATACCACCAGTAATCGGTGGCCAAACAAATGCCAAGCCAGTACCAATGAGCCCGATGCCAATCAACCAAAGACGACTGCGATTAACGCGCCACATTCTTTTTTGTTGTGCCGGATCATCCAAATGCTTAGCGATAACGTGGCTCAAATTGTACAAAGCAATCACGGACATAACATACACAATGCCATACGTCACACTCGGTGCCACACGGGTTGGGAATTCACCAAACCAAGCTGTCGTAATTGGCACCAATGACATTGGCAAAAACGTCAAGGCATTGGTCCACAACACACCACTATCCACTTTCTCGATATTACTAATAATCAAGTGGTGACTAACCCAAAAACTAGCCGTGATAATGAAGCTCACCAAGTAAGCCAAGAATGTACTTAGCCACGCAGCATTGCCAATCCCCGCCCACGTACCGATTGACGGAATTTTCAAATCCAACACCATAATTGTGATGATGATTGCAAAGATACCATCACTAAACGCTTCTAATCGACTTTTACTCATAACCTTCCCCTTTATCGACAAAAAAAGAGGCCTCCAGGAAGCCCCAGACGCCTCTATTATAGCTTACCAGCGTCCTGCTGACTTGCGGTATTGCTTTCCAGCCTTCAACGCTTGTACTTCTTCGTAACGCAAAGGACGGTACTCACCTGGTGTCAAGCCAGTCAAATCAAGCATACCGTAACGCTCACGAGTCAACTTCAAAACTTCGTGCCCGACCGCCTTCATCATTTCCTTGACTTGGTGGTACTTACCTTCGTGAATCGTCAACTTCACAATCGCCGTGTGGTTCTTTGTGTTCGTTGATTGGATTTCAGCACGAGCAGGCGCAGCGTTGAATGTCGTGTAACGACCGTTTTGCTTTGTCTTAACCGTGACACCGTGACGAAGCTTTT
The DNA here is from genome assembly GCA_014332815.1 of Weissella confusa. GTDB lineage: Bacteria > Bacillota > Bacilli > Lactobacillales > Lactobacillaceae > Weissella > Weissella confusa_C. The sequence goes on along the minus strand of JACSZT010000020.1, from coordinate 99,637 downwards.
CCAATTCTTCATTCGTTGGAATGCCCTTAACCTTAGCCACGTAGACCTTGTCGATACGGTAACGAGGGTGCATCAACTTGTTTGCCAACTCACCATCGTTCGTCAACAACAAAACACCGGTCGTATCGTAGTCCAAACGACCAACTGGGTAAACACGCTCAGGCTCATCAACGATGTCCATAACCGTTGCACGGCCCTTATCATCACTATTTGTCGTCACAACGCCACGGGGCTTGTTCAACAAGAAGTAAACCAACTTTTCGCGTGAATCAATTGGCTCACCACTTACTTCGATCTTATCTGATGGTTCAACCTTGGTTCCCAATTCACGAACCGTCTTACCGTTGACCGTTACCTTACCATCCAAAATCAATTGTTCTGATGCACGGCGTGATGCAACTCCCGCTTGGGCCATCACTTTTTGCAATCGTTCTGCCATATTCTTAATCTCTTTCTGCTGTTTCAGCAAGTTCTGGCAAGGCTACATCAAATGCAGACCCGCCTTCTTCTCCTGGCATCAAAGGCAATGCCACATCCTTTTGGGCACGCAAGGCATCTAGTGCCTCAGCGGTTACCAACGGTGGTAACTCTTGCAAATCACTCAAACCAAAGTAGTTCAGGAAATATGCCGTTGTCCCATACAGAATTGGTCGGCCTGGTTCATTAGAACGACCACGTCCTTCTACCAAATTACGTAGTGCCAATTTTTGAATCGTTGCCTGTGATTGCACACCACGAATTTCATCAATCTCAACGCGTGTGATTGGTTGCTTGTATGCAATAATTGCCAACACTTCCAGTGACGCTTGCGACAAGGCTGTCGTCAACGGCGCCGTGAAGTAACGGTGAATCGTCTCAGCAAGCTCTGACTTAGTCACCAGTTGATACTGATCATCAGTCTTCAAAACGTCGAGCGCACTATTCTCGTCGCTCTCATATTTGGCGGCAAGATCTTCTAACAAGCCAATGACGGCGGGCTTTGCGAAACCAGTCGCATCAGCCATTTCCGCAACCGTGATGCCTTCATCCCCGGCTACAAAAAGCAAACCTTCAATTTGTTGTAAGCTAGTCTTCATCGTCAAAATCGACTCCCTCATCTGCAGTTTCGTCATAAGGTACATCACCTAGTGTCAGGTAAATTGCACCATATTCATCTTCTTGGGTAACCCGCAAATGTTGATGACGGACCAACTCTAGCATAGCTAGGAAGGTCGTCACCATCTTATCGCGACTATCATGCTCCCCAAAGAATGTTTCAAATTCTATTGTTTCACCAGGTGTCATTCGTGACACGATGGTTTTCATTTGCGCGCTGATTGACCACGTTTCACCACGCATGGTGCGCGGACGAACTTGTTTCTTCGTTCGGTTAGCGACCATTTGATTAAATGCTAGCTGCAAATCGAACAAGCCAAGTCCTTCTGGCAACGGCGCAACGTCAATATCGTCCGGAATCGCCATTGGTGCACGTGAAAATTGCAATTGACGCCCTTCTTCACGTTCACGCAAGTCATCAGCCGCTTGTTGATAACGTTGATACTCCAGCAATTGTGCCATCAAGGCTTCACGTGGATCTTCTTCGTATACAAACTCCGCCAATTCTTCGTCATATGTTAGTTCCTCATTCTTCGGAATCAGATATGACGCTTTAATTGACATCAACGTAGCAGCCATCACCAAGAACTCGCCAGCGATATCCAAGTTTCGTTCTTCCGCTTGATGCAAAAACGCCAAGTACTGCGCCGTAATTTCAACAATCGGAATATCCATAATATCCATCTCGTTAACTTTGATTAGGTGCAAGAGCAAGTCTAGTGGTCCTTCAAAGTCATTCAAGCGATAAGTTAAATCTTCAGCCATGCAAATACTTCCGCCATTCCGTCAAGATTGGTTGCGTGCTAATCGTGCCAACAATCGTTTTGTCAGGGTATCGCAACTTCATCGCCTCATATATGTCTGAACCGACAGCAATGCGTGACGTAACCGGTACTTCCGGTCCGAACACAACCAAGCGCAACACGATTGAATCAAATACCGCTTCAACACCCAAAACAGCAACGTAATGTTGCGTTTCAGTTGACTGCCACAGCAAGATTTCACGCGCCTCGCTTGCTTGATACCACTCGATTTCACGTTGCACAGAAGCCACATCATGTAAACGTGGCAAGTATGACAATAATCCCATCGCAATTTTCGGTTGATCTTTGCGTACCACAACTAGCATGTGTGGCCTCCTTTCTTAATTAAGCACGCGGATGACTTTTGCCATAGACTTCAGTCAAACGCTTATTTGAAATGTGTGTATAAATCTGAGTTGTCGAAATGTCGGCGTGACCAAGCAACTCTTGCACAATGCGTAAATCAGCCCCGTTTTCCAAGATATGCGTCGCAAATGAGTGGCGCAACGTGTGTGGTGACACATCTTTCGTGATGCCTGCTGCCTTCACCCAACCCTTAATCAGCTTCCAAACACCTTGGCGCGTCAATTGATGACCATGGTCATTTAGGAAAATCACCTGCTCATCTTGTTGCTTACCAAGGAATGGTCGTCCGTCGGCTAGGTAGCGTTGCAACCAGTGTGACGCTACATCCCCAATTGGAATGATGCGCTCTTTGTCACCTTTTCCAAGCGTCTGAATCAGCCCCAGTTCTAGGTGCAAATTATCCAAACGCAAATTAACCAACTCACTCACACGCAAACCCGTCGCATACATCACTTCGAGCATGGTACGATTGCGCAACCCCAACGGCGTGTTTGGGTCAGGCACCGCCAACAAAGCTTCAACTTCAGTGAGCGTTAAAACAGCTGGCAAATGTTGCGCCTTTTTAGGCGGATCAACTTGTGTCATTGGATCAATGGCCACCCAGTTATTGCTGGTCGCAAATTGGAAAAACTTTCGCAATGTCGACACCATGTGAATGACCGTGTTACGTGACTTGCCGTTTTTCTCTAGTTCACCTAGAAACGCCATAATCGTAAAACGATCAATATTTGCCAACGGCATCGACTTTTCTTGTTCAATTAAATACGTAAAGAAATGACGCAGGTCTTGCTGATAGGATGCCCGCGTATTGGCTGACAACCCCCGCTCCACCGTCAGATAGTGCAGGTAGTCAACCATATTATCTTCATATGGACCTACCTGATGTAACATCTTATTCGCCGTCGCTTTCTTCTACCAAGAACAAGCCGTTCTCGTTTTGCGTAATCTTGCGTTGCTTGTACAAGTTTCCCACAGCACGCTTAAATTGTGACTTTGACATACCAAAGTACTTCTTAATTTGCTTTGGATCTGACTTATCAGTAAATGGCAAGCTGTGCGTTGATGAACGTTGCAACAACGTCAACAACATCGCAGCGTCATCTGAAATTGCCTCGTAAGCGCGTGGACGCAATGACAAGTTCAACACACCGTCTTCACGCACGCCGATAACACGTGCATCAACTTCTTCACCAAGACGTGGTTCGCGTTGACGCTCATCTGGGTGAATGAACCCAAAGTTATAATCTGGTGTGATAACCAACGTTCCGACCATCTTCAAACGGTAAACCGTTGCCTTCACCTGCTTGTTCTTCATATCAGGCTTAGCTGGGATACGCACAGCTTGTAGGATGTCAGCTGAGGCCAATTCACCCCACAAACGGTCCTTCTTATCAATGCGCAACGTAATCATCAACATGTCACCGCGTTGTGGCCACAATTCCTTAATTGTTGGCAACTCATCCAGTGACACAACCACATCCTTGTTTGGCAAACCGATATTCACAAAGACACCAAGGTCACGGCGAATATCCGTTACTTCACCCCATGCATAGTGACCAAGACGAACGTCAGGAATATTCTTCGTAATTTGCAAGTTGTGCTTTTCGTTCTCGTATGCAAATCCAGTTACAACGCCACCAATCTTCAATGGCTTTTGCAATTCACTCTTGTCGATTTCGTATGTCAAACCGTCAATTTGTGCGTAGTAATACTTGTCGTTCTCATCCGTCACCTTGGCTGAGATGATTTCTCCAATTTTGTGTGTCATATTATTTTCTCCATATATCTCTTTGCATCAGCTGCATCAACCTAAGGTAGTCCGATGCCACAGCGCTGGCAAAGCCGTTGTTCAACTGACATGCCGTCAGTAAACCCATTTTCTGTCTACTCTAGTTTACCAGAAGTTAGGCGTTATATGTAAACTAATTCGAATTCATTTCTGACATTTTCCCAGAGTTTTGATAAAATAAGTAGACATATATTTTATTTTGAAAGTGAGATACATCCTATGAAGGCTGTTGGTATGGAACCACAAGTCTTGATCGACATCTTGGTCGGATCAAAGATTGGTGTGGTTTACCCATTTGGAACTGATCACCGTGGCGACTTGGTCGTTACATCATACGCATTGAAGCAAGCTGGTTTGCCATCAAACATGGCTGGTGCTGTCGTGCAACTTGAAGACGTTGAAGAAACTGCACCCGGTAACTTCGTTTGGAAGTTTAACCCTGATGTTAAGTTGATTCGCCCATTCCGCGTTCACGGAACGATGGAATTGTTCGACGTTGAAGATGACTTGATTCACTACGAGCCAACGAACTGGTTCAACGTTGAAAAGGAAAACGAAGGTCACGCTAAGATTGCTGACTGGATGGAAAGCTATGTTGCTGAGCACCCAGACATCGACCGTATCCCACGTGCCGACATTCCTGAAGACATTGCTGAATTGGCCATTTCTTTCGATGACTGGCGTGCAGCTTACTTCGACTTCTTGTTCAAGCCAACTAAGGCGCAAAAGCAAGAATTGCGTACGAAGCGTTACGACGTTGACCCATTGTAAGATATAAACTAAACAGGACCTGATGACTCACAGCGAGTTCTCAGGTCCTGTTTTCTAATTCTGTAATTTTTCTTGAATCGCTTCAGCCAGTGTTTGGGAAAAGTTAATCCCCGCCTCGCGTCCCATGCGATCAATTGCATATGGAATCGTTAGTGTCTTTTTAACGGGGCGATTATCGCTTAACGCAATGTACTCTTTGACGTTTACATCTACTAACGTTACAACTTCATCTTCAGTTGCTATTGGCAACGTATAGACAGAATCCGGCAAATCTTGACCGTCGTGAGCTAACTCAACCGCCATTTCTCCAACGTATTCTCGCGCCATCTCGATTGCATCCGCTACTGACTTTCCCTGTGTCATACCATTAACCGCTGGAATTTCTACAAAATAGTAATCATCATCGGTCTGTGTGTGCACAATAATCGGATAAACCACTGTATCCTTCATCGAAGCCACCTCCTAAATCCCATGTTTCTTGAACAACCCTTCTCCTTCATTTTAATACGTAAAAAACACGTATACAATGTAGTTTTTACGCTTCGACAAGAAAGAGACAGATAAGCTAATTTTTTCCAATTTTATTTAACTTTTGCAATCAACGGACGCATCATCAACGGCGCAATGATTGTTGAGGCAATGATTACGATTACCATTTCACCAAACACCTGGTTCGACAAAATGTGGCCAGTTGCACCGATTTGGGCAATAACCAACGCCATTTCACCACGTGAAACCATCCCCGCGCCAATTGCGTTACTGGTGTACTTATCCAGTCGTGCCATACGCGCACCGAATCCAGCGCCATAGTACTTTGTTGCGACTGCCAAGGCTGTTAGCAAAATCATAATCCACCATGTTTCAGCCAGGTTATTAAAGACGACGTTCAACCCAATTGATCCAAAGAAGATTGGGAACACCGTCCATTCACCAAACAATTCAGTCGTATGCAACAACTTATCTGACTTTGGCAGCTGACGGAGCAACACACCAATAGCAAACGCAATAATTGGCATCACCGTGTTTAATCCCAGTCCTGATCCACCGAAAAAAGCTGCATAGGCCGTCACCAATAGCAACGCTAAAATATCATCTAGCACGGCGGCGCCCAACACAACGGCGCCCATAACAGTTCCAAGCTTTCCTTGCTCACCCAAAACTGAAATGGTAATTGAAATTGACGTGGCGGCGAACACGACACCCCAGAACAACGCAATTTGCCACTCGTAACCAAATAGCAAGGCAACAACCGGGAATACCGCTAACGGTGCCACAACTCCCATCAAAGCAACAAAATTAGATGCCTTGAAATTTTGCAATAATTGACGCGCATCAGTTTCCAAACCAGCATTCACCATCAGCAACATCACCCCAAATTCTGAGACAACGTGCATCAAATGTGATGGGGCAACCAATCCAAGCAGTGCCGGTCCCACAACCACACCGGCGATTAACTGTCCCACAACTTTTGCAAATCCTAACTTGCCAGCAATCCAACCAAATCCCAGTGTCACAACCAGTAATCCCAACATCATTACTATTTCCATATCTACCTCCTACAACTTACTTAATATAAGTTCAACAAAAACAAAAAAGCGCACACTCCAAATTCCCCTGGTTACCCACCCAGGAAACTTGAAGCATACGCCCAACCGAAATCTCTATTCACTTCTACAAATTATTGATTGCGTGAGAACAAGTTGCTAAATGGTGACTCACCAGTGTTCGCAACTTGCGTCAAGAAAATCTTGATGGCTGTTTGAGTTGTCAAACCTTGTGACTTGAAAATCTCATCTGCCTTGTCCTTGACATTGTCCTCGACGCGCAATTGAATCAGCTTCTCTGCCATAACGATACTTCCCTTCGCAATTGTCTTAATTTGTATATCTGTATTGTAGCACACGCGCAACAGACAATACTATCAATATCATTGCATATTACTAGGAAATTGTAGGGCGAAACTATGACTTTTGTTTGACCACGTCAAAATTCATATTATTTATTATCGGTATCAAAGATAATTGTAACTGGTCCGTCATTGACCAAGCTGACTTTCATATCAGCGCCAAACTCACCAGTAGCAACCGTCAAGCCCGTCGCTGCCAATTTTGTATTAAATTGGTCATACATCTTTTCAGCATACGCAGGTGCACCTGCATCCGTGAAACTTGGTCGATTACCGCGACGCGTATCGGCATATAGCGTGAATTGAGAAATTGACAGAATCGATCCGCCAACATCTTGAATACTTAAGTTCATCTTACCAGCTTCGTCTTCAAAGACCCTTAAGCCAGTAATCTTACGAACCAAGTAATCCAACTCCGCTTCCGTATCCGCATCTTGAATCGCGACCAGCAACATATACCCTTGCGCGATTGCACCCAACTCTTGGTCATCAACCGTCACACTCGCTGATGATACTCGTTGTAAGACAACTCTCATTACTTAAATGCTCGCTTTACTTCGTAGACATCCTTGACATTCTTAATTGAATCCATGATGTGTTCCAATTGTTCCAAGTTGCGCACGCCAACACTCAATGAAATATTCACATTGTTATTGTGATCAATGCGACCGTTAACAAAGTTCAATGACTTCGTTGTGTTATTCACCGTACGAATAACGTCATTCAACAACTTGTTTCGGTTAGTTGCTGCCACAGCCAAGTCAGCGTCATACTCGTTCTTCGTATCACCTTCTGGCTTTTCCCAGGCAACATCAACCAAACGTTGACCTTCCGTTTCAGCCGCACGCAAGTTTGGGCATCCCAAACGGTGTACTGATACACCACGACCCTTGGTCACATACCCGATAACTTCATCACCGGGTACTGGTGTACAACAGCGACCCAAACGAACCAACAAGTTGTCGACACCTTGAATCACAATCCGATCCTCACCGTGTTGTGGCTTCTCCTTCGACTTCTTGCTTTCGTTTTCAATCGTTTGGTGTTCTTCCAAAATGGCTTTTTGTTCGGCTGCTTGACGGGCTTCTTCAAGCTCCGCACGCTTTTCTTCTGTGAACTTGTTTGCTACACCTTGAGGCTTCAAATCACCAAATCCGAGCGATGCATACATGTCATCAACGCTTAGGAAGTGCAACTTTTCAGCTGCCTTTGCTTCGTTGTCAGCTTGCATCAACTCTTCAACATCAAAGCCTTCCTCAGCTAGCCAATCGTCAACCATCTTTTTACCAGCTTCGATGTTGTCGTCCTTATCCAGCTTACGGAAGTATTGCTTAATCTTGTTACGGGCACGACGCGTTGACACCAAATTCACCCAATCACGATTTGGCTTGGCGTTTTGTGACGTCACAATTTCAACAATGTCACCCGTCTTAATTGGGTAATCCAACGGCACCATGCGGTCGTTAACCTTGGCTCCCGTTGTGTGGTTACCAACATTGGTGTGAATGCTGTACGCCATATCCAATGGTCCAGCACCCTTTGCTAACTCAATAACATCACCCTTTGGCGTGAAGGCAAACACGCGGTCCGTGAACAAGTCGCCCTTAACAGACTCCATGAAGTCATCCGCATCACGCGCATCTTCCTGCAATTCCAAGATTCCTTGGATCACATTCAACTTTTGCTGGTCCGCATTTTGGACATCCGCCCCAGCAAAGTTACCTTCCTTGTATGCCCAGTGGGCGGCCACACCGAATTCAGCGACTTCGTGCATTTGGTACGTACGAATTTGCACTTCAAGTGGACGACCACCCGGTCCGATAACTGAAGTGTGCAATGATTGGTACCCATTTGCCTTTGGTAGCGCAATATAGTCCTTGAAACGACCTGGCATTGGCGTCCAACGCGCGTGGATAGCACCCAATACGGCGTATGTTTCAGGAATTGTATCTACCAAGACACGGATTGCTAACAAGTCGTAGATTTCGTCGAACTTCTTCTTCTTGTCCACCATCTTACGGTAGATTGAGTAGATGTGCTTTGGACGCCCGTATACTTCTGCATGTTGCAAATGCAATTCCGTAATTGCTTGCTCAATATCGTTAACCGCTTGGTCAACAATTTCCAAACGTTCTTGACGACGCAATTGCATTGACTTAGCAATGTCGTGGTAGGCTTCTGGCTCAAGATAGCGCAATGACATATCTTCAAGCTCCCACTTGATTGTCATAATTCCCAAACGATCAGCCAACGGTGCGTAGATTTCCAACGTTTCTGACGCAATGCGCTTTTGCTTTTCTTCACGCAATGCACTCAACGTACGCATGTTGTGCAAACGGTCCGCCAACTTAACGATGATGACGCGAATATCGTGTGACATTGCCAACAACAACTTACGGTGATTTTCTGCTAGTTGCTCACGTGATGACTTATATTCAATCTTTGACAACTTTGACACGCCATCAACGATTACAGCCACATCATGACCAAATTCACGTTCAACATCTTCTAACGTTGCTTCAGTATCCTCGACAACATCGTGCAGGTAACCCGCCACGACTGTATCTGGATCCATATGCAAGTCAGCCAAGATGCCAGCGACTTGAATCGGGTGAATAATGTAAGGTTCACCTGACTTGCGCTTTTGTTCCTTATGCAAGTTGTAAGCAAAGTCGTATGCTTTATCAACTTTTTTAACATGGTCCTCGTTCATGTACCCAGCAACGAGGTCATGCACTTCTTGTGCGGTCAACACTTTTGCTTCTGCCATATATTTATCCTCTGTTTCCAAACAACCGCCGATGGGGATTCGAACCCGCAGCGTGTCATTCGTGATATATCCATCCGGATAGTTATTGTTTATTGTAACGCATTCACACCCATTTTTAATAGTTATTCGTATTACAAGCATAAGTCATTTATTCTTCCTGCAGTTAATCTGAGAAAAATAAAAAGCGAGTTCTCATAATTCGGAACTCGCTTCATTAGAAACAGTCATTTAATCCGCCTGGAAAACCACGTTGTTGGCGCCCAAAACTTCTTGTAGCGCCTTCATTGTCGCATCCCCAGCCGATAACCAATTGCGTTGACCCAATGCCAACTTTTTACCATCGGCTTCGTATACTGCCAACACTGGATTATTACCGTGGTGCGACATGACAACCGCATTCAGTGCATCAAGTGCACCAGCCGCTTGAGCTGCGGCTGTGATACGCAAATACCAGCGCCCAGTACCTGGCTCAGTTGTCGCAACTTGCTCGGTCTGATTCTCAAAACGCTTGATAAACTGGCTCGCTTCAACAATCGTATTCGCGACAATCTGAATATCATCACGACCACGTTGTTGCTCGACCTTACCCGTCACTACCAAAACCTTTTCAGGTACTAACAATGGCGCCACGCGTTGGAAGAGTTGTGGGAACAGTGTAATTGAAATCGAACCTGACAAGTCCATCCCATCCACAAACGCCATTTGATCGCCCTTCTTCGTGCGAATCTTTTTAACATTCTCAACGTAAATCACGACCGTCGCCTGATTCATGCCAACTGCCAATGACGAAATATCAGTGTGACTGTTGTCAGGAATCGCCGCCAAGTATGGCTCAATTGGGTGTCCACTGAGGTAAACACCCAAGTAGTCACGCTCATACCCTAGCTTTTCAGCCGGCGTAAAGTCTTCAATTTCACGAACCTTTGGTGTTAACGAAGCAAACAACGACATCGACTCACCTGCCAATCCAATTGCATCAATGAATCCTTGCAATGACGCTAGAATTGATTTGCGATTGAATCCAAATTCGTCGAGCGCACCCGCATAAACCAGCGGCTCAAGTTGTTCAACCTTACGATACTTGCTCTCAAGACGGCCAATCAAGTTGCCCAAATCCTTGTAAGCCCCGTTTTCTTGGCGCTCCTTCAGGATTGATTCACGGAAATCACGACGCATACCCGCAATTGAAGCCAACCCCATCTGGAGCTCGCCTTGCTTGTTCATTGAATAACCTTGCCACGAATGATTGATACTTGGCCCCAGCAACTTAACGCCAGATGCCTTCGCTTCAGCAATATACGCGCCAACCTTTTTCTTGTCAGCAATAGCATCATTCAAAACAGCCTTGTAAAAAGCGGCTGGATAATGCGCCTTGATATAAGCCAACTGGAAGGCCAGCTTTGAATAAGCCACCGCGTGTGACCGGTTAAAACCGTACTGGGCAAACGTTTCAATATAACCAAATACTTGTTCGGCGACCTTTTCGTCATGACCGTTTGCTACCGCCCCAGCAATAAAGTCCGTCTTCATCGCGGCAATCTTAGCACCGTCCTTTTTCGACATCGCACGACGTAGCAAATCGGCACCGCCTAGTGAGAATCCAGCGAATTGTTGCGCCACACGCATAACTTGCTCTTGATAGACGATAACGCCATAGGTTGGCGCTAGAATATCCGCCATACTTTGGTCTGGTACGTCTTGCTTCTCTTGTCCATGCTTACGAGCCACGAAATGTGGAATGTTTTGCATGGGACCTGGACGGAACAGTGCGTTCGCCGCCACGATATCTTCAAAGCTGTCTGGTTGTAACTGACGCAAGATGTTCTTCATCCCGGCTGATTCAAACTGGAACACACCATTCGTCATGCCGTGACGGAACAAACGTAGTGTCGCATCGTCATTTAAGTTAATGTTGGCAATGTTAAAGTTGGCACCCTCTTCGGTCTTTTGAATTTCACGTAACGCGATATCCAAAATGTTCAGGTTTGAAAGTGCCAAGAAATCCATCTTCAACAAGCCAAGCGCTTCAACTGGTCCCTTTGGTAATTGCGTCACCAAACGACCATCTTCACCCAGCTGCACTGGCATTGTTTGCACTAGCGGATCAGCTGAAAGGACGACACCGGCAGCGTGCAGTGATGAATTACGTGGTAACCCTTCTAATTTACGCGCTGTTTGATACAACAATTCACCATCAACTGGCAAATCAATCAACGCATTACGGAAAGGTTGTGATGATTCATACGCCGCTTCCAGATTGGCAGCATCACGTGGCATCGACTTCGATAGCGCATCAATCTGCGTTGGATTTAAGCCAAACACACGCGCCACGTCACGGATAACCGCGCGTTGTGCCATCGTTGAGAACGTGATAATTTGCGCCACACGCTCATGACCGTACTTCTCGTGCAAATATGACAATACTTCTTCACGACGATTGTCAGGAATATCAATATCGATATCCGGCATTTGCGCACGTTCTGGATTCAAGAAACGCTCAAACAGCAAATCGTACGCAATTGGATCAACATCGGTAATCCAAAGTGTGTATGCCACTAGCGAACCAGCGGCTGATCCACGTCCTGGGCCAGTGCGGATAGCGCTTTTGTGCGCAAAGTTCAGCACATCCCAAACAATCAGGAAGTAATCCGCAAATCCCAGTTCAACAATGACATCCAATTCGTGTGCCAAACGTTCTTGATACACCGTCTCATCAACTGACAAACCATGCAAACGATTCTTTAACCCAGTTGTCGCCAATTCACGCAAGTAGTCGGCTGACGTTTGACCATTCGGCGTTTCAAATGGCGGCAACGTTACCTTTGACTTCACTAATTCAAATTCACTGTGCTCAGCAATCCAATCAGTATTCGCGACCGCATCCCCCAAACCACGTGCCACAAATTCAGCCGTCCACTCTTCAGCAGATTCCAAATAAGCTGTGGCAGGTTCGCGTTGTGCCTGGGCGACATTCGCAATGACCTCACCTTGACCAATTTTGCGAATCACTTGCGCCGCAAATTGATCTTGTGGGTCAGCATAGTCAACTTCCGTCAACGCTAGCAAACGGGCACCGGTGTTCTCTGACAATTGGCGTAATTGCATAATTAATTCATCACGCATTCCCGTCGACACACCCAAAAAGACATGGTTTGCATCAGTCACTGCACTAATACTTTGCACCATATCCATTGCGCGTTCCGGTTCGGCTCCCAAAATAACGGGCAACTCACCAACACTTGGCAACACAATATATAGGCCAGCCAAATAAGCCGTCAACATGTCAAACGTCACAGCTTCAGATGTCGTCTTCAACAAGCTGCTGATTGCCAGCAAATTGTGATAACCGGTTTGATTCTCAACCAACAACACCATTGGATAATGCTGTGAAGTGGCCAATCCTTGAATTGTAATTGTCAGACCGAGAATTGGTTTGATATCAGCTGACTTGGCAGCACGGTAAAAATTATCCATGCCGTATAAGACATCGTTGTCCGTCATCGCAACCGCGGTGTACCCTTTTGCTTTTGCAGAGGCCACGAGTTGACTTGGCATCATGGGACTTTGTAACAAACTGAATGCCGTTTTTGTTTGTAGTGGTACCATATCTGCCCCTTCCTGAACGTCATGGTTTAAATTCGTTTTAACTTAATTTCATTATAGCGATAACCCGAAAAAAAGACCACCCGCAGAACGGATGGTCTTTTAGAGTCGTGTGTACAACTATTAATCTTCCGCCTTGGCCGCATCCTTAGGAGCAGCAGACTTTGAGATAGCTGAAAATGCAACCGTACCGATTACACCAATCACCATCGCAAACAATGACGTAGTAGTTGCGTTGTATGAAGTTCCTTCAAGGGCACTACCGATGTAACCGATAATTTCACCCAAGATGAACGTCCAGAAGAAAGTTACGACGTACTTCATTTTTCTACCTCTTAGCCTCTTTCGGCCAAAATGATTTTACCTGAACAGTTTACGCCTATTTTCGAAAAAAGTCACACGTTAATTGCCACGCCTGCCAAAATTAGCGACGCGTGTACTTCACAATGCGCCAATCGTATTGATTGTCGTCATTAGCTGGACCAGAAGCAATCTCCTCACCAAGCCAAATCGTCTTATCAACAGGTGCCATCAAAACGTCACCCATAAAATCAGTGTCTAAGTACGTCACGTATAGAATGTCGGCTACTGGCAAGTAACTATCATAAATCGCCTTACCACCGATAACCGCAAGCTTCATGCTGTTTTCATCAGCAATACGCTCAGCTTCATCCATGCTGTAGACCTTGTCAAAACCAGCTGGCACTGCCAAATTTTCGTCGTGCGTCAACACCATGTTAATGCGTTCTGGCAATGCACGTCCGCCAAAGCTTAGCATGGTATTACGTCCCATCAACGCCACTTGGTGAATCGTTTGTTCCTTAAAGAACTTCATGTCGGCCTTTTGACGCCATGGAATCGATCCATTCAATGCAATTGTCCCATTGTTAGTTTGTGCCCAGATCAAAATCTTTTCAGCCATTATCGCTTACCCCTCTACGCGTTCTGATAGCTCTTCCCAGCGCATCATCTTATCTTCGAGCGCTTGGTTTGTTTCATCTAATTGTGCTTGCAACTCGCTTAACTTACCAAAATCAGCGCCATTTTCGACCATGTCGGCCTCGATTTGGCTAATCTTCCCCTCAAGTTCAGCAATGTCGTCTTCAATTGTGTCCCATTCTTTTTGTTCGGCCCACGTCAACTTCTTTTTCTTTGGCGTCTCAGTAACCGGCTTCTTTTCAGCAGCTGGCTTGGCAGGCTTTGGCGCATCCGTTGTCGGCGCCCCAAATTCTGCTAAGTAATCACTGAACATCCCACGGTAACGGGTAATTTGACCGGCACCACGGAAGATAATCAATTGGTCAGCAACCTTATCCAAGAAGTAACGATCGTGGGAAACCGTAATAACCGTACCAGCGAATGAACGTAAGTAATCTTCCAAAACAGTCAACGTGCCAATATCCAAATCATTGGTTGGCTCGTCCAAAAGCAATACGTTTGGTTGTTGAATCAACAACTTCAATAGGTACAAACGACGCTTCTCACCACCTGAAAGTTGACGAATCAACGTACCGTGCATGAAGCTTGGGAACAAGAATTGCTCCAAGAGTTCAGCAGCATATACGACGTTTCCATCACGGTCAGTCACTTCTTCAGCAACTTCAGATAGGTACGCCAACATACGCTTGTCCTCGGGGATTGGTTCTGTGACTTGCGTGTAGTAAGCCATCTTAACCGTCTCACCGATTTCAATCACACCAGAATCTAGTTGTTGCACCCCCGCAATCGCATTCAACAACGTTGACTTTCCAGTTCCGTTAGGGCCAGTAATACCAATGCGTTGGTTGGCTTGAATTAATTCATTGAAATCATCCAAAATCACACGACCATCAAAGGCCAAGCTAGCATGTTCAATGTTGATAACCTTCTTACCCAAGCGTTGTTGACCCATGTTAACTTCAACATCACCTTCAACTTGACGGGTACCTTGTTGCGCTTCCAAGTCAGCGAAGGCGTTTTCACGGGCCTTTTGCTTTGTAGAACGGGCCTTAGCACCCGTACGCATCCAAGCCAATTCCTTCTTGTAGAGTTGGGCAGATTTGTGTTCAGCAACCGCTTCAGCCTCAACACGTTCGGCCTTTGACGTCACATACTTCTCGTAGTTACCGATGTATTCGTACAACTTACCAAATGACATTTCAAAAATGCGGTTCGTGACGATATCCAAGAAGTAACGATCGTGGGTAACCGTCATCACGGCACCCTTGTAATCAGACAAGTACTTTTCCAACCACTCAATTGAATCAAAGTCCAAGTGGTTAGTTGGCTCGTCCAAAAGCAACAAGTCAGGTGCTTGAATCAACACTTGCGCCAATCCAACACGCTTACGTTGTCCACCAGACAAAGCTGACACTGGCAAATCTAAATTAGGCAAGTGCAATTGCGTCAAAATCGTCTTCACTTCAGACTCCGCTACCCAAGCATCTTCTTGCGTCATTTGTTGCTCCAACTTCGTGTAGCGGTTCAACAACTTTTCATCAGTTGGGTTAGCTGAATAGGCTTCCAAAGCTGCTTCGTAATCACGAATCAATTGGAACACTGGTTGGGCACCTGCGAAAATGGCTTCCATCACCTTCTTATCGCCATCTAGTGGTGGCTCTTGTTGCAAATAACCAATCGTGTAGTCATTTGGTGTGTCGATTGACCCACTATCAGCGGGGTTCAAACCAGAAATGGCATTCAACAAAGTCGTCTTACCAGTTCCATTTACACCAACAATCCCGACACGGTCGCCCGTTTCAATCAGGAAAGACACTTGGTCAAGCAGTGTTTTTTCACCATAAACACTCTTCAAATCAGTCGCGCGTAGTTGCTTCATTACTTATTCGTCTCTTTCTCTACCATCTTTTGTGCTTCAGCTTGCAAAACAGCGTGGTTGTTCGCCAAATCACCTGCAACGACCTTACGTTCAAGGGTTGCCAAAATCTTACCAAACAATGGTCCTGGCTTGAGGCCCATGCCCTTAGTCAAATCACCGCCGTTAAAGGCCAATTCGTTCTTTGTCTTAATCTTCAAGTCAGCATAGCGACTTTCCAGCTTTGGTACATCTACCACAAGCTCACTCAACGTCGCAACACGAAGCGCATTATCAATAGCTGCACCAGTTTCGTACAAGTCCCAGGCTTCAACGTCGCCCAAGCGCAACTTGTTCAACAACTTAATTGATGCCTTGATGGTCTTCACCATGTCGTTTGAGTGCTTCCACTTCTTCAAAAACAGCCCCGCATCTTCAGGCGTCAAGCCAAGTTCAAAGGCCAATAGCGTCCACGCTTCTTCGTCGTTTGCCGGTTGTTGATCAGCCAACAAATCAGCATAACCAATCAAATCAATGTCGACTGTTTCAAGACCAGGCATGTACTTATTCAACGTCGTAGCAATCATTTCAAGCAAACCGTAGCGGGCTGCCTTACCTTGAAGGAGCTTCGTGAATTCGACATTCGTACGCTCAATCGCAATGTTGGCCAATAAGTGTGCGTTGTCCTTAACGGCTTGAAGCGTCTTCTCTTCAATCTTGAAGTCTAATTGCGCGGCAAAACGAACGGCACGCATCATGCGCAAGGCATCTTCGTGGAAACGTTCTTCTGCTTCGCCAACTGCACGCAAGATGTGATTGTCCATGTCTGATAAACCATCAAACATATCAATGATTTCGCCATCCTTTGTCAACGCAAAGGCATTCACGGTGAAATCACGGCGCTTCAAGTCTTCTTCTAGTGAACGGACAAACGTTACTTCATCAGGACGACGGAAATCCGTGTACGTTGATTCCGTTCGGAACGTCGTCGTCTCATAACCTTGACCGTGATCCAAGATCATTACCGTACCGTGTTCAATACCAGTATCAACCGTGCGATCAAACAAAGCTTTTACTTCTTCAGGATATGCTGAAGTCGCAATATCAACGTCGTGGATTGGCTTGCCCAACAACGTGTCACGCACTGAGCCACCGACGAAGTATGCTTCAAAACCAGCTGCTTCGATTGTTTCAAGAATTGGTAGCGCCGCCACAAATTCAGCGGGCATCTTTTCTAACTTCATTTTAGGGGTCCTCCTTGGACTTACTCGTCCCTTAAGTATACCAGGAAATCCCCGCTCGTACGGCATTTAATCAAAGCAGTTCACACGTTAAAAGAATGAATATTCATTTATGAACGCCATGGCGACTTACCCGCTAAAACACTGAGCTTTGGCGTGCGATACAGCACACCAGAGAGCAAGTACGTGAGTCCGAAGACAACCAGCAAGCTCACTGGCACTGTCGCAAGTAAAAGCCATGAATCAACTGAAATACGTGATAACAACGCACTTAACGTCGTTAAAATAACTGTTTGACTCAGATACATGCCAAACGAAATTTTTGAACCGAATGATACAGCGTTCACCACCCATTTCGGCAAATGATTGCTTTCACGTGCTTGCGCATAACTCATACCAATCGTCATCGCCCAAGCAATAACAACCACCGCATAGAATAAGACAAACGGTTGATGTACGTTTTGCGCTTGATCAATCGTACGGTCCAAAACGTGTCGATTAATCCCAAACACGCCAATCGTCAAGGCACCCAACACCCCCACGGCCACTGTTAATTGACGACGGTACGTCATTAGCTTCGACATCACTTGTTGATAGTGAATGGCCACGTAGCCACCCAATACAAAATAGAATTGGTACGTGAAGAAATTGTAGCCGTACTCCCTAAACCACCAGAGCCAGTGCGAGGTGTCTAGACTCGGAATGACGTATTTAATGAGCGTTAACGTAATTAGCTGCAACATCAGCGATACCACCAGTAATCGCTCGTGATTAAATCGCTTAAACAGCCATCGCAACGCGGGAAAAACCAGATAGAACTGTAACGTCACAATCACGTAGTACATGTAGAAGTCATCCCCGTATAGCCAATTCTTTGTTAACGTACTCAAGAATTCGTTAGCCTTCGCATTTTGAATCGCCGCTTGAATACTGGTATAAATCAAAATCCAAAGCAGGTATGCCCAGATAATCCCGAAGAACCGTTTCCGCCAGAATCGCCAAATATCCAGTTTCTTAGCGTAATAGTTCAAAAAGATGACTAACCCAGACACGAACATAAAGCCCAGTCGACTAAAATGTAGCGTCATGTGCGTCGCAAACAAATACTGTGAAGCAAATGTATCGTTCGGGATTGCTTCATTAATTTTCGTCGTCACGTGCGTTGCAATCACGCTGAAAATAAACAACACCCGCAATAAGTCCACCTCATAGAGATATTTTCTTGGTTTCTCTGCATTCTCACTTGGCATAAAGGCCTCCTCAATATCACTTTGCCTGCTATGGTAGTGAACGCGACTTAAACCAGACTTGAATTTAATTCGATTGCTTGAAAAGTCAAATTAAAAATTCCTGTTCAAATTCGCAATCGAATTTAAACAGGAACCCATTTATTACCAAAGATCATTTAGTTGTTCATTTGCGTTAGTGATTTCGATACTATCATCTGGCAGCAAACCAAACTCCTGCAATTCTGCCTTGATGATTCGGCGTTCGATTTCATCATCGAACGGTTTACCGTTATTTAATTCAGCCATAATATAGGTACCTCCTCATTCAATGGTAAATATGCTTCAGTTGAAACTTAACATGGTAACCATCCTTTTGCAAATCACCCCACTATAGAAAAACTGTCGTAATCAAAAATTCGATCAGTGATTATGGTTATTCTCAGGATCCCCAAAAAGTCAACTCTACCTTTCGTACTTTTTTGCTGTTACACTGAAAACTATGACGGGCAATGGATTACCTTGTGTCCTAATTTGTTTAGCGTTACAAATTCCAAATCATTGCCAACCTAACATGTTACCTTTTCGCCATTCTTTCATATGTCGATTCACTTCTGACTTTGTTTTAACTTTCATCGGCCAATAAGTTTGACAACATTTATATAACATGGTGTAATTAAAGTACAAATTATGTCGCCGGCTAGTAGCGGGCCCAAAAGAAGTTCCTTATTACATTTATGTAGTAAGGAGCTTTTTTTATGGCAAAACCAATTAAGGAATCATCAACGATTCCTGAACAATTGCAAAAATTGATTAGTCGCGGATTAATAATTAACGATATTTTCTACGCTAATGAGCGCCTATCATCCATAGGCTATTACAACATCATCAATGCCTACAAAGCACCTTTTTTGAGGACAACGGGCGCAGAAAAATTCATTCCCGGAATAACGTTCGAAGACATTGATAACATTTATCGTTTTGACAAACGCCAACGTCGAATACTTCAAAACACTTTAGAAGACATTGAACAGCAATTGCGTCAAATCACTACTAGAAAATTTATCGAAGTTCACGGTGATGACCCCGAAAAATATTATGATATGAAGGCTTTTAGGGCATTTAAAAATTCTGACGCCTATCGCCGATTTAGCAATAAGATTACCTACCCCGCTCTGGAAAATCATTTTCAACCTTTTAAACACTATCGAGAAAAATATAAAGGGGTCCCTCTGTGGGTTGCTATGTCTGATTGGGACTTCGGCACATTAGAAACATTCATTCGTCAGCTAAAACCCAATGTTAAAGAAAAAATCATTGATGAATTTTTCTCTGATGACTTCAAGAACGATATGCACAACGAAAAATCTAGCATCGAAGGTTTCTTCGGCGAATTTTTAATTCTATTGCGAATGTTTCGCAATAGGGTTTCCCATGGATATCGCGTTTATAATTACCGCCCAGTTGCAGTTTCCAAAGAAGGTGTGACTAGGCCTGTGCTAAAATACTATCGCGGGTTTCAAGGTTTAGAAGGAATTACAAAGTCCGCATACAATAAAGGAGCCGGAAACGGAGATATCCACCTATTACTTGTGGGCTTAGGAAAGCTCAGATACAGAAGTCCATTTATACAGCTAAAAAATGAGACATTAGACAATCTGATGCAATCTCTTCACGATCATCAGTCTGTCGATTATCACTTAATGTCATCTATGGGATACCCGGTAACAGCTATCGCGGCATTTGTGAGAAATTCAATCGAGCGAAATAAAATTTTACAAGTTCAAAATCCAAAACTGTCAAATATATTCAATTATTATTCAGTAGAATCGTCAGCGGACTTAATTGTCGTCAAACCTGAAGATCTACCAAGTCATCTAATTAACAATCATGCATACTAAAAAAGAGATAACCCCAGGAGCAAAGGAATTCTAAGGCGTAAACACCCTACTCCCATCCAGGAACCCAGCTTTATCCTTCTAAAGTTATCTCAATAATTACATTACACTAAATTAACTATCAGTCAACAAGTAACACCATTGTAACTGAGCTCACAGACTCGATTACAACGGTGTTTTTGTGTTTATCTTATTGCACAGTCACTGACTTAGCCAAGTTACGTGGACGATCCACGTCTAGGCCACGGCCCAATGATGTGTAGTAGGCCAACAATTGCGTTGGCACAACTGATAGCAATGGTGACAACAATTCGTTGACGTTTGGCAAGATGAAGTCATCACCTTCCTTAGCCAACTCTTCGGTCACAATTGTGTAGGCGCGTGAACCACGGGCTTGTGTTTCAGCCAAGTTTCCACGAACCAAACCAGCTGTCTTTGATTGCGTAATCAACGCAATCACTGGTGTACCTTCTTCGATCAAGGCCAACGTACCGTGCTTCAACTCACCAGCGGCGAATCCTTCAGCTTGTACGTATGAGATTTCCTTCAACTTCAAAGCAGCTTCCAATGAAACCGTTGAATCCACCCCACGACCGATAAAGAACGCATTGCGTGACTCAACCAACATCTCGTTGGCTACGCGTTGCAACGTTTCCTTGTCATCGACGATTCCTTGGATACCAACGGCAATCTTTGACAAGTCTTGCTCCAAGTTGAAGCCAAGAGCATCACGATCAGCGACTGCGTATGCCAAGATAGCTTGCAAACCAACTTGGGCAACGTATGCCTTCGTTGAGGCAACGGCAATTTCAGGTCCGGCCAACAATGGCAATGCGTACGTTGCTTCACGCCACAACGTTGACTTTTCAACGTTCGTCAACGTCAATGACTTGAAGCCTTGGGCGTTAACGTTTTGCAAAACTTCACGTGAGTCGGCCGTCTCACCTGATTGTGTCAAGAAGATAAAGAATGGCTTCTCTGACAACAATGGTTGCTCATATGCAAATTCAGATGACAAGTGAACTTCTGTCGGAATACCTGCCCATTGTTCGAACAAGCGCTTTCCAACCAAACCAGCGTGGTATGACGTACCAGCAGCAACGATGTACAAACGATCTGCGGCCTTGATGTCATCCAAGATGGCTTGCCCAACGTGAACACCACCCTCGCTATCCAAGTACTTTTCAATCAAGTGGCGGATAACGATTGGTTGCTCATCGATTTCCTTCAACATGTAGAATGGGTAAGTTCCCTTATCCGTTTCTGAAGCATCAATGTCCAAGTGGAATGGCTCACGTGACGTTTCAACACCATCAGCACCGAACAAACGCACGTTATCAGGATCGATGATCGCAATTTCACCATCGTGCAATTCGATAAAGTCGTGCGTTTGGTCCAACATGGCAACCGCGTCTGACGTTACAACATTAAAGTCTTCACCAACCCCAATTAGCAAAGGTGACTTTTGCTTTGCAACGTACATACGCTCTGGCTCGTTACGGTCCATCAACAAGAAACCGTATGCTGAGTTAACATCCAACAAGCTGATCAACTTCTTCAAAGCATCAAACGTCGTCATGCCTTCATCAACAAACTTACCAATCAATTGCACAGCCACTTCAGTATCAGTATCTGAGTGGAACGTGACATCTGACAAGTACTCTTGCTTCAACTCAAGGTAGTTTTCGATAACACCGTTGTGCACTAGGTAGAAACGTCCGTCAGCAGACAAGTGTGGGTGAGCATTGTTAATTGATGGTACACCGTGCGTTGCCCAACGTGTGTGTGCGATACCACTTGTTCCCGTCACGTTCTTTGTATCAACCAATGCTTCAAGCTGCGCAACACGTCCCTTTTCCTTAACCAATTGGTCAGTTCCCAGAGCTTGATCAGCCACGAAGATACCGGCTGAATCGTACCCACGGTATTCAAGCTTTTCCAATCCCTTCAACAAGATTGGTGCTGATTGGTAGTTCAAACCAGTAAATCCAACGATTCCGCAAAACATAATTAATTCCCCCTAATGCACTTTCACAAACCAAGTGGTATACCACTCAGAGTTTTCATTGCGTTTTAATACAAAGACTATTATTGCACAAACAAAAGCATGGTCAACCAAAAACCGGACAATTGTGAATTAATTGGTATAAATTGGTATAGGCGGCCCTATAAAAAATTTAGTAAGAAATTAAAAAACGCCAAATCACTATTTCATGATTCGACGTTCAGGTTTATTAATTCTTCAATACTACTGCTCTTGATCAAACAAGTCCGCAATAGCTTCACTTGTTAACTTTTGTTCAGTTTGGTACACCGTCGTTTGGGCATTGAACTGCCTATCTACGTAATTCGGCGAAAAACTAGGTGAATCTAGCTGACTGCCATCCACCCAGCTCAACATCCTTTGAAAAACAACCTCGGCGTCTCCATCGTCATCCGCCACATAATAATCCATCAAGTCGGCAGTAAAACGATATCTATCAGCCGTGCGAGCTGGAATCAAAAGGTAGTTATCCGTGCTGTACGCACCAAATGCTAGATTTGCCGCAATCAATGCCGTTCGCTTATTACCATCCTGGAAAGGCTGTAATTTCGCTAACCGCGCAAACAATCTCCAAGCGTCTTCACCCAGTTTAAGCGAATTGTGCCATTCAGCAATAATGGCTTGGATATCCGCTCTTAAATTGTCCGGCATGGGTTGTTCATCCCCACCGCCATCAAAGCTTTTATTGATTCGAATAATTGTATCAACTGTAAGAGGCAACTCATGCACTGCATCAATGGCTTTAACAGCATCCGCAAAAATAATGGCATCGTTTTGTCCTCTAGTCAAAACTTGAGCGTTTCTCATTTCAAGAGCACGCTTAGTTTCAGCAATCGTTGAGGCGTATCCATTCAAAGAACCTAGCGCTGTGATAAATTCTGCAAATTTTGTCAAATTCATATCGTCACCTCCCCATGGCATAACTCTAGCACGAAGTGAACACTTAGTCACTACGTATCTCTCCCATATCAAATTAAAAAACAGGTCTCCCCGATAAGGAAAACCTGTTCTAACAATTGTATTAATGCTTCTTAGACTTCTTTGTGGGGCGATAGTCCGGATCCAGCTTCTGATACTCACGGACGGCGCGATCAATTTTCTTATTCAATACATTCATTCCAAACATACTGTAACCCCCTTTTGTTCTTTGTCATTGTAAAGGAAACCTTTACAAATCTGTAATATTAATTTACTCCTAATATCGAACAATGTCAACAGCATCTAGCGTGTTGTTTGGATTTCCGTTACAATTGTTTCACCGTGTTGCCACAAATCGACGCCGGTTGCCTCAGCCTTTTCGTTAACGCGTAATGGCGTGATAACAGCAACCGCTTTGGCAATCACCCACGTCATCACTACTGACAACATGATTGTCAAAACGATTGCAGCAATCTGAATACCGAACAAATGCCAGCCACCGGCTAATAAACCGGTCTGTCCTGACAGTGCCTTTGTTGCAAAAATACCAGTAAACAAACCACCGGCTACACCTCCGACACCGTGCAACCCAAAGGCATCGAGCGTGTCATCATAACCCATTCGGTACTTAATGACGGTTGTCGCAACATAAACAATCAAAGCTACGATACCGCCTGTGATTGCAGCACCGACTGGTTCAATAAACCCAGCGCCTGGTGTAATCGCCACCAAACCAGCAATCCCACCTGATACGGCGCCTGATACCTTAACCTGCTTGAATACCAACAAATCAAACATCACCCACGTCAGCATGGCCGTTGCTGCGGCGATGCTAGTGTTTAAAAATGCCAAGATTGCTACGCCGTTGGCTGCCAAGGCTGAACCAGAGTTAAACCCAAACCAACCAAACCACAATAATCCACCGCCAATAACAATCGATAGCATGTTGTGTGCCGTTAGTGCCGTCACGTGCTGACGCTTACCGATTAGCAGCGCCAAGACCAATCCTGAAACACCTGATGAAATGTGCACCACATCACCGCCGGCAAAATCAATCGCACCCATCTGTGCTAACAATCCGCCACCCCAAACCATGTGTGCCAATGGTACATAAACTAACATCATCCAACCGATCAGAAACAACACGAACGCTTTAAAGTTCATGCGCCCCACAACTGCACCGGCGATAATCGCCATCGTGATCATTGGGAACATCCCCTGGAACAAGGCAAACGCGCCATCCGGAATAGACAGTCCGCGCGTGCTCTGCGTCATTGAAACACCATTCAGAAAGGCATGTTTCAAATCACCAATAATTGGCCCGTTACCACTAAACGTCAACGAATACCCGACTGTGAACCACAACACGCCCCCAATAGCGATGGCGATTAATACCATGGCCAACGTGTTAACTGTTGACCTAACGTCCGAGAAGCCCCCGTAAAACAACGCCAGACCTGGCACCATTAACCAAACTAATGCTGAACTAACCAAAACCCAAGCTATGTCTGCACCGCTCATGTTGTCACCCTCCATTTTTCTAATCGTTCCTTAACTTTACGATTAGTATAGGCGCCATTTTCATGTTCGGAACAAACCTTGTCAGGAATGCTTACATATTATGGTATAGGCCAAAAAAGCGACGGCTCATCCGAACCGTCGCTTGTCTACTTATGTAATCGTCGTATATCCAAATGTCGCATCATCGTTTTTACGACCTTCTGGATGTCGTGTAACAACACCCAATAATTTTACGTCACACAGCGCCAATGTATCGACTGTGCGCTTTAGATTGACCTTGTTGGTTTTTCCAAGCGCAACAACCAAGCCCACGCCATCTACCAACGGGGCAATCAGCCATAGTCGGCCAAGATCAATTACGTTATCCATGTATAACCACCCATTTAACCATTTTTTATTTTGCAAGTTTATTTTTTGCTATTTCTTGCACAAAAAGACTATTTAAGTTTATCATAATGAACAACTCAAACGAATAACATTTTCATTTCATTTTAAATATATGAATTTTTTAGGTTGCGTCTGAACTGAACAAGACGTAAAATAACACATCTTTTTGAATGCACGTCCGATTTTCTGAGTCGCTTGAGCAACAGCGAACGC
The DNA here is from genome assembly GCA_014332815.1 of Weissella confusa. Taxonomy (GTDB): domain Bacteria; phylum Bacillota; class Bacilli; order Lactobacillales; family Lactobacillaceae; genus Weissella; species Weissella confusa_C. Next base: position 74,292 of record JACSZT010000020.1, on the reverse strand, counting down.
TAATCAAGATTTTAAATCCTGCTTTGTTGGAGCTTTAAATATTTCTACTCATTAAATTCACGAATGAACTTCACAATCAATTCCCTCTCACTCGTATTTTGTTGCTTATATTGTACACAATGTTATTTTATTCACATGGAAACTCCCTTAAATTAAATCTTTCGCTTTACAAAAGTAAAGATAATTCTTTTTTTCCAGACTCCAACGAGCTTATGTATGCAAATCTTCAATTCCATAATATTATTCAGTGTGTAACAGACACCAGCATGGAATCGTTATGCTTAACGCCTCTTTCTAAAAGATACCGGTTCTACAAAAGCGATATCTACCAGATATTCTCAACCGCCAAAGCACACAACAAAAAAGACGTGGAGTAACTTAATCGTTACTCCACGTCTTTTTTAAAATGGAATGTTAAATTGTCAACAATTCCTTTTCCTTTTCAGCAGCAATACCATCGATGTTCTTCACCGCAGCATCCGTTGCCTTTTGGATGTCATCTTCAAGCTTACGAGCTTCGTCTTCTGACATGTCTCCGTTCTTCAATGCCTTCTTGGCATCGTCCATGGCGTCACGACGAACGTTACGAACCGCAACCTTAGCCTTTTCAGATTCACCCTTAACTTCCTTAGCCAATGACTTACGAGTTTCCTCAGTCAAAGCAGGAATTACCAAGCGGATAACAGATCCGTCGTTAGCAGGCGTCAATCCTAGGTCAGAAGCAAAGATAGCTTGCTCGATGTCCTTCAAGATTGACTTGTCAAATGGTGTAATCAACAAAACGCGGGCTTCAGGCACCGTAATTGATGCCAATTGGTTCAATGGTGTTTCAGCACCATAGTACTCAGCCGTAACATTGCGCAAGATTGATGGGTTAGCAACACCCGCACGGATGTTACCTAGCTCACGACGCAAAACGTCAGCGGCCTTACCCATACGCTCATTTGCTGAATCAAGAATTGGGTTTGCCATGTTACTTTACCTCCACGGTCGTTCCGATATTCTCGCCCAATACAACACGCTTAATGTTACCAGCAGTGTTCATGTTAAAGATTACCAAATTGATGTCGTTATCCATAGACAACGTTGAGGCCGTTGAGTCCATGACCTTAAGTTCCTTCTCAATGATGTCCTTGTGAGTCAAAGTCTCATACATCGTTGCTTCAGGATTCTTACGTGGGTCATCGCTGTACACACCGTCAACACCGTTCTTAGCCATCAAGATAGCTTCGGCGTTGATTTCAGCGGCACGCAAAGCAGCCGTTGTATCAGTTGAGAAGTATGGTGAACCAGTTCCGGCACCAAAAATCACAACGCGTCCCTTTTCCAAGTGACGAACAGCCTTACGACGTACGTAAGGTTCAGCCACTTGGCGCATCTCGATAGCAGTTTGTACACGTGTCGGAACATTGTGTGACTCCAAAGCATCTTGCAATGCCAAAGCGTTCATCGTTGTTCCCAACATGCCAACGTAATCAGCTTGGGCACGTTCCATGCCTAGCTTAGCGCCAGCTTCTCCACGCCACAAGTTACCACCGCCGACAACGATAGCAATTTCAACGCCAAGGTCGTATACGTCCTTAATTTCTGCCGCAATACTGTTGACAGTTTCAGGATCGATTCCATAGCCGCGTTCACCAGCCAAAGCCTCACCTGACAACTTCAAAAGTACGCGCTTGTACTTTACGTCTGCCATTTTTTAGTAGCCTCAGTTCCGGATTAACCAATTTGTGCGGCAACTTCAGCAGCAAAGTCAACGTTAGCCTTTTCCATACCTTCACCAACTTCGTAGCGAACGAATGAAACAACCTTGCCACCCTTTGACTCAACAAATTTAGCAACAGTTTCCTTACCGTCACCCTTAACGAATGGTTGGTCAACCAATGAGATGTCAGCCAAGAACTTGTTCAAACGACCTTCAACCATCTTTTCCTTGATGTTGTCAGGCTTTCCTTGCAAGTCTTCTGAGTTCATTTGAACTTCCTTCTCGTGTGCCAAGACATCAGCAGGAACTTCTTCACGTGAAACGTATTGTGGTGCAATGGCTGCAACGTGCATAGCAACGTCCTTAGCAGTCTCTGCATCAGCACCGTCCAACAATACTACAGATGAGATACGTCCACCCATGTGTGAGTAAGTTCCGAACTCTTGTCCTTCACCCTTTTCAACGATTTGGAAGCGACGCAAAGTGATCTTCTCACCAGTAACTTGCGTCGTGCGGATGATCATTTCGTTCAACGTAGCGTCTTCAGAAACTTGCAAAGCCAAAGCAGCTTCAACGTCAGCTGGCTTGAATTCAACGATTGCGTTTGCAACAGCGTGCAACAAGTCGTTAAACTCTGCGTTACCAGCAACGAAGTCAGTTTGTGAGTTCAATTCGATAATTGCAGCAGCGTTGTCCTTAACGGCAACGAAAGTCATACCTTCAGCAGCAACGGCATCAGCCTTCTTAGCAGCCTTAGCCATTCCCTTTTCGCGCAATACGTCGATTGCCTTGTCCATGTCACCGTCAGTTTCAACCAACGCCTTCTTGGCGTCCATCATTCCGACACCAGTCTTTTCACGCAATTCCTTAACTTGTGAAGCAGTAATAGCCATTGTTATGGTCTCCTTGTAAATGCTAAATCTTTATCTATAAAAGTATACATGATTTCTTAGGTTATATCTAGTATACCGACATAGAACTTTCAAAAATACAGATGTCTAGTCACATCACCTACTTACAATACGAAAAAAGAGCTACATCTGCAAGTAGACGTAACTCCATTAACTCTAAATTATTGGTGGATGAACAACACACCAGCAGCTGAAACCGTGCGTGATGAAATCACATATTCACCCTGTGCGTTCATTTCTGAAATCGTCACCATACCACCGTTAACACCCGTAACAACGGCTACGTGTCCCCAAACTGATGCACCAGCTACGCCTGGCATGAAGACGGCAACTGATCCAACAGTTGGGTTTGAGTCAACCAAAAGACCTGCTGCGGCTGCGCTGTCTGCCCATTGGTTAGCGTTTCCCCAGTAGTTACCGACCCATGACAACGTGTTCTTTACATACCACGTGCATTGTCCGGCGTAGTATGAGTTACCATTCGTGTTGTAGCTTGGTGCTGAAGGCGCATTGACTACTGGTGCCTCAGCAACCGGTGCTTCAACTGCAGGAGTTTCAACCGCAGCTTCCTCGACAACTGGTGCTTGTTCGACAACCGCTTCTTCAACTGGTGCAACTTCAGCTACTGGTGCCGTTTCTTCAGCAGCAGCTTCTTCAACTGGCGCCTCTGAAGCAACTACTGCATCAGCAGTCAACTTAATTTCTTGGCCAACCAAAATGAAGTGTACATCTGAGATGCCGTTTGCGGCCGCAATTTCGTCAGTCGTCAATGCCGTTGCTGATGCGATCGTTGACAATGTATCACCCGCTTGCACAACGTAAGTGTCACCTGCAGCTTGAACAGCAGTTTGGACATCTTCAACCGTCTTTGCACGCCATGATGACGTTGGTTGTGCTGAGTCATCAGCTGATGCTGAAGTCGTCATTGTCATTGGTACCATTGCAACTGCAACCGTCGCAACCATTGCGGCTACCCAGTTCTTACCTGATTTGTACATCTTCTTGTGTGAATTAGCGTTTTGCATGATTAACTCCTCTTAATGTCGCTCGTGTAAAGCGTCTCTTCTTAATTTCTGTATTTGTGTGTTGTTTTTTGTGATTAACTTAACAACAGGTATAAGATTACAGGCGTTTCATGACAACGTAATAACAGCTCGGCAACAACTTGTGCTTCATAGAATGTTCACAATTATAAATGCATTGAACTGGCATCCCCAGTACCTTTCTCAACACGGAGTTTACATTTTTCTTCACAATTACCAAATTGTTATCAGACAATAAAAAGCTATTTCACGTACAAAAAGTGCGTTAAATGACAGCAATGTAACACATTTTCAGCAAAAAAGAGCGGTGCACTTTCGCAACCGCTCTTCATCATTGGATTTTTTAATTAAAACTACCAGTCATTTGATCCATGTGTGTGACTTGTCCAGTCGTTGCATCATATCGGAACAACCCAGCCATATTCGTTACCGATGAATCACTTGGGTTATCAACACGCGCTTCGATTTGATAGACCGAACCCGTGTTAGCCGTAATGAAGTACGTCACATCCGAACTAAGGCCACCATTAGCACGCTCGTAAGCAATCACTGCGTTAATCGCGTCTTGTGACGTATTCGCAGTTGATGGCGCCGTTTGAACTGATGCTGCTGGCTGTGCTTGAGATGATGAACTCTGACTTGCCGTAACTTCAGACGTTTCAGACTTCACTGCAGGCGTCGCTGATGCCGCTGTATCGCTAGATGAACTTGCTGATGATTGAGATTGCGAGTCCACCGTAGACTTCGATGCTGAACTCTTCTTACTACTTACAGATGAAGTAGACTTACTAGACTTTGATTGTGTCATTTCTTCTTGTGTTGCATGACGACCGTCCGCAACCGTGCTCCAGGCCATTGCCCCTCCAAAGCCTAGTAGAAATACAAGTGCCACTGCACCAATTACTTTTACACCCTTCATTACGCTATCCCCTTTCAGCGACTTTTTGATAACGTAATCATAACACACATTACAAAAATGTAACAGGAATATTTGCGTACATTTTCATGAAGAAATTCAATAAAAAACACCCGCTAAAAAAATTAGCGGGTGTTTTAACCGATTAAAATCGAATTAGTTGTTACCTTCAACGATTTCAGTCAATTCTTCGATTGAAGCTGCCTTGTCAGCACCTTCAGCTGCGAAGTCATCTGCAGAAACTGCATCTTCACCTTGGTTACCCTCGATGATAGCGTCAGCCATCTTAGCAGTGATCAAGCGAACGGCACGGATAGCGTCGTCGTTTGATGGGATCTTCACATCGATTTGGTCAGGGTCGGCGTTCGTGTCAACCATAGCCACGATAGGAATGTTCAACTTGTGTGCTTCTTGCACAGCCAATTGCTCCTTGTGAGGATCAACGATGAACAACAAGTCAGGAATCTTAGGCATATCTGCGATACCACCCAAGAACTTCTCCAACTTCTCGCGTTGCTTGTTCAACAAAGCAACTTCCTTCTTTGGCAAACGATCGAAAGTTCCATCTTCTGCCATTGCGCGCAATTCCTTCAAGCGTGCAACACGCTTTTGGATCGTTGACCAGTTAGTCAACGTTCCACCCAACCAACGGTGGTTTACGAAGTACATGTTTGCACGAGTTGCTTCTTCAGCAATTGCATCTTGAGCTTGCTTCTTAGTACCAACGAACAAAACCGTAGCACCGTTAGCAGCTGCGTCGCGAACGTAGTTGTAAGCTTGGTCAACCAACTTCACCGTCTTTTGCAAGTCGATGATGTAGATGCCGTTACGCTCCGTAAAGATGTATTCTGACATCTTTGGGTTCCAACGACGAGTTTGGTGTCCGAAGTGAACACCAGCTTCAAGCAATTGCTTCATTGAGATAACTGCCATGAGTATCTGCCTCCAAATGTTTTTCCACCTAGCCTCGCATGTAATTCCGCGACCCTTTGCGGGCACACCGTAGAACTATTGAGAACTAGTGAGTAATTTTTTTATGGTCTAAGACCAAGAACAAATGATACATGATTTTGGGTAAGTAGTCAACTACTAATCCCGCTTTGCCGGCTCAAAATCCGTCACGCCACGTGCCTTTAGAAACGCGACCTTTTCAATCCGCTTCAGCTTTTTAAATGCCGCCTCAGCTTTTAAGGCGTCCGACTTATTATCAAAGGCTTCGGCGTACAACAACTTCAAGGGGTGGCGACTAGCCGGGCGCGTATACTTCGCCCCTTTGCCCGCCTCATGTGTGGCAAAGCGCTTGCCGACATCATCCGTAAAACCACCATAAAACGTATTGTCAGCTGTCAACAGCACATACATATAGTACGGTTTAGTCATTACTCTTGCCTTCGTAGATGTCCCAAACGGCCTTCGTATATGTATCATCATCATTGTGCGTCACAATTGGTGGCAAAATGGTTGCACCAGTTAAAGCACCATCTTTAATCGCATCAATCAACAACACATTGGCTGGCTCTCCCGCCTTTGGATATACAAATTGAATCCGCTTAGGTGCCAAATGATTCTTCTGCAAGGACTCCAAAATCTCAAACAAACGATCTGGACGGTGCACCATGAAAAAGTGCGCCTTGTTCTTCAACAACTTCTTGGCCGTGTACGTGACAAGATCCAAATCGGCTTTGATTTCGTGACGTGCAATCGCATAGTGCTCATCTTCGTGCATCACTGTATTTTCATTGTCGACCGTAAAGTACGGTGGATTTGACACAACCATATCGGCTGAGCCTGGGCGAATATCGTCGAAGATATCACGCATATCTTTGTTGATGATTGTAATCTTGTCCGTCAAATCATTCATTTGCACTGAACGCGTCGCCATATCAGCCAAACGCTCTTGAATTTCAACACCCACAATTTGGCCAGCTACCTTATGGGCCATGAACAATGACACCGCACCGTTACCAGCACCTAAGTCAACATTCAAGCCACGCCCATTTTTACGAGGTTGGGCAAAATTCGCCAACAAAACGGCGTCTAACGAGAAGGAAAAGACTTCCTTACTCTGAATAATATGTACTTCATCGTTATATAACATATCAACCCGCTCATCGGGTAATAATTTCACGTCCATGCTGTTCTCCTGTCAGTTTGCCAAGATTGCCTAACCTGTGGGATAATAAATCGTTATTATTAGGAGGATTAACCAAATGTTCTATACATTTATTCGTTATGTCGCTGCCGGAGTGGTATGGCTGATTAACGGCCGTTACACGTTGACAGGTCAAGACAAACTACCTCAAGGCAATTATATTTTAGTTGGTCCACACCGTACTTGGTGGGACCCCATTTTCTTCGCTCTGGCTGCTTGGCCACATAAGTTTAGCTTCATGGCCAAGAAAGAGCTCTTCAAGAATCCTATTTTACGCTGGATTTTGGTTCACGCCAATGCTTTTTCCGTTGATCGTGAAAACCCTGGTCCATCAGCCATTAAGATTCCAGTGAATAACCTAAAGAAAACTGAGCTTGGTGTTATCATGTTTCCATCAGGAAGCCGTCACTCACAAGAAATGAAGGGTGGCGCGATGATGATTGCTAAGTTGTCGGGTGCCCCACTTGTGCCGATGGTTTACCAAGGTCCCGTTAAGTTCGGCGACTTGTTCAAGCGCAACAATGTGAAGATGGCCTTCGGTGATCCAATCTACGTTGACAAGAAGATTAAGTTGACTGATGAAACAATGGCCGAATTCGGTGATACATTGACTGAGGCTTTCGATAAGATTGACAAGTCAATCGACCCAACTTGGGTTTATATCGACCCTAAGCCAAAGACAGAACAAATTGAATCAAAGTAGAAAAGAACCTAGCCGCATGATGATTGCGACTAGGTTCTTTTTATATCGATTTAGTTATTACCTGGAACATCTTGCAATGACCAACTAATCTCTCCAGTATACTTACCAGCAACCGGATGCTTCGTACTTGGAACGTTCAGGAACAAGCCGACATCAGTTTGATTCCATCCTTTATTCACTTGTACAGTATCGTTATCCGTCGTTGTCTTGTGTGTTAAAAGAATCGTATCATCCTTTCCAAGCGGTTGCATCGCTGCCCCACGCTTCAAAACAAGCTCATTTTCTAACGTATCGCGACCATCCTCAGAAGTCATTTCTTTGGTAACCTTGGCCGTTACGCGCCAATTACCACCTGGGCCACGTGTGTCAGAAACTGTCATTTGTTCTGATGTATTTTGCGCAGCAGCAAACAACATGTTACCTGACTTCAACGCGTGTTGTCCAAAATCAATTTTTGTAAACTGATTTTGCCAGACCAATTCACCGGCGTGTGTCACTGACAAAATCGTACCGGCTTTAAACGTTGCATCGTGGTACGCCATATCTGTTGTTGGTTCGATATTTCCAACTGTTGAATTTGTCGTTGGCGGATTCAACACACCAACAGTTTCGCCATCACGGTCTTGCAATAGGATTTGTACTTGATCACCAATTTGTAGGCCCGTTGGCAAATCAATTGTAAACTCACCCGATGCGTCAGCTGTTGCTCGAATGCCCGTATCCTGACCATTAAGCAACAAATGTACAATCAAATTAGCACCCGTAGCCTTACCAGAGATACGCTGATCCTTGGTGCCTAAGTCAGTTTTCGCCATTTTCGCTGGATTTGGTGGCACCACTGATTGTACAGTCACATCTGGCGCCTCAATAGTCGCAGTTGCATCTGGTTGACCTGTGCGTTCACCCGAAAGTACTTTGACAACCCAGCCAGTTTTCAAGAAATCTTTGTCAGGTGCGTCAAATGCAATCAAACCAGATTGTTGCGAACCGTACATATCCGCCAAAGCTTTTGATGTGGCGCTTGAACGCGCTAACTCATTACCGCTTTGGTCGTAAATACCAATCATCGCCGTTACTTCATCATCGATTGCACCACGTGGCTCTTCACCCTTACCTTGTGGCGTCACCGCGCGCACATAAACACGCTTGTCCGCATTGGTTGGCACGAAAATCTTTTGGATAATTGGCTTTTGATTATTACCATTCATCTTACTGTAATCACTGGTCTTTCCATAGTTTTGCGCCATATTAGTATCCGAAGTACTATCTAATGAATTCAATGAACTACCAGATAAACTATAACTAACATTTTGCCAAGCACGATCAGCGTTACCATCTAAATTAGAACCTGAACGCCACATTGATAGATTGGTTGTTTCGGCCGTAAACGTTGAACGCGTTCCACCGGCAAAGACACTACCATCCCCATAATTGGTGAAATCAAAGTACTTCATCGTACCCATCTTCATTGCAATTGTATCTGTCGCATCAAACACACCACCCGTGCTCGTGTTACCACGGATGACAAAGAAGGTATTGGCACCGGCATCAATCGACACATTGTGTGAACCAGCGGCGATACCTGCACCGTAATCAGCCGTCAGGGACACATTACTGTCTTCACCTGTCAAATTAAACGCTGAATCGTTTCCTTCAAACTGAATAGCCGCATTGTTAGACGAACCTCGTGATGAAGCCCGACCGTTTCCACCATTATGAACAATAAAGTCGGAACCATCCTTAACATTAATTGTGTTTCCAGATTCGTACATGCGGACAGCTGCAGCGCTACCACTTTTCTTGTCGATATCAATCTTAGCGTGATTTTGAATATTAAACGTCATTTGACCACGAAGACGGAATCGTAATGTTGCGCCTAACGTGTAATTATTATCGCCATCCTGGACCAGGTTTAGCGTACTGTAATCACTCACGTTGACAACACCACCACGACTTTGTAACAAAACGGCACTTGTGTACTTCGAATGAACCGTCATTGTAGCGCCATTCAAAACGTTAATACTTGAATTATCCGCCTGAACAAGGAAAATACCACCGTTATCGGCACGTTGTTTTTCATTCCCAGCCACCGCTAACTCAGTACCCGCGCCATCAACTGTAAAATCAGCGCGTCCGGTAATATCCCATGCTTGACCTCTCAAGTCACCAGTCGTTCCTTTATTACTATTTGTCGTCACCTTTGATCCACCATTAATCGTAACGGTAGAATCAGCTACCGAAGTTCCAAAAAACTTCTCAGCTTCAGAATTAACTACCGATTGGTTGGTAATCGTAAAATTTTTGGCTTTGACACTGACGCTTGAGTTCGTCCCATTGTCATATGTCATTTGCACCCCATCAAATTTCACACTACCACTTGGTAACGATACCAGTCCAGCAGCGTTACTATCAGATGACGTCACAGTTCCGGCAAACGTCACATCACCACTGTTTCGACCAGATACAAGGTAGTTACCACCGTTTCCAGTAAAAACAAAGTTGGCTAGTTGTAAATTAGCACCACTTTCAATATTAAAATCATAGCGTCCAAAAGTGATAGTGTGTTGTTGAAAATCAATTGTTTTTTGAGATGAGATTGTAATTGATTTCGTCGCCGTCAAATCCGCTGAAACTTTGATAACATCAACATCTGCATTCGCCGTTGCATCGCTAAGCTCAGACCAATTTGATACAGTCGCTTCAGCTGCGTTCGCCTGTATTTGGCCGACAAACAATACACTGAACACCGTCCCCAGTAACAACAAACATTTCTTTATCATATCCTTTCCTTTCAAGAAAACCGCTCGCGATTAGACCTAACTAATGGTCATCACAAGCGGTCGTCCATTAAATACGCATCTTTTTTAATGCATGATATGACACAAAACCAAGTCCTACTAGTCCAAGCACAGTGAACAAAGTCAGAGGCCAATCTTCAGTTCGTTCAACACCCGTTTCTGGCAGCACCACCTCATCACGTGTCGAATCAGTCTTAACCGTCAAATCATGACTAGGCTGTACATAGCTGTGCGACGTCGAGCCACCATCATCTTGCACTGTACCTGTCACGTTACCAGAATTATCATCCGGCACAACTGACTGGCTAGGATCATCAGGATTAACAACGAACGAGACTGTCCCATCTGTATCATATGAACCACCATCCGCACTAGCAGACGTCAGGCCAGTTCCAGCAAGCAGAATCATTGCTGCACTGACGGTCATAAACATTTTAGTTATCTTCATCGTCACGTTTCCTCTTTTTCTGCCATAACCAGTACATCAGAATCAATAGCAAAAGAATAAGCAACAAAATACCAACGATTAGCCACCAGTTGATCTTGACTAAATCAACGTCAGTCTTGTTCAGCTTATCAGCTTGCTTGCCAACAATCGTAAAGTGTTGTTTAAAGTGCCAAACATGACCATGCGATTTCATCGTTAAGTCCAAGGTGTATTTACCAGGTTTTAGGCTGTCACCCGACAGGTAAAATGGCAAATCATAGACACTTTGTGGCGCAATTTGTTTACCAGCATTATGCTTATCGGCATCAACCTTAACCTTGTACAACTTCTTATCGCTACCACGTTTCGTAATAAAACCATCAATAGCCACGTTGTTAATATAAGTTGGTGTGGTATTGTGGACACTCGCAACTATCGCCGTACGGTAATTTATTTGCTTAGCACTCACACCACTCAACCGCAAATTCGGCGTTACTTTTGCTTGGTTATTACGTAGCGTTACACCCATTGTGTAAGCGTACTGGTTTACGATATTCGTTTGACCACGACCTTCCTTTTGCTTGAGGTTTGTTTGTTTGAAAGTCAAACCACCCGCCATCAATCCATCAAACCGTTGATCAGGCATTTTAATCGTCACCGGCACTTCAATCGATGATTTTGCTGGAATCGTCTGTTTATCTGGCACGCTCACTGCCTTCACGATGTCATTAGCAAACGATTTATCCATTTTTGACTTTACATCAGCGTCACTTGTACTTGAGTACTGGACCACGCCTGATGTATTAGTCGTTGCACGAGCCATTGTAATCGCAACAACAACGTCCTTATCGGTGTCATTTCGCAACGTCACACTGACCGTCTGAGTTTGACCCGGATCCAGTTGCAAATCAAAATAGCTATGATTCTTGTCTACTTGGTTATCTGGAAGGTTAGGAATCACCGCAAAATTCATCTGATTAGCCGAAACAGTTGATGTCACGCCCACTAAAATAACGCTAATCATCGCGACTACAAATAGGAAAATCCGCTTAATTACCCCATTTTGTTTCACTACCTAAACCTCCCGCGTATCATTCAACATCGTTAAATGATTTTAGTTTGCTGAGTTAGCAGGCGTGTCAGTCAACGTCCAAGTCAACTTAGCCGTGTACTTTGAATCGGCAATCTTATTAGATGTACCTGGTACAGACAATGAAACACTCTTGTCGACAGTACGATCTGAACCATCAACAGCCGTTCCCTTTTCTGTCGTCAGCTTAGTCGTGTCACCCATACGTGCCACCCAAGTTCCTTGTCCAGCATCCTTTGCGGCAGACATGACCGTTTGGCCACCTTCACCAGGAACCAATGCGATGTTTTGTCCAGCCAATGCAGCACCAGCTTCTGAACCCTTTTGTGTTGTGGCGTTCAAATCAGCGATACTAATTTGAGCCCCTTTAAGGTCTGAGGTACCGTTATTCAATTGTGCATCTTGCGCAACTGTCAACGTCCAACCGGCACCAGTTCCACGGTTATCAGTTATTTGAGCAAACAAGGCAGTATCAGCTGGTGAACCATCCTTGTATGATTGTGCCTTAGCGTAGTAAGTTTGATTTGCTGATGAAATCTTTTGCTTACCAAAGTCAAATCATGACACATAGTCGATTGACAAAGGTCCTTGCGTTCCCTTACCACCGTCTTCATTACCATCAGGTCCAACTGGTGTTGTTGGGTTTGATGGATCAACATCATCTGGGTTAGTTGGGTTAGTCGTATCAGTAGACGGTGTGAACAAGACACCTGCATCCGTCTTATACGTACCACCTTCAGCTGCGTTAGCAACCGTTGGCATTGCGACCCCCATACCGACTGCAGTTAAGCCCAATACAGCCGTTGACTTCAAAATTGAACGAATCATAATAATTCTCCTTATAAAGATGTTGTGATGTTTCAGTAGCTTGGTGTGAAAAAATAAGTCACTGAGTACATGTAATAAGCCTACTGTGTATACGGTACGTCGCAATTTGATTATTTATTTTAAATAAAAAAATTCGCCAAAAATAAAAAACGACCTGCCTGTGCAAGTCGTTTTAATCATTTGGTTAGACACGAAAAATTATGGCTTATACTTAATCGACAACCCAACACCTACACTGATAATCACCGACAAAAGCAATGACGTGAGCCAAAAAGATGACTTTGCGCTTGTATCAGGTAAGTTCACCTTTGAATTTGGTGATAAGGTCGGTTGCGACGTTGCATTGCCCGTTAACATTGGCGTCTCGGATTGTTCTGAATTAGCTGGTGCATCAGGTTTATTCGGCTGGTTAGGCACGATTGGTTCAATTGGATTCAAGACGTTCGTAAAGTTATAACCATTTTGCTCCGTTGTATAACCTGCGACCTTTTCTTCACGGACCGTATAGTCATATGGCGTTCCGTTATCAGCCGCTCCTGGCAAATTATCGAAATGATACTGCCATTGCGTCGCTGCACTAACCCGCTGACTATCAATCTTTTGACCATCACGGTAAAGATCAACGGTAGTCGTATCTGGGCGCGTGTTCATCAGATTATTTTGATCTTGCCACGTCCTCTGTCCAGATACCGAAATGTTTCTTGGCTGGTGATTAAACATGGTTAAATCAAGTGTCACCAGTTGACCATCTACGACGGTAAACCTAACCGGCGTCGTATCTAACACATACCCCGTTGGTGCTTTCGTCTCAATAAAAGCGTAATCACCAGGACGCAAAACGCCTGAGTGGATTGTACCACTCTCATCCGTCGTCAAATTTTCTTTTACCGTTCGGCCCTTAGCATCAACCAACTTAAAGACGGCCCCCGCTAAAGGATTACCGGTTGTTTCATCAACTTTATGCAAAAGTGCTGAGTCAATGAACGTTGTGACATCATTACTAAAGATTGTTGACCCTGCATACGTGTAACTAGCTTTATTAACAACCTTATCGACACTGTCATCCCCGACTAGCTGAACATCAAAGACAACCTTCGCATTTTGACCAGAATTCAAATCATGTTTCAAAACATAACTGACCGTTCGTGTCGACTTATCAAACGTTGCCTCAGAATAATCAGTATTCTGAACCGTTTTGCTGAACGTCACACCTTCAGGCAATGAATCCTTAATCACAGTGCCCGCCGGAATAACACCTTCGCGGCTTTCCAAATCCAATCCGTATTGTAACGTTGCCGTTTCAGATGCGATTTGCGTTTTATCAACCGTCTTCAACAAATAATTCTTTTGGAAATTCGTATCCGACAAAATCAACGGCACTTTTGCCTCGTATAGCGTATTGTCATTCTCACGCATCTCAGCGTGATTGTACTCTGTGCCAAACTTATTAGTGTCTAGATAGTCATCATCAACTGAGGCACCGTAAGAGATGACATAACTTTCGTCAGATTCAACACGGCCAAAGTGAACGGATAACGATTTATCAGTTACCGTGATATCGTTAGCGAATTGATCAGTGACATACTTTGCATGCTTATTACCTTTTGCATCAAAGGTAACACGATAAATCTTCAAGTGCTTGATATCGGCATCATTTCCGGTTGCATCCGGGAAAACACTGTACGAATCAGCCAACGATAGCCCCTTTGGCAATTGATCAACAACTGTCAAATCCGAATAACTTTGTTCGTTGTAGTTAACAATTAAAACAAAATTATTTTCACTCGGATTCGTTGTGTTCATCACATACTTAAATTCACCACCAACGCTAGTTCCGGGCGCATTTGTGAATTTCGTAAACGCAGGATGGTCTGATTTTGATGGCACGGTATTAACTGTCGTTTGATCAGTGCTTACTGTCGTTCCGTTGATAACCAGCGCATCACTAAAACTGATTTGTTCAGGCACGGTGCTATTGTTCTCGAAATATGACGCTCGGAAGCGTAACGCAAACGTGTAGCCATTAGCGGCTTGTTGATTAATTTGACTCGGATCATAATTCACCGTCAGAACGAAATGACCTTTTCCGTCATCACTAACAGCGTTGTCACTAACATAAAACGGCTGATCAATTCGCAACCCAGTTTGCAGTTGCTTCTGGTCTGCCACAATGGTTTTAGGAATGACAACCCGTATCTCACCCGGCTTTTTGAACTTGCCTGCCGACCCGGCCACTGTAACCGTTAAATCAACATTTCCATTTGATTGGATTGGTGAATTAGCTGAAATTGACACGCCCGGATCATCTCCGGCCTTTGCCGATGCATGAACACTCATCAATCCAATCCCACAAGCAATCACCAGCAGCATGGCTAGCACTGTATTCAGCACCTTTCGCATTGCCTCACCTCCGTTATTTAAATAACAACCTAACTTTAGCAGAAGTGGCAAAATTGGTCGGGTGGGAATTTTTGCAAAAATAAAAAGCGGAACTTCACCGTAGAAGCTCCACTTATAAAAGTGTTTTTAATACTTTTTCTCATTCAACGACTTTTTAATTTGTGTTGTTGATATTTCTGGTGTTCTGCGAAGATATACTACCTCGGCATCGGTCTTCTCGCCGACATCGTCAAATTTTCCAATCCAATCATCACCCATTACAAAAACATCTGCTTGATAAAGATTAACATCATCAACCTTTTGATCCCAATTTTCTTCTGGAATCACCAAATCAACATAACGAATCGCTTCTAACAATTGCTTACGTTGTTCAAATGAAAAGTATGTCTTCTTCCCTTTTTCATGCTCATTAAATTCATCTGTTGAAAGCGCAACGATTAAGTAATCACCTAGCTCTTTGGCTCTACGCAATAAATTTATGTGGCCGTAATGCAGCAAATCAAACGTACCGTATGTTATTACTCGTTTCATTTTAATTTCTCGCTCTCGAATTCTGCAACCATGTCATCCAGGATTTTTGTAGCTACATTTGTTTCACTGAGAACCATCTTAGCATTTTCAATTTGTTGTTCACGTAAGGAATCATCGGCACCCAACAACGTTTCGACGCTGTTCAGCGCTCCGTCTAAACTCTGTTCGCGGTGAACACCTGTCATCCACTTCTCACCGATTTCTGAAAATGCCACATGATCAAATCGTTCAAGATAAACAATTGGTGTATCTTGTAACTGGACCTCATACAGCGAACTAATGCCGTCCGTTAAAACAACGTCTGCAGCCGCTGAATATGGATAGTTAGATTCACCAACAATAAATCCCGCATTAGGCAATGCGTTCCATTCGTCCAAAAACTGATTATATTTTTCAGTATTTATAGAGTCAAAATCACTGCTGCCAATCACATCAGGCAACGAAGGGTGCGGATTTAGAACGACTGATATATTCGGATGATTTCGCGTCCAGTTTAACATATCCGTATAGACGTGATTGAAAGTTCCCATATTAAACCAACCATCACCAATTGAATGGTGTGGCATCCAAAGTACTCGTTTATTCAAATTATTCTCTGGCCAACTAGGAACTACGTTACGAATCATTTCTGCTTTCATAGACCCTACTGGCTTAAAAATATCAGAAGATATAAATGTTTTATCTAGCGTATTCATGGCTTTCGAACTTGGTTCCATCGCTAAATACATACGCCACACGTGTTCATAGAAATCCATCGTAAATAATGGCAAATTTGAATTGGGATTCTCAATAAATTCCTCAAGTACAATATAGGGCACATAAATGACTTTCGTCCAATAGAAATTTTCTATCGCGTACTCATCCGGGAAATCTTGATCCCATTCTGACTGGCGCAAAACAAAATCCGGTTGCCAATTTTTGATTCGTGAGAAATTAATTTCATCGCTCGCCGACAAATTTACCGTTTGAATGTCTTCAGCTTTCAATCGGCTTGCCAACTGTTCAAAAGCATCTTCTCGAACCTGATTGCGAAATAGTCGTGCAACCTGAATGACTTTAACTTCAAATCTGCTATCTACCTTCGCTGCTTTTATCAGTGGCAACACGGCTTCTAAGGTTTCTGCCGCATTCAATATAAACAACAATCGAACTCGGGCATGCTGCGTCTTTAGAATGGGGGCCTTAAGTAACTCTTTTGTTTTATTTTCCGATTGATTAACACGAACAGACAAAGCATTTGTGAGGTAGTCTAGCACTTCAGCCTGACCCATTAATCTCAATTCGTGTTGAATAGGCTCGTCAGTCTTCTCTAGCTTAAAGTCACCAACCAACGATTTGGGAACGTCTGATCCTTTCGGCAATAAGAAGGATGTCGATATTTTGCCTTCCTCATCCAATAGTAATAGCTCATCATTTTGAATACGCCAGTACGCCTCATTAACACTTCGCTCTCCGCCGAATGATATCTCACCATTTACATGAAAAGCCATAGCCTTCGTGTAAGGAAGCTGATTCAATCGTCCAAAAGAAAAAATATTGTTCATTAGGTAATCAAAATAATCTACGTCCGGTCGCTGCGCTCGTCCAATCCGTTGAAAAATCCGCTTTAACGTCATTGCAATCTCTCCTAGAAAACAAAAAGGCTACCGAAGTAGCCTTTTAACCAAATTACTTCTTTGAAGAAGCTTGTGATTGTGCCTTCATTTGAGCCATCATTTGGTTCAAACGCTTTTGTGAAGGCTTTTGACCCATTGAAGCCATCATTGACTTCATCATCTCTTCTGAGATAGGTGGGTTGTTCTTCAAGTACGTTTGCATTGAGCGACGTGCCAAGAAGAACCCTGCAACTGCACCCAAGACTGCGGCAAGGATAACAATCAAAATCCAAATACTAGTGCTCATGATATTACTCCATTATGTTATTCGTATATTATTGTAGCGAATAAACGCCTGTTTGACTAGGTTATCCTGGGTTTCTTCCCAAAATATTCACTAGTTGTCACGTAATCCCTTATCACGTTGAATGTCCTTCACCTTTTCAGGTGTGACTTCATTACCGTTTTCATCGAAAACTTGCAACATCTCAACTTGTGAACGGAAAGCAGCCTTGAAGTTATCCAAGAACTCCGTACGCAATTCTGCACGCTCTGCGATTTCGTCGTCAGTCAATCCTTCAGGCGTCTTCGCCTTGGCTGCCAATTCATTAATGCGGGTACGCACAGCCATCATACGTTCTGTTTCTGCCATGGTTTTCACCACCTTTATCTGCTTTTCATCTATTTTAACACGAAAACGCAATCATTCCCGCCTCCACTTTATTTCCGCCCGAATTAAAAGTAAAATAGATAGTAATTAATTCAAATTAGGAGGTTATGCCACTTATGACCGAAAAAGAAAGTAATCAAATTGCAATCCTCCGTTTTGTTTACGAAAAACAACTCGAAAAAGGTTATCCACCAACCGTTCGTGAAATTGGTGAAGGTGTTGGTTTATCATCATCATCAACCGTACACGGCCACTTAAGTCGTTTACAAAAGAAAGGTTTCATTCATAAGGACCCAGACAAACCGCGTGCAATCGATGTCACGCCAGAAGGCATCAAAGCACTTGGTCTCCACGAACCAAATAAGACCATGATGCCAATTATGGACGAAAACGAGCCCATCGCGTCTGATGAACATTTGAGTAATCATATTGTCGATTACTTCCCTGTGCCAGATGATTTGATTCGTTTTGAAGGTGACTTGTTTATGATTCGCAATCGTGGCAATGCCATGATTAACATCGGGATTCTAGATGGTGATTACATGATTGTTCGTCGTCAGAATGATGCGGATAACGGTGATATCGTTGTCGCAAAGCCCGACAACGGTCAAACACAAATCAAACGCTTCTTCCGCGAGGCCTCACAATATCGCTTACAACCAGAAAATGACAACCACGAACCAGTTATCACTACTGGCATTACCATTTTGGGTAAAGTTGTGGGGCTGTATCGCGATTCAATTTATTAAAAAATAAGGGACCATCCGTTCAAATCCTGAACAGATGGTCCTATTTTTATTAGTAATTCATCAATGCCAACAACTCATAACCGTCAAGACGATCACGACCGTGCAAAGCGTTAAGTTCAATCAAGAAAGCCAAACCAACGACTTCACCGCCAAGGGCTTCAACCAACTTAATCGTGGCTTCAATTGTACCACCAGTGGCCAACAAGTCGTCCGTAATCAACACCTTATCACCAGGCTTGATAGCGTCCTTGTGCATTTCCAAAGTTGCTTCACCATATTCTAGCTTGTAGCTTTGGCTAATAACTTCGCGAGGCAACTTGCCTGGCTTACGGGCTGGAATCAATCCAATGCCCATTTGGTGGGCAACTGGTGCCCCAACCAAGAATCCACGTGACTCTGGGCCAACGATAAGGTTAACACCACGTTCCTTGGCGAATTCAGTAATTTGACGCGTTGCTTCCGCATAAGCGGCACCATCAGCCAACAAAGGCGTAATGTCGCGGAACGTAACCCCTTCTTCTGGGAAGTTAGGGATTGAGGCAACGTAATCATGCAAATCCAACATCTGCTTAGCTCTCCTGCTTACTTAGGTTCGTGAGCAATGACTCCAATTCAGAAGTTGAACTGTAAATCAATTGCTCTTCAAGTTGCCGACGAGCCAGGAATTGCTGATAACTAGCAGTTTCCTCTAGCGCCATTGGCGCTGGCTCAGGTACGGCATTTAAAACACCATCAACTATTGTAACAAACTTTGCGTCCAAAAACACCTGTAATATCAACGTTAACATCGAACGTTCCATCCCCAAGTGCGCCAAAACCGCATCATATTGCGTTCTCAGTGCGATATTTTGGAACGAACGGGCAAACTTGTACACCTTCGCAAAGTCGGCTTTTGAAGGGACTTTTTGCAAATAGGCCGGTGTTTTCGCATAAAATATTGGTGCCAAACGACCCGCTGGCACAAACTTTAGCAAGTCGGCCAATTGTGACATATCGTCAGGAACATCCACAAAGGCCATTGTGCCGACACTTGTACGGTTAAAGGCATCTTCCCAATACAACGCTTCAGCTGGTGCCTTAATTGTTGGCGCTAGTTGTTCATAATGCTTCTTGTTAAAGAAAATATACGTGGCTGGGTTAGCAAACGTTTGCGTCGTCAAACGTGTCGTACGCCAATCCAACAATGAAGATCCCTTAGCTTCAATATCCGTGAGCATCATTTGATATGACACATCTCCGCGGAAACTATTTTCACTCATCGTCCCAACAAGGCGAATTGACTCAAAACGGCCCGATAAATCTTCAGCAAGCGGCCCGCGACCAAACGCGACTACCGGCAATGTACCAGCAGATGTTTCAGCCGTAAAGCGCAAGTGCTTACCTTCACTCATTGTCTTAACGTTCTGGACGCCTGCCAAATTAACGGCGAACAATGGTTCAGGATTCCCTTCACCAAATGGTGCCAGCACCTGCAATTGCTCGTAGTTTTGCCGGTTAAAGTCCTTGGCTGTCACTTCAGCAGCGATTCGAATTTCTGGCAAACCAGCTTCCGCCAACTGTTGATTAGCTGCCTCTTCGCGCAAAACATCACGTACCGCTTGCAAGTTGGCCGTTGGAATCGTCATACCAGCCGCGCTCGCGTGACCACCAAACGCCGTCAACAGATCACGGTGGCCATCAAGTGCCGCGAACAAATCGAAGGCGGCCACCGAACGACCAGACCCCTTCATTTGACCATCTTCGTTATTCAAGACAATCGCAGGCTTACCCGTCGCTTCAACTAACTTACTAGCAACAATACCCAGTACACCTTCGTGCCAGCCACTACCGGCAACCACCAATACTGGATCAGTTGTTAGCTCGGCTGCTTGAGTAAGTGCTTCTTCAGAAATCGATGCCACCAAGTCTTGGCGCTCGCGATTCAACTTATCGATGCGCTTAGCTAGTTCACTGGCTTCCTCAGGATCATCTGACAACAATAGACGCACACCGTCCGTTGCATCAGCCATACGTCCCAATGCGTTCAAACGTGGTCCAATTGTAAATCCAATGGTCATAGAGTCGATATCTGCTTGGGCAGTGCCAGCGACCTCTAACAAAGCCGCCAAACCAGGGCGTGGGTCTTCTTTCAAGTTCGCCAAGCCCATCGCCACAATCGCGCGATTTTCATCGACCAGCTCCATGACGTCAGCCACTGCACCCAAGGCCGCTAAGTCCATCACCTCATCGGCTGGTTCTTCTAGCAACGCTGATGCCACCTTAAAGGCCACACCGGCACCAGAAAGACCGCCGAATGGATAATTGCCTTCCGGGTGTCGTGGGTGCACAACTGCAACTGCATCGGGTAATTGTTCTGGCAATTCGTGGTGATCAGTCACGATGACATCCACACCATTGGCCATCAACCAATTCACTTCTTCACGACCAGAGACACCGTTATCGACTGTAATCAACAACTGCATCCCTTCGCTAGCCAAACGCTGATATTGCACCATATTAGGCCCGTAGCCGTCGTTAAAACGGTTTGGCACATAATAACTCACATCGGCACCCATCAACTCAAGGGCCCACGTCATAATGGCTGTACTGGTAATACCGTCGACATCATAATCACCGTACACAACAATCTTTTCACCATTGTCGATAGCGGTCATAATCCGTTCGATTGCCACATCCATGTCGTGCAACAAAAACGGATCATATAGCGCATCCATCCCCGGACGCAAAAAGGCATTGGCGCTTTCAACAGTGTCATAGCCACGATTAACTAAGATTTTAGCGACCAAATCTGAAACACCGAATGTCTCAGCGATTTCTTTGGCAGCCCCTTCATTGGCTACAGCTGGAAAATCCCATTGATAGCGTGGTGAAATCATTATTTGGTCCTCCTATCCTTCTAGTTCTTCATCATCGACTGGCGTTAATTTGATTGGCTTGCTGTTGCTTTGCTTCCCGAATGGAATTTCAAAGACATCAAAGTCATTCACAACCCGCGTGTTTTCAAACGTCGTACGCGCTTGATAGGCCAACTCATTCGCTGACTTACCCGCATAGCGTGCTGAAATGTGCGTCAATAGCAAACGCCCAGCACCAGCTTCCTTCGCCACATCAGCTGCCTGCATGCTCGTTGAGTGGTAGTGATTACGGGCTTGCTTGCCTTCACCCTTACCGTAAGTTGATTCGTGCACCAAAACATCAGCATCACGCCCCAAAACAACAGAATTAGGCGTCTTACGTGTATCACCTAGAATTGTCACTGTACGGCCTTTCTTGGCTGGTCCAATCACGTCAGCACTCTTGATTGTGCGTCCATCAGGCAACGTGACGTCCTTACCACGCTTCAGCTCACCGTAAAGTGGTCCAGCTGGCACAGCCATTTCACGCAAACGATCAACCAACAACTCACCGGCATGATCATGTTCTACAACGCGGTAACCAAATGACAAAATCTTGTGGTCCAAAGGCAAAGCCGTCACCGTAAATTTGTCCGTGCGCAATACTTCGCCACCTTCATTAGGCAATTCCACAAACTTAAGTGGATATGTCAGGTGCGTTTGCGCAACACGCAAACTCGTTTCAACGAATTGCTTGATGCCATGAGGTCCATAGATTACCAATTCATCTTCACCGCCTTGGAATGAGCGTGATGACAACAATCCTGGCAATCCATAAATGTGATCACCGTGCAAGTGTGTCACAAAAATCTTATCAACCTTTCGTGGTCGAATTGTTGAACTCAACATTTGGATTTGTGTACCTTCACCGGCATCAAACAACCAAACGGAATTAATTTCTTCAAGCAGGCGTAGCGCGATACTCGTCACATTACGAAAACGCGCCGGAACGCCGGCACCAGTTCCTAAAAACTCGATTTGCATGGCTTCGGAACTCCTTATCTTTCATCTCTACCAAATAAAAAACCGCCATACTGACGGTTTAAAGCTAACTATTAGTTTACCATTTTTAACAAGTGTTTGACAGTCTGTGCCCGTTAGAATTTAACTTCGAGCGGCTTTGACGCATCCGTCAATTGTTGGCCATCCTGATAGGTTGGTGCAAACTGCAAGGCAACACTATTCACGGAAACGGCTAGCGATTTTGGCACAAGCAACACGACAAACGTTTCCTTCGTTTGTCCGGCTTCAACGCCAGTCGTAAGCGTGTGATCGTTGTCCAAACCGCCACCTTGCACAGAAACAACCGTGCCATCTGTAAATTTAGCCGCGTTGACGCCATCAGTAACTAGTGTTTTAGCGGCATTATTGGTTAGTGTATAGCGAACAATTAACGTTGTATAATCGCCGGTAATATCACGCGTATTAAACGCCATTTGTGCCATTTGAATTGCTTCATCAGTCGCAGGTGTATTCGCCATTTTTCTAATAGAGTCAACCTTATATGACACTTGACCATTATCCAATTGACCCGTCACTTTCGACTGCGCCGCCAACTCAGCCTTATTACCTTGTTCGTTAATGGTGTATTCACCGACTTTGCTGGCTGCACCAGAAGAGACATATGAACTACTCTTCAAATCTTTTTCTGGAATTGAATAGCTGCTCTTCTTTGCGACCTTGCCATCTTGCAAAGGCTTTGTGACAGTCGCTTTACTAGCCTCACCCTTCGCTTGGCCACCATTAGTGTCATGCGTTAGCAAAACTGCTGCCGCACCACCACCGACAACCAAAACAACTATCAGCGATCCGATTACCGCCTTTTTCATTTCAAATACCTCACCTTTAAAACTTTACCTTTAACGGTCGCGTCGCGTTTACCACTTGAGCACCCTGTGCATCAAACACCGCTGAAAATTGTAGCGACATTTCATTTACTCGCTTACCCAGCTTCTTAGGAACAACCGCTGTTACAGAACCGCTCAAACTGTCACCCGGCACAATACCCATACTTAAAATTTGACCATTGTTAATCAATCCAGTCAAACGCGACATCGTCTCAGCATGTCTAAATGACGCTGTCGTCACACCACGCGTGGTAACTATCCGAAGCGAGTTATTCATCAGCACATAAGACATCGTAACCGTGTAATACGTTGCTGGCAAATCAGGCACATTATACAAGCGACGTGCAACATTTAAAGCCTTGTCGTCACGGGCTTTTTCTCGAACAACAGCAACACCAGTCACTGTATATGACATGTCGCCATCCTGCAAACGCTCATCAACCGACTTAAGCTTCACTAATTTTTGTTCGATACCATCGGCTGTCAGACGGTATTGCCCAACCCGACTCAATTGACCTTCGCCAACAAAATTTGAAGATTCTCGATCCACATCTGTTGCCTGGCCACCATCACCAGAAGAAGCTTCCGAGGACTTTATCATTGATTTCGTTTGTTTAGTCACGATGTTTTCAGCAATCGTATTTTTTCGGTCCTGATTATGATCTGAGACATAAAAGAATATGCCGACACTCCCAATCACAATCACTAGTAAGCTGAAAATCAGCCATCCTAAACGTTTCTGCATGTCTTTCTCCAATTAACCCAGCACCAATTGTTCTGCCACCACCCGATAGCCAAACACAGGGTGCAGTTGTTGTGCTTCATCACGCACAATCAGGTTTAAATTATTATCTTCTAAAGCAATGACATCCGCCAACGTGACTTGCCGGTCGACATCAGTTCCAAAAACCAATTGGTTAGCATCAATCCCGACCAGCCGCAGCGGCACAATGTTGTCATCAACTCTAGCTGCCAACAGCCGGTCAACTGGCATACCAGCCGTCGACAATTTAAAATCTGCTAGCAACATGTGAATCACCTTTTTCCTATTAGCCTATTTTGCCATAAAAAAAGATGACGAACCTTAAAAGGCTGCCATCTTAACTTAAAATTTTCGATTAATTAACCGAAGAACCCTTTCTTGTGCTCACCGCTCATCGCAGCTTGGAAGGCTTCAAGAGCCTTCTTTTGGTCCTTGTTCAACTTCTTAGGCACATCCACGTAAATCGTTACAATGTGATCACCTTGACCACCACGCATAAATGGCGCACCTTGACCACGGAGACGGAAGTTCGCCTCGGTTGGCGTTCCGGCTGGAATCTTCAACTTCTTCAAGCCATTTACGGTCTTAACCTCAATTTCACCACCAAGGACAGCCGTGGCATAATCAATCGCAACACGTGAGTAAATTGTGCCACCGTCGCGCTCAAAGCCATCCTTTGAAGGTGCAACACGGAAGACCACGAACAAATCTCCGTAAGGTCCACCGTTGTAGCCAGCCTCACCTTGACCAGACAAGCGCATTTGTTGACCGTTCTCGACACCAGCTGGCACCGTCACCTTCAACTCCTTGCTCTCTTGGCCACCGTTCTCCGTTGAACGCGTGTATGAAATCGTCGTTTCCTTTCCAAAGACAGCTTCCTCGAACGTCAAGTTCATGCGATATTGCAAATCTTGACCCTTGCGAGGACGGTTAGGATCTTGGAAGCCACCGCCAAACATTTGGCTAAAGATGTCACCAAGGTCTGAGAAGTCGCCGTATTGGCCACCACCAAAGCCGCCGAAACCGCCTTGACCACCAAAACCACCAGCTTGACCATCGGTTGCGCCGTATTGGTCGTACATGGCACGCTTTTGCTCGTCACCTAGCGTCTCATAAGCTTCTTGAATTTCCTTGTACTTCGCCTCGGCACCTTCCTCGTGGTTGATGTCTGGGTGATACTTCTTTGATAGCTTACGGTAAGCCTTCTTAATCTCATCTTGTGAAGCGCTCTTATCAACGCCCAAACGCTCGTAGAACTCTGTGTTGTTCATGAGGCCAATCCTCCCAATTTTCTCAATATGTATCACAAAGCGAGGCATTGCGGCCTCGCTTCGTGTCACTCAGTAACCATAGGGGTAGTTAAGAGTGTGTTTTTAGTTACTAAATTACTTCTTGTCGTCAGAAACGTCTTCGAAGTCACCGTCAACCGTGTTGTCATCGTTTGATGCAGCACCGTCAGCAGCTTGGGCGCCTTGTTCAGGAGCAGCTTGTTGATACAACTTAACTGCCAATTCTTGGGCGACCTTCTCCAAAGCTTCCTTCTTCGTCTTCATATCATCCAAGTTGTCAGCTTCCTTAGCAGCCTTCAACTCAGCAACAGCGTCTTCAACTGGCTTCTTATCAGAATCAGGCAACTTGTCGCCAACTTCTTCCAAAGTCTTTTCTGATTGGAAGATCAATTGGTCAACATCGTTACGCAAGTCAACTTCTTCCTTACGCTTCTTGTCGGCCTCTTCGTTAGCCTTAGCGTCATTCATCATACGCTCAATTTCTTCGTCTGACAATGAACCTGAGCTTTGGATCGTAATCTTTTGCTCCTTGTTCGTTCCCAAATCCTTAGCAGATACAGAAACGATACCGTTACGGTCGATGTCAAACTTAACTTCGATTTGTGGTACACCACGTGGTGCAGCAGGAATGTCAGTCAATTGGAAGCGACCCAACGTCTTGTTGTCGGCAGCCATTGAACGCTCACCTTGCAAAACGTGGATATCAACAGCTGGTTGGTTATCAGCAGCCGTTGAGAACACTTGTGACTTTGACGTAGGAATCGTCGTGTTGCGGTCGATCAACTTCGTGAACACACCACCCATCGTTTCGATACCCAATGACAATGGCGTAACGTCAAGCAAAACAACATCCTTAACGTCACCAGTGATAACACCACCTTGTACGGCAGCACCCAAAGCAACAGCTTCGTCAGGGTTGATTGAGTGATCTGGCTCCTTACCAGTCAAGGCCTTAACAGACTCTTGCACAGCAGGGATACGCGTTGAACCACCGTTCAAGATAACCTTGTCGATGTCGTTCATCGTCAAACCAGCGTCCTTCAAAGCGTTGCGGACCGGCTCTTCAGCACGCTTTACCAAGTCAGCCGTCAATTGGTTAAATTGGGCACGCGTCAAAGTCGTTTGAATGTGCAAAGGACCTTCGTTCGTTGCCGTGATAAATGGCAAGTCGATTTGTGCTTCGTTAGCTGATGACAACGTCTTCTTTGCCGTCTCTGCAGCATCCTTCAAACGTTGCAAGGCCAACTTGTCAGCCTTCAAGTCAACACCGTGTTCGTTCTTAAAGTTCTCGGCCAACCAGTCGATAACCTTTTCATCGAAGTCGTCACCACCAAGGTGCGTGTCACCGTTCGTTGACAAAACTTCGAAGACACCATCACCCAACTCAAGGATAGAAACGTCAAACGTTCCACCACCCAAGTCGTAAACAAGAACCTTTTCGTCGTTCTCCAACTTGTCCAAACCGTATGCCAAAGCGGCAGCCGTTGGCTCGTTGATGATACGTTCAACTTCCAATCCAGCAATCTTTCCGGCGTCCTTCGTAGCTTGACGTTGAGCATCGTTAAAGTATGCAGGAACCGTGATAACAGCCTTATCAACCGTCTCACCTAGGTAGTCTTCAGCGTACTTCTTGATGTATTGCAAGATCATTGCTGAGATTTCTTGTGGTGTGTAGTCCTTACCGTCTACAGTCACCTTGTAGTTGGCATCACCCATGTGTGACTTGATTGACAAAATCGTGTCAGGGTTTGTGATGGCTTGGCGCTTTGCCGTGTCACCAACTTGCACTTCGCCGTTCTTAAATGAAACAGCTGATGGTGTCGTGCGACCGCCATTAGGGTTAGTGATAACCTTTGGTTGTCCACCTTCCAAAACGGCAACAGCTGAGTTTGTAGTTCCCAAATCAATTCCAATGATCTTTGACATAATTACTTTACCTCTTATTGATCAGTTTTTTGTTTTAATAAATAACTAGTTGTTTAGTTATAAACAGCTACCATTGCTGGACGAATCACACGGTCCGCCAAGACATAACCCTTTTGAAGAACCTGAGCAATCGTATCTGCCGGGTGATCATCATCCGCCGGTACAGATTGAATTGCTTGGTGGAAGTTAGGGTCAAACGGTTCACCTTCGGCTCCAACAGCCTTGATGTCGTTATCTTCCAAAGCAGATACAAGCGTCTTGTACACCATCTCGACTCCCGTCTTGATTTGTTGTGCCGCTGCATCATCCGCTTCAACTTGCAAAGCACGTTCCAAATTATCAAGTGCTGGCAAAACAGACTTTGCCAAGTTTTGGCTAGCATACTTCACTGCCGTCGCTTGTTCCTTTGCATAACGTGTTTGCATGTTTTGCATTTCTGCGTGAGCACGCAAGTACTTGTCTTCTGCTTCAGCGATTTTTTCTTCCGCTTCTGCAATCTTCGTTTCTAGCGCAACAATTGGATCTACATCCGCCGTTGCGTCGGTGTCAACATCCGGTGTCTCAACCGTTTCCTCTACAACTTCTTCTTCAGGAGTTTGCTTATCCTCTGCCATGCTAACACCTCTTTTCTAACGATAATATTCTAATAACTGTGTTGATAATGTACTGCGGTAAGCATCTACCAAATTAACAACATCCGCGTAACGCATTGCCGTCGGCCCAAGTACTGCCAGTGCACCAACACCATGTTGTGGCACACGATATGTGGCTGAAATCAAACTGTATGGTGACAACAAGCTGTTCCCGTTTTCATCCCCAATTTGAATTAACACCCCATCGTTTGCGTTCCCCATTACCTGGCGCATTGCACTTGGCGCATCAAGCAATTGCAATAATTGCTTGATTTCTTGCAACTCTGTGTCATCCGTGTAGTCCAACACATTCAGTCGACCACCGACAAACACCTTATCGCGAATTGAGCGGGCCAAAACGTCACCGAACAATTGCAAGAATGCAACTGGCGTGCGAATCGTTCGCTCCATCTTCAATGGTAAATCTCCTGACAACGTTCGCAACACATCAACAATCGGTTGGTTAACCAACGTTTGATTAATGTAGCGCACCATGTCATCCAGACCACGTACATCCATTCCCTCGGGTAGTCTAAAACTCTGACTTGTCACCTGGCCGTCGTTCGTGACGATAATTGCCATCACTTGTTGACCGTCGACCGGTACCAGCCGGAACCCAGACAATCGCGTGTCAACTGATTCCGGCTTCAATGCAACCACCGTGTAACCTGTTATATTTGCTAATTCAGTCACCATCGTCTGCATCAAATCGTCAATTTGTTGAAAATTACGATTGAAAACGCGTTCACGGGATTGCTGGGCAACCTGGGTCATGTGTTCACTACGCATAATCTTATCTACATAGTAACGATAACCACGTTGTGAAGGTACCCGTCCTGACGATGTATGTTCCTTTTGCAACAAACCTTGCTCTTCCAATGAGGCCATCTCATTACGAACCGTGGCTGAACTGACTGCCAACCCTAATTCTTCAAGCAACGTTTTTGATCCAACAGCTTTACCGGTTTTTGCGTAATCTTGAATTATTGCGGCCAAAATTAACCGCTGCCGTTCTGTTAACATACGCTTCACCTCTCTTAGCACTCTCAACTACTTCGTGCTAACGATTATTATAATACACGCCTCATAGACCCTTGTCAACAATTTTAGCACTCTAATTTTTAGAGTGCTAAAAAGCGCCGCAAAACCTTGCGACGCTTACGTTTCTATTTTTTAATTCTCAGCATGATTCGAATAAATTCAATCGTCGATTCAAACATGCGGTGAACAGCCAGCACAATCACCGTATTAACCACCTTTGCCACTTGGGTACTAAATACAAAGACCACAATTGTATAAACAATGAGTCCAACTGCAGCTTCTAAGGCCGAAAACTTCGGATATGGTCCTGGCACACCATGAATAACCAAGGTGATTGCCAACCACGCCACAGCACCCGCCACAATATAACGCCAAACAAAGCGAATGAATTGCCAAGGATTTAATACGTGTCGCAACACCATCACTTGCAATAATAGCGCCACTATTTCACTAATTAACGCCACCCAGGCAGCCATCAGCATACCAAAATGCGGAATCAACGCCAGACTCAATACGACGTTAATCGCCGCCCCGACCTGAACCGGGATTGAAACATTCCGGAAGCCACGATCCGCTGCCATTTGTTGGAGCGCCAAACTGTATCGCCACGACGCTACAATGATAATAAAGGCTAAAATACGCAACACTTCGCCTACACCAACAAACGTCGGCCCCAAAAACCAGTACACCGCC
The DNA here is from genome assembly GCA_014332815.1 of Weissella confusa. GTDB lineage: Bacteria > Bacillota > Bacilli > Lactobacillales > Lactobacillaceae > Weissella > Weissella confusa_C. The sequence goes on along the minus strand of JACSZT010000020.1, from coordinate 44,689 downwards.
TGCGGTCCGACCGTTGCAACCCCGACTGCCACAATGACACTGAGCGCTGAGCTATACTCTATGGCCTCATAAAAGGATTTTTCAACCCCTGCTGAATCACCGGCTCGCCTTTGTTCCTGCACCTTGGTCATCATTGCCATTGCAATACCGAGTACAAAAGCAATTCCCACCTTAATTAACAGTTCAGCACTGTAATACAGGGCCACTTCATGAGTGCCACGCGAAACAAATAAAACCGCCTTATTCAGATACAAAGATAGTTGGGGCAAAAGCGCGATTGCTAGAAAAAATCCCAGTGCTTTGTAATGTAGCTTCACAGGCAAGTTTGTGACATTCACTCGAACAAGTACTTTTGGCAAACGAGCCCATAGTAGCAAATTAGCAATAATAGTTGTCATTGCTAACAAAATTATAAAGTGTGTTAAATCTGAGGGACTTTTCACAAAAATAATCAACGGCACAAATCTAAGCATCTGGACCAGTGCATCACGCCTGACTATCACTCGCGTCTTATTAATTCCATTGTAAAGCCATGAAATATCCAACATGGCGCCCACATAGAATAGCACTTGCGCTTTGAACACACTTTCGAACGGCAAGTTAAGCCCGTTTATTAACCCCCACGTCACGAGCGCAAGAATCGCAAGCACGCTGACTTGTATCGACCACACGCCCCAAAAAAATGATGAATTAGTTCGTTTATCCGGCGCCATTTTACTCAATTCGCTTTGCGCATAGATTCGTATCGCCGTTGCAACTACACCGATGCTTAGCATAACAAGCGCAAAGGTTCCCGCTTGCATCCCCAACGCTTGTACGTGCAAAATATGCGCGACATACGTCAAGAAAAATAGCGGTACCAACTCTGTTGTCAGGCGCATGACCGTTTCTTGTATATAAACTTTTAATAACTGCATAAACCCCACGCCCTTGTTGTTCAATAATTGACTTAGACAATCATAGCAAAAAAAGCCTAGAAGTTTAAACACTTCCAGACTTTTAGTTTAAATTAATTTGATTTCTTTTGATCCGCAGCGATACGAGCTTGCTTATCAGCTTCGATTTGATCCAAGAAAGCATCTACCTTAGCATTTTTACCAGCATAATCTGACAACTTCCCGTTATCAACGATATCCATCTCTTCATCAAGAGTAATTCGCTTCGTCGGATTAGCTAAGTAACGCGCATTAAGCAAATCATTAATTGAACGAACATCATAATTCTTCATGCCTGGAACAAATTGGATTTCAGGATTGAAGAAGAAGCCACGCCACGTTCCTTTGATAATCATTCCTGCTTTTTTCAAGCGGAACTTAACCCCCTTCGCCAATAGAACAGCTCGAAGGTCAAAACGAATCCCCGCCTTTGCCACATTGAGCATATCACGCTTTTTAATGCGACGAGCGGTTAACATACGATTACGGAACTCGTACTCATAACGCCACAAACGATTTTCATCCTCTTCACGGACAATATCCCCAGGCATCGTATTTTCCTTTGACTTGTGGACAACAACCGATCGAGTAGCAGTGTAACCGCGGTGAATGTCCGCAATACGGTTGGTATACTCGATATCATCACCCCAAATAAAGTATTCCTTCTGAGGCAATCCGACCATCTCAACAATTTCTCGCGGAATCATAACTGACACAAATGATGAATTAACGACTTCAATCCCAGGATTTTCAACATCATTAAGGTGCATTGGCCATGCAAACACACGCGGACCTTGAACATTCATCCAAGAAGGTCGACCATCAAGGCTTCCCCAACGAACCAAGGAGTTCACAAACCCCACAGGCGCGTTAGCATTAGCAAAATCAACCATGTACTTCAAAGCATCAGGTTGCGCAATCGTATCATCATCCATCAACCACACGAAATCGTCTTCCGTATCAGTCATGAACATACGTACCGCTTGGTTAAAGCCACCGGCCCCACCCAAATTTTCTTGTGAATGGAATACAACCAATCGGTCGTCATCTAAACTGTTCAAATATTCCTCGGTACCATCATTAGACATGTTATTAATCACAATAACATGACTTAGGTAGTCCGTTTGATTCAACACCGCCGCTAGCGATTCCTTCAACAACTCCAAACGGTTGTACGTTACAATCGCGGCAGAAACTTTATTTCCTGTCATTTCTCTATTCCTTAAATAAAATCAATCAGTTGATCCTTAAACTTCAAATACAAGTGTGAACCCACAATCGCAAAGAACAGGATTTCTAACCAGAATATCGCCATCATCGATGGGCTATTCCAGAACCACTGTTGCGTCAAGAACGTCTCACGCCATCCGTTAACAATGTAATAAAACGGATTAACTCGTGAAATATAGTAAATCATCGTTTGGAAAGTGCCGCCTTTAACAGGCTCAAACAAGATGCCCGACACAAAGAACAGTAGTCGCAACACTTGTCGGATTGCTAAATCATAATCGGGAATCAAAATATTAATAGTAGCACTAAACAACCCTAAGAAGAATAGCATTACTAACGCCGCAAACAAATAGTAAAAAATTTGCAACCAATAAACACTTATGTGGAAATGCCCCGTTACGGCCATTGAAATCCCAGCAACCACTGAAATTGATAAGACGGCCGGCGTCACCTGCACAACTCGAATACTTGGCAATATCGATACTGGGAACTTAACATTTCGTACCATGAAGATTTGTGTCTGAATCGAACGAATCGTATCAGAGAAACCTTGATTAACTAAGTACCACGCAGTAAATCCAACTGACATCCAAACAAAGTAAGGCAATCCTTCTTGTGGCGCCCTTGATTGAAAGCCACCGCCGAAAATAACTGCATACGTTAACACTTGGAACAAAGGATCCAAAATCTCCCAAAATGAACCAAGATACTTGTGCGCATTATTAGCGTGTGTATCATAAGCAGCCAAGCGAACCGTCATCGGAAAATAACGAATTTGTTCGAATGCCAACTGAAACATCGATTTAATCATTACAAACATCGTTCTCACCTACCCATCCAGATAACCCAGGCCATCAATGCAAAGATGACCAAAATTGAAGACCAGAGCACTACCGGTGAAAAGCCGTCGAAACTCTTCAATTTCGTAACGCGACGAACCTCTTCCTTTGAATCACCTGCTTCAGCCAATTCGTCACCAAATTGTGCCAATGTCCACATTTGTTGTTGGTGTTTTTGATCTGCCACGTAAGCATCACGCTCTTCAACAGACATTTCATCAAGATGCTTCGTGAACTCCTCATACATATCGGCAACTTCTGCAGTTGGACCAAATGCACGCATTTCACCGTACTGAATCCACATTACCTTGTTGGTAAATTCACGGACTTGTTCCAAATCGTGACTCACAAAGAAGATAGTCTTCTTTTGAGCCATGAATTCGCGAATCTTACCCAATGCTTTGGTTGAAAAGTTTGAGTCACCAACTGACAATGCTTCGTCGACAATTAAGATATCCGGATCGTTGTGGGTAACGATTGAAAAACCAAGCTTTGAACGCATACCAGATGAATAATTCTTGACTGGTTGATCAATAAACTCACCCAACTCTGAGAATTCGATAATATCCGGCATTGCCGCATCAATCTCCTTATTGGTCTTTCCCATCATCAATTGCTTCAATCGAATGTTCTCACGACCGGTCAACTCCCAGTTCAAGCCTTCGTTGATAGCAACAACACCAATGGTACCGTTCAACTCTAGAACACCAGACGTTTGCGGAATAACCCCACTCAAAATATTCAACAAAGTTGACTTACCAGAACCATTAGTTCCGACAATACCAACCATGTCACCTTCTTCAATATCAAATGACAAGCCACGTAAAGCCCAAAATGAAGCTTCGCCTTGGTTTCCCTTGAAAATTGCTTTTAGTTTTTCTGATTGTGTCTTGTACAATTGGAAATCCTTCGTGATTCCTTTCGCACTGACACGAATGTTGTTTTCTAAATTAGCCATTTTTCTCACTTTTTGTTCTATAAAATAACCATAAGTGCACAAAAAAGCACCAGAATTAAGATTACCATAACCACTGGTGCTTATCAACGTAACTTAAGGTTACCGTTGCTTTTCATTTGCGTATTCAATTTCAGGCTTGAAAGTCAAGCCATCTTTAACACCTTTAGCTATAATACCAAACCGCTTCCTTTTGTGATCGACACCGCGACCAAGTAACAGTTTCGTGGCGTCTAAAGCGATTCGGACATTAGACTTCACGTGTCCGAAAAACGAACGCTTAGCCCCGTAATACACTTTATTTCGATACGAATAGTAGTACCGGTTCAGTCGTCCCATATCGTCTTTAGCGACACTTGAACCTACATTTGTCGCCATCTTATGTGTCACTCTAGCCGAAGGAATGAAGTACCCAGGCGCAACTCTGCTTGCGCGCTCAGTGTACTCGATATCATCGCCCCAAATAAAGAAGTCTGTAATTGGCAACCCAATTTGACGAACGATGCCACGACGCATCAGCAATGACACAAAAGTTGCATTCAGCATTTCTTCTGGTTCCGTTGCATCATCAGCAATATGTCCGATTCCAGACTTAGGCACGGGCAAGTTCATCTTTGTACGCTGACCGTCTATCCAACGAATGTCTGATGATAAGAATCCAAAGTTTGGCATCTTATCTGCAAAAGCTAGCAGTTCAGTCAGCGTATCTTTATGTGGCACTGTATCATCATCCATTAGCCAAACAAACTCATCATCTGTTTGCTCCATAAAGTAACGAACACCCCGGTTAAATCCACCCGCGCCACCTAAGTTTTCCGTCAAACGAACATAGTTGATTCGATTACCTAGGCCCGTTAAAAACTCTTGCGTTGGTTGATCACTATTATTGTCGACAACAATAATATGATTAACCGGGGTATCTGATGCCTCAATGGCAGAAATAACTTCTTTTAGCATTTCCAATCGGTTATAAGTCACTATTACTGCGCTAACCGTCATTTCGCACTCTCCTTCAGTTATTTCATCTTTGATTGCTCAGCCGCCACTTTTTCAGCATATTCTGCTTCGCGTTGCTTAGAACTACCTGGCAAAAAGTGCTCATTCAACCCCTTTTTACCACGGAAGAAATCTTTCATCGCTTGATTGGCCGTAAAGAGCTCATACTTACGTCCATACTTCAGGCGTGGTGATACTAGATTCAGATACAACCGTGCTATCTTATACAACAAGTACGGGTACTTCAATACTGGATGAGCATTCTTCCAAAAAGCAAAGAACATATTTCTCGTTCCATAGTAGTTTCGCCAATCCGGATGGTATGAATGTTTCAAATCCATCGCATTTGAAGGTGTATCGTGATTAATCACTGCCCCAGGGGCGTTGTAAACATCCGTTGTCTTCGTTACACGTACTGAGTAGTCCAAATCATCCCACCAAATGAAAAAGTCCTTTTCAGGTGAATCCACTTCCTTGATGGTATGCATCGATAAGAAAGACCCAACGAATGTAAAGCCATCCACTTTGAAATCCGTGTCGTAATTTTCAGCTGGAATCTCTCGCCAACGCAAAAGGCGCTTATCAATCATGTGAAAGCGGTGTGTGACATCAATTCGGCCATCTGGCAACTTTACTTCTGATGTGAAACCACCCGCATCCGGGTGACGATCAATCGCCTTAGCCATTGCTGCAAAGTAATCTGGACCAAAATTTGCGTCGTCGTCACTAATTGATACCCAATCAACATCTAATTGCTTGGCGGCCTCAAAAGCAGCATAAAAGCCGCCCGATCCACCAACATTAGTGGGCAATTCAATGAATTGAAGACGTTCGTTATCCAAATAACCACCTGCCTTCAACATGTCTTGCGTGCCGTCAGTTGAGGCGTTATCAACCAAAACAATCTTCTCAGGAAGAATTGATTGACTCAGCAATGAATCCAGAGCCTTTACCAGCTTATCTTTTCGATTAAACGTTACAATCAGTGCAGCATACTTTAACATTTTCAAATTTCCAATTTCTATTATTGTTTAAACTAGTAAATAGTATACACGAAAAAAGCCGAGTTATACTCGGTTTTAAATAAATCTATTTCATAGTCGGGAAGTTTTCCTGACATCCATGTATGACACACTTAGCATTAAAGTCGTTCCCAGCAAAACGCGATGCACTCCTGCAATGCAAAATGCAATATATGTTATAACTTAATAACATATGTGCATACACGTTATTATAAGGGGAATTTCATGAAAAAAACAATAACTATCTTAGTATCCGCCATTGCTGTTGTAATCATTGGCGTCGGCGTATTCTTCGCCTCAAATAACCATACGAAGAATACAGGCAAAAGTTCAACCGAGACAACTACCAGCAAGAGTACTTCTAGTAATGAATCATCTACTAAGTCCTCTTCTGTTCAAATCAGCAGTTCTTCATCTGTCTCTCAAAGCACAGAAACGAGCTCTAGCACTGTAGTCCCTTCATCTTCAAGTCAACAACCTAGTCAAGCTGATTCATACGATCCAAATGTCACCCAATCAGGTCAAGAAATTACAACTGACATGATTCAAAAAGCGCGAGATGAAATCAATGCAGCTGGTATTCCTGCTGATACATTTGCGCCGTCGGACATTAAAGAACTTATCAAGCAAGCTTCGGAAACCGGTCAATCAGTGGCCGAAGTCGCTAAGGAAAACTTCCACCCATAAAATAAAAAATAGCCGTGTTCCGAAAAAAATTTCAGAACACGGCTATTTTTATTTATTCCTGAATCGACGAATTGCAGCTGTTACAGCTAGACCAAGCCAAGTTGCAATGCTCAAAATCCAAGCAAATCCAATCCACGTTGGCGTCTTATACCCAACAGAGATAGTGTGTTGCCCCGCACCAACTGAAACTGCAACAGTTCCACGCTTCGAAGTAGATGCCGCTGTCTTTTTACCATCCAATTTTACGGACTCGTTTCCGTAACGGAAAATAGGTACATCAACAACGCTCGGTTGGGTCGTTTCCACAGTAAATCGTGTTCTCGTAACACCAGCCTTTTCCTTCACAGAAGTAACGCGGTCGTTCACTAACGTCTCACCTCGCAAAATCGAATCACGATTAACAGGCACCCAAGAGGCATTCGGAGCGTAGTCCACCATACCAATATAGTTATAGTCTGTGTTTATGATTGACTTTACCTCATCAGAATTAGCGCTGAAACTTGTCATTTGGTTTTTATCTTGATTTGCCGCCGTTAGTACTGGTTGCTCGCTACGTGTGTTTTTCAATTCCGTAGCTTTTCCGAACCAGCCTACCATTGCAAACAATGTAATTATGATAACTACCCATCGAATCGACTTGCGATCTCCGAATAAATCAACCAACGCTTTAGACAAGAACACCATCAAGAATAGCGTCGCCATTCCGAACACGCGATACGGAAATTGAACCAACGCTTGAATCGACATTGGTAAAGCATGCCAAGGGAAAACGGTCGTTCCCATTACAAATAGTGCAGTACCAATTCCCCACCAAACGGCATTCTGTGTGTACTTTTTTTGGAATAAGACAACAATTCCAATAATCACAGCCATGATACCCAAAACACCAATATTTTGATATTGGTCATTCAAAGAACGTAGAATGTTTTCTCCTAAACCATTCAAAAAAATAATTGGCTGTTGAATCGTCGTTGTAATGCTGGTTTGTCGCAGTGCATACAAAAAAGGAATATACACAACCGCCGACAATGCTAGCGCCAATACAACTGCCTTAATCAATGCAAAAAGGCGACGACCATAGTCGGTCACTTGACGGAACAGCACAGCAATCAAAACTAATGCAATGAATGCAGCAATCATCAAAACTACACTCAACATGTGTGCGTAGAGTACCAATGCTACTCCAACAGCTAAAGTTGGCCACTTTTTATAATCGCCCAACACCACGTGGTATAGGCCCAAAAAGGCAATTGGCAAGAATGCATATGCAAACGCTTCGCCCAAAACAAATTGATCAAACGCCAAATAGCTACGGTATGAAGCAAAGCCATACAAAACAGCAAATAAAATCGACTGTAATTGATTCTTCTTTGAGAATGACATCATGACTTGATATGCCACAATTAAAGTCACAAACAGCAGAATCATTTCACCTATATAAAATGCCATTACAACGTTATTAATGGCATTAAATAACACTGAAAAGCCCAAAATATAAACGAATGGATAGAAAAAATTAACCGCGCTTCCGGTATCTGCTAAAACATTAAACACACGATACGGCAACTCACCCTGCTTCAAACCTTCAGCAATTCCTAGAATTCTGTTTAAATGGAACAACAAATCTCCTTGTCCGAAAATACGATTTGCCGCAAAAAAAGGCACAATCGCTACGAACGAAAGAAATGCAAACAAAGCATACGCTCCCAATGAACGTTTATGCTTCTTAAAAAAATTAATCATAAATATCACCCAGTACATGTTATTTCAGTAAAAAACGACCAACCTTGTCGCCAATGATTGGTCGTTCATCAAATAAAATTAGTGCTCTTCATCGTGAGCAAAGTTGAAGCTTGATGGAATCTTGAATTCCTTACGTACTTCGTTCAATGCTGCGTTGAATACTTGGTCCATGTCAAAGTATCGGTATTGTCCCAAACGGCCACCGAAGATGAATTGGTCCTTGTGTTGGCGCGCTTCCTTAGCGTATTCCTTGTACAAGTTCGTGTTCTTCTCGTCGTTAACTGGGTAATATGCTTCCTTTGAACGGTCCCATGTTTGTGGGTATTCCTTCGTAATAATCGTCACACCATCGTCTGACAAACCATCGAAGTGCTTCCACTCCATCACACGCGTGTATGGCGTCTCAGCATCCGTGTAGTTGATAACTGAGTTACCTTGGTAGTTGTCTGATTCGATAACTTCGTGTTCGAATCGCAATGAACGGTACTCCAACTCACCGAACTTGTAGTCGAAGAATTGGTCAATCATTCCCGTGTACAAGATACGTGGAAATTCTGCAATGTACTCATCCTTGTGCTCGAAGAAGTCTGAGTTCAAACGAACATCGATCAAATCGTTATCCAACATCTTCTCAAAGATTTGAGTGTATCCACCAATTGGAATACCTTGGTAACGGTGGTTAAAGTAGTTATTGTCGTAAATGAAACGAACTGGCAAACGCTTAATGATGAACGCTGGCAACTCAGTTGCCTTACGTCCCCATTGCTTTTCAGTGTAACCCTTAATCAACTTCTCGTAGATATCAGTACCAATCAATGAGATAGCTTGCTCTTCCAAGTTACGTGGCTCACGGTCACCCAAATCAGCCAAAGCGGCGTTCTTTTGTTCTTCGATCTTAGCCTTAGCTTCTGCAGGAGTCTTCGTTCCCCACATCTCGTAGAACGTGTTCATGTTGAATGGCAAGTTGTACAACGTACCCTTGTAGTTTGCCACAACTTGGTTTTGGTATCCGTTAAACTCAGCGAATTGACGAATGTAGTCCCAGACTTCCTTGTTATCAGTGTGGAAGATGTGTGCACCGAAGTCGTGAACCGTAATTCCGTGCTCCGTGTGTGTGTACATGTTTCCAGCAATGTGCGCGCGCTTCTCAATAATCAATGAGCGCTTACCACGCTTGGCCGCCTCGTAGGCAAAAATTGAACCAAATGGTCCGGCACCTACGATAAGGTAATCGTAGTTTTTATCATTCAAAGTCATTTTTGATGATTTCCTTTCAGAATATAAAAAATCTTCTGAAACAACTTTACCATAGTTTCAGAAGATTTGGGATACAAAATGACCATACCATTATTAAAACCAGATTTCTGACTTTACAATGGTCACCATGCTTTTAATTTTTTACCTGAAAAATATTACTGCTCCAAAACTGGGCAGATTTTAATGTCATTTTTTCGGGTGGTCCTATTTCTTTTCGCGTGCGATATAGATTGGACGATTCTTGACCTCTAGGTAGATACTTGAGATGTAGCGACCAACAATTCCTAAACTAAGCAATTGTATGCCACCCATAAACAAGATGATAATCACCAATGAAGGCCAACCAGCTACAGATGAATTAGCGACAAGTAATGCTCGAATAACAATTACCAAAGCACCAATAATAGCCGTTACAAATGAGAGTACCCCGAGAAACGATACAAAGGCCAATGGCACCTGAGAAAACGCAACGATTCCCTCGATAGAGTACTTGAAGAGGCTCCAAAAAGACCATGACGTTTGACCAGCCACTCGGTCGCGGTTTTCAAATTCAAGATACTTTTGCTTAAATCCAATCCACGAGAACATTCCCTTTGAGAAACGATTGTACTCCGTCATAGAAAGCAAAGAATCAACCATCTGACGTGACATAACACGATAATCACGAGCACCTTCTACAATTTGTGTATCCGAAATTCGGTTTACCAACTTATAGAAAAGTTCACTGAAGAACGTACGAATTGGTGGTTCACCTGCTCGTGTTACTCGTCGTGTTCCGACCGCATCCCACTCCCCAGACGCTACTCCAGCCAGCATTTCCGGCAATAGCTCTGGCGGATCCTGTAAGTCAACATCCATTACAACAACATATTCACCAGTGGCTTGTTCAAGTCCAGCATATAAACCAGCTTCTTTTCCGAAATTGCGTGAGAATGACAGATAGTGAACTTCTGCTGGGTTCTTCGCTTGTTCCTCACGTAGCACCTTCAAAGTGTCGTCCTTTGACCCATCATCAATAAACCAATACTCAAAAGCATAATCTGCCAATGACTCAGTGTGTACCTTATTCATAGTTTCCAAGAATACCGGCACTGTTTCTTGTTCGTTCCATACCGGAACAATGATTGATAACGTTTGCATATTTTTTCCCAACTGAATTTTCTAACTTTTAATTTCTTGATTAAAGTCCAACAAGAATTTTTAATAACTCCAATTTAGTATATACCAATCTTTTACAGACATAAAGACCGCATCTGTACAAACGACTCTTTATTCTATTACACACGTACTACTTAGCCATCTTATACAAAACGAACCCAATTGAAATCAATGTCAGCACATCAACTATAATCAGCCACGTTGGAGTAACTGCAGAAATAGTAATGGCCGTCTCGCCGATTTTGTCTGCATGGACCGTTAACAATCCCTGCTTTGTTTCGACAGGTTGTACACTTCCATCTACACGCACCTTATACTTGACGCCTTTATATACAAAGACCGGGAGAGTTTGTTCGCCAGCATTCTTTACATTAATTGTCATACCAAGTTCATTAGATTTAACATTTTTAGCCACAATATCATATTTGTCTGAAACCTGATTGTTTGCCACCGTATCAGCAAAGATACGTGCCTCTTTGTCCTTCATACCGGTTGGCATAATAGAATAATCTAAAAACGAACTCTTAGCCGTCACAATATTATTAATATCTGGCTGTAGACCGCCGCGTTCTTGCAACCGATTAACTTGAAGATTAATCGAAATGACAGCTACAACGACTGCACTAACGGAAATAAAACTAGTTAGTATCGCTTTGTTGTTCAACTTTACAAATACAGAGGCGGCAAAAATGATGATGAAAAAGCCTGAGTATGTCAGCAAACGTCCTGGAAATTGAATCAAGGCAAAGCCAAATTTCTCCAACAAGCTCCAATCCACCACGTTTGAAGGTAGAATAGCCGCAAAAATTGCTAGAAGTGCCAGAATTGTTGATTCACTCAAAACCTTTTCTTTCCCGCGAAATAGTTGCACAAGCCAAGCAATAATCGCAATAACAAACACTGCTAAAATTACTATGTCCAAGTGCCACGTCCATGGGCTTGATGTGCCGAATAGATTAAAGGTAATCGCTTCTTTCCCTGCACCCACTAAATCCACGGCAGATGCATCAATTCCCCAAAATTTTTGTTGCATCAAAATATGATTCTTTTGAGAAATAATCAGCATAGGAACTAAGACAGCAAGCATCATGATTATGGTCATCAATACCGCTTTGAAAGCCTCTATAATTTGCTGCCAATTTGGATGCTTTTTTGTCCACATTAGTAACACATACAATGCGCCAAACGGAATAACAGTGACCGCTGTTAACATATGCGTGTTAATGATTAGCGCCATTCCTAGGGCCAATGTGTACTTACCGTGTCGATCACCATCTAGAATTTGATACAATCCTAAAAACACTAATGGCACGAAAGAATATGCTAAAAACTCCGCTAGCGCAAATCGTTGATAAATAAGGATCAAGTGATATGCGCTAGACATGTATAGCACACCCGCCATAAAGCCGACACCATTTCTGCTAAACATCCTTTTAACAGTGACAAACATTGTCAATCCTGACAAAAATTGCACGATTGCAATGCCAACCATCCAGCCAAAATAGACGTGTCCTGCAAACACCAAGCGTGGAATCACAAAGAGCATTGATGTCAGCCATGGGTACATACCATTTATTGCTGCACCGGTATTCGAATTTCCCCAAAAACTAACAAGTCCTGGCCATTCACCATGACTAAATGCATTGACCAAACTTTCAATTCGCGTAAATTGAAACGATAAATCGTTCCCCGCAATTGAAAAATAACCACGCTTAAAAAATAAAAGCGTTTCAATAATCGCAATTATCCCTATCCAAAAAACAGAATTTTTTGATAATTTTCTCAATATATGCACTTTACTACTCCTGAAAAATTACTAAACAATTGACTATTCATTATAACTAAAATTCTTCCTAACATGACAAATTCAAAAATTGCTTAACACGTTCTCAAATTTTCCATGTATGGCACTCTGCCAAATGAAAAAGCAGCTAATTCCAACATTCGAAATTAGCTGCTTTAACTTTTGTTGTTCAATGCGTTTACTGGGCGATTCCAGCCTTATCTAGCCAAACTAATTGGTTATTCCAGTTAAATCCTACCCAAGTCACACCGTCAGGCGTTTGCCATTCACTAACAACGTGAATTTTTTGACCAGCTAACTTCTGTGCAGAAGAAATCCACTGTGTTCTATACTCCCATGGCTTATCACGATAGAGACCATCATTTCGTCCATCTTGACGAACTACGGCGTCATAGTTTGCTGCAACGGCTGAAGAATTATCTTCTACAACTGCCAGCGAATCAAACCAATATAACTCTCCGTTCAAATAACCACCATACCATGTCACTCCATTGAGGACAACTTCTCGTTCAACCGTAATTGAATGGCGAGTATTATTTGTGCTGTCTACCGAACCGATATAATGTGCCCCTTGCAAGCCATATGGCGCATCCTTGTACAAACCGTCATTTCGTCCATTTTGAATGAACAACGCACGTTTTGAAATCGAATTTGTGATACCCTGACTGTCAATCCAAACCAAACGTCCATTTAGTTGGAATCCTGACCAAGTAACCCCATCAGGTGTTGTCCATTCTTGCGTAACAGTAACAGTCTTATTATTCAATTGGGTTGCGCTTTGGACGTAATTTGAGCGATACTCCCAAGGCTTACCCTCATAAATACCGTCATTTCGATTGAATTGACTAATTACCATTTGCTTGTTTACTGCAACTGGATTTGAATTATCTTCAACCACCGCAGCGGAATCAAACCAATAGAATTTGCCATCCAAATTTCCACCGTACCATGTAACGTTATTTTTGATGACAGACTTTTCAACTGTAATTGACTTACGGTCATTGCCTGTCGACTTAACGCTACCGACATACTGTGCGCCCTTAGAACCGTATGGTGCGTTTAAGTACAAGCCATCATTGCGATCATTCTGGATAAACATTGCTCGTTGATGAACATCCGCAGCATCTACCGTAGATGCACCGCTTTTATCCATCCAAACATTACGATTATCAACAGTAAAGTTAATCCAAGTTACACCGTCTGGTGTTTTCCATTCGTTTCTTACTTGAACAACTTGACCTTCAAATTCCTTCGCAGCCTTGTAATAGTCACTTCGATACTCCCAAGGCTTCTCTAGATATAACGAATCATTTCGCTTCGACTGTGTAATCTCCATTGAGTACTTAACCGGCTTCGGCGCACTATTATCTTCGATTACTGCCTTAGAATCAAACCAAAGGAATTTACCATCAATGTAACCGCCGTACCACAGAACACCGTTTACAACGACCTTCTTCTCAACCGTAATAGACTTATGTTGATTTGACGTACCTACCATACCAGCGCCGCTAGCACCTAGCACACCATACGGCGCATTCGAATAGAATGAGTCGTTACGACCATTTTGTTCAAACAAAGCTCTTTTTTGAATTGACTGAACATCACTAATCGATGATTGACTAACAGCTTGTTTATCAACCCAGACCGTCTTGCCATTCCAGCTAAAACGAACCCATGTTACGCCATCAGGCGTTGTCCATTCGCCCGTCACCAAAATTGTGCGACCTGACAATTGATTTGCAAGTCCCAAGCTCTTTGATCGATACTCCCAAGGCTTATCTTCATAAATCGAATCGTTACGGCCGTTTTCATTAATAGTTGCAACGTAATTCTTATCCACCGGTGCTGTATCATCTTGGACCACAGCCTGCGCATCAAACCACGTCATAATCCCATCAATATAACCACCGTACCATAACACGCCATTGACCGTTATCTGTCGTTCAACAGTAACTGCCTTGCGGTCATTTCCAGTTGCACTCACACTGCCAATACCAGAAGGATTAATCATTCCGTATGGTGCGTTTGTGAACAAACCATCGTTTCGATTCTTCTGAATAAACATAGCTCGTTTGTTAATGCTAATTCCAGTTGAAACGTTAGATAGCGCCGCCTTATCAACCCAAATCAGACGACCGTTCAGGTAAAATCCTGCCCAAGTCGTCCCCTTATTTGTCACGGCCTCTTTAGTAATTACAACTTGTTGTCCATTGTACTGCGTTGCACTTCCAACATATTGATCACCACCGGTATTCCAAGGATAATCTGGGTACAATCCATCGTTTCGGTTACTTTGGTTAAAAGTTCCAAAATAATTGACATCCCGTTGCGTAGTTACATAATCCCCACTTGCAGACAAGTTGTCATAGTCAATAGACACATCATATGTTCCTGTAATACCTGGGAAATTCGTTTTAGAATTCCATTGCCACATACCATAATTTGTGTACCACAAATTATCCTTACTTGGCTTTGCTGGGTACGAGGCCATCCAAACATTTTTATCATCCCAAGCATTGAACTTCAATCCTTGTTGCTGCGTATACGACGCATAAGTGTAAAGAAGTGTTTTACCATAGCCTCTGTTATTCACTTGTCGTTTGAAGGTCTCTGCTAGTTGCGTAGTATTACTCGTTTTTGTCGATTCAGCTTCCAAATCGTCAACCATGTAAGTTGTATCACTTAGGCCAAGGCTTTGTGCTGTATCAACAAAATAATTTGCTTCAGCAGTGGCTTCGCTTGTCGTTGAATACGTAGAGTAGTGGTAAGCCCCCCACTCGAAGTCCTGCTGCCCTAGCATTGGCAATTTGTTCCGCCGCATAGGGGTTTCGATAGTAATTACCTTCAGACAATTTCACAATGATCATCTTTACACCATATTTTTTCATGGTGTTGAACATTCCAACGGTCACGTTACCTTGGTGAGAGGAGATATCAACGACATCCATTCTTGGACGGCTAGAATCACCAGCCGAAATGACTGGAATACCATCATCAGCTCCCCAAACATTATTCGCAAAATATGCAGTCCCTAATAAGGCAACTCCTACCGAAGTTCCCAAAACAAGGTACTTCATTTTATTCATTCTCATTCAGCTCTTTATCCTCTTACTTCTTAGTTCATCTTTAATGCGTTTTTATCTACCCAAATCGTTCGTCCATCTTTAACAAAAGCAGCCCAAACGACGCCATCAGGTGTACGCCATTCTTGAGTCACAGTTACCCTTTGATTGTCCAAAGCCTTAGCAGTTCCGGCATATTGTGCACGGTATTCCCATGGCATATCAAAGTACAAACCATCGTTTCGATTACTTTGACTAACTGTGGCTGCATAATTCACTGAAACTGGCGCCGTAGCATCGTTCACTACCGCAGCTGAATCAAACCAGTAAACTCGTCCATCCAAATATCCAGCATACCATAGCACACCGTTAAGCACTCTAGACATTTCAATGGTAATCGATTTTTGATCATTACCAGTCGCTTTCACACTACCAAGATACTTCGCTGCGCTGTCTCCGTAAGGTGCATTCTCATAAAGGCCATCGTTACGATTACCTTGGATAAACATTGCACGTTGATACATAGGGCTTGCCGAACCATTTGCATCCATCCAAACGCTTTTACCATCAATAACAAAATTAATCCAAGTTACACCATCAGGCGTTGTCCATTGTTGTTTAACCGTAACTTTTTGTCCATTATATTTTTGTGCACCACTAAAGTATGTTGAACGGTACTCCCATGGCTTATCAAGGTACAATCCG
This sequence comes from Weissella confusa, assembly GCA_014332815.1. Taxonomy (GTDB): domain Bacteria; phylum Bacillota; class Bacilli; order Lactobacillales; family Lactobacillaceae; genus Weissella; species Weissella confusa_C. Next base: position 28,296 of record JACSZT010000020.1, on the reverse strand, counting down.
TCATTACGACCATTTTGGTTGATTACAACTTGATAATTCGCAGCAACAGCAGTTGATGTGTCTTCTACAACAGCTTTTGAATCAAACCAATACAATTTACCATTCAAATAACCGCCATACCAAGTAACACCCTTATACGTGAGCATTTTTTCTACCGTAATTGACTTTCGATCATTACCTGTAGAAGAAACCGTGCCAGTAAATTCTGATCCTTCTATGCCGTGTGGCTCATTTAGATACAAACCGTCATTACGACCATTTTGAATAAACATTGCTCTTTTATATGTGTTCGTAGTTTCTAGAGAGGTCGATTGAATACCTGCCTTGTCTAGCCAAACACTTTTACCATCAACAACGAAGTTAACCCACGTCACGCCATCTGGTGTCTTCCACTCCTGCTTCACGTTGATTTTTCGCCCATTGATGTCTTTAGCGCTCTTATAAAAGTCCGTTCGATATTCCCATGGCTTATCCAGATACATACCATCATTACGTTGATCTTGATCTACGACTGCCGTGTAAGACTTTCCAACCGGAGCCGAGTTATCATTTTGAACCAGCTGAGACTTAAACCAATATTCTTTTCCGTTAAGTTTTCCAGCGTACCAAGTTTGCCCATCAAATACCATTTTCTTCTCAAGGGTAATTGACTTTCGCTCATTGTCCGTACTCTTAGTCGTGCCGATTGACTTTGAACCCAAAATCACACCTGGCTGCTTTTCGTACAAACCATCGTCTTGATTTTTGTATGCATTAAACAGTGCACGTTGATATACATTTGAGATAGCAACCTTTGATGACGCTCCTGTCTTGTCCATCCAGAGTGTCTTACCGTTGTAATTAAAACGAATCCACGTCACACCCTCAGGCGTCTTCCACTCACCCGTAACCAAAACATACTTACCATCAAACTGCTTTGCGCTACCAAAGTAATCTGTTCTGTACTCCCATGGCTTATCAATGTAGATACCATCATTACGACCGCTCTGGGTGATTTTAGTAACATAATTTGCGTCTTTAGCTACTGAGTTATCTACTACAACCGCCTTTGAATCAAACCAATATAGTTCCCCGTTCAAGTAGCCTGCATACCACAGAGTACCATTAACTTTGGCTTCCTTTTCGATTGTAATCGATTGACGATTGTTATTCGTAGAAGATACCGTACCAATATGTGTTGCATTCACAAAGCCATAGGGCGCATTTTTGTATAAACCATCATTTCGATTGTTTTGAATGAACATTGTCCGTGTGTTTCGCGCCGTTATGTCACTAACACTCTTGAACGCTGCAGAATCAACCCAAATCAAATGACCGTCGCGCTTAAATGCGTACCACTTTGTGCCTTTGCTAGTTGTGGCTTCTTGGACCAACGTGACACTCTTACCATTGTATTGTGACGCGCCGCCGACGTAAACTTCTCCACCAGTATTCCAAATACCATCTTGATACAAGCCGTCATTTCGGTGATCCTGATTAAATACCGCTACTCTATAAATGTCCTTTGAAGAAACAACGGTATCTCCGAGATTATCTACTAGTTTGTCCATCCCGTATGACTGGATAAGATCAATCAACCTAGTAGCATAACCGGTATCTGTAGCGTATGTTCCAGTCAATGCGCGTGCTGCGTCTTGATAGGTTTTTGCATTTTCTCGCCATGCACCGCTGTAATAAGTGCTACTCCAATCCAGTCCATTTCTGAGCAAATTACCATTGTCATTCAATGATGCTTCAAAATTCGGGTATTTTTTAAACTGCGCATTCACATAGTAGAGGTTTCCATATCCATCATCCTCAGCCGTCAGCATCGTTACCGATTGGCCGTTGTATGACCCTTTTATTCCAAAAAAGTTGTTGGCTTGAACAGAGAGTGCACTCTGACCCCACCCACTTTCTAATGATGCCTGAGCCATCATGATCGAACCATACAAATTATACTTTTTAGAAACAGTCTTTACCGGTTGCTTTATCTTGTTAATAAAGTCATTCGGCACGCTTGCCGCAGCATTGTGCTCACCCAGGGTAACTCCACCAACCACGGTAAACAGTCCCAAAGCAACTTTTATTTTTTTATTTATTTTTGCCATACACCGTTCCTACTTCATGTCATAAATAGCTTATTTAATATTCACAATTTTTTTGTTGTTTTTTTGTCTTTTTTATAGTCTTTTTTCAGTAACCAATTAAGTATACGACATAATCTATCTTAAATGCTTAATACCCAAACCATAAAAATAATCCTTAAAAAATTCGCCACCTGTTGGTAACATTCTCGATTTATTGTAACAAACACAAAAAGCCACCCGTCAAACGCACAATCATCCCAAAAGCTTGTTAAACTTTCAGGAATAGCGCATCTGCGAGCAACTTTTTCGCAATATATTTCAGGTTAATGCCAAAATTTTTTACGGCTCAAATAATTCTGTCCATCAGATATGTCGTATTGTACTAGTCTCAAGTCATCGACCAATCGCTTTTGCTTTTTTGTCAAACTTGAATATTTAATCTGATGTCCTTCATTATCGACATACTGCATACGTCCATGACTATCTCTAGCATAGTTAGCCACAACAATACCGTTATTCATCATTTCCGTCTGCAATGCAAAATATGGTGTCACCTTAGTATTTGTATTAGCTAACATTAGAGATGAAAAATCATTTGGCGCCAAAAATTCGCTTGAAGTTTTTGCCTGACCATTAGCTTTTTTTGCAGCCTTATTCTGCCAAACGAAAAACTCCGTACTGTGTTTAAACACGGCGTTTTTATTTTCTGGAATGGAATTAAAAATTCCAGGCCAATGATCACCATAAAACAACATCGTAATAGGTCTTGAATAGCTATTCAACTTTTTAAACAGCCCTGGAAAAAGATTATCGGTTTGATGAACACCATTCACATACCCATCAAGCTCATTTTTATCATCTTGCTTAGCATGCTTTTCGATGTAAATAAAATCTTTTTCATCATTTTGCCGAATATGCTCATATTGTCCGCCCCAATACGGTGTATGATTTTGCATTGTCATAAGCTGTATGAATTGACTCTGATTGTTATTCTTCCCGTTAATTTCTGCATACAAGTCCTTATAAGCCTCTGCGTCAGACGTATAAATAGTCCCCGGGATTTGTCCCATATATTTAGGATTCTCATTTGCGCCGCCGTCATTCGCGATGGTCTGATCCATGCCAATTTGTTTATAGGCTTGCTTACGATTATAGAACGACAAGTTAAATGGGTGAATCATCGTTTTATCATTAAAATAATCTAAAATAGATGGCGTTTCATTAGCATGTGGCACAACATCCTTATATGGAGAAGCCACATTACTATTGTACCCAGCAACCGGCAGACCAGTTAATGTCATGTATTCTACAACTGCCGTTCCACCCCCAACGCCATATGAAACCATTGTGCCACTTGGGTTTTCTGACACAGCCTTCGCAAAATTAGGTGCAACCTCTTTACTGGTTTCGAGGCTTGATATATGAGCAGGGTTCATCAATGACTCGCTAAGAACGTAAATCACCGTCTGCCCTTTTAAATCTGAATTCTTCCTGTTTTGATTTAAATCTGCGGCAATATCCCGATATTTATTACTAATTTCCGTCATTTTTGCCTGGCTATAACCAGCTGGCTCTTCCATAGTCTTAACAAACAAGTTTGCTTGACGTAAGAATATGAACAAAGCCCCGTTTTGATTAGCTTCCTCTGCATTAGACCATGGGGAATGTTTAAACCTCAACGCATCGTAAACGCGTTCCATGTTTTTATCCGGAACAATCACAGGCAGCGCCAGCACAACCGTTAATGACGCGATAATCGCCAAGCGTATACTTACTTTGATTTTAGGGACTTTAATAAACGGGTTGTTTTCATATTTATTTTTTAGGAACACCTCAAATAATATTGAGACAATCACTAATAGTGCCACTAGCAAAAAGCTGATAACCACCGTGCTTCGATTTACCATTCCCAATAATTCTTTACAGATCCAAGTTCATGTAAATCACTTGGCACAATGGCATCATTTCTTAATTTCATCTTTTCGTACAATGCAACCGAAATCGCAAAAGCAATAACACCGTATACTGCGAACGCGCGGTATAGCCTTCCGAAAATCATATACATAAGAACGAAAAATAGCGTCAACCATATTGTATTTAGCCAAAACATTGGATACGTTTGCATAACAACCAAATGATTAAGCAAGTGATTTAACTCGGTACCCTGTCCTGCTAACCCATTTTCTTGCCACGACGTAGCTATTTCAAATATCAACGCCGTTAACCATCCAAAAAGAAGGCTATATAAAAGCAATTTTCTTATATCTTTTTTCATAATATGAAATATAACATACACAGATATAGCACTCTTCTTTTTTTAGTTACACATTGTTTACATTTTTGCAAACGTACGATTTTGTGTTAAAAGACAACTTATCGTTGAAAGCGAGATACATTCACTTCAACTTCGCGATAACATATGGCTCATGTGAAAAAACGATATTTTTTTCGTCTGAGTATATCGTCTTTTGGCTACCGTATTCGTTTTTCGGAATCAAAATATAATCTCGTTTCGTTCCTTTTTCGCCGAAATCCATTGCATCTCGCAAGTAACCATATTGGTGTTGTGGCCCCATTTTTTTCGCTTTAAATTCCGGATAATTATTGGCCAGCTTCAAGTACCTTTCATGATCAACAGGTTTTTCCGCCAAACGCCAATACGAGGCATTATAGGATAACCCCAGCGCATAAAGATGACTTTTCGGATGAAGTTGCATAAACTTATCGATTACTTTCACCTCTGAATACTGTACTCCTTGGTTCTCGAAATACGATTTTGGTGAGAAATAGAAAGATAAAAACACAAAAAACGAAACAAACAGCACGCTCAGGAATCCCAATCTAACATTTCGAGAATTAGTCTCCATCAAAATTCTAGCAAGTCCTAACCCCACAAAAAACATCATCGGAATGTTAAGAAAATTCCAATGATTATAATTCGGTTTAACAATTAAAATAATTGGCAAATTTGCAACTAACGCTATTCTAAACAAACTCACAACGTCTAAAAATTGCTTTTCAAAAACAGCTCTCCATTTGGTACTGAACCCAACTATCGCAAAAGGTAAAAACCAAGGGAAGACAACACCAAAAGGGGCCGCAGAATTCCACGGTAATTTATCACTCCCCAAAATATAGTCTTCAATCCCGTGTACGACATTCATTACCACGTGATTCAAAACATTGTGCTTAAAATTAATTAGTGAACCTGCTCTATTGCGTGGTAATGGCGGAATATCTAATCCTAAAAATGTTTTCGCTGTTGTGATATGAAAAACGTTAACTTGAATAGCAAAATATATAGCTGGCACTGAAAGAACCATAATGATGATGCCCGAAACAATTATTTCAACAACGCTAAGATTTGCTCGTCTTCTATTCCAAAAAAATAATATGCCTAAAAATACAGGTAAATAAATCCAACTGGCCAAGTAGCCATAAACAGTTAATGCAATTGCAACAGCTGAAAGAACGATAAAAAACCATCTCAAAGTCTTACCATTATTTATTTGCAACGCCGCCAGCATAAATAGTAATGCAATAGTAAACATTAATGGTCCGTAGTTGGCGTCTAAAACCCATCGTCCGCTTATCCAAATCCAAGGTGATGTAATAAATGCCGCCAAAACAACAAAGGCCACTAATTCATTTTTTGAAATTCGCCGAACGATTACGTAAACACCTATTAGCATCGCTAGCGTCGTCATTACCATCAGCGAGCGAAAACTAGTCATGCTAAATCCGAACAGTTTTACTATAGGTGTAACTAACGTTGCATACAAAACACTTTGGCCTTGCCCCCACACACTACCAAAGTACACTGGATGATGAAATCCGTGTATATCTGTGCCAAATTTTGCGAGACTAATTACCTCATTAGCATAATTTGACTCATCAACATATAGAGACGGAACTGTCCCTAACCGATAAAACATCGCCATTCCGTATACGAGAATTAAACCGAACGAAACCCATTTCAACCACAAAACCTTATTCTTACCCACGATACCAATCTTCTTTCCAAGCACCGCCATCTCACCAAGACAGCGATAAAATTTCTAATATATTTTTGAACACTTAAAAATCGGATGTAAATTTTCTTACATCCGATTTTAATTAATCAAATAATTTTTTATCAATCAACTTAAATACAACCATCACCACCACAATCCCAATTAATGATGGCAGCCAATTAAATGTAAGCCATTGGGTGCCAAAAGTCCCCAAAATTCGCGTACCAAGCCATGATCCCAAAACGCCACCAACAAACGACACTGGCCAACTAAACCCATATCCTTTACCCACTACCAAGGATACAATTTTCCCAAGTAATGTCGCAATAATCAAAAATACGATAATACCCATCTTCGTTCTCCCAATTCTTTATGCTTCACAATGCAACAATGTATTAATAGTACTAATTTGTAGCAACCATCACTCTATATGAACCCGCATTCAACGTGATTCACGTAGACTAGCAATTACTTTGATTGGCTGGAAAACCACATTTACAACTCTAAAACGATTCGCAATTAGAACCGCAACTAACGAAAAGACAAGCGTAACAACCAACGTAGCTACCATAAAAGCCCAGTAACTCACTGTTAAACCAGGTACCCGCCATTCAATGATTTTCATTACCAATGTCCCAACTGGCACATGTACTAAATAAACAATCAATGAATTTTTACCTATAAACGTCAACCATCTGTTTTGCTCCGTTCCAATCAAACGATACAATGCCAAAAACACAAATACTGACGAAATTTTAACAGCCAACAACGATATGTCCAAAACATTAACCGCCTCAATCATCATAAAGTACTGACGAATTGCAATCACGCTTGAAATAATGAAAATACCAGTTGCTAACACAGTTAAATATTTACGATTTAATATCGCGTATTCTTTAATTGCAATTCCAAGGATGAATGGCAACACCCAACGAAACGCCTGGCTAAGCAGTCCTATATGAATCGTGTCAAATGACACCAAAATAAGCGTCACAACACCTAGAATAATCTGTAACCACAATGGTAATCCGACCAAATGATAAAGATCGACAAGAACATAAATACCAAACAGTGCAAACAAATACCATGTATAAGCTATTGGTTGATTCCAAATATTTAGCAAATCTAAAAGCGTTAGTTTATCGTTACCAAACAGTTTTACAATATATATCACCACATTAAAGGCAATGTATGGCACACCCAAACTTATCAGACGTTGGCCACTCTTTTTAAAAAATTGCTGCCACGTTTTAACTGGCTTGTAAACATAGCCGGACATCGCAAAAAATACTGGCATCACATACGTAAACAGAAAGCCAATGACTATAGTCGGTACCCAAAGTTGCTGCGCAGTATATGGAACACCAGAATTTACTACGCCAAGCATAACGTGTACTAACAAAACTGAAAGGATTGTAAATCCTTTCCCAAAATCAATCCATGAAATCCTCAAAACGTTAACCCTACCTAAAATGCGCCTTTTCCACTAACTACGGCTCCAACGGTCATAAACATGATTTTAAAATCAAACCATAGATTCGCATTCTGAGCATATTCTATTTCCAAATGTGCACGTTCCGGATACTGGATTTCGCTTCGGCCAGTTGCTTGCCATAAACCGGTTGCACCAGGCTTGACTGACAACAAAACATCAACCGCATCCCCGTATTCTTTGAGTTCATTTTCAACAACGGGGCGTGGCCCGATTATCGTCATATCTCCAAGCAACACGTTTAAAAACTGAGGCAATTCATCAATAGATGTTTTACGCAAAAAGCCACCGAATTTTGTAATTCTTGGATCTTCCGAAGTTGGAAGTTTGTACCCGTTTTCAACAAATTTTGCATAAAGTTCAGGATTGTTCAGCAAAATCTCAGTAGCTCCAACAACCATCGACCGAAACTTATACATATAAAATGTCTCGTGGTTTAATCCGACACGTTCTTGCTTATAAAATACCGGTCCTTTATCACTACCAAAGAAATAAGTTAATGCAACCACCAGAAAAATTGGCGATAGGACAATAAGCGCAAACAGTGACACGGAAATATCTAAAAAGCGTTTTGAAAACGCATAGGTTTTACTATATTTTGTCATCGTTATCTTCACTTCATTTTTTTAAATACTATTTCAGTATAGCAAAAGCACTCATTAAAAATGAACCTTTCTCGAGCCTTCTTTACTAAAATGACGTTTTAGGAAATGAAAACCCTTATCCACCCAATTCGTTTTTTCGGTTGACACAACTGGATATTCTTTAGTGCGCTTATTATTAACGATAAGCCAGACATTTAGCAACCTTTCAGCCATAAAGCCTAGCGCCCTGATATCCTGTCCTTCTAACTCTGACCAATCAAGCCTTTCTTCCACCTGACCCAACACATCAAAAAGAAAATTTGTGTAATCTTGAAAATCAGCTTGACGCATAATCGACATGTTAAATAAGAATGCTGTCTTTGAATGAGCAACTTGCTCAAAAGCAGCTGCATATGCGGGAAAAGTAGTTCCGATAACCTCTTTCAACAAATAGTATGGCTGATTAGCATGCGCATTTAAATAGTGTTGCTCCTGCGTTTCAACATAATAATTACGGGCTTTAGGAACTAGCACGTCTGCATTTCTAAGTCCCTCATAAACATCTGTTTCAGACAGAATATCTACCAAGTCATGTGATCGACGCTTACCTAAATAACGCCGATAATGCGCAAGACCTATGACATCTTCATCTTGCAAATTATATTTGGCCCAGTATAAGGCTGTCAGTTCATTATAAATTGGGTTCTTAAGTGAAATGTTTTCCCCAACGTTGTCTGGTTGAAAACCATACGTTTCATCTACTAACTCGCTACCGACCATCACAGGTAGGTAGATTGAATTATCTGGCATTTTGTAGTCTTTATGTGTCGCAATTAAAATTTTCATTGGCGTAACCTTTTACTTCAAAAAAGCCACGGTCTGGTATCGCCCAAGCCGTGGCCACTTCTTACAAATATTTCTTATCAAATTCAGGATCTTGAGAGGTCAAAATCTTAGGTCCGTCATTCGTAATAGCGATAGTGTGCTCGTATTGTGCAGAAACTGAACCGTCCAAAGTCGTCACGGTCCAACCATCTTCTTCAGACGTTTCAACTTCCCAGCCGCCCATGTTAACCATCGGCTCAATAGTAATTGTCATACCAGGCTTCAAACGTAGCCCGTGACCAGCCTTACCATAGTGTGGTACAGCAGGCTCTTCGTGCATTGTTGGTTGAATACCATGGCCAATGTACTCTCGAACATTACCGAATCCGTTTTCATCTTCAACATACTTGTTGATGGCCGCGCCGATATCTCCAATACGGTTACCGACTTGTGCTTGTTCAATTCCGATGTACAACGCTTTGAAGGTCACATCCATCAACTTTTGCACTTCCGGTGAAACTTCACCAACCGCGTATGACCAAGCTGAATCTGAATAGTAGCCATCCAAGTCAACAACTGTATCAACCTTAACCAAGTCGCCGTCTTTCAAAATTAATTCTTTACGAGGGAACGCGTGTGCAACTTCATCATTAACTGAAACAGTCGTCGCAAATTCAAAACCTTCAAATCCGATTTGTGCTGCACGGCCACCGTGATCTTCGATATACTTACGACCGAATTCTTCAATTTCCCAAGTTGAAATTCCTGGCTTAATAATGTTACGAAGTTCCTTGTGCATACCGGCAATAATTGCACCTGACTTGCGCATGCCTTCGATTTCACGTTCTGACTTAATCGTAATCAACGTCTTTGTCCTTCTTTCAAAAAAGCTAATATTTTGTCACGCGTTCAACAACTTAGAACGCTCAAACTGTACTAGTCACTTCACATATTGTACCACATGCATCCTCTTTCCACACAAACTTAACAAGCACGGCTAACGAGTTTAAACAACAGACAATGGTGTTATATGCAAAACGACGCTCCCGATAAATCTCAGAAGCGTCGTTTTTGGTTTAGTCTTCGGATTATTTCTTAGACTTGAAAATAATCAACTTACTCAAAACATAGTTGGATACAATTACAAAGACATTCTGTAAAATGTTCCAAAGCATGTCATTTTGGTGCAATAAGCTTGTTCCAAACCACATGATTCCAGATCCTATCAGGCCAGTTGCTAAACGAGCTAAATAAAATTGGAACATTTCGCGAATGAATTCACCTGGTGTCTCTACATTACTTTTAAACACCCAAACTCGATTTGTAAGATACGCAAATAAAACAGAAACAAACCAAGCAATCCAATAACTAACTTGAATTGGTACGTCTAAATAACGCACGACAGCGTACACGACGATATTAACAACCGTCGTCATTACACCAAAAAAAAGATAAGAAATTTGCTCGCGGTATTTACTTAAAAGTTGCATCAATGCAGACATGTGTTTACCCTCAATCAAAAATAGTCTGTTTTGATTGTACCACACTGTCGCAACCCTAAGCGTTCACTATCTGGCGACTGTCACCTTGCATCACAACACGATCTAACTGTCCAATCAGCGCTGGCACAATTACCGATGTTCGACGACGTACGTACGCCAACAGTAATGTACATGCCTCCGCTGTCACACGTGGGTTTAATCCAGTCACTGTCGTAATTTTGTCGAGACGATATTGAATCGTACGACGATGGACATGGAGTGCCTCACTCAAAGCGCACATCGACTGACCGAACGTCGCATACAACCATAACGTCAACATGACCTCATCATCCAAATGATCATGAATCAGCTGCTCTGTTTCTGGATAAGCAACCCCCGCAGCAATAATAATAGCCAAATCCATCATGTTCTCATAGAACATCGTCCGCATCTCATCGACGGTTGGATGGGTCATAGCTAGCGCGAAAATCCCCTCTTTCACACTTTCTTGAATATCATGATGTGGCATCCCCACCCCTGCGAGTGCCCGTTTTGGCAACCTCGGCAAGAAATCAGCCACGTCATCTACTTGCAAGACATATACCCGTCGCAAGTAATCCAATTCAAATGCCAGGCGTTCATCTGGAAGTTGCTGCTTATCGCCCTCAACAACAACCGCAGCATACTTTTCATTGAAATCGACCCCGTATGCGCGTGCCTTATTCACGAACGACTTATCTGCGATGATGTCGTTCTCTGGTAAAGCCAACCAGTTTTGCATAAATGTCTGAAGCATTTGCTTGTCCTCCCTTAATTCATGAAACTCTTCATTTCCTACCTCTTGAGTATACCGAATATCGGACATTAAATTAACCGGTTAAACGACTAATGTTTTAAGCGCTTACATGAAAAATACGCTTGCTTTTTAACCGGTTAATTTTTTTGATGAACTAATCACGCCAAATCGGCTGGGTCATGCAACGCGGTCCGCCACGGCCGCGTGAGAGTTCACTCGACCGTACTTCATGCACGATAATGCCGTGTTCCCGTAGTAAATCGTTACTAACATGATTGCGATCATACGTGACAACCTCGCCTGGTGCGATGGTTAACGTGTTCGACCCATCGTTCCATTGTTCACGTAACGCATGGACCAAATCACCTGCACCAGTCAAAATCAAATCAAGATCAACTTCCCCTGTTATTTCACGCAACGTGGCAATTAAGTCAGTACGGCGGCCAAGCACAACTTCACCGGATGACTTTTTGCGTGCCAGCACCATTTCTAATGTGTTACCGTCAGCTAACACACCCGGATACATCGTGAATTGGTTGGTATTCACCATCGTAAAGACGGTATCCAAATGCATCGTGGCATGGCTATGTGGAATCTGCATCATCAAAACCGTATCAATCTGACTATCTGCTGACTTGAATAATGTTTCCGCTAATTCTGTCACTGCGGCCTGTTCCGTCCGTTCGGATAAACCAACTGCTAATGTATGCTCATTCAAAATCAAGGCGTCGCCACCTTCTAGGCACGTCTCGACCTCACGTGATCGCCAGATATTAACGTGACCCGCAAACCGCGGATGGTGCGTCATCACCAATTCTGTTAATAATGATTCTACTTGTCGAACAGGATAGGTCATCCGATTAATGGTTAACCCATTACCAATCACAGACTGTGGGTCACGCGTAAAGTAGGCATTCGGCAATGGGTGCAATAAGAACAAGCGCTGAGCTGGCTGATTTAAGCCATTATCAAATTCGTCGACACGCACGCCTGCATACAGCTTCGCAACCAGGTCCGTCACATTAAACCCGTGCAAGTAGCCCATTAACGCCGCAAATTCCGGTGTCCCCGGCTGATGACCTTGTTCTGCAATGAACCGCGCTATAAATTGCCTTCTGACGTCCGAATCAGCTAGCACATCTGCAACCAGTTGCTCAATATACAACGTCTCCACCCCTTGTTCACGCAGTGTTGTCGCAAATTCGTCATGCTCAACTTGTGCAATTTTAAGATACGGCGTGTCGTCAAACAACAGCTCATGCATCGTTTCCGGTGTGATGTTTTCCAACTCGGTACCCGGTCGTTTTAATAATACCGTCCTTAAACGGCCGATTTCAGAATTCACTTGTAAGGCTGGTTCCATCTTGATTAGTCCTCCGTCTCAAATAGTTCTGCATGAGCCAACACGCGCATAAAGTGACGGCCCGTCCGTAATTCTTCCCCAAAGTTGCGCGCATTCTCAACCATGCGATTGACTTGTTGTGTCGTTAACACTTTAACCGTTGTGCCTAATTCTTCAATTCGATTCAACACAATACCACAACGATATTGTGTAATAACATCCGCAACGGCAGAACCTCGCCAGGCAATTAACGGCATCCCCAAGCTTAGGTAAAACGACGACTTATACGGGTAGTTGTACTGCGTATACCGCCCGAGCTGTGACAACATCGGTAAACTGTCGCCATCCCAAATCAAGCCAAACCCAGTTTCAGCCGTCAGCTTCTGGGCTAAATCATGATGCGAAAGCGCGCCATGATACCTGATGCTCTGATTGGCAATCACTTCTGGTGCTGCGTTTGGCCCGAACACTTCCACCGCCAGTGCATCTTGCTGAATTGTCTTTAGGAATGGTCCCTTGGCAAGATTGCCGGTGTAAAACACTTTGTCACGGTTGAACGTTGTTAACGGCGGCATATCATGCGTTGGTTTAATCGGATACAATCCCTGATGCAACATTGGCGTCGTGACACCCATGTTCGTAAATTGATCACGCATTTTGTTATTCGGCACAACCAGTACATCCGCGCTATTCAGCGCGTTCAGTTCGCTCTGACTGCATGCTACTTTTTCACGTAAAATCAAACTGTCACCCACAAGCAACACCACGCGGGCGCCGCGCATATGCAATGCCTCAATGAGGGTCACCTCGTATTCACCATCGGTCTCTATCGACAAATAAAAAGTTGGGTATGCCAGATGACAACATCCCCGGCTTGAATGGTTAAGGCATCTGACCAATTCAGGATGTCATCAGGACAATCCAAACACTGAAATCCTAATTCAGTCGCAAAATGTCGAATCGCTTCATTTGCCGGATTTAATGCGTTTTGGTCTGTAAATGCTTTCGTGATAACCCAGCGTTTCGTTGGTCGCTTTGGCGTTTCAACCGCCGTCTTTTCTAACACCATTGCCATTTCGAGATAACCTCCTTAGTTGATTACCTCGACTATAGCCAATCGCTGGGTTTCTGAGCAGTCATCAGCGACAGAAAAAGACCAAACGCGCAAACGTTTGGTCTTTTTGGCTAATTATTCGATTCAGTTGCTGAGTTACCAGTGAGCTGGTAGAAACGCGTCGTTGTGATATCAATCAATTTATCGAGCAGTGCTTGCACGGCAATCTGGTCTGGAATCGCACGCCAGAAAAATCCCGGCACCTTATCATCCAGCTTAACATTTGAGACATATAAATCCGTATCGTTGGTGAAGTATTTCGTGAAGTTCAGATTAACGGCATGCCAATCCATAATTCGCTCACGAAGGACCCGTTCCAATGAAGGCATATCAATTAAATCAACCGTTACCGTTACCACCGGCAGAATTTCACTCACATCCAAAGCCACCACAAACGTGTTTAGGTATTCATTGTAAAGGGCCTTGACTATCTTATCATGTGGCATGTCAAAGTACGGTGCAATTTTTTCCAGCACCCGCCGCGTAAATTCTGCATAAATTGGGTAAACGCGCTCTGAAAATTGTTTGCGGGGCTGTGTCGAAATCCCCGTCATACCAAAGTATAGCAATCGTAAATTCAACGAAAATAGTGATTTACGAATCGTTGCTAATTCCGCTTCAGTCATTGCTAATCCGAAGAATTCTTCATACACACTGGCAACATCACGATAAATATTATCGAAGGTTTCAGCCGCTGCCGGTGCCAAATTATCAATTCGGTAAGTACCAAATCCCAAACCGAGTGAATACATCGACCCCAAACCAAAGCGGAGTTCAGTTTCACACCACGGCTCATTCACCATAAACGCCGTTTGTAGTGCCTCCTTTAGCTTGCCAATAATCATCTTGGCATTAGCGGTCAAATCCTCGGTTGGCTTAAAGACATCCGGTTCGCTTGGCTGGATAACGTGACCATTGCGAATACGAACCATCCAGATACCAAAGAAAATACGGAACGCCCGCTTAACCGTTGCACGCATTGGCGTATGCTCTTCCACCAAGTGTTCAGCTTTTGCAGCCAATGCTTTAATATCATCCGGAAATGGTGAGGGTTGATCAGCGTAGGCCGTGTACAACATCTCAAACAAGAGGATACGAATGTTCGTTTCATCACCCACCAGCTGGTAGTTATTCGAAATGTGAATACCATACTTAGCTAATTCATCATTCACTTCCACTTTTGTCACACGGGCAACAGTTGTACTTGATGAATGACGGAATGCAATCGTTTCATTTGACTGTGCCACTTCAAAAAAGATGTCCATCAACACATCGAAACGCAATGAGTTTCGGATGTAGTAACCCATTAACGCGGTATCGCTAATTGTTTGCAGTTGTTCAATCTGCAAAGCACGATTAGCATCCACCAGGGTCAAGTAAGGAATATTGCCGTCACCTATTTGTTGGCAATCCAGGCGCAATGTTTCTACGTTTTGTAATACCATATATCTCGACCAACCTAGATTGGCCATAATATCTTTTATGAGCACCGCGTTACTTTCTTGCGCATTGAGGTAACGGTGCAATGACAAACGTTCTTGATCTTTTTTCGGTAGTAGCCATTCCATGATCTCTGTCTCTCATTTCTTTATGTACTAAACAATTTCAGTCTAATATTTTTACTAAATTGGATTAACGGAATTATTTTGCTCGTTCAAAAATTCCGTTATTTGAGAAATAGCTTAAAAAAAGGCGACTTCATAACGAAGTCGCCACAAACCAATCTCACGTATTCCATAGGGGTTACATTATGGTACGATTTCATCTTATCGCGAAGACGAACTTTGTGCCGACGTAACTTTTAATGATTTACTTTTTTCGCGCCAAATTGGTGGCGCATTTAATTCACTACTATCAAGTTATCTAATGTACGTATTAATTGCAAGTAATAACACTTGGCTAACGATATTGACGCCACAAATTGTCAAACAGGCTAATATAACGGTCTACCAGCGTATTCGGCCCCAGCAACACCTCATAGTTTGTGTAGTAGGCGTACAACTCACGAATCGCATCCACTGGATTATCAGACAAACGCCGATAAATTTCGTAAGAGGCCATACGCCAACGCCAAGCCATGTAACGGCTTGATTCTTCACGTTTCGGATTAGCATCAATCGCATTGGCCACCAACGTTCTCACACGCGCCCAATCACCTTCAAACAAGGCGCGGAAGATAGCAAACTCAACCGCATCAATCAAGCGGTCCGTGTACACCCGGGTATGATTGGCTGCATTACCATCATGTCGAATTCGGCGTAACCACTCCCCCAACTCCTCAGGTTCTGTCACATCCATTAACCCGATTTTAACCAAACGATATTCATTTTCATGCCATTCATCAATGCGGCGCAACAAATCGGCGACGTCTTTCGCATGAACCTTAGCGTCTTCGGAGGCAATCCAAGTTGTATCGTGTTGAAATTGGACAATTGTTTCGAGTTCGTACGCCCCTTCCAAATCACGGATATGACCAGATTGCGCATACTTCTGCCGTAATTCTTCCGCTGTCTCAACCAGCGTATGTTGTTGGACCCCGTACAAATTGTAACGGACATCTAGTCTCTTATCCGGCAACATTGTTAACAACGAATCCAGATCTCCTGTTTCCAAACCCCCGATGCGCATTAAATCTAACATGTCGTCAACCATCAAAGATTGTGAATCATCGTACAATCGATACATTTTTGACTTTGAGAAACCTAAAACCGTTAACCGGTTAATTGAAATCTCCTTATCACGCACTGTCTGATGAATCAGTTCACCAAACGTTTGGCTGATTGGCTTAAAGGATAATTGATCATACATGACGTCATCAACTGGGCTTAGTGATTGGGCATGCAATTGGCTAATCTTATCTTGCATTTTTCGCCAAGCATCTGTTAGTGAAACGCTCACAAAGTTCATTTCCAGTGTCTCAACGCCCATCTCACGCGCTGCGAGCAAAAACGTCGCCATCATCGCCTCCGTGACCGTCGAATTCGTCTTCAAAAATGTCGCAATTAGATACCCGTAACGCTTCAGCACCAACAATTCGACATTCGAATCCTGCACTGGGTGATTTTTAATTGCCGTCAAAATCAGCCATACATTCGCTACTTTTGGTACGCGCGGTTTAGGTTTAATAATCAGCAACTGAATCGCTGTCATATGAATCATCAAACTCGTTTCAAACAAACTGCGTGGCATATAATCACGAAACACTTGGACACTCTCGATGAACTTTTGATACAACGTCAAAAAGCGCTTCGGTGTTAAATCAACGCCAATCAACGACGTTACGCGCATTTCAAATAACGAAAAAGATTTCAGTCGACGAAAATCATCGTATAGCGCTTTAACATCATCCCCACAATCCGCCCCTTGTCGACGGGCCAAAATGATGTTGATAACGCGCATAACCTGCATCCCTAACGGAAAACGTTGTTCATCATACGCCGCTATCACCCGCTCACGCTCATGAATCAAGTCGGCATCCGACATTTTCGCTAATTCACCAATGTTTAGTTGATAAGGCTTCTCAGCAACACCCTCCATCAACTCAGAAAACGAAATTGAAAACAGTGTTTCGATATGCCACAGTTCCACTGCCGTTAGTGACGCTTCGCCGCGGATAAACCGATAGTACTGCGAACGCGACACCCCCGCTGCTTCAATTTCGTCAATTGTAATATTTTTCTCGGCGCGAATCTCATTGATGCGTGCCGCCAAATTTTGTAGCCCCATGATTTTTCTTCCCGTCACTTTCACTATGTCAATCATACGATAAGAAAACGGATAATTTATGAACAGATTCCCTAATCGGCTATGCAAACCGGCTTTTTAGTGTAAAATGAGAATATCTTAATAATAGAAACGGGGAATTCTTATGACTCTCGCAAACTTTGACATTCTGTCACAAAAGTACGCTGACTTGATTACATCAGTTGGTGTGAATGTCCAAAAGGGCCAAGACATTGTTATTTACGCTGATGTTGAGCAGGTACCATTGGTACACAAAATCGTGGACTCCGCTTATGCTCGTGGCGCAAACAACGTCATGATTGAATGGCAAGACATTCACATTCAACGTGAATTCTTGAAGCACGCCAGTGAGGATTCTCTAACAAACATCCCTGCCTGGGTGTCAGTGCGTGCCGAAGAATTGATGGGCAAGCACACAACACGTATCTCATTGATTTCTGCTGATCCAGACGGTCTTGGTACAGTTGATGGTGACCGTGTGTCAGCCTACCAACAAGCCTACCAACGTGCTAACCAAGCCGTTCGCAAGGCAACGATGAACAACGACGTGTCATGGTTGGTTGTGGCTGCTTCTGGTCAGGCCTGGGCCGAAAAGGTCTTCCCCGAATTGTCAGGTGAAGCTGCAACTGATCGCTTGTGGGAAGAAATCTTCAAGATTACCCGTGTCGGTGTTGAAAACGATGTTATCGCCGACTGGATGGCTCACGTTAACAAGTTGAAGGAAAAGGCCCAATGGTTGAACGACTTGAACTTCAAGGAACTCCACTACAAGTCAGCTGTGACTGATCTGACGGTTGGTTTGGCCGAGGACCACTTGTGGGAAGCTGCTGACTCAATCGACAAGGCTGGTAACATGTTCGTCGCCAACATGCCAACTGAAGAAGTCTTCACATCTCCTGACTACCGCAACATTCACGGTACCGTGACATCAACGAAGCCTTTGTCATACGCTGGTGTCTTGATTAACGACATCAAGTTGACGTTTGAGAACGGTCACGTTGTTGAAGCCCACGCCTCAACTGGTGAAGCTGTGTTGCAACAGTTGATCAAGACCGACGAAGGTGCTTCATCACTTGGCGAAGTGTCATTGGTCCCAGATCCATCACCTATCTCACAATCAGGGATTGTTTTCTACAACACATTGATTGACGAGAACGCCTCAGATCACTTGGCCCTTGGTGCTGCTTACCCCTTCAATTTGAAGGGTGGTACACAAATGGACGTTGAAGCTCGCAAGGCAAAGGGACAAAACGATTCACTTGTTCACGTTGATTTCATGATGGGATCAGCTGACATGGATATCGATGGTATTACATTTGATGGTCAAGTCGTACCGGTCTTCCGCAATGGAGATTGGGCATAATAAAAATTTTTTTAAGTCATTCACGTTTTCGTGGATGGCTTTTTTGTCATGAACAAAAAAAGAGGTTGCAAAGGAATAATTCCTTTACAACCTCAATTATGGTTAATGATTAGTTTGACTCACCAACAAATGTTCCAGTTGCTTGATCGTAACCGAATCCAACACTCGTCGTGCTTGCCTTCAAAATCCAGTTCTTGTGAGCAGGTGCGCCCCACATGTTCGTCTCGTTGTACCAAGCGTCAATTGCACCGGCACCAGCGCCGAATTGGATAGCAATTACT
The DNA here is from genome assembly GCA_014332815.1 of Weissella confusa. Taxonomy (GTDB): domain Bacteria; phylum Bacillota; class Bacilli; order Lactobacillales; family Lactobacillaceae; genus Weissella; species Weissella confusa_C. Next base: position 9,192 of record JACSZT010000020.1, on the reverse strand, counting down.
TCTGGGCCGTAAGATTGGCTCCAGTGTGCTGCATCAACAGTACCAGCCAATTGTTGTGCACGTGATTGTGCCTTAGCTGACAAACCAGCATCCAACGTTACAGGTGCCAAACCATTTGCATGACGGTAAGCGTTCAATTGGTTAAGTGCGTCAGCGTATGCGCCAGTAGCAACTGATACTGAAGAGTTATCTTGAGCTGGTGTGTTAACCGTTGCAGTTTGGTCAGCAGCAGGTGCGTTCGTTTGTGAATCATCTGATGCGACAGTTGCTTGGGCAGCTTGTGCGGCGGCTACTGAAGCGGCTGCAGCTGATTCTGCTTGTGCTTCTTGAGCAGCAGCAACTGAGGCAGCGTATGCTGAATCAGCGGCAGCCTGTGATGCGGCGGCTACTGAATCAGCAGCGGCTTGTGATGCGGCTGCAGCTGACTCGTCGGCAGCTTGTGATGCAGCAGCGTCGGCATCTGAATCAACCGTTGCATCTGATGATACAGGCACAACAAATTGGCCGTTAACAGCTTGACCAGTCACGATAACTTCAGGGTTAGCAATGCTGTATTGTGCTGAGAAATCTTCAACTGACATGTGCAATGCAGTTGCCAATGCCCAGACAGTGTCACCTTCTTGGAACGTGTAGTTGTGAACGTCACCAGCTTGTTGCAATTCTGCTGCGACTTCATCAACTGACTTTGCTTGCCACGTATCAGCTGATGCTGATTGGTTTCCGGCGAACATAACACCAGCGGCTACGGCAGCAACTGCTGCAACAACCAATTGCTTACCTGACTTATACATCTTGTAGTGTTTCTTCAACTCCATGGTTATTAATTCCCCTTAAATCTACAATTGATTCAAATACATTTTTATCGTTATCTCTAACGTTTTCTTAGTATAGCAAATCATTTTAACAAATTCATTACATCTTCAAGAAAAAACCAATGTCTTTTCGACATTGGTTTACAAAAATAATTCATTTAGTTGCATTCTGCAGACGTTTTAATACCTTTGTTGCTAATGTAATATTGGCATCCGCTTTTTTAATTGAACATTTCAATTGCAGGGTCTGATTTCGCATATCAAACGTCATTGGAGTCCCTTTTAGAAGCTGCTGAATGCGTCGGATATCAGCATCACATAACCGATCTTGCCCTTTGGCATTCAACAAATCTTCAATGAAGTAACCACCATCCGTGATAGCCACCCGCTCGCCAAATAAACTAACTGTTTGATAGACATATAGCGGCACTGCCTCGCCGGTATTGTCTAGAACATCGGTCTCAATCTTAATCATCTCTGCCATAAATCTCATCCTCTGTCCCCCAGGGTAACAAGGGATAACTAAATCTAACAGCTGAATTTTTTAACGTTATTTAAAATTACGTGGAAAAGATGCTGGCAATGGCGCACCAATCGATTTCACTTCATTTGAGAATGGCAAAGGTATCTTAATTGAAGCCGCATGTAACAATAATCCGCCCTCATAATCATCAGTTGGATTATAAAGCGGATCCCCAACTAATGGGTGGCCAATCGATTGCATGTGTAATCTAATTTGATGGGTGCGCCCCGTTTCCAAGTCCAGACGAACGAGCGTATTTTGGTACACCGTGTGCACCTTCGCCCAATGAGTCACCGCAGGAACTGCGTTAGGGCCATCTACACGGCGCGTACGGCTATCATCAGGGTTTTCCCCAATCGCTGCCGTAATCACCCCTGAAGGCTCATTAATCGCACCACGAACCCAGGCTAAGTATGTGCGACGAATTGTTTTGTCACGCAGCATCTGGTTCAGCATCGGCACCACGTACGGGTTCTTGGCAATAATCAGCGCACCCGTTGTGTCACCGTCCAAGCGATGTACCATGTAAGCAGCCTTTCCTTGCGCTTGCAAGTATGACTGGGCGAAATTCATCATCGTGCCATCTTCAACAGGTGAGTTCGGGTGCGTCTTCACCCCTTTGATTTTGTTGACGACTATTAAATCCTCATTCTCAAACAAGACGTCAACTGGCCGGCTATCGTCCATTACGTAATTTGAAGTTGCCACCTCAAAATCATCTGGCAACCACGTCATCGTCAAAATATCCCCTGGCTTTAGAATTGTTGATGTCGGTTGGTAAGTGCCGTTCAACAAGATACGACGTTCCATACGAAAATTACCACGAATGCGACGTGGTACCAGCCATCGGGTTAATTGTTCTTTAATTGAAATTGCCGGTTGATCAGACGGCAAGACAATCTGCTTTGTCCAAGAATCCATGGGCAACCTCCTTTTGATATGTATACAAAAAGGCAACCTGTTTTACCAGGTTGCCTTTAAGCCGTTATTACAACTTAGTAACGTTAGCAGCTTGCAAGCCACGGTCACCTTGTTGAACTTCGAATGATACAGCTTGTCCTTCTTCCAATGACTTGAAGCCGTCACCTTGGATAGCTGAGAAGTGAACGAATACATCGTCACCTGACTCACGTGAAAGGAAACCGAATCCCTTGTCTGCGTTAAACCACTTTACTGTTCCTTGTTCCATGTCTGAAACCTCCTGGCACATTGCCAAATTTTCTAATAATCCAAAACGAAAATGCCAGATATTTCGGTGAAACATAAAACAAAATCTTTTAAACTATGTGATTAGTATAGCACGCGTTTCCTGATAAAGATATAGTGAGTTTCGACCAATTATTTTTTAATTTCACAAATCCTTGTTATTGTTGGTCCGACAGCATGTGTTTCATGTGAACGAATGTTGCTTCAAGTGTCTGTTTGAGGTGCTGATCATATATTTCGTAGTAAACCCGGTTACCCACTTCTTCACGCGTCACCACTTGTTGTTTCAACAATACCGCTAAATGCTTTGACACATTTGGCTGTGAAATGCCTGCCTGTTCAACCAACTCACTCACATGCACCGGACCAGGATGCATCACCATATAATCCAACAATTGCACCCGACTTTCATGGCTTAGCACTTTGTAAAAAGCAGCCACGGCACTGATTAATTGTTGTTCCTGTGTCATCTTATTTCCTCGTTAAATGCTATTGCAGTTGACCTCTGTGTGCAGCTCAGTCTGAATCGTCGTGTGTGCGATACCGGACTCGTGTTTTAACGTCTCTGTGATTTCATCCAGGTCAGCGTCGTTAAAGCTCTCCTGCACCCCTAAATGAGCCGTTAACGCCGCCTCAGTTGTTGAGATGCCCCAAATGTGCAAATCGTGGACTGATTTTACTGCCGGATGATTAGCAAGATACGTTTCGATACCAGCTTCATCAATACCAGCCGGCACACCATTTAACAACAAGTTCAACGACTGCTTAAAGACATCCCAGGAGCTAATGACAATCACAATTCCGATGATAACTGAAACAATCGGATCAATCCAGTTCCAGCCGGTAAATGCGATTAGGACACCCGAGACCACCACGCCGACTGACACACCAGCATCAGCCAACAAGTGAATGTAAGCCCCTTTAGCGTTCAAGTCATGTTCCTGTTGACCACTTTTCGCAAAGAAGTATGCTGATAGAAAATTAATCACGATACCAACTAGCGCCACCCAAATGATGATGTCACCGTCGACATGGCTTTTACCGTTGATCAGCTTCACAATGGCCTCAAACCAAATAATACCCACCGCAATCAATAGCAAAATGGCATTCACCGCACTCGCCAAGATGGTCGTGTTGTGGAAACCATATGTGCGCCTACGCGTCGCCTTCAAACCAAACACAAGCACTGCGAGCCACGACAAAATTAATGACGCAACGTCGCTGACACTGTGCAAGGCATCCGCAAACAAAGCAGTCGAGCCAGCTAACTTGGCAAAAATCATTTCGCCAATAATAAACGCCAAATTAAGGCCGATACCAATCAAATATGGTGCCTGCTTGTTTTGTTCAAATTCGTGATGATGATGTTCATGCCCCATGACAAGTTCCCCCGTAATCCTAAACTAATCTATATGCCAATTATGGCATATAGATTGTGAGAATACAAACTAAACGACAAAAAAATCGCACCCGGTCGAAAACCAGATGCGATTTGAATAGTCTATTGTATTGGGTAAAATCTTACCACCAACCGTTAGCCAAACGGAATTGGATGGCACCATCGATTGAACCGTAACGTGAAACAGCGTAGTTAACCAAACCAGCAGTTTGTTGTGCAACTGAACCAGTTCCCCAAGCTTGCTTAGTTTGACCCAAGCCACGGTAACCGTTTGGTGAAACGGCGTTAGGGTTACCACCTGATTCAGGCAAAACGATAGCGTTCCACAAAGCTGCAGTACCACCAGCAGCGATAAATTGGTCATAAACTGATCCTGAACCAGCAGCCGTTGAAACAGTCACTGTCGTAGCTTGTTGTGCTGAAGCAGCAGCTGATGAAGCGGCTGCCTTAGATGCAGCGGCTGATGATGCTGCGGCTGATGATGCAGCAGACTCTGAAGCAGCGGCTTCTGATGCGGCTACACTTGAGGCAGCGGCAGCTGATGAAGCAGCTTCTGATGCGGCAACTGAAGCAGCGTTAGCAGCAGCTGAATTTGCTGATGAAGCAGCAGCTGAATCCAAAGTAGCTTGGTTAACTTCTGCTGAAGTTGGTACTTGAATTTGTTGGTCAGTGAAGATCATGTTGGCGTCTGAAATCTTGTTTGTCTTAACCAAGTCTTCAACCGTCATGTTAAACTTGTCGGCCAATTCTGACAAAGTGTCACCGTTTTGTACCGTGTATGTTGAAGCAGCGTGAACAACTTGTTGTCCTGCTACCAATACTGATGCCAAACCGGCAACCGTCAATGCTGTTTCTTTCATCTTGTTCATATCTGTTATAACGCTCCTACGGATTGTTTTTCATGTGCGAACACTATTGCTCAAGCACTTCTCTATATGAGGCTTACCTCGCCTCAACCACAAGACATAGTTTACCAAGCTGACAAGGCTTAAAATTACAGATTCATTACACTTGATGTCGAAACTAGCCAAACGACCCGTTTTGTTCGTTACATTGTCGTCATATAGAGGCCGTTACACTTGTAAACCCGCATCATTTAAGGGTTCTTCTTGATTTGTTTAACCGGTTAAATAACGCAAATTTTGTAACGAAACTCATAAAATAAACGCCAAGAAACGGTTGTTTCTCGGCGTTTAACGTTTTTTGTCATATTAGCGTCACGTTGAAAAGTAATGATTTTAGAATTTTCGTAACCAAACTTCATCAATTCCATGCCCAATTGTCTTGTGTAGGATCAAATCAGCACGTTCACGCGTTGGCAAAATGTAGTCAACCAGATTAGGCAAGTTAACGGTTTCCCACACTTTCTTGGCCGCATCAATCGCCGTTTCGCGTGGTACCTGCGTCCAGGCGTAAAAGAAATTGTCAGGATCATGGGCTTCAGCTGTTTGTTGCAGCAAAGCTTCGAAGCGATCCAAGTACCAATGTTCAATCAATTCCGTCTCTGCGTCGACGTAAATCGACAAATCAAAGAAGTCTGACAAATAGACTGGCGAGTTTGGCGCAGCCTGCAATGTATTGATGCCTTCAACAATAAAGATTTCAGGACGCTCAAATGTATCGAACTCATCCGTCAACACATCAGAAATGTCGTGTGAGTACTTTGGTGAATGGACAACCTCTTCGCCATCTTTCACTGCATTCATAAATTCTAGCAATGCAGGCATGTCATATGATTCTGGGAACCCCTTACGATCGAACAGGCCCTGAGCCTTCAATTCGTCATTAGGCAACAAGAAACCGTCCGTTGTCGTCAAGGCAACGTTATCTTCACCGTATTCAGCTTGCAACATAAATTGCAACAAACGGGCTGTCGTTGACTTACCAACGGCGACAGAACCGGCGATTCCAATTACAAACGGACTTGGCTTCGTGTTACGTCCCAAAAAGCGTTGACGCTCTTCACGATCACGCAAGTATTGCGCGTGGCGTAGCTTGATGTAGTGAACTAATGGATCATAGAACATTGCCACGTCGGCCATAGAAATTTGGTCATTAAACGCCTTAATCTCACCCAAAATAGATGGCGTGACGTGAGAGACGTCGCGTTCTACTGGTGGCTCAACTAAAACAGACCAATCATCACGATTAAAAACCGCATAGTTAAGTGGTGCCTGACTCATAGTCAATTACCCCATTTCATATAATTGTGAATCCACGTTTGCCAACAATGGCGTTAGCTTGTTAATCGCAAGAACCGTCAATTGGTGCATAGCACGTGATGCAATGGTGTAAACCAGTTGACGCTCGTCATCGCCGTGGTAAACCCCTTCTGAGGCATCCCACATAATAACGGCATCAAATTCAAGTCCCTTAGCCAAGTAGGCCGGCACAATGATTGTACCTGGTACCAAGCGTTGGTTTTCCGTACGAATAATTGTGACATCAGCTTGATCACGCAAAGCCGCATAAGCAGCTTCTGCGTCGGCCAACGTCTTAGTGATGATTGCCGTCGTCTCTTCAGCTGCATCATTAGCTGCCAATTGTGACAGCGTGGCCGCAATCATGGCGTCTTGATCCGGCAAAACCTTAACCAACGGCTTGTCCCCTTCACGTTCGAAGGCATCAATTTGCGCACCGTTAATCAAAATGGCCTTTGAGTAGTCCGTAATTTGTTGCGTTGAACGGTAAGTTTGTGTCAATTGCACATACTCAGACTTCTCTGGATCAAATAAGCGTGACAACTCTTCTTGCAAACTAACAGCGTTTTCCTTTGTGAAGATGGCTTGATTCAAGTCACCCAACATCGTAAAGCGCGCACGTGGGAAGCTGAACTTCAAGAAAGCCAATTGGAATGGCGTGTAATCTTGAATTTCATCAATGAAGACAAAGCGGATGTCACGTTCACCACGACTACCCTTAATCAAGTCGAACAACAACATGAATGGCGTCATATCCGCCATTGGCAATTCACCATTCTTCCTCTTGTTGATTGTGTTCTCAACAGACTTTGTCCAATCTTCTAGCGTGATGCCATATGCAGACAGATCCATCAACTTAGGCACCGTACGCAAGAAGTGAATGAATTGGTTGTTAATGTTAATGAAACGATTACGGTTAACACCCTTTGCAATTGGTGCCAAAGCGTTCGTCACGATAATCTTAGCCAAGAACTTTGTCTCTTCTTCGTCAGACTTAAACTCACGTGGGTTATCACCCAACATTGAGTCATATTGTTCCTTGGTCAAGTTTTGGATTTCAGCTTCAACCCAATCCGCTTGCATTTCCGTTCCGATACGACCTTGCAACATCTTCATCAAACGTTCCTTGGTTGCTTGGAGACGGTTACCCAACTTATAGTTCTCGTTGAATGAGTAGTAAATCTCTTCAATCTTAGCCTTTGAAATGATTTCCTGGCCACGGAACTTAATTGGGCGCACCTTAATATCAGCCTTGTTCAAGCCATCGGCATATGCGTTCATCACGTTGAAGTAGTCACTTGTACCCTTCATGTCGATGATAGCCTTTTGAGCACCTTCTGGTTGGGCTTCGAAACGCTCTTGTAGCGTCTCAAGTTGCAACTTAGGCAAACGACGTGATGCATATTGGTAGTACGTCATTTGCACCATATTTTGCTCACCCAATTCAGGCAACACTTGATCAATATAGTCATTGAACAATTGGTTTGGTGAGAACATTACGACTTGACCAGATGTCAAGTGACCGCGGTAACGGTATAGCAAGTAAGCCACACGTTGTAGCACGGCAGATGTCTTACCAGAACCAGCCGCTCCTTGCACGAACAACAAATCAGCTGCCGTGTTACGGATAATCTTGTTTTGTTCCTTTTGAATGGTCGTAACGATTGACTTCATCTTCGTCGTCGACTCACCAGAAACGGCGTTCAACAACATTTGATCACCAACCGCTTCGTCCGTATCAAAGATGGTGACAATCTTACCGTCTTCAATTTGGAATTGACGCTTCAAGTGAACCGTTGCTTCTTGCTTACCATCTGGTGTCTCATAAGTCACTTGACCCAAACCAGCATCATAGTAAATAGAAGAAATTGGTGCACGCCAGTCGTAAATCAAGAAATTGTCAGGTGAATCTGAGAATGATGCCAAACCAATATAAATTGGCTCAACCGTCTCAGAACCGTTTTCTTGCACATCAATGCGGGCAAAGTATGGACGAGCTTGCAAGCGGTCCAATACCACAGCTTGGTGTTCAACTGAGTTCATGGCCAATTCGCGTTCTTGCAACATTTGTTGTTGTTGGCGAACAGACATGGCTGTTTCGAACAAGCTACCGTAAGTAGATGACTTGAAGCGGACGTCGTTCCATCCAGCTTCAACATCAGCCTGCTTTTGCTCATTATTTTGTCGATCTAAATCATTTTTTACCTTTGCGTCTTGAATCTTTTCCAAGACCACATCCAAGCGTTGTTGCTCGGCTTCGTATGGTTCCATACTGGGTCCCCTCCAGCTAAAATTAGTGATTCCATGGTACTACACTTTAAGGTTATTTACCAGAGTGTTTTTAACGGTTTGGTTTGTGTGCGGGTCGTCGCTTGCGCGCCGAGGCATGGTGGGTGGTTGGGCTGGCGGTGCTCCGTCCTGCAATATAAGCTGGTGGCAACGGGGTCCCGTTCTCACTACGCCTCAACGTGTTTCGGCGCCTACCGGCTTGAAATCCACTGCTGCTAAGTGATAACTGGTGCCCCTGTCCTTGCTTGGTCACCGGCTAATATCGCAGGAGCTCCGCACCATCAGCCCAACCACCCACCATGCCAGCAGCCGAGATATTCTCTGTTCGTTTGATAGTCATAGAAAAAGGTTCCCACTATATATAGTAGAAACATCTATAAAACAAAAATTGCTTGCCTTACATTTCTGTTAGACAAGCAATTTAGAATTATCGTTAGTATTAATCTTCTTGTGCGTAATCGGTAACAATCAAGTGCTCCAAGAAGTCGCGTGCGTCTGTTTCGTCGGTGGTGCCGGCTGCGATTTCTGCTTCGACAGCTGCCTTAATCTTTTCGGTAACTGCTGCACTTTCCATATCAGCTGCAATGACATGAACACGGTGGAAACTATCAGACTGCTCTTATGCTAGATTTACGGACAGATTTTTCTCTGCCCTGTAAACTAATAGCAGAGGAGCATTTTTTATATGATTCGATATTCACCAGAATTTAAGCAATCTCTTGTCGAGATGCACAACCAAGGGCGTTCTTACACTGAACTAGC
>JACSZT010000002.1:169815-222586 GCA_014332815.1 Weissella confusa | reverse complement strand
TTTTTGGAATTTAATAATTAAAACGGCTGTTGCTCATTTTGTTGAGCAACATGAACTGAACCCCATGAGTTGGAGTAAATCTAACTCATGGGGTTTTCTTATGTTCTCGAAAGAAATTCAAATTGAAGCAGTATCGATGTATCTCAAAGGTGTTCCGCCCGTTGCAATACGGCAAAAATTCGGAATCAAAGCTCATTTTCTTGATTTCAACATTCACCGATCATGCGCGTGAATTGTTTATTGGATCAAACATTGGTGGATTGGGAACGGTTGTTGCCTCAATGGCCAACTTGATTGGATTCCGTGTGTTCCGTCAAATTGAACCAGACTCTTCTAAGTCATTCATGAAGTTGTTCATGGTTGTGAACTTCGTCATGGCAGCAATTTTGCTGGTGTTCATTTACAACCGCTCAATGTTCAAGATGGTCGACTTTGGCTTGCTAGTTACGTTCTTTTTCTTCTTCATTGCGACAAATAATTTGGCGCACATCGAAGTTATCCGCGAACTAGTTAGCTCATTGTTTGACACCAAGTCACACGTTCTATTCGGAACGTTCTTCTTGAGTCAATTCATCTCAAACGTACCATCAACAACGTTGGCGTCATTGGTTTTGATGTTCATCATTACGCGATTCGTGCGTGCGACGCCGTTGGAAATTAAGTTGAAGCCAGCTGATAAGCTAAATCATGGCTCACTTGTATTTTTAGCGATTACCGGTTTGATTTTGGTTGCAACAATCTTTGGCTGGACGCCATTTAATGTTGTCGTGCCATTGATTCTGGTTGCGTTTTTTTTGACCTTGATGCCAATCTACCTACGATTGGCAAAAGATCTTTCAGTTCGATTGAAGGTCATCGGGTCAACATTGGTTATTATGGCAGCCAATTCAGGGGCTATCTTATTCCCATTTGGTAAGTCACAAAACTTGTACATGTACGGGTTCTATCACGTCAGCGTTGGACAATTTTTCAAGTGGTCAGTGTCATTGTATTTTGGGTCTGTTAATTGGCATACTATTTTCAGTTTGATGTCGATGATGATTTGGGTTGGCTTTTTGGAACGAGCGGGCGTTTTGCACGCCGTCTCAGTTTGGTTGGTCAGCCGTAGTCACCATGCGCGAACGCTGATGACTTCTGTCACATTCCTATCGTTCTTCGGAGCGATGTTCCTGTCAAACGATATTGCCCAATTTCCGCAGGCCTAACAGCACTTATGGCAGCGAAAGCATATGAAATGATTCGGCTAGCAAATGCGAACGGAAAAGTATTAGAAGAGAAAGCGAAGCAAGCAAATGATTAAGCGTGTATTTACGTATCTAAAAGATGACGTCATGTTCACGGTTAGTATGATACTTGCTGTTGGGACGTCTTTCTTTGTAACACCTAAAACAATTAACCCCGTGAAACCTAGGTTTCACGGGGTTTTATGTTACATTTCAATGTTTGCTAAATCGTTAAGATTTCTTGATAATAGATAAGTTGAGTTTTTCTATTTGGAGGAGATGACACCATGTCACATCACACACAAGCTGGCCGTCAATTAACGACGGGAAGCTTGGCAGTTGCTATGGTTCCTGCGATGGATTTCAATACTTGCGTATAGTTTGGGGATGCTTTACGGGGCTGATTGGCTAATGAATTTTGTTGGTAAGTAGCGTATTTGAGACATAATAATTGTAAAGATTATTACGACGATATTCCTAACTTTTTATGCGTTAATTACAAGTGAAGTTCGGTAATGACCGCATATTAATAAACAGACATTTGTCCTTGTACGACTTGACCGTATAATCGACATTTTCGTTAGCGAGGCTACGCTTGATAAATATATGCACCGTCTGGATTCGAAAGGCTGGCACATCACGTTTGCGTTGCTTATTTTCGCACCAGTTGCCCCGGATGATGCCTTAGTTCTGTTAACGAGTTTGACGAAAATGACTTGGCGAGAATTCACATTGATCATTTTGCTTGGTAAGCCAGTAAAGGGATACGGAATTTTGGCGCCAATTGTTTTTATTTTGATTCAGATTATCCAAGTGGTCATTCCAGTGTTACCGGGTGGTGTATCATTGGCTGCCGGTGTGTTGATGTTCGGTCCTTGGTGGGGATTCCTGTACAATTATATTGGTATTGTATTGGGGTCTTTGGCATTGTTCGCCTTGGGAAGGCGCTTCGGAGGAATAATGGAAACTGAGTCATGAAAAAGCCACGAAAACATGGTTTAATTTAATTCTGGGGGGAAGGCAATGAAGGTATATCACGTAAAATGGATTTTAAAAGCCCTATCAGTTATTGGTATCTTACTAACGATTTGGGCTGTGTTTAAACTTTATCAGATGGGCGCGTTTAGCAATTCAAAAGTATTGATTGAATTGGGCAATTTTTAAGTCAACTTGAACTTCGGCATTATCTAAATCGTTTAGAAATTGCTTTTGAAGTTCAAAATCCACTAAGTTTTTAAAATTTAGAACAGCTAACATTGATTTATCCTCCCCCAAAGGTAACGTTGTTATACTTTTCGATTGATTACTTGCAGTATACCCCATATTTCTGATGAAAGAATGGCTGATAATATTTTCGAGACGCTTGCGAACGATTAACAAGCCTTCGTTAAGTGACTTACGACGCTCCAAGTGACCAATGAAACTCGTCGTGATACCAAGCGAACGCAAGACACTAGGTGAAATCTCACCCACGGTACGCTCTTTGATTGTCAAATTTTGACTGATGACTTCGAATTTATCGTGGTCATTATCAACTGGCAGCGTTGGTGTGTTGTGCACATCGCGAATTTCATCGATTGAATAAAGGGCACGTCCCATTTCAGTAGAAGCCAATGATTCATAGGCGATGATGATTGGCTTGGTGATTTTTTGATCCAAAAGCAGAATGTCTAGTTCTTCAGTAACCATTTCTAGGTTGCTGTATTGACCGACTGAGATGATTGGCTTAATGTCGTTTTCCAAAGCATTTTATTTTTAACGGCTGAGATTATTTAGCACGTCCAACACGGGTTGGAATGCTTCGAGTGTGTGGTACCGGTCACCAATTAGCACACCGTCATAACCGATGGCGCTGGCGATTGGTGATCCAACTTCATCCATGTGCCCGCCCAGAATCAATTGGTAATCAATGGCTGGGTAATTGCTTTTCATGAAGGCGCGAATAGAACAATTGAAGTCGCTGACTTTTTGGGGTTTGTTCAAATTCAAGCGAATGACAATGGTGCCTATCTGCGAAGGCGATAGTTGTGTGACCACAAGTGAATCTTCACAGATGATTTGTTACGGGAAATATTTTGATATATTTCTACTCACTCAATACTCTCTCTAAAAAATAAAAACCAGGATGTCTGCGCATCCTGGGGTGGAATCAAGCTACGTTTCCCTACAAATTAATACGTTTTTTTTATTGTTAAAAAAAACAAAAAAATTACAAGCAAACCTCACGAGAAGTCTTTATTATAAATAACGTAATAGAAATGATGTGCAAGAGAAAAGGGAAGCTATATTATCTTTGCCAGTCGTTCGAGCGTGCTCTTCTGCGGGAGACAAACTTGTAACGTACTAGGATTGCGGGCAATGAATGTTGAGGTGTCTGAATTCATTGATGACGACACTGATATTTTGATATCTGACATCAATCATGCACAGATTCCCGAAGAAAATACATTTATCTGGCCAACGATGCCAACCTCATTGGATTTTGAGCAATTGCGTCGCCGTTTGAGCGAAATGAAGGTTGAAAAGTTTGAAGAAGAGGCTGATTTTACGTTGAATCTGATTGATGATATTGCAGAGCGTCGTCAACTTGATGTGACGGCAGCACGAAATGCGTATTTTGAAATTCTTTACGTTGGATTTGCATCGGTATTTGATATGCACCGTGTGTTTCCAAAGATTAAAGTTGCGATAGATATTAATTATCAATTTGGTCTCGAAGCTATTTTGACAGATATGCGGATGATTGAGGGATTTATTCGCTTGGTTGACCGTCATTATGATGATTTCTTTGGTTATCAGTTGACGGCACGTGAACGGGACCTTATTCGAGAAGTATTTTTCGGCACGTTGATTGGTGCGGTGGTTAGTCCGACAAGCGACGATCGACAAATGGTGGTGCGCTTCGATGCGGCGTATGAACAATTCCCATTAATGCTATTGTTGCCAAATGATCAATTAAACGACAAGTCACAGCGCCTCATTGCGTATTTCGAACAGCAAGTGAAGCTGCGTGTTCCAGATATTTCTGATGAGCACCTACATCGTGAAGCACGTTATGCCTTGATTGCGCTATTTTCAATTGACGTTGGGTATGAAGTTGGTCGCTATGAGAATTTGACACCATCAGCGGCAATTGCAGATCGCATTTTTCCTTTTTCGGATGAAGAGTTGGCGCTAGCAAATCAAGCGATTAAAGCGATTATCAAAATCATTTCACCTGAAGAAACTAAAATTCGGCAAAGTAAGCGAATTGCGTTGCGATTTTCAACTGCGATTTGACTTGAACGTCTACAATTAGGTCATTTTGTGGAAGATGATGCAATTGATAATAAGACGTTTAATGAAACGATGCGTTCATATGAAGATTTTGCTGTTCGCAATTTAACAACCGTTTCTTCAGCGCGTAATGGGAAACTACAACTCGACGAATTCTTTGAACAACACGGTATTACAATTACGCAGGATTATACGTTGACAGGGAACGAGGCAGAAATACGCGCAGTGTATTTCCGACTATTCGTAAAGTATCATTGGTCAAAGTATATGGTGCTATCGACAATTCGTGGCTTGTTTGATGATATGCAGGAATTTTATGGTGAGGAACCATCATTTTTTAAATTATCAGAAGATGAAAAAATGATTGAATTAACGCAGAATCGTAACGTTGATTCAAACGTCTTTGCGTTGCAGTACATGCGTCAATCAATTCCGTGGCAACTAATGCGCCGACAGTTTTTAATTTAGGAGGATTACATGACATTGAATGTCAGAGGTTGTATATTTAGTTAATAACGAATTTTTTAGGGTGAGAAAAATATGGAGTGGATGATTGAGAAAAAGGACCGCCAGAAAGTAGAGTTACTACGCTATTTGGTATCGCGGCCTGAGATTAAATTGCCACTAAAGGTAGTCCAAGAATACTTCCCGGGTCAGCTGTCCTAGCCACATTGGTTGCTGGCTTTGTCAGTGCACATCACATTGTTCAAACAGCCCAATTGTTGGGTGCATATCAATACGCATTTGCTTGGGGGACAGTCTTTGTTGTTTTGATGATTGTTCCGGCATTTATGCTAACTCACAAAGTGAAGTAAATATAATCCACAAAACTGTTCACGTTCGCGTATATTAGTACGTTGCCTTTTGTATTCTTTGATGCCCAGACCGCCTACTGGTTAATTGCCATTGTGATGTTTGTTCGCGGTGTCGGTGGTGCGGCGGTTAAGTCAGCCATTCAAGCCGATGCTTATGTTGGTATTGACCGAGTTGATTCAGGTAAGGCATCGTTGGGATCTAACTTGTTTCAACAAGTTGGCTCAGCCTAAGCCGGCTTTATCACTAGCGGACCAATGATTTTGTTGCCCCTCTTTTTCCAAGATGTTCGTGGCGAAAGCGTCATTATGGCTGCGGTATCACTCATCCCACAGAGTGTCGGCATGCTAGTTTCACGTGGAACAATTGGTAAGTTGATCGATACGATTGGTGCTCGTTGGGTTGTCATTACGGGTACAGTACTTACTAAAACGTTTGTTTATGGCACGGTTCAAGCCAGCACGACAGGATCGTTTAACAACCAGCTAACTGTTGCCTTCGGTGCGTTGACAATCGTTATTTTAATTGGGTACTTGTTGTACGCTTGGCGTTATCCAAATACGGCAGTGTTGCCCCTTCGTCTTTTCAAGCACCGCAATTTTTCAGGTGCCATGCTAGGTAACCTCCAATTAGGTCCGATGGCTGGACCGATTATTGGTGGCTTGATTGTCCAATTGATCTCATGGCGCTGGATTTTCTTCATTAATGTGCCAATTGTTCTAATCTCAGCATTGATGTTATATAAGAAGGTGCCAGCGATTGCGCCTAAAAATCCGTCTGCTACTTTTGATGGCTTTGGTGTCGGATTGTTGGTCGCACTTTCAGGTTTCTGGTCAGAAATCGCATTTGGTGTTGCGTCACTGCTTGCTGGCCTATCAGGCAATGTTGAAATGTTGATTGCATTGCGCATTGTGCAAGGCTTTGCGGCTGGTATGATTATGCCGGTTATGTTCACGCTGCTAGTTGATTTATTTGGCGGTGACAAAATGGGTCGCGTGATGTCGATTATCGGTGTACCTATGATGTGGTTGTTAGTCCTTGGTGCGATGGCGCCTATGTTGGATTCAACGATGGTGAATATTGCTGTTAATCAACTGCGCATTGATTTTGGTACCAGCCTGGCACTGATTCAGTGGACTGTTACTGGCTTTATTCTAGCGATGGGTGCTGCCGTGCCATTTTCAAGTTGGCTAGTTGATCGCTTTTCCGGCAAGATGGTCTGGCAGTTTTTTATTGTTCTTATTTTGTTGACAAGGAAACAAAATAAGTTTAATATCTATTTTTGTTGACAAGGAAACAAAAAGAAAAGTCGAATAAATCGACGATTCTTGCTCACAACAATTAAACGAGGTTTTATATATATGTTCCATTCAAAGACGATGCAAGTCGATCCGCTACCTGCTAATTTGGTTAGCATTGAGGGACGCGAAGTGAATGAAGTTCATGAGTCGTTGAACAACGAATTTTTCGATCGGGACAAGCCAGTGTTCGATGCAGTGAGCTCAGCAGACATTGATAAGATGATTGCGTTTGCCCAAACTTACAGCCAATTTTTGGATGCTGAAATAGCGAAAACAAAAGAATAGATACCGAAGCTGCAACTGGTTTTAAACGAGTTTCGTCACCCAGAAGTGGAGACACTAGAGTTCATTGCGAATCATCCAGACGATGCAAACGTCACAAAATTGGCGGAATATTCTGATATGACGCGTGGCGCAATTACGAAAATCACGAATAAGATGATTGAAAAAGGGCTAGTTACTGATTATAAGAAGCCGGAAAACAAAAAAGAACGATACTTTACGCTGACTGACATGGAATGATGAAAACCAAAATGATAGCCATTATTTGGCAGATGTTTGTTGATATGGAAACAAAACCCACCTATAATGAAAATGGTATAGGAGGGTTTTGTTATGGACCAACAACGCGTTTTCATTCAGAGTTATATGTCATTAATGAGCAAGTTAGTCGGATTGAATCAATCGAAGATGAGCGAAAAACTTGCTGATTTCATCCACGCTGTAAAATGGCAAGTTATTAATAGATAGAACATCAATTGATAGGTCATCAGAACCGTAACGCTTGGCCAAAAAGTTAGCCAAGACACGGTTTAATGAGTTCTTGCTGTTACTACCAACGATTGCAACGTATTTCATAAAGCTTATTCTCCTACGTTAAATTGAAAAATACTGTCTTCAAGTTTACAGCACCAAAAATCCAGGGGTGGTTCCCATGATTAATGATGGCTTGTTGATCATGACCTTGTCGACACGTGACAACCAGTCGATGGCGTTCTTTAGGACACCTGGAATTGAGTGGTTGTACTCAGGCGTCAACCAGATGACACCGTCAGCCTCTTTAACAGCTTGCTTGAATACCACAACTTCTGGTGAAGGTGTTAGTTCAGTATTTTAGTGAGATGCTACGAATGCCTTAAAGTTTGGCATGACCGTATCCAACCAGGCGATTGTGCTGTCATCAGTGAGATTATCCGTCCCACTTAACTTTTGGTGACCGGCACCAACTAGCGTATCATTCCCCATCAAAACGGGTGATTGTAGAGCAAACAAAATATCGCGCAAGTGCATTTGCGCATAAACTGTTAGGAATTGCCATCGGATTTATCGTGTACCCATTCTTGATGATCGTAACTGGTCGTGGTAAGAAGGTTCACCCAATTATGTATGCACTAGCAGTTGTCTTTATCGGCTTTGTTTACGTGCTACAAACTAATCATTAATAATGAGTTGTTTCATGTGAAACAAAAATGGGCAGGGCTACCAATTTGGTAACCCTGCCCATAGGAATCTTCTTCTTGTTGGCATTGTTCTTCTCACCATTGTTGGTTGTTGTGACGTCTCACGTGACGGCGCCGGCCTTGATTGTAGTTGGTGTGTTGATGGCCGGAAATCTTGCTGCTGTTAACTGGGAAGATTTCCCAATTGCCGCTGCGTCATTCTTGACGGTTATTGGTATGCCATTGGCTTACTCTATCTCAGATGGTTCTTTGGTTGGAATTGCTCGCTCTGGTGGATTCTTGGTCAACAATGAATTGCCACGTGCTGGTAAGGCTTTGATGGCCGACTCAATCGGAATGTTGGGTGGTGCCTTGTTGGGAACATCACCTACAACAGCATTCGTTGAATCATCAACTGGAATCGCCGTTGGTGGTCGTTCAGGAATGACGTCAGTCTTTACAATCTTTATCGGTATCGTGATTACATCAATTGTTGGATTGGTAACAGGCTTGATTCCTGCACCATCTGGCATTGTTGCCGGGGTGCCAAGTTTGGCACCAACGTTTGGACAAGCCATCTTCGGTTTGCACGACGTGTTCACAATGCAGATGATTCCAGTTATTCTAACGTTCTTGCTAGTGGCATTCTTTGACACGGCACCAGCTGATTTGAAGGCTGCCATTGCGGGTGGTATCGGTTTGTTTATTGCCATGATTGGACTGGTCGACGGTGGGATTGTCGCGGCCAACAAGTCGACGATCATTGGCTGGGGCGACTGGAGCAATCCACAAGTGATGCTAACGATTTTTGGTGTCTTGGTCAGTTTTGCGTTGTTCGCACGTAAGATTCCAGGTGCAACCATCTTTATGGGTGCCGTTGCACGTTATCCTTTCGCCATTGCACCGGGACTTGGTGTGAACGCCTTCTTTGCTTACAGTGTGGTAATCGGAATGGGTGTTAAATGGCAAACGGCATTGGCAGGCGTATTCGTCGCCGGTGTCATCTTCTGGATTTTGACAGTTCTCCGCATTCGCGAAACGATTATCAACGCCATTAAGGAGTTTTGCTTCATGTTTGAACGCTACTTCAAGTTGTCTGAACTTGGGACGACGATGCGCACGGAATTTTTGGCCGGTGCGACAACGTTCGTTTCAATGGCCTACATTCTTTTCGTTAACCCATCTGTTTTGGGTGCTGCGGGGATGGATAAAGGGGCTGTGTTCACGGCAACTGGATTAATCGCAGCGATTGCAAACATCATTGCGTTCATTTTTGGTTTCATTCCAACAAATCAATTTAAGTAACGGGAATGTTCGGAAAAATAGAGATAATGTTCGTGTTTAGAGGTCGTTTTCGGCCTCTTTTTATTTATTGTTTGCAAAACCTTTGTGTTAATCGTTTTAATGTGCGACAATAGTTAAGTTGTTTTTAGAAAAGTGAATACATTTTAGATTAACATTGTGATTGCGTTGATTTTGGGATTTTTGGCAGGACCACAAAGTAGTCACTGGTGGACAGCGCCATTCGGAATTGCGACGGTTGTGTTTGGTTTGTTGATTATCATTCCGATGTGGGCATTGATTGTTCGTCGCGTGCGCGACACAGGTGTTAAGCA
This sequence comes from Weissella confusa, assembly GCA_014332815.1. Classification (GTDB taxonomy): domain Bacteria; phylum Bacillota; class Bacilli; order Lactobacillales; family Lactobacillaceae; genus Weissella; species Weissella confusa_C. Next base: position 212,918 of record JACSZT010000002.1, on the reverse strand, counting down.
TGTGGTCCTTTGGGGCGTATTGGGAGTCATTTTAACAGTATGTGTTAATGAACAAAACGACTGTCAGGACTTTTTAAAAGGTTAATTAACGAGTTTATGTTACGATAATGTTACAAATGGAGAAATTATTATATAGGGGGACTTAATTATGGGTGCTTATGGAGCTTTTTGGCGTAACTATTTTAACTTTTCAGGACGTTCAACGCGATCAGAGTTTTGGTGGCCGTACATTGATAGGCCGGTTGCGTTGGCCAAATTGGCTGCAGATGCCGTCCAGGGTGCTGACCCCATGTTGGTGGCAACTGTTAAGCCGTTACCGACAGCGTTGAAGAGCAAGCCGGCAATAAAATAAAGTCCTGTTTCACGACTGCTTAAATTGCGCAGCTGTCCGTTTTCGTTATACATCGTAAATACCTCTTTCTCTATTCTATCAATCAGTAAGCGGGTGGGCATTGGCAAATCACCGATGCCTTGTGCGGCAAAAAATGATGAGACAAACCCAATGATGACACTAAACGTCAAGACGAATAGCAAATTACCAATCACACGTGGCCAATCAATACTCTTCAAAAGGACGCAACTGAGAATCGCGGCGATAAGTCCGTATGCAAACAAAAACACACTGATTACCAAGTTGCCAGTAAAGGCCCAAACAGCCAATGAGATGACCATCGGAATGGCGAAATTAACAATTTGCGCGAGGCCAGCGTTTCCCTTGAAGAACATGAAACGCGTTAAGTTCGTTAAGTCATCTAGGGGATGCAAAATGAATTGCAAACGCTGGGTGATTGAAACCCCGCAACCGACTGAAACAATTGCAATCAAAGTGCGGAAAATAAAAAGCCGATTTGAATGAACAAATCGGCTTTGATTTGTTGATACTAATCATACGGACAAACCAATTAGTGTCAACTAGTTATTTAACTTTAATTTATGGTCTAGGTGGCTAAAAACAGTTTTATCGGCATAACCGATTACGACCCCTTGGAAAAAGAATGAGACCAAGGTTCCGAGGTTAACCGCCTCATGGTGATGAGACGAACCAAAGGATGTTGACCGAAAAGTAATAAGACCTGGCTTGTTAAAGCAGGTGGCAACAGAGCAATGATAATGCCGAGGCTATTACCATTTAAGACATTTAACGTGAAATCTTGCCAATTACGGCGCGGTGATACAAGCGTTTCAGGGTGCATCGTTAGCGTCTCCTCTTTAATGGGTATGTTGAACGTGACAAGCATAATGTTCAAAATCGCGCCGGTACCGGCTAGGGTATAGGTGTTGTTCGGATTAATCGTCACTACACCGGCTGAGACGACGCTCGCTAGACCGATTGAGGCGGACGCTAACGTACTGAGCCGTAGGAAATAACCGACGGCAAACGCAGCAATAATTGGCAACATGCTTTGTGAGACACTCGTCTCTAAGAAAATACCCATCGGCAAGGGTGAAAGGTGGGTTGCCACCGCAACGACATTACCAATCGCATTTTGGATGCGAATCATCCAAGGCAAAGTCGCCAAACCAACGCCACCACCAATCAACAACGTGATAGTGGGCAAGAAAATAATTTTGAGTTGACCGAGCCGAGGTTCCAACACGATCACGAGCAAAGCTGAAGTTTGAATTTTTGGTGAGCCGATAACGTGGGCAATTGTGCCACCGATTGGATTCACCGAAGCGCTCATCCAGGCTAATGTCAGCGCGCCAGCAACAATACCAGCATTCGCTGCACCAGATCCGACGCCAGCAATGCCAAGTGCAGTCGCGATGCCGACTGATGAAATAGGTGAAACAATCAAAGCCGCAAATGCTAGCTACGCGCCAAGCAGTCTCAACCAAATATAGGCGCCGTCAGATGCTTGTAAAGCGGTTAGAGGACCAATTAGGCCAGATGCGCCAAAACCAGCTGAAAACGGCGTTCCTTTGATCGACAAGAGTGTGGCGACACTACCAGCAATTCCGGCGGCAATCATGACCGGAACGAATAACAAGGGTTTGCGCAACATATTGGCCACATGGGAAATTGCCAAGCGTCGTAAAGCGGCGGTGGCTGTCACAGTATAATCTGATATGAAAAAACGGTAGAACGCTGAGTTCTACCGTTTTTGTGTTTACAATGGAATTTTTAAATCATGATCAGGGTTTACGAGCTTCGTTTTCTTAACGAAAATCACGTTCATTAACCAAGCTGAGATAACAGGGACGATGATAGGTCCAGTATTATTCTTGGCTGTTGTCGTACCGTTTGTCATTTGGGTGAATGGTCAATTGGGAACGAACTTTTTCTTCCTAAACGTCGCAGCGCCAGGATCACCGTTGGAGCCTTTGCAACAAGCCTTTGGACATGGTGCTTTGTATATCACTGTGGTGCTCTCACTTTTGGCATTGCTGTGGGTCATCATGTACACGGACAAAACCACCCGCGAAATTTTGTATAGTTTAACGATTTGGGGAGCTTTCGCCGCTGAAATTTTCCCAGATTGGGCGTACTATCCAATTATGAATCAATGGGCATTGCAAAGTTTCTTGATTCACGCATTGTTGATTGCCTATCCAATGATGTTGATGGTGAGTGGCGAAATGGTGCCAAACTGGCGTGAATTATGGTATATTGTCCGCTATTATACTGCAGCAACTGACAGCCGTCGTCGCCACATGCGTTGGGGGATTGCGATTGCCATTTGGACGATGGAATTATTTAAGGATTTCTATTTGGCTGTGACTGGTCAATGGGAACCAAGTTTGTTGCCACTGCATTTGTGTGGCTTTGGGTTGATGATGATTGCGGTGGATGCCATCCATCCTAATTTTCGATTAATCTTATGTAATATCATAGCTTAAATTGTTATGTAACGGAATTATTCAGCTGTTTTTTATTCGAAGGGGAACCGGATGTTTAAGTATTATTTCACTTATGAACCATCGATTCCAACGGGCATTGGGTTTGGCCAATTTTCATTGACCCATGGCACAATGCTTTTGCTAATGGCGGGTTTGATTTATTTTCGTATTTACGTGATAAATCACCTGAGGCGCCAGTTTGATCATCAAACCAAGCTTGTGCTTCAGCGCGCGTTGCAAAGCCTTTGTACTTCGGTGCTGGCTTTGTGTGGGTGTACTTTTGAACCTCAGACCATGGCTTGGTGTAGAGGCCCTCGAACTGGTTTCCGACAATTGCGTAGGTCTTCATTGTTTCTCCCTACGTGCGACCGTAAAAAGCACCACTGTCTGAGAAAACGGGTGTCTGCATATCTGAGCCACGGTAAATAGCGATCGCCCAAGCAGCTTTGTCAGTTGGACGCACGTGACCACCAGCTACATTGCCTGTGTTACGACTACCACCATCCGTGAAGATGTAATAATATTCATCTTTTGCATCAAATTTACCATCGTAAGCTGAATCATAGACTTGTTGCCAAGCAGTTAAGTTAGCAATTTCGCCAGAAGCTTTACGCCACCCCTTTGATTGCCAGTTGTACATCCAATCTGTGACAGTGTCTAGAACGTACTTTGAATCGCTGACAATCGTGACTGGTTCAGGAACTTTGGCCATCTGCAAAAGCGCGTTGATTAGACCGAGAATTTCCATTTCGTTGTTGTTTTCACAAAACAGTCATAGCAGGGGTTTAGAGCAACATAAAATAAAAAATCACCGTCAATAATGACGATGATTTAGCAATTATTTGAGATTATCCATTGCTTCGTTAAGCAATTTGTCTACCAGAATGTTACCTGCGCTGGTTGCGTGTCCCTTTACCCAGATGAATGACAAACGCCCCTTTACTTGTTGCACCAGTTGAAAAGTGTTGGTGTACTAACCGAAAATGGTGATTTTAAAGAAAAAACGCTGCAAAAGTTGCCGGTAACGGTAGGTAAATTATCGGCTGAAGACACGGTCAAAAACACCTGCCAAATGTATGATACAAACAACTAATTGTTATTTGTGAATAACGTCACAACAAAAGGTTTAGATTTTATAAAGACGGTAGTGAACATGTTTGTTCGCATCGGAGTTCAAGGAGGAATAACCATGGCATATATGGTATTTAAAGTTGGCGCACAACGGGTATCATGCACTGTATATGATGGTGAACAACCAAAAGAACGATCTGGATTCGATGTTTTAGGGGCTGATGAACAGATTGTTGCCAAGATGAAACGATTGATTAAGCTCTATGGCGCTTTTTATACTCACGACGGAGTTTTAACAACTTTGGAAAATTTATTAAATAAATAATAAGACGACAATACGTTTCAATATGCAAAATTATGCATATTGAAACGTATTTTTGTATACAGGAATCATACCTTGGCTTGATGTTCAAAAAGCGACTTTGTGAAGTTCACAAACTAGTAACATTGTTGATTTAAAATTTAAAGATGAAGTTAGGCACCAGATGTTAATAAGGCTAATGGGTTGGCGTATGTTGCCAAGCATTATGGTCTTAATTTGGAGCAAGATTTGGTTGCGTTTGGTGACGGGTTGAATGATGCTGAAATGTTGGCAAAAGCGAAGCGTCCATTTGCCATGCCAAATGGTGATAAAACCTTAATTGCAACCTACCCTGTTGCGGATGCTGATAATAACGCCCATCAATCGCTAGTTTTGATGATGTTTTCAAATGTTAAGATGATTGATTCATTAGATGAGATTCACGAACCAATTTTGAAGGTGACGATTACGTATGCTGAGCATCAAATGATGGATTTCATCGCTGCAGCGCGTGACGCGTTGGGTAATCGCGCCCACGTGACCACGTCGGGTTACGGATCAGTCGATATTGTCTATGATGTTGTGGCTGATAACGGTGCAGTTGTTCGAACGGCTAAAGGCGAATTGCTAAATGTGTCCGGGTTGTCTGTAGCGGAAGTTGAAACAATGATGCAAGTTGTGGCTGATTTACCATTTGATCCACGTCAAGGCGCGCTATTTACTGGTCATGAGGCGGTGTATATGTTGCGCGATCAAGGTCGTTTGAACTTTACGGGGGAAATCATGACGAAGGTTGATTTGGTAGCAACGGACTTGGATGGGACGTTTTTGAGTGATACAAAAAGGATTAACGAGGACTTTTTTGACCAAATTTTAAAGCGACTTGAAGCGACAAATGGTCATTTTGTGATTGCGAGTGGTCGTGATGAAGAGCAAATCCACAAGCAATTTAAGCCATTTGTTGGTCGTATCATGATTGTGATGTTCATTGGCCGTGTTGGTTTGTACACGGTTATGTTCTCGGTCATGAATATTCGTGAAAAGCCAACGAGCTTCCAATACCCAACTGAAGAAATTATCATTGGTTAGAAATTAAGCACCGACAATATTTTGTCGGTGCTTTTTATGTGCATTCTGGATACAATAGTCTTAAACATAGGAATTGAAATTGTGATTAAAGCGATGATGTTGGCTGTTATATCCAGCGTATTCGTGGTCGGCGTGTCATTGTTGCTAACCATCACGGAATCAATTCCTAAGGGTGAAGGTCTTGAATACATTGTCTTCGAAGTCATTTCAGCCTTTTCAACAACTGGTTTTTCGATGGGGCTAACCCCTCACCTGACTGATTTTGGTAAGGTGGTTCTTGAAGTTGTGCCACTTAGTTCGATTTCGGCGGCTGGTTTAATGATTATCATGCTGTTGATGTTCGTCGGAGGAACGCCAGGATCAACGTCTGGTGGTATTAAAACGACTACGCTTGGTATTTTATGGTTGCAGTCAATGGCAGCCCTCAGAGGTCAGGAAACGGTTAATTTCGGTGGTCGTCGTTTTAGCCAAAATTTGCTCTTATTCCACAAGCAACGCCGATTGAGTTTGCACACCCGCGTGGCGTTGTACGTCTCAGCGTGGTTAACCGGATTAGGATTCTTATTCTTCTTGTTTACCGAAAAAGGCTTGGCGCCGTTGGCTAATTCGACTTCAATTGGTCACCGCGTGATGGATACGCTGTTCTTAGCGGTTGTTCCTCGAACAGCTGGAATGCCGGACTTTATTCCCCGCTTCGGCTGGACGCACGGTATTTATTTGAGCATTGCATCGTCAATTTCGGCATTCGGTAATGCTGGATTTACATTTTTCGATGAACCAGTATTCTTTTTGCGCAATGATCCATACATTTTATTGGTCTGGATGCTGTTAATTTCAGCCGGTTCACTTGGATTCTTGGTTTGGCGAGACATGATTGAAATCGGTGCCCTTGGATTTATGACGTTTGCGGTTTTGTTATTTGCAATCACTGGGCAACGAATGGATTTGAAAGCGCGTTTGATGGCACAACAGGCTTTGAATCTGCGTAATTTAGCGGATGTTAAGAGTGTGCTGCAGTATGTCTTCTCGCTATCTGCCATCATCCAAGTCATTGGCGCTGTTTTGATAGTCTTAACGTTAGGTTTTTTGGCAATTATCTTTGTCGGCGCCTTGATTTTGACATTACCAATTTCACATCAACAAGGTGTTCATATTAGTTTTATGGATGCGTTATTCACAGCCGTGTCGGCAACCGCAATTACGGGTTTGACCGTTGTGAATACCGCGACCACCTGGTCACTATTCGGCCAGATTATTCTATTGATTGTGGATAGTGGGTTTCATTGCACAAATGGCCATTTTATCCACAAGTTTTCCACAGGTTGTGGGGAAAAGCATGCGGTTATCCCCTATTTATCCACAAAATTCTGTGTAAAACCTTCATCACGCTTCCTGTATAATAAATCAAGTTGGGGGATACTTAATATTATGAAAAAACGATTCAGTGGTTTAACACCGCCACAGTGATTTAGCATCATATACATGAAAATCGTGATATTTGTCGATAAAAGGCGTACATTTTGGCATGTGAATTCAGAAAGCTACCAAAATCTCTAAAATTCATTAAGGTTAAACTTAACAACACTTCAGAAATGCCCATATTTAGGGGTATTGCATGTAACAATTAGTTTCGCACAGGTTTTCCACACTGACTTTTCCCCTACATTTATCCACAGATGGGTAAAAATCGTGTGGATAACTCTGGAAACGTTAGAAACTCGGCATTTGATCATAATTTTTCACAATTTAAGCCACAAAAAATTCTGGAGTAAAAACAGTTTTGCACACCCCATTTTTGCCTGAAATAATTGAATACAAAGTATGAAAAGGATGTAAGTTTGTAATATTCGGAAAACAGGGACACCAATGATTTTAATATTCATCCGTCTTAAACCTTTCTTAAGAAATTTATTGATTTCATCATAGTTTTTAACAGTTGTGGATAACTGTTTAAACAAATTGCAATTAATACCTTTTCCACATGTTACTAACAGGTTGTGAATTGGCTACAAACGTTATTATATCAAAGATTCATAGGGTTTACGTGGATAGTTATCCAAAACATATTCCTTATCCTTGATTTTTGATAGGATGCGTTCGCCTTCTTTGCCCATAACTTGGTCCATTTGGGCCTGTGACAATTGTTCGGGTGCTTTTTCGTCGGGAACCTCGATTATTTCGAACTTTGCAAACTTTTGCAAACGTTTTGCGTATTCTGCAATACCATCTTTCAGGTATTTTTCTTTCAATTTTCCCACCAGACGCATCAATTGGTGTGGCAACGTAAATCGGCCAAAACTAATTTGTGTATTGGCGCGTTGCAAAACTTCAGGCGCCAAACCGAGTGATCCACCGATGACGAAAGTGATATCCGAATCACCGCGAAGAGCCAACTTATCGATTTCGGCAGCAAGTTCTTCGCTGCTACGTTCGTTTCCCTTGATGGCCAAGGCTGTTTTCGACTAAGGAATCAAGGTACTTGGCAATTCCAGTAGATAAGTCAGTTGTACCAAACAATTCTGGCAAAGCGTTGGCTGTTTCTTCGGATAGCGTAATCGTGATTTTCTCGGGCATGATCAGATCCTCTAAATTTACTTGTGGTATGGGCTGTGAGCGTTAATCATAAACGCACGATAAATTTGCTCAGTTAAACTGTGCAAAGCCGACTGATCCATCTTTGTTCAGTGGCATATCAGTTTGCAATGTTGCGCCCGCAGCGATGACCATTTCATCACGCTTGCGCCAAGTAACGGTTGCCTTTGCACCGTTGTAATCAATGAAGAATGGCACATCTGCAAAGTCTTGCTTAAAACGGTGTTGCGCTTTTGCTGGTTTCTTAGGAGCTTTAGCGTCTATTTTTGTGGTCTAAGCGCGTGAAAGTTCGTTTAAAGTTCTGCCCTGAGCATCTTTTAGCTGAAGCCAAGTGTTTGTACCGGCAAAGTACAGGAAATGGCCGACTTCATTAGCACTCTTCAAGACCACATCCTTAGTAGTGTGACCATTAGAAATGGCGTCAGCGTGTTCTTCACGTAATGTTAAAGCGAATCGATTATGCAAAGTTTGTTTACGACCCAGCCATTTGTGATTTTATTGCGACAACCAATGATGGCCAAAATGTGGATTTGCGCCAAGTTGGCTCAGCGGAAGAAACAGTGGCATATCAATTGCCGGCACCTGTATATCAACAAGTATCAATGTAGTTAACAAGGAATATCTAAAAAAATAGACGAATCGCAATTGCGATTCATACATACTCGGAAATCACTAGCGATAAATTTGTCACAGCTATTAAAAAACAGATTTAATAAAGTGCTCGTTTAAGGTTGAAAAAGTTTCATCAAAAATTTCTTTAAGGCTTTCAAACTACGATTAAATCATTGAATAGCAGAAATCATCTTTTGAACCAAATGGAGGAACGCGTTATGTTTAGCTATAGTACATTGGGCATAAACAAAAATTGACATGCCAACAATGAACCAAATTGGCAAATGCGCACTGACGCCCAGAATCCCAACCGTTAACCCGATGCTCAAGTACCCTAACATGGTTGGTGCAGCATCTAATACACCACGTTTGAACGTGTACGTTTCATCCATAAGCCTGCCCTACTTTCCAGATTGTAAAGATATGTGCAATTACAATGCAAACACACCGTAGGATTCGTCAGTTAACAGGGATCCCATGCCGATGGCTGATGGCAATGATTGATGGCTAAATTTTTGAGCCATCGATAGCGACATCAATAAGTGCCGTGCGTTAACTAGAAATACTAATGAAGTAATCGCAGATACTGGTGCCATGGAAGCAGCCAAACTGGTCATTAAAAATTGTGCGCTACCTTTGGCAGTATCGATTTGAAAATACCAAAGCGCCGCAAACATAGCGACTAGAGCAAAATCCAAACCAAATTGCTGTGGGTTTGGAATAAATTGACCAAAAAAGGCCCCAACGAATGTCGCAATAATCCACGCAAGATATGACGAGACATTTACACCGTGCTGCCAGCTAACCGTGATGTTGGTGTTGGTATGATTACTAAGTAATTAACACAATGACGTAATAACTTGTCATACAAAACCTCCTGGGCGTTTAGCATTCAAATATGCACTTAGTCCAGCAGCAATAACAGTCGCAATCAGTACTGCACTAGCACTGCCAAAAAATGGTGCCATGATGAGATAAATCAAAACCGTACTACCGACAGTCGTGATAATTAAACGACGAGTTGTGATGACGTGGAATAGTTGCGAAAACGGCTAACCAATTAATGCCAGGTAGTTGTCCCGCTTTAATCACGACTAGATTTTCAAAAAATAACGCTGTCATCAGGCTTAGTGGAATGAACGCTAAAAAAGATTGTAGCCAGTTTGGTAATTTACCAAAACGAACTAAAACAAATGGTGAGATACGAGGCAACCAGGTAGCTAATCCGGACTGCAGCAGTCGATGCAGAAGCGTTTGTCGCGTTTTTGAAGCAGGCAGATCAGGAAATAATACTAAGCTGTAAATTATAAAAGCAGGCGGACATTAAAATCCGCCTGCTTTTTAAATAGCGCGCAAAATAGCCATGCTGATAATACCGACTAAAACCGTCCACATAATTGATTTCGTTCGCCATATTGTAAGCAATGCGTAAAAAGAAGTTGAAAGTCACGATGTTAGATCATTATGGGCGATTGTACGAAGGCGATTTGGCAGAAGCTTTTTCATCAGATGATTTGACGACACGTGATTTAGTGCCGGGTAACCTATACTATGAAACTGAAGGTAAGCGAGTTATATTACCCTATGAATTGCTGAAGAAAATGGATAAACACTATGTTCATTTGTACCGCTTTTTTTCAAAAAAGGTTAAGGAATTCAAGTACCAAGTTGTCACAAAGGTAACCAGGTGAGTAACGATGCTACAATCACGTCACTTAATACTGATAGTGAATGAGGTAAACATTATGAATGTGACCATGCATTTAAATTTAGAGGCATTTGAATTTGAGCTGGCAGATAGTCAGGTGATTGATGAGTTAGTGCTATTCCACGGTATTTTTGGAATTGTTTTAGCGTCAACAATCATGATTGTGCCGAATGATTTTAACGACTTTACGATTATTCACGTTGTCATTTCAGCGTTACTGCTAGCACTTGGAACGTGGCTTGGTTGGTGGATGAGTCGTTTGGAAGATAAGATGAATACGAAATAAAGATAAAGCGGTCGCACGATAACGTGCATAATTGGTCTGGGCTTAATCGTGCCGGGGCTGAGCCCATCCAATTTCTTGATTTACTTAGGGTTATATAAAGGCATGAGTGACGGTATTAAGCATGGTGACTTAAGTGTTTTGGTACCAATTGTCATTGGATTGTTTGCCATCATTGCACTACTATCAAAGTTCATGGCTTACATTTTCAAGGTTGCGTATGCTAAAACCCTTTGGTTCTTCGTAGGTGCAATCATCGGGACGTGGCCATCTTTGTGGCGTGACGCTGCCAAGGAAGGACGTACCAAAGTCGATGTGGCAATTATGATTGTGGCATTTGCTGCGATGTTGGCATTTTTGCTGTTTGGTGCCCCACTCTTTTCAGAAATTGAGCCAAGTTTTGGTGCTTGGATTTTAGCGGGTGCCCTCCTACCCGGTATTAGTGGTGGCGCATTAGCTGCTGTATTTGGATTATATGAGCGAATTATCAATTTCTTGGCGCACCCATTTAAGCGCCTGAAGGAAAATATTTTCTTTTTCTTGCCAGTTGGTATCGGCGCAATTTTAGGTATTTTTGCGCTATCTTTTGCGATTAGTTTTGTGCTTGGTAAGCACGAAAGCGTTTAATAGGCTATTCTAGCCGAAATATGATGTCGATTTGTTATCAAGATGACAACAGATTAGCCAGTCAGCTTGTTGTCGCTGTGGGGCTCAGTTAGAATTGATATTATCAAATGAAATTCATGAGGTTTCGACATGCAAAAACAACCAGGAGATTGGATCTTCCGTGCTGTTAAAGGTGCACTGATTGGATCTGGGTTTATGCCTTCAGTAATAGCCGTTTCAAATTCTTCACGAGAAGGACCATCCCCATGTTGCCATTGTGGTGAATCTTGCTCGGCCAAAAAGGCAATCGCATGGTCAATAATTGTGCTAATGGCGTCTAAATCTGACAAACGCGCACGACGGGTATAAGTCGTCATAAGTATTCTCCTCAGAATAAAAGGTTTGTTTCTTACATTAACCAGCAAATCTTGTAGGAATTGTTGCGCAAGTCCCTTGCCACGAATGGTGCCGTCCATCCCCACACGGTGAATCGTCATATATTGCGTAGCATCTCCTGCCCATGAACCATCGATTTCTTCATAGGGTCCTTCTGGTCCAGGAATCAACTTGGCGATGCCGGACACCTTGCCTTCGTAAACTTGCACGTAAGCATAATAGCACAGAAAATTAAAATAGTGGTTGCAAAAGGGCTAGTCCAGAATGAGTTGGTAAGCCATGCGCTCACCGTGAGGAACTGGCATTTCAACCATGCCACGATAATCGAAGCCAAGGTTAGTCATAACTTTTTGCATAATGACATTCTTAGGGTATGTGTCCATGCGAATATCATTAAAGCCTTGCTCCAAAGAAATACATGTCACCAGGAAAGACTTGGTAGCTGTTTTGTTGGTCACGCGTTAGACCGCGTGGACGACGCGCTAACAATGTCAATTGCATATCGTTTGGCGCGACGTTTTCAAAATTATCGATAAAATACTGTGCGACATTTCCCGTTGCACCAAGTACTAGTACATTTGTCATTGTTACCACCTCATTTTCTTGTGCAAATTTCCAAAGTTCACCTTCACGACCAGTTGTTTCTTGGTTCATACCACCGGCACCCAGCCACAAAATACGTTGAACATCTGTACCAGATTGGTCAATCGCATCCAATAGGGCTTGCGCGTACGTTGGCATTGGTGATGATCCGACGAAGCTGACGATAATATCGGCATCACGGACAGCGTCGACCAAGCTTTCTGATTCGAAGGCTTCCAAGTAGACAAGAGCAACTGTTTCACGTGAAACAGTTTGCGCAGGCGTCTTTTCGTGACTGTCTGTGATAATTGCCTTTCCAGCCGCGCCTCCATGGAACATAACAGGACTGATAACCGTAGTATCGAATGGTGAATTCATCAACATCTCACCGGCTTGGCGTTGCTGGCTGAAGTAGCCAGGCATCGCGTCCTGCAACGCAAGTCTCAGTTATCGCTACAATCATCTTCTTTATTTTGATGATTGCTGGGTATACACTTTGGTCAAAGCGTAAGCAACAAACATTGTAAAAATAAAAATTGGCAGTTCGCGTTTGCGAGCTGCCAATTTTTTTGCTTATTTACGATCACCAACGGTAATCATTTGATTGTGCCACTTATCTTGTAGTATCACAAATCTTCGTTTTGATTACTGGTGTGGCAACAATTAGCTTTATCTTCGTTTGGATTTTGATTATGTTGGCTCACATCAAGTACAAGAAGACGACTGCATCAGAAACTAATCCATACAAGATGCCATTGTTCCCGGCAACGAGCTATTTGACGATTGCCTTCTTCTTGGCAGTTTTGGTTATCTTGGTTTTGGGCTTCGTTGTGCTAACATCAGCATTGTCAGCTGCTAACTCAGCTATCTTCTCAACATCACGTACGTTGTATGTGTTGGCAAAGAACAAGCAAGCACCACACTCATTGGCCAAGATTTCTAAGAACATGGTGCCAGTAACTGGTATGTTGGCATCATCAATCATCTTCTTGGCAGTTGTGTTGTTGAACTACTTCTTCCTTGCTGGTGAAACGGAAAACCCAGAGCGTGATTTGCCAAAGGCAATCAACGCCGTTCCAGTTCGTGTTGGTCTGTTCTACGTTGGTGCGGTTGCAATTATCATGGCAATCTATCCTTGGAATGACATCAACACATCACAATCACCTTTCGTGCAAGTGTTCGCTGGTATGGGAATTAAGTTTGCTGCTGATTTAGTTAGTAAGGTTATTGCGATTATCGCGTTGATTGTCGCAGGGCTTGGCTTGATTGCAACTGGGTTCCACACTGGTGGTCACACGGCAAGCTTTGCAAACTTGGTTGATCACGGTGGTTTCTTTGCCACAGGTTTCTCAGGATTCTTGATGGCATTCCCAATGGTAATCTTCGCCTTTACGGGAATTGAAATGGTTGGTTTGAATGCCATCGGCTGGGCCTATTGGTTGAGTTGGGCAAGTTTGGCCATGGCTGACTTAACAGCAACCGGAATTTATCTTCGTTACTGGTTCCCCTTCCTACCGCAATGGCTAACCCCATTGATTGTGGTTGTGGTCTTGGTAGCATTGAATTTGGTGAATGTTCGCTGGTTCGGTGAATTGGAATCAGGGTTTGCATCGAATGCCATCGGAACGGGATTGTTCTTGGGATCTGGAACGGCAATTAAAGCCGCCGGTCCATCGCTTATCCTGGCGTACATTATCACGGGTATCTTTGCTTACTTGATGATGCGAGCGGTTGGTGAGTTGCTGCTATCAAATACTAAGATGCGTTCATTCATCGATTTCGTCCGTGAATATCTTGGTGATAAATGGGAATCATTAAGTTGCTCAGTCATAATTGATTGAGAATTAGGGTGGAACCGCGTTAATGAACGTCCCTATGTCAAATTTAATTTGGCATGGGGACTTTTTTTATACCCCATGCAGTGAGGGTTTATTATGGAAAATCAAAATGAGCAACGTGAATTGTCACGTGGTTTGAAGTCCCGGCACATTCAGATGATCGCCATTGGTGTACTCGTTGAAAAGGTGAAATAAGCCGGAAAGCTTGACTAATAAATAAGAAGTTATTATAGTTAACATTATTAATTGATGTCTTGATGAAGAAAGAGGTTCTCAGCTGAAGTTAACGACTTAAGAGAGCTCGCGGTTGGTGAAAGCGAGTGTGTTAACGTTGGGGATGGCGCTTTTGGAGAGATTTTCAATTGACCGTGTGAAATTAAGATTGCCAATTTGAAGTTTGCGAATAAGACAATTTCGGAATTGAACATTCGTAAGAATTACGGATTGAATGTTATTGCGATTAAGTCGCAAGGACGAGTTGTTGTAGCGCCGGAATCTTCAGAGATGATTCAAATTGGCGATGTGCTTACCGTTGTCGGTGAGAGTGTTGATGTAAAGCACTTTGAATCCACGATTTTGTTGAAGGACATGGGTGTTCGTCACGTTGTTGCGAAAGCCGAAAACAATTTGCACGCGCGTGTGCTAGATAAGGTTGGTGCCGACCAAGTTGTTCGTCCTGAACACGAAATGGCGCAACGTTTGGCTGAACAAATCATGACACCTAACTTGATTAACTATATTGATTTGGGTGACAAGCATTCATTGGGTGAATCTCTAATTGCGGCTGATCAAGAAGTACTAGCGATTGATAACAATCCAACGTTGGTTGAAAACTACATGGATGTCGCAACCCACGCTGTGATTGCTGATGCCCAAGACGAAGATGCGTTGCGTGATTTGGACTTACCTAGTTTTGATCACGTGATTGTTGCGATTGGACACAATCAACAGGCCTCAATTTTAAAAAATTCACAGAAAGTTCACAATTTAACTTTTACCATTCTATGCAGATTATAAGAATTAATGCAAGCTCAATTCCGAAGTTTAGGAATTGCATATGTAAGTGTTAAAATGAAAACAACAAATATATTTGGGGAATGGTTATTAGGTATGAAACAAACATTTGCGGTCATTGGGTTAGGGAGATTTGGTGGTTCGTTACTGGTCATATCAAATGACAAATTTGATGCAGTGATTTCGGCAGCATATGCGACAGTTGCAGTGCTGGTAACTGATGTCGTTAACAGCGCTCCCCCTAAGACAGCTGTTGAAAACAAAACGGCAGTACGTGATAAATTACTCATACTTAATATTGTTCTCCTAAAAAATAAAATAAAACCCTGAAATAATAGCGATTGTGATGGTGTGTGAGTCGTTAGATAAGCGTAGTAAGTACCATCTTCATTTTTGCTTATTTTAACCGTATCCAGCATATAACTAGCTGCCATTGACTCTTCATCATTGTCAGCTTGCAAAATGCGCAATGCGTGTGTTGACTCTTCACCGGTAGTCCCCCGCTCGTCAACAGATGTACTTTGAAAGGGTTGTGCCAGTGAGTGAATATCGTATCTGTGGTCATAGACAAGTGGAGAGGTAAAATCCACATGGATGTTGGTAGTAATGGGTGCCTTAATTTCAGATTCAGTCAATGTTAAGCGGAACACCGATTGATAGTAGTTATCCACTAAATTGGTACTCAATAACTTAGCTGCATGATTTGTGTCCGTAAAGTCAATTGGAGTTTTCCCCATAATTGCTCTATTCATACTTGAAGCAGTCGTCGTACCAGTTTTGTAATTAGTAAATGGCACCTTGTAAACACCATCTTGCAATACATTAGCGTCCGCTGTCGTACTTGAATCTGAAATCGCCCCATTATTATCACTAACAGATGTATCAGTATTTTGATTATCGGTTGGTGTTTCATCAGATAATTGTTTCCCAACAACTAGACTAATGGTCATGCTAGTTGCGATCGTTTTACTTAATGCATTGACCGGTAAAGTAACCAACCAGTGCGTGCCCTTAGCGGTTGCTTTAACATCATTGAAACGGTAGTTAGACATCATGCCCATAATCATTTCGTTACTAGTTTCAATATCGATATTAGCTTGTCCATTATTAACAGTAATTGTGGCCGGCGTCTTCAAGGTGGTTGAATCTGTTTCTACATCAGTAACATCCGTAGAAGGTTTCGCGGGTTTTGTTGCTGGTTGAGATGGGACCGGCTTGTCTGATGTTGTAGAATCAGGAACCTCGGGAACTGTTGATGGATTGTTAGTGAGGGTTGCGTTCTTAATATCAAACAGCATATCAGCCGTTGGGCTTTCGATGACGCGTCCGTTCATTGCATTAGTGCTCATTAACTCAGCGGCGTGTTTTGCATCGTTAAAACGAATTGGATTTTGGCCCATCATTGCTGGTGTGTGCGTTGTTAGATAAGCGTAGTACGTGCCATCAGCATTTTTGGTTAGTTTGACGGTGTCTAGCATATAGTTAGCTGCCATTGACTTATCATTTTTATCGGCTTGCAAAATGCTTAAGCTACCCGTATCTGTCAGCTCATTTTGATTGTTAACTGATGCGTTGCTAGACAATTGATCACCGATAACCAGACGAATCTCATAGTTTTCGTCATAAACAAGTGGTGATGTAAATTGCACGTGAATGTGAGTTGAAATTGGTGTCGTAAGTTCAGATTCACTTAGTGTTAGACGGAAAACAGATTGATAGTAACCGTTCACTAGCTTCTTAGCCGGTGTTAATTTGATTGTCTTATCAGATGTCGCTAATTCTGAGGTGCTAGCCGTTTGTGGTGACGAAATTGGATGAGTCACTGCCAATGGTGTTGGTGCCATCGGTACGGATGATGCAACAGTAGTGAACGTAACTGGTGCGGGCTCAAACGGTGTTGCTGTAGTTGCTGTTTCACGTGGAACAATTACAGTTATCTAGCCGTGATTTAAATGCTATTGGTGTTTGAAAATGTTAAGTGCAAGCGAAGCACCAACAAAGCCGACTGACGCCGTAATCACAACGCCAGCTGTAATCATTGTTGCGCGTGTTATTTTAGAGTGCTTAGGTGCGTCTGATTGGCTAGACTTTGATGTAGACTTGTCATTTTTATTTTTAGAAACAGTTTATTAAAATACACTTCCACGTGTTCTTTTGTACGATCATTCGAATAAAGCGGACGCCGTAACATAAGTCATTCTATGCAGAAATTTCAAGGCGAAACAAGGAAGGCTCCAAGGTTTAGGAGTGTTTTTTTATCAGTAGATTATTTTTTTAAAGCACACCGAAAAGCACATGATAATTAGCAACAGCTAGCGCCAGTTTCGACAGTGACGTCATATATTCCAGGTTTTAAATTGGAAGCATCAACCGAATTTGAAACTGGTTGGTAAATTTCTGAAGCGTGAACGTTAGCGCTGCCGTCCAGTGATGTTGTCGTCAACACAATTCCGCCCAGAATAATTGTTGAAAATAACATTACCGTTCGTGATAAATGATGCATGATAAATACGTTTCTCCTAACGTGATAGTGCCGGAAAGTTGCCAGTTTCTTTTTGCTAGGATCTAACTGGAACTTAATTGTCGCTGTTCCATCGGTGTTAATTGTTACTTGTTGTCGTGACTTAAAGTATTGCGCGATAACAGATTCAGTGCCGAAGCCTGTTCGACCAGGAATTGGTTTATCGCCCGGTGTGTAATGCGTTCTGTGATTATAGTTGTAAGTCTTGTCGGCTGATGACCAAACAAAATATAAATCAGAACGGAATGGCTTCATAAATTTTGCATATGTTGGGTCCAATCCAGCGGGTAAGTAATCCACAAGTGTATTAATGACACCGTTCAATTGTTTAGTGGGCATCGTGATTGTATATGAGTATGTTTGCTCATCAAACTTGGCCTCGATGAGTTCAGGACCAACAGCTGGTGTGCTTACTTCTTCTGTATCGATGGTTGCACGACCATTTTTCACGGTCACAGTAGCAGTCGGCTTATAATATTGCGCCACCATTGATGCCTGATTCGTCCCAGGCTTGTAGTGATTAATTGGCATTTGATAAACACCATCCGGTAGTGGACTGACAGAATCGCTTTTTCCAGAACCGTTATCCGTTACAGATCTGTCATTAATCTTGACTGCCTTATCCAGGCTAAGCGCTAAGTCTGTTTGCGCAGGCATGCGAACGGCATCATTAATAACTAGCGTTACTTTAGTATTAAGCGCCTTGCTTAATTCGCTTACAGGTAATGACACTGACCAATGGGTGCCGGACTTTGTAGCCGCCACACCATTGATGGTAAAGTCAGACAATTTCATTGTGATTGGTGATTGCCCCATCATAGCCGGTGTATGAGTTGTGATGTATGCGTAATAAGAACCGTCAGCATTCTGGGCTAGCTTAACAGTTGGCAGCATGTAAGTGGCGGCCATTGATTTCTCATTGCTATCCTTTTGAAGGATGTTTAACTCACGAGTAGATTCCGAGATGGGCGGAATCGGCTTGGAATCGGGCTTTTCGTTGGCTTTCCCAATCATGAGACGAATAATGTAATCTTCCTTGTAAGTTAAGGGCTGAGTAAATTCGACGTGAATATTCGTTGCGATTGGTGCTGAAATTTCCGCTTCTGTCAGTGTAAGGCGAATAACGGATTGATAGTAACCGTCAACTAACTTGTTACTGATTACTTTAGTAGCATGTTTTGTATCGCTGAATGTAGAAGAGTTCTCAGCCTTTTTGGAACTAGAAGAACTGCTAATCTTGGAAGATTCAGAAGAACTGTTAGTCATCTCGGAACTAGCAGAACTACTGATTTTAGAAGATTGGGAAGAACTTTTAGCATTCTCAGAGCTAGAAGAACCGTTGCTCTGAGCAGATTGAGAAGAACTAGAAGAACTTTTATTATTATCAGTAGATTGACCCATCATTTCTGGCGTGTGCGTTGTAACGAAAGCGAAGTAAGATCCATCGGCATTTTTAACTAACTTAATCGTCGGTAACATGTAAGTGGCCGCCATTGATGGCTTGTCATTATCGGATTGCATAATAGTTAAACGACGCATTTCCTCGGTGACATCCGTCTTTGGTGTGTCAGGCTTTGTTATCGGCGCATCGCCAATGATTAAGCGAATGCTGTAATAGTTGTCGTAAGACATTGGTTGTGTAAACATCACGTGAATATTAGTCACAATTGGCGCTGATAATTCTGATGGTGACAATGTTAGACGGATAACTGATTGGTAGAAACCATTGACCAATTCAGTACTGATAACCTTCGCATCGTGTGCTACATCATTGAAAGTAATCGGTTGTGGCATTACATCAGCCGACGCCGAGGTTACGGCATTGGCATCTGTAGTCGCGATGCTTGCAACAGACGCCGCGGTGCTGGATGACGTTGTGTCAGTCGTACCCGCGGTACTAATGGCAGTGTTTGGTGCTACAACCGTTGGCTTATGATCAGCAACAGGATTACTTGTTGCTGATGTGGAAGTTGCGTCCGCGTTAGCAATCATAACGGCATTCATCTTAGAATGTCCCGCAGTCACCGTAACTTGTGCTTGATGGTTAGTGCTATTGGTCGTTGGCAGTTGCTTTTGTGCGACATGAATTTTAGGTTGTTTTTTCTCGGATGTGCTCTTTTGAGTTGCTGATTGCGCCTGGTTTGTAGTCGCTACTGTGTGTTGTGGCGTCATAACGGCTGACTTGTACCATTCTCTAAAATTTGCATTGGAACGGTGTAACTGTCTGCAGCAACAAAATAGGTTGGTGTCAAAATGGCAGTTAAACTAAGCGCGACAGTAATCAATATTTTTTTAATCATTATTTTGGTGATTTCTCCAGACGTTTAGGCCGAGCGATGTGCCAACAAAACCAATAGCGGTTGCAATCGAAGCGCCAAGAAAGTATAGGTAATTGTTTGATTTTTTCCTGCTTGACTCTTAGCAATTGAAACACCAGCACCATCAACACTTAGCATCTGTACCGGATAGTTTCCCAAACTGGTATCGGTGGTAATTGTTGAGGTGATGGCATAACCATTATCACTGGGTGTAACAGTTGCCGAACCGGCAAAATAGGCCGCTGCGTAAGACGTTTTATGGTGTGACGTGCCAGCCTCGCTTGACGCAGCAGGACTACTTTGTGCGACAGATTCTGAAGCAACTGTCGCCGTTTGTGTTGCTGGCACGGATGATCCATCAACAACTAACCCAACTGTGTAATTGTGGTGATAGTTAATGTTATCAACATCAACACGAATGTTGGCGTTGTGACGAGCTGCCAGGTCATTTGTGTAGATGATAGCCGCAATTGGCAAAGGTGTTTCACGAGTTACTGACTTAGATGGCACCTCTTTTTTAGTCGTTGGGGCTTTTTTCTTAGCGCTAGAACTGGTTGAAGCTACCGAACTGCTAGTTGATGAAGCACTTGTCTCAACGCTACTTGAGGTAATTTTCGAACTCTCAGATGAAACTGTTACACTGGTTGCGCTTGGTTCAATTATCCGTTTTGTCGGGGATGACGTGGTATTAGCGGGATTTTGCGACACTAACCATATCCAGCCACCGGCTAAAACGAGCAGAATAATAAATAGGATACTTAATCCAGTTAATTGTTTTTTCGACATAGTTTACTTCTTCTTTAGTAGATTTAGGGCAATTGCACTGGCAATCCCAATAACTAATCCGCCACCATCATCAACTAATGCACTGTCTAAGTAGACCACGTCAGGTTTTAGTGATGACATCTTTTCAAGATTCGGTGCAACGTGATTACCAACTTGAGGCAATTTCGCATATCGTTTTGGCAATGTTTGTTGCTCACCAGGTGTGGGTACCCCAACTAAGGGGATGGCTAACTGATCAAATACTTGAGCTTGCGCATTTGTGGTGATCCCCATGAGTAGTGCAACTTTTGGTCGTGACGACTGCTTAACTGGCTTAATCGTCAATTGTTTAACTAGCTGACTTGCTTCAGTTTGCTTATTATATTGCTTACCGACAGTTGTGATGCTGCTTTTTAACGTATCAAGTGTTGAAAAATCTAATGTCTGCGTGGCAATATGATCACTGGCTAGCTTTTGCTGGTAGTCATCAAAACTTTTAAAAACATTGTCGGGCATTGCATGCGCCATGGTAATGATGACATCAGGGTTCTCAGCGGCGATTTGCTCAGCGTTCAAATTGGTGTACGCTGAGTCGCCTGTACCAATAACATCCCCACCAGCCTTGGCAATTAAGTCACCGACATAGCTGTGTTGCGTACCAACTAAGAAAGACCCTCCCGGCCATTAGCAAACTAAGCAATAGCCAGTTATAAAGATGTTTCATAGGCATCCCTTCTATTTGTCTAACCAAGTTTTGAGTTGGTTAAAAGCTTTTGGCGCATTTAGATTGGCCGTCATACCAAAAATGGGTTCTTTGGCTTGATAGACATGCCCATTTTTCACAGCTTTAATGGCTTGCCAATTGTTTTGCGCAAACAAACCCTAAGATCGAGGCATCAACAAATCGATTTCGTAAGACGAGCTGTAGTAACAAGCCGCTAGCGCCGATGATGGCGCCACCGATAATGCTCACGATAATTCGTGGCAATCGGTAAGTTATGATGAGATGCCAGGCTTCACTGTTTGAAAAGGCTGGCAGGTCAGTACTACCAACCATCAAAGCGATGATAACACTTATCGTGCCTGCCTGAAAAGTCATTGCGGTTGCAATACCAATTAAAATGAGTTGCAAGTTACCCCGATTAGTTGGCATAACCAAACGCCAGCCAATCATGATAATAATACCGGCGAGTGCGCCGAAAATGACATTATTGGCCAATACGCTCGGTACTAAAACCAAAAGGCCTGTGGTAAAAAACTGACTACCATTCATCATAAACCACATTGTCCGTGATTCATTGATTCCCAGCAGACGAACTTGCTGGGATGATAAGGCGAAATATTTTAAATGATGCCAAACCAAAAGTAATAAGATGCTACCAACTAAAACGCTAATGGTTAGTTGGATGACTTGTAGCCAAGTTACGGTGCTAAGCGTGGATAATGGCAGACCAAAGCCTTCGCTGGCAATGCTCGCCAAAACGGTTCGAGCAATTGTATCGGCGTTTAGTAATAATAAGCTCCCCCATAAAGCGGTCGAAACGATTAATTGTTGTGTTTTCGCTTTTGGTGCCATCAGTCGAGCGATTTGCGGCAAAATAGCCCCCAAGAAAAAGACGACGCCAATTAAACTAGTTAGAGCACCAATCCAAATACCGATGGCAATTAGGACACAGCACCGTTTGGTCCAATCAATGTTGTAATGTGATGGGGTTCTATTGATGCTGAAATATCATTCAGAATACGTTTATCATTTCGATTGAATGAAACTTGATTAAATTTAAGCATGGCGACCACCTCGGATAAGCATTAGAACGAATAATGGACCGCTAATTGCGAGTAAGACCGCGCTTGTTGATAATTCTTTTGGGGCAGCGGTTTTAGTTGTAAATCACTGATGATGCGGTTGTCTAAGTCTGGTTGTTTAATTGTTAAGAGATCACGAACGGTCAGTGGTTCAAACAATTCGTTCTTTTGTGCGAGTAACGCAATCTTCGTTGGGCGCTCTGTGATAAAGCCGGCCGTTGGCTGTAAGTCATCGGTCATTAATTGCAGCAAGGTTGTTTTTTCATGTAGTACCATGACAACCGTTAAACGGCGCTCTTTTTGGACGCGTCGCAATGTTTTGAGAAAGATTTGCTGGTACTGCAAGTCTAAATATGTGGTTGGTTCATCAAGAATTAGTAAATCTGGCGCTTGATGAAGCACAAAGGCCAACCAAGCAAGTTGCTGTTGCCCACCAGATAGCGTCATCATATTTTGATCAACTAGCTACGTGCTAGTCGCATTTTTTTATACCGGTAAGATTAATGTTTGGTCATCCACAGACACTATTTTGAGTGGCGTTTGGAAAGCCGCGGAAAGTTTGGCCTCATCTAGCAAAGTTTGCTTGTCAGCAGTTGCCAATTCGCCCGATTTGTTGAGTAACCAAATGGCATCACTGTAAGTAAACGCCTGATTTAAATACGGTTAAGGTGCCAAAGGGACAATACTTCGTTCTTGGTGATCACCGTACAGTCTCAAACGACTCACGTTACTGGGGCTTTGTCAGCGAAGACAAGGTTCTAGGTGTTGTGAAGGTGCCGTTCTGGGGTAATGCAGAAAAGAAGGCCAACATTAACACACAATGGAAGACTTTCTTTGAGAAGTAATTAAAAATGCGCGACTACGTTAAGCGTGTAATTGGTATGCCTGGTGACACAGTTAGCGCTGTGAATGGTGTTATCAAGGTTAACGGCAAGGTTGTTGATCAAGATTTCATTCCTGAATCTGAGCAAACGGCAACGAATACGGTTAACAACGTTGGTAACTGGTCAAGCTTGACTGAACTTGGTGACCACATGGGTTGGCAACGTCAAAACCCGATTGCTATCGGATTAATTATTGCGCTCTTGATTAAGTCTTACTGGTTTACGTTGGTCCGTGTTGACGGAACTTCAATGGAACCTAATTTGACGAACAACGAACGCGTATTTGTCTTGAAGCCAGACAAAGTTCACCGAGGAAGTGTCGTGGTATTTGATGCTTATGGTGAAGATCCAGAAGTTGATGGTCACAAAATTATTAAAGACACCGCAATTATTGCGGTGTCTTTTTTGCTACCAGTGAATGAACCTTGAAAAAATCTGAACGTTTTGTAAAGGCGCTTGTTATTGGGACAATTTTTCATGGTAGGTGTGCTAAACTTATGGGTAAGAAACATATATGATAGGAGAACACCCATGAAAGCATTTCGCGAGATTATGTCTTGGGTTATTAATTATGATTTTCATTTTTGCCATTAACGTACCATCAGCCTTGTCATTGTACTGGGTGGTCTCAAACGCCTTCCAAGTTGCACAAACATGGACGATTCAAAACCCATTTGAAATTCGTCGTGAGCGTGAAGCTAAGAAGCGTGCCGAGAAGGATCGCGAACGCGCTATCCGTAAGGCAAAGCGTGGTCACAAGCGCTGGATTGCCTTGTATACGGCTATTCGTACGACGAAGCAATTGGAAACGGGAACTTTCTTGTGGGCACAACTTGGTCAACACGATCACTTGTTCATTTTGCCAATTTTGGCTGCCCTATTCACGTTCGCTTCATCATACTTGGTTATGATGGGACAACCTGAAAAGAACAGCATGACAACGTCAATGACGTACATTATGCATTTGATGGTATATCAAACGCAATCAATGCGTAAGATGCAAGAAGTTGCCCCTGCCTTGAAGGCTATCCAAGCAAAGTATCCAAATCGTGATACTGAGTCAATGGCTGCAATGCAAGCTGAGCAAAGTGCCCTATATAAGGAAGCTGGTGTAAATCCATTCGCTAGTTTCTTGCCTTTGATTGTTCAAATGCCAATTTGTACCGCAGCTATCGCTTTAATCATTATGATTATCGCCGGTGTGATGTTTAAGGGTTCGGTTTCAGGGTCTGGTTTCTGGCATGGCGTTATCATCGCCAACTTCTCACGCTCAATTTTGGGTGTGTCAGCTTGGTTTGGTAACAACTATGGTTTGGGAATTATCGCCTTTACGCTATTGATTCGTCTTTTGATTTTGCAGCGCCAAGATGTCGATATCTTAGTGATTGCCCGTCCATCAGCTCATGACCAAGACATGGCGATCATCAAGAAGAATTTGGAACACGTCTTCAAGTTGGCAAATTTGTTTGTCGATCAAGACGAAAAATAAAAACTACATATTATATGGAGAAAATCGATGCAGTCTGCTAAGAAAGTATTTTCAACGCGTTCTACAGAAGCTGATTTCCAATTAGTCTTCGATCAACATCACTCGGTCGCAAACAAAATGTTTATTGTTTACACGATGGAGCGTGAACAACCAACCCACTTCCGCTTGGGAATCTCTATTTCTAAGAAGGTTGGGTTGCGTGGTCATGAGCGTGTATGGGTTAAGCGTCGTATTCGTCAAAGCGTTTTGGAATTTAAGCCAAACTTCAACGGACGTAAGGTGCTAGCACGTCGCCGCCAAAAGGGCCGCAAGGTATTGTCAGCCTAATTAGGTCAGGCCTTCTATTAGGATTACTGATAACGATCGCGCGTGGTTCGGCCATTTTGGCTGAATCACGCGTTTTCTATTGTCTTCAAAAAAGTCTGGAGCAAACATATGCGTAAGAGTTACCGTGTTAAAAAGGCAAATAAATAAAGTGCTTTAGAAAGCTTGCTAAGTAGATAGTTACGTGATAAACTGAAATACGAATTGTGGTTTGGCCTTGCCAACCGCAGGCCAAATCTAACTACGAATGGGAGGTGTATTCACATGAAGCGTACATACCAACCTAAGAAGCGTCACCGCGAGCGTGTACACGGCTTCCGTAAGCGCATGAGCACTATGATATTGGGGAAAACTAAACTAACAGGCTGTTATATTGCTGATTTTTATCAACATAACGCTCCGTTACTTTCTGGAAAACTCCTGCGACTTTTAAATTTAAATTTTTTAAAGAAATTGTTAAGCACTTTAGAATTTGACGGTGGATCTGTGAATTTTAGATAAACTATTTGTAAGCTGCTTTTCTTAATAGTTATTACAGGTTATCAACTTGGTGTGAATTTGAAAAACGAGGTTTCTGTGGAAATCTGTGGATAAGTCGCCTGATTTTGAGTTATTTACAAGGATTTGTGCAAAAGCCAGTGCATATAACACAAGGTTTTCGGGAGTTTTCCACATATTCACAAGGGGGGTGCGACTGTTTTGTACAACCATGTGGAGAATGTGGAAAAAATGTAGGTATCGGAATCTTTGGGTGGAAAGTTTTCCACAATACGTTCGTCAAAATTAATGAAATAATTAAGACGCAATTCGACAAATTCCATTTTAGCAGGTTGTGGAAAAGTTTTCCACAAGTAATATTGCCTATGTATCAAGGGTTACCGCAATTTCCAATAACATTTTGTGATATTAACACCCTGTGGAAATCTAAATTGCAGCAACCTGCTCGTGATTCGTTGCAAGTTGTAAAGTCAGCGTGTTGTTCTCGTTTTCCATTACTGCTACTGGCGTTAATGTTTCTACGTAGTTAGCATAGGAAAAAGTTTGTGCGATTGTGGCACGCAGTTCTTCTTTAATGGCGTTCCAAAGTTGGATAGGATCCATTTGGACGACCTCCTTAAATAACAAATAAAATGCTGAAATCTCAACATTTGATTGCGGTGCAGCAGCTGGCGCAGTTGGTGTTTCCTCAAATAATGAGGTTGGTTGTGGCTTTAGGAACGTAACAGATGGAATGACAAATGTTGGTGTGCCATTCAATTTGTTTGTCGCAATCATTGCCGCTTGAATGAATGCTTGATTGTAAGAACTATTGGTATCTTGCCATTCTCAAACTTTATTACCAATGGCTTGCATCAAGTGGGTCTTCCCCAAACCTACTCCTCCATATATAAGAAGTGGATTCCATTGTGTACCAGGATTGTCGGCCACGGCTTGTGCAACAGCGTAGGCTTCACCGTTTTCGTCTGAAGACACAAACGTTTCGAATCGGAATTCTGGATTCAAAATTGATTGTGTAACGAAGTCATACGTGTGGAAGAATTCTTCCTGAATCTTGTCCTTATCAGCTAAGAATTGAATATCGTCTACTAATAGAAGATCAGCAGAACGGTATTCTTGTTTGAATGCTTCAGTTGCATTCGCACCACGACGCAACGCATCAGTGAAGTCGTTGATAAAGTCCTCAGTCGTGATGAACTTTACCTTTGCACTGGGGTTGCGCTCCTCGTTTGGAATGTTGAGGTTTTCTTGCTCAGCCTTATTACGAAGGATCGCAACACGAGTTGGCAAATCGGGCTTCGTGATGTTTGCTGAATAACCTTGAGCAAAGCGTGTAACCAAACGCATCTCAAGACCAGGGATTTCCTTAGGCAACTTATCAGATGTCAGAACAATTTGGTGATTCTCACGCGTAATTGCATTAAACTTAGCCACTGTTTCTTGAATGATTGGAATCGTAATCGCACGTTGACGCTTGAAGTTCATAGTCTCCAAGATATCGCGCGCTGTTTCAACCGTGACAGGAACCGTTGCAAATCGCAACTTACCAGCAACCTGGTTGAAAACACCTTCCAAATCACGGACGTTCGTATCAACGGCCGCTGCGATTTCATCAATCACATCGTCGTTTTCAATCGCATTCTCAATTTTTTCAGTTGAGTGCATGACAGTCGTGTGATCTTTACCACCAAAAGCACGGCCAATTTGTGGCAATGAGTCTTGGGTCAATTCACGTGCAATGTACATCGCGATTTGACGTGGCACCACAATTTCTTTATTACGCTTCTTACCATTCAAGTCTTGTACTGTAACGTTAAAGCTATAAACAAAAAGATAATAATAATAATAAGGGGTGTGCATACTGTGGAAAAGGTCAAACTAGACCATTACACCAAGGATTGGTCTATGTATACAAACCTGTGGAAAACTTTTTAGCAGTTCGTGAATTATTCACAATAGGTGTTGATACTAATTGCTCAACTCTTCACGAATTTGTTGAACTTGGCCAGCTAGCACGACAACGTCAAACCATTGTTATCGAGAACCAACTTAACACCCGTTAGGATTGGCATTGATGTACGAGATGAAATAGCACGGCTAACGTTATTCATAGCCTTGATGAAAACAGCTCGATTAATTGTAAATTGCATGATAATCTCCTCAAGCTTTTTTTGCTCGGCATGCTGCGCATGCGTCGCCTTAATGACTGATTTATATGAATTCTCTGATGTGATCTTTGCTTGGAATCCAGTTGTGTTTGACAACGTGAATGTTTCACCTGGCAAACGCTTAACGATATTTGAGAAGAAGGCTGCTGGCAAAACCAATGCACCTGGTTCTTGGATTGTTAGTGATGCTTGATCATCTGTAACTGGAATCAACGTTTCAATTGAGATATCTGTATCTGATCCTGGAACGGCAGTCAAGTTTCCGCCTGCCAAGATAAAGTGCACACCTGTCAAAATAGGTTGGCTAAGTTGCTTTGAAACAGCGATAACCGTTTGACCAATTACTTCGTTCAACGTTTCTGATGGCAAAGTCAAATCGTTGCGCACTTCAATTTCTGGCAAGTGTGGGTAGTTATTAGCATCTTGACCATTAATATCAAATTGCAAACGTGAGTAGAACGTTGTGTTGGCACCCAATTGGAAAATAACTTGGTTTTCAGCCACACGGACATCAACTGTTTCAACTTCATCAAGCATCGCTTGCAATTGGTTCAATGAAGGACCTGGCACGATGATATCAGCATCAACATCTGATTCGCTCAAAGCGACAGTACGTTGTGCCAAACGGTGACGATCAGTTGTGCGACCAACTTCAGGTGAGTTAGAAGAAATCAATGACTTCTCATCGCTAACCGTAAATTGGATAACGTTTGAACGACCTTCGTGACTCAACAAAGCGGCACGTTCAATCGTTTGCAACAAGTCACGTGCGTTAATCGTCAAAGTCGTACGCTTCTCAGTTGGAATCAAACGTGACGCATCTGGGTAGTTACCTTCCAGACGAACTGGCGTAATTAGTTGAATGAAGTTTGTTTCGTTATTAGTTGGTACCAATGTAAATGGATCCAAAGCTGTCTTAAAGCCAATTTGAATTTGCTCATCACCAAATGACTTCAATGCTTCACGCATGTAGTCAGGGTTGAATGAAATCGTCAATTCATCACCGGCTGTTTCAGCAGCAAAGATTTGCTCTTCAAACCTTTCTGCCGAAAAAAATTCAGCTGAGAAATGTCTCCATAAGTAAATCTATTATACGCTATTTTCTAGCATTATTCAATGTAATTCCGGCTTCAGAGGGCGTCTGAGCGGTTAGAGTTTAAATTAAACAAAAAAGCCGAAAATCGCTGTTTTTTCGTTAAACGGCGATTTTCGGCTTTTTAAATCATTTTAGTAAGAGGATGGTACCGCCACGATGTCGCCAGGGTACAACTTACGACCGCGACGATCATCAGGTTCTTGGTTAACAAGCACCGTGTTCTCACGTAGGTACCACTTAGCTTGTCCACCTGTTGAGATAATGCTTTCTTCCTTCAATAGTTGCCCTAGTGTAATAAAGGGCGTTTGAATATGCACTTCAGTAGCCAATTGCATTGGGCGAACGTGCCAAAGCTAAAACATAAATTGCTTCAAGTAAGTTTGTCTTACCTTGCGCATTTGGTCCCAGGAATACATTTACACCAGGCGAAAATGTCACCTCTAAATCTTGATAATTCCGGAAATTATTCAGTTTTAGCTCAAGCAGTTCCATTAGTCTGCTTCAGCACCCATCCCGTTAATCACAAAGCGCTCACAGCGCGAATAAAATAACGTTTAATTGACCAATGTAAGTACCTAGCTTTGCTTGATCCAAGTGATTCATGCGTGCTTTCTTACCTTTACTAGTGAAAGCTAATGAAAGCGGCACTTTTCCGTACTGACGTTGTACAACTCCGGAAACCATCGCTTCTTTGCCTTCCCAACCAATCAACTCTTTATCAGATGTTGTTCGGCGCTCTGTTAAAACTTCCAGATACAAGACATCTTTGGCTTGCTTGGATTGCAATTGCTTCAAATACTGATTGCGCTGTTTCAACACAACTTTGTATTGATTTGCAATATATAGATACTTTGGACTCATTTGACTGAATTCGCGGTCAATAAAATTGCGTCGCACAGTGGGTGCACCTTTTACCAACGCCAAATCTTCTAGCTCAAAACGCTTCATCATGGCAGACTTAACTGTTTGTTCATCAACCAATTCTTCTTCAGATAGTTGTGACACATAAGCAATCGAAAGTGTTTCGCCACCTTGTGTAATATCTGCATGAATTGGTGCAGCAGCTTTACCAAGCTCTTTGATGAGCGCTTGGCGGCGCATGATAAGTTCGCTAGCAAAATTAGTTAATGCAAGCAACAAAATCGGATATTCTCCGGTTTCTTGCTTCATCAAATCAATTTCCGCTAACTTAACAGCCAACGCAGTCGTACGCTGTTGCCCTTGCGAACCAAATGTCGCCACGTCATGACCATTTACGTCAAAGCGTAAGTCATCACGGTGTGGCCCTAGCATTGTGGTTCCCATCATGATTTCACGTGATTGTAACAAGTCTGCACTAGCTTCTTCCCCTAAACCATTTGTTTCAACCAGTTGCCCGGCTCGCACATTAAAGACCTTTGGTTCATTAATTAGTTGACGGGCCACATCACTTAGTGACGGCGTCGTAATAAAGGTTTGCACCTTATTTTGCATCGCCGTTAACAAATGTGTTTGGCGATTTGTGTCTAATTCTGATAGCACATCAATCAATTCCGTTGTCGACAATTTCCCACACCAAGTGGTGCAATCCTTGACTCGTCGTCGTTCCAATATACATACCTGGACGCTTACGAACAGCTTCCAATCCTTCCAAAACTTGGATTTGACTGGCATCGTAATCATCTGCGTCAGTATGCATTTGTGTTACATCTTCTTCAGCCATGAGTTCCTCCTTAAATACCACTAAACCACCAGAAACCTTATATCCGCCACCGCCGAACTTTCCACCGGCGTGCAAAACAGTGAAGACAGTTTCCAAAGCAGGCTTACCTGTCTTCTCTTGGATATCAACGGGGATTCCACGACCGTTGTCAGTAACCGTAATTGAGTTGTCCTTTTCAATTGCCACCGTAATGTGATCAGCAAAACCTGCTAGTGCTTCGTCGCGGAAGATATCTGGATCTGGCAAGAAGTGCACAATTGTTCCACGTGAAACAGGTGCGTTATCAACTGGTGCACTGTGCATCGTTGTCTTAACGTGACCACGTTCAAAGTCCATTGCATAACCTTGACCATCACGGACAACCATAACGTCCAATTCAGTAGACAAGGCGTTAACAACAGACGCACCAACACCGTGGTAAATAGGATCATCAAAAATGACATCCTTGTTGACGTTCAAGAAACGAACGTATTCCTTAATACCACCTTCGTAGTGGAATGACTCTGTTTCAGGCTCATCCGCACGATTGTCAGTAATTGAAATACGTAGTCCCTTGTTCAAGAAGGCCAATTCGCGGACACGATTCATCAAAATCTTGTAATCATATGTTGTCGTTTCATCGTTTTCCTTCAATTGACCATTCTTACGTGCGTAATCATTAATTACACGCGTCAAAGCGGCCTTAAATCCAGTTTCGTGAGTTCCACCTTCGTACGTGTGGATGTTGTTCGTAAATGACAACATGTTGCTGTGGTAATCGTCCGTGTATTGAAGTGATACTTCAACTTCAATGCCATTTTCCATTCCCTCAACTTTTTCAACAATTTGCTTAGCAACTGCTGGGTTTTCCATCATGAAACGGTTGAATGTCTCTGAGAACATACGGTCAACGGCCGTACGCGCATCTGAGTTACCCAACTTCGTCTTCGTTTGTCCCTCAAATTGAGGGTTAGGGTGCTTAACTGACACAATGGCCGTCAAACCTTCACGAACGTCATCCCCAGAAAGGGCGGTCAAACGCTCACGACCTTGCTTTGCTGAACCACCGGCTGAGTCTCCCTCAACGATGAACAATTCAGAAATTTCAGGGTCCTTTGACGTGTTGTCAGCCAACTTACCTGGCAAATTAGCGATTTCCAAACCTGACTTCTTACGCGTTGCTTCACGCGCACGCTTGGCAGCCATACGAGCCTTACCAGCCAGGATACCGCGAATGTGCGCACCGTCGACATCGGCGTCGGTCATGATAATCAACTTGTGGTACTTAGCCTTTGTGACATCAAATTCGTTACCAAAACCAGTTCCCATGGCCGTAAATAGTGAACGAATTTCTTCGTTGGCCAAAATCTTGTCCAATGAAGCCTTTTCAACGTTCAAAATCTTTCCACGAATTGGCAAAATAGCTTGTAGTCCCTTGTATCGTTGGATAACAGGCTTAGGTGATGCAGGCAACGTTGGCAACAATGCTTCCAACTCTTCATCAGAATCCAAGTATTGAACAAACTTACCTTGGCGCACTTGATATAGAGGTGGTTGCGCAATGTAGATGTATCCAGCATCCAACAATGGACGCATGTAACGATAGATCAACGTCAATAGCAACGTTCTAACACAACATTAAACGTCCAATTCAGCGTATTGTGCGTTCTCTTCAATAAACTCACGTCGTGGCTCAACCTTGTCTCCCATCAACATTGAGAATACTTGGTCAGCATCAACGGCATCGTCCATTTCAACACGCAACAAGCGACGAACTGATGGGTCCATCGTTGTTTCCCACAATTGCTCCGCGTCCATTTCACCCTCATTCCGTACAAGATACGGCGGTGAACCGGCTTCAATCCATCACGGACGTCAGGCAAAGCACGAGCCACGATAACTGACATCGCGTAGTCCAAGAATGACGTTCGCATTTGCTCGCCAAGCTTGGCGGGCTTAATGCGGCTGTTATTTTGTTCTTCTTCAGCCATTTTTGTTCCTTTCTAGTTGTTTAACGCTGTGACGGCAGCTGGGTCACCATCGACAGAACCGAAGTTTCCGTGACCATCAACCAACATGTAACGGTAACTAAAATCTTGCGCCATACGAACCATTGATTCGTAAATAGCAGAGTCACCGTGGGGGTGATACTTACCCATAACGTCACCGACGATACGAGCAGACTTCTTGTGTTGCTTATCAGGCGTCACACCCAATTCGCGAGGTGGAATGTTTGTTGCCATACCAACGGCGATTCCATTTGCACCGTTAACTAGCAAGTTAGGGAAACGAGCTGGCAAAACAACCGGCTCACGATCCGTACCATCGTAGTTATCAGCAAAATCAATCGTATCCTTGTTGATATCACGAAGCATTTCTGTCGCAATCTTGCTCAAACGTGCCTCGGTATAACGCATGACCGTTTCGATTTCAACCTTCGCACGAACCGTTACGACACCCTTACCAGTCTCGTACGCCTTACGGATACCAGACTTTCCCATCACAATCGCACCAGTTGGGAAATCAGGTCCTGGGACGGCTTCCATCAACTCAGCAGTTGTCACATCAGGGTTGTTCATCAACATGTGGATAGCAGAAATCACTTCACCCAAATTGATCAAAACAACTGAAGCTGAAACGTCACGACGGATATCGATTGCAATACGGTAACCTGTTTGGTCAGATTCATCGTTAACAGCGGTGATACCTTCAATACGCTTCTCACGTCCAAGTTCAGCAATTCGCTCAATCAACTTTGCCTTGTTAACCATGTATGGCAACTCAGTCACGATGATGCGTTCCTTACCAGACTTTAGCAAACCTTCCAAGATGTGCGCACGTGCTTCAGCCTTACGCAATTCGAATTCCGTACGACGACGAACCACGATTTGTTGGTGCTCAAGATAAGCAACCAACATTGCCTTCAAGCCCAACAACTTTGGACGACCATCTTGAACGGCCAGCATGTTAAAGCTGAACCCAGTTTGCATCAACGTGT
Source organism: Weissella confusa (assembly GCA_014332815.1). Taxonomy (GTDB): domain Bacteria; phylum Bacillota; class Bacilli; order Lactobacillales; family Lactobacillaceae; genus Weissella; species Weissella confusa_C. Next base: position 179,437 of record JACSZT010000002.1, on the reverse strand, counting down.
TCTTGTACAAGTTGGCTGTCATCAAGCCTTGATACTCTTCTTCAATCTTGCCACGTTCCAAACCTGTCAAACGAACCAAACGCATGTCCAAGATGGCTTGCGCTTGCTTATCTGACAATGCGTAATCAGACATCAAACGATTCTTCGCAATTTCTGACGTTTCTGAACCACGAATAATGCTGATAATTGCATCAATGTGATCCAACGCAATACTGTAACCACCACTCGTCAATGACACGATAATGTCTTCTTCTTCAATCAAATCTTCATCTTCAATGCTTGTCACGTCACCGATTTGCAATTCCGTACGACGCTCATCACCGTACTTTTCTTGAATTTCAAGCAACTCAGTGTAAATGATTTCGTCGATTCGCTCAGGCTTAGCCAAGATATCCTTGTAGTCAGAAATCTTAGCTGAACGGCCGTATTCAGGGATTTCATATCCCTTCATCTTGTAGACCTTACCAGCGTTCGTGAAGAACAACAACGTATCGTGTGTTGATGTACCAATCAATTGATCAATGAAGTCATCATCGTTAACACCCATTCCTTGGACACCACGACCACCACGGTTTTGGGCACGGAATTCAGTTTGTGCCATACGCTTGACATCATTCAACGTAATCGCCTTCAAACCGTGGGCACGAATGTTTCCAAAGTCAGATACCGGCGTCTTCTTAACACGTCCAAGGCGCGTCGTGAAGAACAAGTAATCCTTGCTTTCGGCAGCATCCCCACGCACGTTGATGACTGTTTGAACACTCTCACCAGCTTCGATTCCAAGCAAGTTAACAACTGGAATACCCAAAACGTGACCTTCGTCCTTCAAGACTTCAGCGCCGATAACAAAGTCGTCGTCACGCAATGTAATACCACGGACACCGGCTGCTGAACGTCCCATTGAACGAACGGCTTCCGCATTGAATGAAACGGCATAACCACCATGCGTACCAATCAACAAGTTCTCAGTACCATCAGTAATCATAACGTTGATCAATTCATCATAATCAACCGTGAATCGAATCATAACACCCTTGTTAGTCGTCAACATGATATCTTCTGATCCGTCAACAACCGCCAAACCTGCCAAAGGTCCGTTCTTTTCAGTGATTTGGGCTGTCTTGATACCCTTACCACCACGACCCTTGATTGGGTATTCTGAGACTGGCGTTTGCTTTCCGTATCCCTTTTCAGTGATAACCCCTGGTTGTTCACCAGCTGCTGGTGCATCCGGCAAATCAGTGCCAGCTTGGTCAACAACTGGTGTCGTTGCTACACCGTCTTGCGTTGCATCTTCTGACTCATCTTCGTGTTCAACCTTAGCGAAGGTTGCCACCACAGCGTCATCATCCAAACGGATTACGCGCACACCTTGAGTTGCACGACCAGTTTCAGAAACTCTATTAATTACTATTTTAGTATATTAATCAGCCAAATAACAGTCGATATCTATAAATCAAAAATAACAATTCCTAAATATTAGACAGATGCATATATACAAAAAGAGACATCACACAGTACGTTGTATGATGTCTCTTTATTTTTACTCTTGTGAATCTGAATTGTCTTCAGCACGTGCGAGTAGCTCAGCTACTTCAACATCGCGTCACGAATTGCATCCACCGGCACTCGATTCTTCCCCATATAAACCTCTTACTTATCGTTAACTTTTCTCATATAACCACCCATAAGTATACTCCTCTATATAATGTAAGTGTGATATTATGCAAACTTCTTTGTCCCACAGATGATACATTAGAATTATAACTACACGTCAACGTCATACAATTTCATTAACAAAAATTCAGGATTATTCATATAGATGTGGAGCATCAATTCATCAAATGACACACCAATCGTCATCAACAAATTCACCAACGTTGTTGCACTGACTTTTCCATTGCCTTGCAAGTAGTCGTACAAACGTGAGCGTGAAATATCAACCGTCTTCAAAACAACCGGAACTGAAATGTTTCGTTCCTTGATGAAATAAAGTGTTGGGCGAACCATTTCAATCAAACGGTACTTCTCAACTTCATCAACCACTTGAGAGTTAATTGCACGTACCAAGTTAACTAGCAAACGGACATCGCGCGTCTCATCATACATTGAAAGTGTACGATAAACCGTGTCTTCCGTTGGCGTCATCGTAACTGAGTGCGCGTCCAAACCAAGTTCCTTAATTGCTGGATAGTTACGCACTTCAGCTGAAGAGAAGTTGTCCAACTCCATCAAGCCATATCCTTCAAGACTAGCCATACGGCGTGCTTGATCAGACATTTGCTTTACGACAAGCTTAGCTGCGTTGTATGGTTCGTGGCGAATAATGTTTGCAAACATCAACATGTCATTTGCTGTATAGAACTCACGTGATGAGAGCAACTTAACGAGATTCCACAATGCCTCAGCAGCTTCATCATCATCAGCCAACGACAATTCAACAACTTGCGCCATCTTCTTAACGAAGCCAAAGTATGTGCTCAAAGCTGGCAAACGGTACTCACGCAAGAACATCAATGTATTGCGAACCGTTTCATCATCCTTGTTTTCCAATGCCATAATCAACAATTGGAAGTGCAACAAAGCCACCTTTCATAAAGCAGACAAAAGCACCGCAACGAAATTAATCGTTGCGGTGCTTTTTCATATTTATTATTTACCTTCATTGATGTGTTGACGGTATGACAACACAGGAATTGAAAATTCGCTATATGAGCGACGGGCAATGAATGAATAGATTGGCCAGAAGCGTTCATCAACCAAGAACTTTGCTGATTCAGTTGCTTTCTATCTGATGCCCGCGGTCACGGTTACGCTGCAAAAATTATGCAAGAAATTATTGCGGATGCCAAAGAAGCTGGTGTACACACCCTTGATTTGGGTGCCCAAGTTTCAGCACTTGGTTTCTACGAAAAGCTTGGCTTCGAAGCTGAAGGTGACGTTTTCCTAGATGCCGGCATTGAGCACCGCAACATGGTTCTAAAGGCACTTAGCCGTGAAGCGCTTGCTATCCGTCAAACCGTTTTCGTCGGCGAGCAAGGTGTACCGCTCGAACTAGAGATTGACGACTTAGATGATTCTACAACCCACTACGTTGGCTTTACCGAAAGCCACGCAGTAACCACAGCGCGTGTCTTAGTGAACCAAGATGGTTCTAATTGGCACATTCAACGTGTCGCGACACGTTAGATTTTAAGTTTCAATCAGCCAAATTTAGACTGCATCTGCCCTATTATAGCGTAATTTTTAAGTTCATACCTTATAGTCTTCTGTTTAACGTAATTTGCGCTAAAATAGTTTGAGTATTGTTGCACGAATTTACCCAGAGGTGATCAGTCCATGTCAAATGAACTCATTGTAAGTAAAGAATACGGTGCTGGATTGATACGGTTAACGGATTTAGTAGCATCGTCACATACTGAACCGGCGACGCTCCCGAATACAAGTGGAAATCCATGATATTGGCTAACTGTGTTTTAGCCCAAACCAATGCCACCAGCAGCAAAACAAACCCCAAGCGGGTATTTACCCAGCTGAAACGGCCATAATGCCTCATATACTTCACTCTTTTCTTTTTACGCGCAAAGCCCGAAGCTCCCAATCCTTGGTTAACCTTGTTGTAACCCAGCATCGTCGCAACTGACATAAAGTCCGTGAACTCACGATAGTAAATCACATTCAACTGAATCATCAGCACGTTGACTACATATAAAATCGTCGCAACTGGATAAAATAACTTTGCTGATCGGAAGTAAAACGCTAACCCAATCAACAATTATTGACGTGTAATCAATTGTGGACGATCAGCTTCACCCAGCGTCAACGTCACCATGAATGCGAAAATCGAAAACGTCGTCATCGCAAAACTCATAAACTTCGTCGTGCCCTCTTTTTGAATGCGCATCTTTTTAAAGATGAACAACCCAATAATAATCGGCACATCAATCCAGAAGAAAATGTCATGTATATTAGTTTCAAACACATTCTTACCCTTTGCGATACCGGCATACTGTGGATTTGAATCCGCAAAGTGTCCCTTTACATAACTCAGCACATTATCAATATCAGATTTCTTAGCTGACTTACGCATTTCAGAAACACCATGCGTCTTAATCGCATCAAATGCGGTGTAAGCATCAATACCAAGATACTTAACCATCATGTTGCTATCATATCCTTGTGGCAAACCAAATGTTGATGTCTCCAGCATGTTTTCCGCATCAGACGTCTTTCCTTGACCAACTTGATTAAAGAAATTATCAAACGCAATGGTTGAGTTTGAATTGTAAATCGCATTCAAGTTTGGCGTGACTTCCTGCCCATTGATTTTTAGGTTCAATGAGAATTGTTGGAACGACTCCAAGTGAATGCCCATCGCCTTATCACCAGACGTGTCATAGTAACTAGCATCAAAGAAGTATTGGTAACCCATGTTCTTATAAACATTACTGCGGTTCCAGAAACTAGCATTGTTACCGTGGAAGACAGCCGATGAGTAACCCTGCGTTTGACGCAGGATAGCTGGCATTGCTTGGAATGTTTGATCATTACCTTGTGTGGCAAACAATGAGTGATTCGTTTCAAAGTAACCATTCACCACGTCAGAATCGGTTGTCGTTGTCACGAAGTTCGGATCCTTATCTTGTTCATCAAGACTGTATGGGAAGTGATTCGTAACGGTAATGTACTTGGCATAGAACGGTTGTTGCATGTGCTCCAGGTATGGAATTGAATCATAGAACAACAACTTATCCTTCAAGCCATAGACCATGAATGGTACACGTTGCATTTGTGCATTATCAAAATCAGTCCAATCATCCGCACTCTTTCCTAATACAGAGGCCAATGACTTGTTTTCAGAATTTGAGATACCGTAGTGATCACCGTACAAGACAATAATTGACTTGTCGTATAGCCCTGACTTCTTCAAGTAGTCATAGAACTCACCAATTGATTGGTCAAGGTTTACCGTGTACTTTGGCGTAATAAAGTCCTTATCACGGAAAGCAACGACCTGATCGCGCTTTGTACTCAACAAATCTTGGCCAAGTTGAACATCATTCTTAGTATCAACACCCAACAAGTGTAGCAACGTTGGCATCACATCGATTTCACCACCATACGTGTGGTTAATACCGCCACCTGTGTATCCAGGAATATTTTCATAGTTGTACTTAGAAGCATCTACCTTAGAGAATCCCTTTGGTGTGTGGAAACGTAGCAAGTCTTTCTGATTAATATCGTCAGAAATTGATAACTGCTTATTAACCTTCTTGCGCGCCGCTGCTACTTCCTTTTGAACTTGCTTTGATGGATCGCTAATGACCTGTCCTGTCGTGTTGTCATAGATTGTCTCGCCGCCATCCCCACCATCGGTCGAATCGCCACCGTCCGGGTTAACCTGCTTGATACGAGACGTATCTGACCTAGGTTCATCCTTTTCTGGCGCATCCGTTGTATAAAGTGACTGCGTCGTCTTATTATCGTTTTCTGTCCAAAGACTAGTCGAGCCAACACCCTTTTGGTTTTCTAAGTTCTCAAGCTTCCCCAAACCATTTATTCAAAAAGTTCTTATGAAATTGTTGCTTTGATACAAACGTCATCGTCTCGCCCTCCTCTCATTTTGCCGTTTATTATTGTCAGGTTATTTAACATAAATGTCAAGGCGCGCAAACCGCTTTACTCTCAAAAAAAGACACCCATTAATTAACTGGATGTCTGAGATGCTTTAGCTATTCAATTATGGGTTTGGTGTGGAATGTATAACCTTCATCTAAGAAATTCTTGATTGTGGCCACTGCGACATACGTTTTGTAGTTATAAACACGCGCATCTTGTTCTCCATCACGACTAAGCGACGAGATAATGCCCTTGCTCTCCCAATAGCGAAGTTGACGAGTCGAAACACCAGTCATCGTTGCTAACTCACCAATACGAAATTGGAACACTTCAGAGGTTTGTACGCGGTACTTCACCACGTTTTGATCATCTACTGTCGCAAACAAGCGTTGTGTTTGTTCCGCATCAAAGAATCCCAGATCAACTGCCGGAATGCCATCAATTTCAGCAGTTCCTTGCACAGCTCGACTCATAACATCATGCAAAACCTTCCATGATTGCTCAAGCTCTTCCTTCTTCTTTACGGCAGCCTTGCTCAGCAGTCAGTTGCTTATTTTCAATCGTTTTATCTAGTCGCTCTCGCCAAGACAACTTATAAAAACCGTGCCAATCTGCCATTATCTAAAGTTTCCTTTTCTAATATCTCTTATAGTTTAACAGTTATTTTCAACGTTTAAAGCAAAAAACGGTTTTGGTAATCGTTACCAAAACCGTCTCCATTATTCTTCAATCGCCAGCGCGCATCATGCGAGCACCGTTACTTGCAGCCGCAATGACGCTAGGTTCTTCGGTACTCATTGGTACCGTTACCAATCGACCATCAACTGGCAAATCTGGTAACAAACCCGTTGGCACTCCAAAGTTGTAAAGATAATTTTCAACCTGTTGTTCACCAACTGCATCGTATTGCGCTTCAATCAAAGCCACTTGTTCATCCAACACTTCTACCGTTAGCGCCTTGGCACCACCACCACGCTTAGCCATTGATGGGTGGGCATCATTAGCAGCTTGCAACAAAGCTTGGTTATTACTTGAAACGTATTCTTGTAGCGCATCCATGTTTGCTACATCAGTCAAAATAACCTGGCCGCGTAGCAAGCGGCTTTGAATCGTCGTTTTAACCCCTTCCTTCGTTGCCAACGCGTCTACTGGTATTGCAACACGTGCCTTAACGAGTGCTTCAGTTGCATAGTTGGAAAGAATCGCCATCAACACTTGATACCCCGCAATGGTTAATTTCTCAGCCACCGCTTCAGACATAGTATTAACAACGTTTGCCCCCATCGCCGCCTTAGGATCAACCAACACATTTACAATGGCTGTTTCATGATATTGGCCATTGTTAGCAGCATAGGCATGCAACGCTGCATTGACTGCTCTCGTATCGTTACCACTTGCCAATACAGCCGCTTCAATACCGTTAAGCAACCCTTTGTTCGACGTGACTGCTCGGTAAGGTGACAATTGTTCAATATGACTCGCAGCTGCAATTTTGCGAGCGACTTCCGTACCAGGCATCCCCTGTAAAGCTGACAGGTTTTGCGCCAACCCAACGGCTGCAACGATACTTGTTAGTTCATTAACCGTCGGATTATCCATCAAAGCATGGTTCAGCTTAACTGCTGGCACAATACCAATCGATCCACCAACAACTCCAAGCATCAATGGTAATGTTGTCTCACCCAACAACATATCGTCTTGGACTGTCCAACTTGTTAAACCTCTCTTTCTTATTCCTTATTTACTATGACGTAATGTCGCCAACGTTTCACGGGCAACCGTTTCATTGAATTGTCCAATTTGTTGCAAACGCGCTGTTAGCGCCGGTACTTCTTCTGTCGTCGCACCAACCTGCAAAGCTAATGACTTTGCCTGCAAGGCCATGTGACCTGCTTGGATACCTGTTGTGACTAGCGCGCTCTTGCGTTGCTGAGAAATCAGGTGCGGTTGCATCAGTTACCTCAACCATCAAACGCGTTCCCAACATATCCGTTGAAACTTGGTCATGTGTCAACTTACCTGTTGCTTCACCTGAACCGCGAAGGACAACTGAACCTGGGTAAACTTGATTAACTTGGTTTAGGAGCTTAACTGTATCTTCTGAAAATTGCATAATAACGTTCGCAAACGCCTTTACAACCGCCGCCGTCACCAAACCGTGCTTAGCTTGTTCCTTATAAGTAATCGCACGCAAAGCTGGTTGGTAAAGGTACGTCGACATAACCATCAATTGATCCGTCATATTAATATCTTCTGACTTTAATTGGAAATACACTTGTGGGTAACCGCTCAACGTCAACATCATGTTCAACAATGCCTTCATCGTAGCAAAAATGTTACCTGCAGCTTCCCATGCTTCTGGGAAGGCATCTGCAAAGCTATCCGTATAAATGGCTGTATCAATATCAGATGGCACGGCATTCATGAAGACGCGTGCATCCAACAACGTCAACAAACGTAGCGCTGCTTCTGAACGATCATTCTTTGCTTCAGGCGTCAACGTTGACATGACCTCTGTCATCTCTGTGTGCTTAATATCGAATACTTGAGCCAAAGGCAAACGCAATTGGCGTTCTGATAGTACTGGCGTCAACGTTGCGAACTCAAGCGCTTGCAATTCAGGCAAGTTCCAAGCAATCATTTGCGCATCAAAGCCCTTGAAGGCAGCAATTACCGCGCGGTGAACCGTGAATGGGTCCTTGATATCATCAATATGACACTCCTATCTATTTAGTAACTACTGACGCACAACAAAAGGTTGTCCGATTTGTTCTAGCACCTCACGAACAGGCGTTTGATACAACGCCTTAAAGAACTCAGGTTGGTTCTCATCTGGTGCAGAAATAACAAAACTGTTTTGTCCTTCTGACTTGCTCAAACCAACGTAAGCTGACTTTTCTGTGTTACGGGTCTTTTCAGGTTCATTAGCCAATGCATCAGTGCTTAATAAATATTCTGGACGTTCAACTACGCCACTATCATCATAGATGCCACCTTTCGAGCGGTAATCGGGGATACCTGACGCAGTTGAAACACCAGCACCCGTTAGAAAGACAATCTGCTTTGCATTATCAAATAAGTTTTGAATTTCTGGATTAACACTCATGTCATCAGTTACAGCATAAATATCATAAAGCGATCCATGAAATTCAATTGTCGCTTCACTCCCTGCCTTCTTATGAAGACCATCAACATTTTGCGTAATAATCTTGGCACGACCTTGCTTGGTTAGTGCCGCCATTTTGTCATGAATCACATTCGGCTCAGCATCTGGAAAATACATATTGTCCATCATGAACTGATACGCGTACTGTAATAGACCCGCGAATGGATACACCACAAAGCTTGTCCCAACAATAACGATCAAATCTGCCTGGTTCACCCACATGGCTGCTTCTTCCACACTAAATGGAATTTCACCATATAACGTAATCCCCGGTCGCAACAATGCGCCGTCTGATCGACGCATATTCGTCATGTACTCAGCCAATGTTGCTTTCTTGCATTCGTCAACACTTTCTTCAAACTTTGTTCATACAAAATAAAAATCGCAGCCAGAAACCCATTCTGGTTGCGATTTTACTTGCTCTTATATGTGCAATTCATCAAAGAATACTGTGGCATCCCCAATAATTTGTTGCACCCGATCTGGGGCTGGAATCCGCTCTAAGTTAATCGCCAATACCGGCACCCCTGCTTTACATCGAAACGATATTCAGTTTTCAATGACCTACGTCGTTGCCTCACCAGACAACTTATATATCATAACAACCTTTCAAGCGAATGTCAACAACTTCTTTCAAAGAAGTTTGAATATCAATTAGCTATTCAAGTTAAATATGTTTTGCTGTTTTGCTGTTTCCCTGAAACAACTTAATCTATATTACATATGTTTATGCGTCAATTTTTGTTGTTTAACAGAAGTTAAACGAATTTACTAGCGAATTGACTTCGCAAATGTTTTTGCATCAAGAACTAGCTTGATGACCCTACACATTTGTTT
>JACSZT010000002.1:0-169715 GCA_014332815.1 Weissella confusa | reverse complement strand
TTAAAGTCCGCCATAACTAACTATGTCTATTACTACAACAATAAGCGGATAAAAACAAAACTGGCCGGAAGAACTCCGGTTCAATACCGAAATCTTTCCGACCAGTTAGCCGCTTAAACGTCACTCCAATTTTCGGGGTTCAGTTCAACAGCCGTTTTTCTTTATTCGCTACGAGCTGGCAATTCAACGCTGGCTTCTGCCAAAACGTGGCCAACTAAGTCTTTACGGAGTTCGTTAAAGAAATAGCCGGGCGTCAAATCCAGCGTTGTATCAACGGCGTAAACCGTTAATGTGTAATCGTGCGTTTGATCAGGTGGCATTGGCCCAATGTATGATTGCGTAATTTCAGGCTTACTGTGCTTGAAAATGCTGTACATTGAGTTCGTACCAGGGACAAATGGCACGTCAGATGTCGTTAGGTTTTCTGGCACGTCACCCACAGGGAGGTTTGCCACTGTCCAGTGAATCCATGGGAAGCCCCCAACTGGAATTGCGTCATAATCAATGAACGCAATCGCGAGTGTTTCAGTACCAGCTGGCGCGTCGCTAACGGCGATTGGGAAATTAACAACGGGATTATCTTCTAAACGATATTCCGCTGGTGCAAACTTGGCATACTTATCAGGCAACAAGCCTTGATTATCAAGCGTTACGGATACTTTCATAATGGGTTCCTGCTACATAAAACGTGGAGAAATGTATAAACACCAGTAAGGATTCATGTATTTCCTTTCTGTCATATCATTCCTTGTTCTATTCACGCCCATCAAACAACAGTATTCTGACTCTGATAAATATCTTAGCCACATTGACCATCTCTGGACGCACCTAAACTATCAGTTACCCAATAGTCGGGACAATAGCCTGCCCCCAAACTGAATTAATTGCATATTGCTTCAAATTTTCAACGGCATTTTCATCACGATCCGCTTCAAAGCCACATTCATAACAAACGTACTCATGATGCTTTGTCCCGTGTTTGCGATTGCCATTCAGCGTAATTTTATCGACACCGGTCTTGATATGCCCACAGTTTGAACAACGTTGCGTGCTTGGAAAAAATTGATCCGCACATATCAACGTCACGCCCTGCCACGCAGCTTTGTACTGCATCATCAGTTGGAATTTACCAAACATTGACCGATGCAGATTTTTCGCCAAGTGCTTGTCCATCTTCATGTGCTGACAATCCAAGTTTTCGATGCCAATCACCCCATATTTCGCCACCAACTTGCTCGTAAACTTGTTCAGAATGTCCCCTTGACTGCGCGCAATTCGTTGGTAGCACCGCTTCAACTTGGCTCTCGTTGTCTGGTACTTCTTCGAATTGTAGCTCTTAGGATTCTCAACCCGTTTACGGGCAAGTTGGCGTTGATACAACGTCACACGCTCATAGAGTTTTAGTAAGCTATCCGGCAATGTTGCCTGCGTTTGATATCCGGCATCGTCTTGATAAACGAAGCGACCGATATTGGCATCGACTCCCGTTGCTTTCGATTGATTGATCGCTACTACAACCTCCGGCATTTCAATAGCGAGTGATGCGTAATAACCGTCCGCTTCTAACTTGACAGTCACCTGCTTCAACTCACCATGCCATCGTGGCATCTCAGATAGACGGATGTCAAACCACTTCGAAATACCTTCTCGCGGCTTATCCAAACGTAACTTACCAGCGATAATCTTGGCCCTATCCGTCGTGAAGGATTTAACTGATTTCTTCTTGGATTTAAACCGCGGTCGCCGATGATTGGGCATATTCGGATTAAAGAAATTGTGCCATGCTTGCGCCAAGTCTTTAACTGCCAGCTGCAAAACACGTGCGGACAACTGATATTGCCAGTCTGCTTTATCACGAACTAGCTCATCACGTACCTTACGTTCATTTGGCTTAAGATGTTTGTCGGACATCAATTGTGCCGCTTCGTACATTTCTTGCCAAACTTCCAACCCTTTATTCCAAACAAAGCGTCGATAATCAAAAAGGTTTTCTAACTCCTTAATTATTGTGGCGTTAGGATAAATTTTAACTTTATGCGTTTTAATCATTTTTCTCACCACTTTCGTTAGGAATAACTTAATTATACCCGATTTTAGTTAGTGTGAAAAGTAATCTTCAGTTCGTTTAATCAATCAGCATTCTCCACTTAGTTACTGTGCTGATTTTCTATGTTTTGCTGCAAATTGCTACGTTTTTGGAAACTGCTTGCACCTCCAGATGCTTTTGGTGTCAGTTTACCACAGCTGCCAAACAAAAGTGTTGACGGAAAAATGGCAGTCATGTATTCTAAAGCCACATACGAATACGATAACCTATCAAGAGTTCGGTGAGTGATACCACACGATGACCCGACAGCAACCTACAGCGATGCAAGGTGCTCCACTGGTAACGGATAGGTGCTAATGATAACGGCACCTACTGGTTTTGTAGGTGTCGTTTTTGCTATGCAAAAATATTTTTAGGATGGTAATCGTAATGCCAACGATTAATACAGATACAATGCAAGAAGCTTCAACGGTAAGCTTGATGATGGATATGGAAGAACTGACGGGCAAGGGAATGTTTGGTTCGATGGCACGTAGGCAACGAATCACACAACTATGGAACCGTGCGAAGAACAATGATGCATTGGCACAAAAGTTCGTCGCCGATAATCCAGCCATTTTTGATGTGATGAAGCCAAAGGCGCCAGTAACGACTGCACTTGAGGACGCAGCTTTGTCTTTGGTGAATCTTGAGGAACGTGTTCACGAACTAGAAGAAACAATCAGTCGGCAACGCACATTTCTGTTGGGAATCTTTTCAGAAGAGGAGCTAGACGAAGCCGTCAATCGATTGCGTCTAACTGCTGTTTCACGTGGAACTAATTATCCAAACTTGCGGGACTAAATCAAACTGGTGTAAGCTTAGGCCACTAATACGAAAGCATGAGATGAGGTTTTGAGATGAACTTGGCACTTGATTTGGCACGCACAGCTTTGGTTGTGATTGATGTGCAGGATGGGATTGCGTTTAAGGGTGAAGCAACGCCTAATACGCCGGAACAATTGGTGGCACGCAACAACGAGTTGGCGTCAGCTATGAAGAATACGGCAGCTCAAATTGTGTTGGTACGTGTTAAGAATGACGGTGCAGAAGGATTTAATCCTGTAACTGATGCACCATACACACCAGCGCAACCATTGTCAGCTGAGGCGACACGTTTGTCATTGGATATTGCAACTGATGAAACGGCTGAAAATGTGATTGTTGTGAACAAACACAACTGGGGTGCATTTTACGGTACTGACCTGGATGTGCAATTGCGTCGTCGTGGCATCGACACCATTATTTTGACGGGTATTGCGACATCAATTGGTGTTGATACAACTGCCCGTGAAGCAGCGCAACGTGGTTATAACCTTGTGTTTGTGCCAGAAGCTATGACGGATCGCACAGTGCAAGGTCACGACGCTTCAGTAGAGGTGATTTTCCCACGCTTAGGGAAAATTCGTACGGTCGCAGAAGTGAAGACGGCAATTACTGAAGCAAAGTAGAAGGAGAGTCTGGACTTCACGTTCAGGCTTTTCTGTTTTTCGGACTAGCGTCTGGCTAATCTGAGCAAATGGCGTTAATATGGCAACAATAACAAAAAGTAAGGAATGGTAAGAGACGTGATTGAATTTCGCAATATCTCGAAAATTTATCAAGGTAAGCCAGCGGTCTCGAACCTAACGTTGGATATTGCTGACGGTGAATTATTTGTCTTAGTTGGCCCAAGTGGTAGTGGGAAGACCACGTCAATGAAGATGATTAACCGATTAGTTGAACCGACCGATGGGGATACGTACGTACGTGGTAAGCGTGCGATTGAGTACGACTTGGTTGAACTACGTCGGGGGATTGGCTATGTGCTCCAGAACTCAGCCTTATTTCCTAATATGACGATTTTTCAAAATGCCGGTATTCAATTGGAAGCAGCTGGCGTACCGCTAGAACAACGTCGACAACGCGTGTACGAACTGTTGAATCGAGTCGGGTTGCCAGCAGAACAATATGCGGATCGCATGCCAAATGAGCTCTCAGGTGGAGAACAACAGCGTGTTGGGATTGTACGTGCGCTAGCGACAAAGCCAGATATCATTTTGATGGATGAGCCGTTTAGTGCTTTGGATCCATTGTCACGTCGTTCCCTACAAGATTTGGTGCTGGAATTGCACGCGGATTTGCACACCACCATTCTCTTTGTAACGCACGATATGAGTGAAGCGACGCGCCTAGGAAACCGCATTGGTGTGATGTATGATGGCGTTTTGCAACAAGTTGGTACGCCAACGGAAGTTACGACGCACCCAGCGAATGAACTGGTTGAAGCGATGTTTAGTGAGCGTCCGGCAACCATGATTCAAGCGATTTTGGATGCTGGTTTTGGTGAACCAATCACTGAATTGGGAGACGAGCCACAGTTACAAGCAACTGATTATTTGGCTGAATTATCGAAGCAACTGGTTGATCATCCAGCGGTGGTGATTAACGGGACGACCAAGTTGACGGTGCAAGATTTGTTGCAGTATTTGGCTGCGTTTTAGAGAAAGTAGAGTGTGGGGATGTTAGCAGATATGTTACACATGCTGACAACACAATCTGGCGATATATTGACGGCGTTGCGTGAACACGTACTGCTTTCTTTGTTAGCGATTGTGATTGCAGCAATCATTGCCCTGCCATTGGCTATCGGTTTGATGAATCATCGCCGTGCCGGTGAGTGGGTGCTTCAAATCGCCGGGGTCATTCAAACGATTCCAAGTTTGGCGATTCTAGGAGCGTTAATTCCGTTTGTGGGTATCGGAACGGTGCCGTCAGTCATTGCGTTAGTGTTGTACGCGATTATGCCGATTTTTCAAAACGCCTATGCTGGTTTGACGGGGATTGATCCAACATTGTTGGAAGCGGCAGATGCGTTTGGCTTATCGAAGCGCTTCAAGCTGTTCCGCGTTCAGTTGCCGTTGGCAATGCCGATGATTATGTCAGGATTGCGTATTGCGATGGTGATGATTATTGGAACCGCAACCTTAGCTGCCTTGATTGGTGGTGGCGGTTTGGGAACCTTCATTATGTTGGGAATTCAAACCAATAACAACGCTGAATTGTTGTTGGGGGCTATCTTGTCAGCTTTGTTGGCGTTGGTATTCTCTTGGGGTATTAAGCTATTAAGCAAGTTGTCACTAAAGCGTATCGGCATTGTAATTGCCAGCTTGATTGTGATTTTTGGTGGCGTCGCTGGTTATCGTGCAATTGTTCAACCAGCCGGCACGATTACGATTGCTGGAAAATTGGGTGGTGAGCCTGAAATTCTAATCAATATGTATAAGGATTTGATTCAGCAAGATAATCCACGCTTGAAGGTGCAACTAAAGCCTAATTTTGGTGGAACGACGTTCTTGTATAAGGCGTTGAAGAGTGGTCAGGTTGATATTTATCCTGAGTTTACCGGAACGGTTTTGCAATCATTGGTTAAGACAGATGGTCATATTCCACATGACCCCGTCACGGCTTATGAGCGTGGCAAGAAGTTGTTGAAGCAACAGGATAATTTGGATTATTTGCAACCAATGAAGTATCAAAACACGTACGCGTTGGCGGTTCGTAAGGCTGACGCTAAGAAGTATGGCCTGAAAACGACGTCTGATTTGAAGAAGGTTGATGCCCAATTTGCAGCTGGGTTCGACCCGGATTTCGCCAAGTTGTCCGATGGTTACCCTGGTTTGCAAAAGGCGTACGATTTGAACTTCAGCAAGGTTGTTACGATGGAATCAAGTTTGCGTTATGAGGCGGTTGCCAATAAGCAGGTTGATGTGACGGATGCTTATACGACTGATCCGCAATTGAAGCAGGATGATTTGGTGTCTTTGAAAGACGATAAGCAATTCTTCCCACCTTACCAAGGTGGGCCGTTGGTTAACGATGCGACATTGCAGAAGTATCCAAGCATTAAGAAGAGCTTGAATAAGTTGGCTGGTAAAATTTCAGAAGATGACATGATTCAAATGAATTATGAAGTGACGGTTCAGCATAAAAAGGCTGGGGATGTTGCCCGTGATTATTTGAAGCAGCATGGTTTGATAGATTAAATGAAATAAGGTGCTCAGCAGTACTGAGCACCTTATTTTTTAGTTTAAGTAGGGTAATAGCGTGGCTAAATCCGTCGTGTCGTTGTCCGGTAATAAAAATTTGGTTGCCAAGTTATCTGGATTAATATTATAAAAGAATTGTCGGCAACGTCCGCATGGCGCATAAATTTTCCCGCTGTAATGGACTGCGACACAGCGTGCAACGCGAGATTCATTATGCTGAATCATATCGGCGATTGCACCATGCTCCGCACAAAACCCCAAACTGCTTGAGGAATCAATTGAAACACCAGTGTACACGTGGCCGTCCTCGGTTTCTAATGCACATGCGACGGAGGCGACATAACAATTTGGTGTCAGTTCACGAGGACTTACTTTTTCTTTTGCTAAATTAGTTAGTTCTTCAAATGTCATTTTTGGTTCCAACTTTCTTTCTGTAAAGCGTACCATAACTAAAATTAGAAAACGATGACAAAAATTGTTGACAAATTAAAAGTATGAGCATATCATAATCAACATCAACGAAGACGAGATGTAGTAGCGATTGAAAAATCTGCAGAGAGCTAGCGTTTGGTGAAAGCTAGTGATTGGCAAATCGTGAAAATGGTCTCTGAGTTAGTGTGTGACTGCGAGCAGGTTCTGTAAGTGGTTACCGGGTGCGCCCGTTATAGCGCCAACGTATTTCCGGCGGCTGTCGACTAGTCCGGCTTGAAGGCGTACGTGTAAGCTTATTTGGGTGACTGAATAAGAAAACTGGGTGGTAACACGAGTCATTTCGTCCCGGGGATTGTGTCATAAGACACGGTCCCCGGGTTTTTGTTTATTCGGCCAAATAAACAGCCATCAAAGATAGGTTAATGAATTGGGTTTAAACGGAGAGTGGAAATTATGAGCAAGAAGATTATTACAAGTGCAGTTCTAGCATTGGCAGTGGCCGGCGCAGTTATCCCAGCAACATCAGTTGTGGCATCAGCAAAGGAATTGAAGACGGTGAAGGTGGGAATTAATTCACCATCTAAGACAGATCAAGCCGTTTGGAACATCGTTAAGAAGAATGGTGAGAAGCGCGGTATCAAGATTAAGTTGATTACCTTTACGGACTTCAATCAACCAAACGCAGCCTTGAAGCAAGGTAATATTGATGCGAATGCGTTCCAACACTACGCCTTCTTGTCAGATTGGAATAAGGCACACAAGGCAGACTTGCAACCAGTTGGTGAGACGGTTTTGGGACCTGGTCGCTTGTACTCAGATAAGTACAAGTCAGTGAAGGATATTCCAGATGGCGGTACGATTGCTGTGGCCAACGACCCAACTAACGAGGCGCGCGCTTTGTTCTTGTTGCAGGCAGCTGGCTTGATTAAGATCAAGGAAGGCGTTACAAGCCCAACGGTTCGCGACATCGTTTCAAGTTCTAAGAATTTGCACGTGAAGGAATTGGCAGCGGATCAAACGTTGGCTAGCTTGAATTCAGTTGACGCCGCCGTTATTTCAGCCACATTCGTTGAAGCAGCTGGTCGCAACCCGAACTCAGCCATCTACGTTTGGAACGCAAACAACAAGCAATCACACCAATGGGTGAACATTATTGCAGCGCGTCATGATGATGCTAAGAAGTGGTATATTAAGGCTTTGGTAAAGTCATACCAAACGAAGGAAGTTGGGCAATACATCAACGACCACAACAATGGTACGGAAATCGCAGCTTGGAAGGGTGCACCTAAGGCTACGGTTGTGACGGCCGATACGGCTAGCGATGCGTCATCAGCATCATCAAACTAATCACAAAATCGAGGGGGATTTGAATGGCAACAGCACTAGGAGACATCAGGGGAATCGCACGTCCAACGATTGTTGGTCAAACGCTATATGCGACGGAAAGTGTCGCGGACGAAATTGAGAATCGTTATCAAACGAATTTGGTGGTTGTGAACGAGACGGATACAACCACGTTGGTAAATGACGCGACCGATTTGCAAGGAACGACACAGGCCATTTTCTATCAGCATGATGGGCAACTATACCGCCGTTCTGTTGATGGCGAAACGGTGCAATTAACGCATCAAAGTGATCACATCACGAGTTTTGTGCCAACACCTGATGGGGCAGGTGTTGTGTTTGCTGTTCAAGTTGAAACACAAGCATCGTTTAATGCCGTCAGCGAGCGACCAACGGTGCGATATTATACGAAGCGTCATTATAAAGATGATGGGGTGGGCTTTATCGATGAGCAACGTCGCTTTGAGATTTATCAAGCCACGATTTCAGGGGTGACACGTTTATTGGGCACGTTCTTGTTGCCGGTTAAGATTGCAGATGCGACTGATACGCAGGCGGTAATTATTGTGCAAACGAATGATGAGGACGCTCACGAATATCGTTCAGAATTACGCACGATTGATTTTGAAACTAAGACGCAAACCACGGTGCCCGCTAATTTGGCACAGGTGTATGAAGCGACAATTGCACCAGATGCAACGCAAATATTGATTCTCGGCAACGATGATCAATATCCTAATCGACGGGCAGTGAGCCTGCATTATTATGATGGTCATCAAACACGATCGGTTTTTGATGACGAAGAATTGTTAGCAGAACCTAATTCTGATGTCATTGTGCAGGGACAAGGACGCCATGTGCGTTGGTTAGATTCCGAAACCTACATCTTTGAGGCGGGGTATCACGGACATACGCGTCTTTATCAAGGAACGATAGCTGGCGAGATTACGCGATTACTGGATGAGCCACAATTGCTAACTGATTTTACGATTGTTGATCGAGAATTGGTGATTACGCAACAAGATACGAGCCACCCAAGCCGTTTGATTACAGCCGAGTTAGACACGCATGCACAAACGGTGCGTTATGATGCTAATCCGACGTTGTCGTTTACGGCAGCTGAAAAATTCACTTTTGATAGTGAAGACGGTTCGGATGTGGATGGATGGTTCTTGCCAGCGCATTCAGAGGAGCCGGCACCAGTTGTGCTATATGTTCACGGCGGTCCTCATGGAGCTTATGGGGATGCGTTCTTCTGGGAATTCCAACGTTTTGCGGAAGCGGGATACAACGTTGTTTTTACGAATCCGCATGGTTCAACAACATACGGCCAAGCGTTTATCAATGCGGTAGTAAACCACTATGGCGAACAAGATTATCGCGATGTATTAGCGGGCTTAGATAGGGCTATTGAACGTTATTCAGATAAGATTGATGCGACCCAACAAATCATTATTGGTGGTTCGTATGGTGGCTTTATGACGACTTGGGCAATTGGTCATACTGATCGATTCCAAGCAGCTGTTTCACAACGACCAGTAACAGAGTGGCTACATCTAACAGGTGCCAGTGACATTGGATATAACTTTGTCGCTGACGAAATGGGCGCAACGCCATATACGGAAGCTGGTCGAGCAGAATTGATTAAGCGCTCGCCAATTACGTACGCTGGGGCGGTTAAAACGCCACTGCTCATGATGCATGGTGAATATGATTTACGGACGCCGATTGCGCAAACGGAAATGTATTTCACGGCGGTGAAGACGTTGACGGATACGCCGGTTGAAATGGTGCGTTTCCCGCAATCATGGCACGGTGTGTCTCGTAACGGATTACCGAACTTACGCAATGCGCGATTGATCGTCATGTTTGAATGGTTAGACAAGACGCTTAAATAATAAAAAATCAGCCATCTCTCAACTTGTGTTGGGGGATGGCTGATTTGCTATATGTATGTCAATTTGGGTGCCGATGTTTCACGTGAAACGTTGGCGAATATGTATCGTTTTAAAAACGGCAGGTGATTTTACCATATGTTAGGGGAAAGTGGTCAAGTTTGACCGCTTCCGTGAATCTTTAAGCGAGTTGAGGTGTGATTGTATTGTTGATCCAATCAGTTAGTTCATCAATACCAGTGCCCTTGTGAGAAACTGGATGGCTGAACCCCTCGTTAATGAAATGCCAGCTTGCAGTTTGACCATCATTCCCATAGGAAACGAAGTGGATCTTCAGCGAACCGTTTTCCCAGTTGCGAATGAGTGCTGGGCTGGCTTGCGCACCTTGGTAAAAGGTGAAGCCGTTAGCTGCAGCAAAGTCAGCGACAAGTTGTGTGTAAATATTTTCGTTCATCAGTATGCTCCTTGATTTGTATAATCTGTTCACGACAACATTGGTAATATTCAGTTGTAAATGTGTCTCCTTCCGTTGGTATATCTATCATTATAATGACGAAAAAAATAAATGGTAGTCTAGTAATTATTGGGTTTCATGCTAAAATCACCTGCCAAAATAAAAATCTCGATGAGTTTTTGATAACTCATCGAGATTAGGCATATTATTTATCTTCGACTTCAGTCTTACGATTCAATTGGCTTAACATAATACGGGTACCAAGGTTTTGGATACCATCAAGCTTCAAGTGATCACGGATACCATCGTTCATCTTATCTAGCATGGCTGCGAGTTGCGTCCATTCTTCAGGGCTTAGATAGTCGAGATACTCTGGGATGTAAAACAAGCTCTTTTCGGCCTCGTGACGACCTTTTTCAGTGAGCTGAATTAATTGAATACGACCATCAGTTGGGGATTTTGTCTTAGTGACAAAGTCCTTTTTAACTAGCTTAGCGACGAATTCAGCCGTTGATTGCACACTCATATCCAAGCGCTCAGCGAGTTCCTTTTGAGAAATATTATCGCCTTCACTCAACGCAACCAAGACTTTGTTTTGCCCACGAAAAACGGGTGAGTGACGTTCAACTTGTTCATCAGCCAAGTGCTGAAGTGATGTAAATTCAAATAGTTTTGCTGCTAATTGGTGTTTTTCGATCAAATCAGCCATGTATCTTGCCGTCCTTAAATTTTTCTACTAATGCCAGTATAACAGGGTTCGTGACGAATATGAACTAAAATACACAGGGTACCTGAGCAAAATCGTTGACATATTAATCAGGGTACCTTATTATTATTTTCGTCAGGTACCCTGACAATTAATTTGAAAACAAGAAGGCAATATCATGAGTGAAGAGTATGCAGTTGAAATTGAAGGTTTGACCAAGACATTTGGCACGCAAACGGCGGTTGATAACGTGTCATTTAACATCAAGCGTGGTGAGGTGTTCGGTTTGCTTGGACCAAACGGAGCGGGTAAGACAACCACGCTGCGCATGATGACGACGTTGCTAAAGCCAACGTCAGGAACGATTCAAATTTTCGGACACGACGTTAAGAAGGAACCTAAGGTCGTTCGTTCATTGTTTGGCTTGACTGGTCAATACGCATCGGTTGATGAAGATATTTCTGCTCGCGAAAACTTGATGATTTTCTCACGTTTGAATGGTTTGTCACGACGCGAAGCCAAGGAACGTACGGAAGAATTATTGAACGAGTTTTCATTGGTGGCATCAGCTGATAAGGCGATTTCGAATTTCTCAGGTGGTATGCGTCGCCGTTTGGATTTGGCGGTTAGCTTGATTTCACGACCAGCGTTGATTTTCTTGGATGAACCAACAACCGGTCTTGATCCACGCACCCGTACGCAAATGTGGGATACCATTCGCGAGTTGGTCGCAGAAGGATCGACAATCGTCCTAACGACGCAGTACTTGGAAGAGGCTGATGAATTAGCTGATCGCATCGCGTTGATTGACCACGGAAAGTTGGTCAGTCTTGGTACGCCAGCCGAGTTAAAGGCCCAAGTTGGGGGCGCAAAGCTACGTTTGGAAATGACGGATGCACAACAGGCCGACCAGGCAAAGCAAATCGTAACTGACGCATTGCATGAAGAAGTAAAGGTGGCAAATAACACCGTCACAGC
Source organism: Weissella confusa (assembly GCA_014332815.1). GTDB lineage: Bacteria > Bacillota > Bacilli > Lactobacillales > Lactobacillaceae > Weissella > Weissella confusa_C. Next base: position 157,792 of record JACSZT010000002.1, on the reverse strand, counting down.
GCCACTACGCGATACGAATCAGGTTGCAGGTATCTTGAGCCAACTAACTGTAGCGGGGCTCACAATGACGAATATGGCCGTTGAACAACCATCTATGGATGATGTGTTCTTTGCTTTGACGGTTGGAAAGAATTAAGGGAAATAAGAAGGTTAGAATCATGATGGATGTACAAGCACACAAGACAAACATTATTGCGAACACGGCCACGATGGCATACCGTAATTTGCTGAAGACGTTACACAACCCAGACAAGTTTTTGGATGTAATTGTGCAACCTGTGATGTTCATGTTGATGTTTGGTTACCTATTTGGTGGGGCGATTGCTGGTAACGTGCACGCTTATTTGCCAACAATTGTGCCAGGAATTCTTATGCAAGCGTTGATTTCAGCCGCATCAGGTTCTGGTACCCAAATTAGTGACGACATGAATTCCGGTATTTATGATCGTTTGAAGTCATTGCCCATTGCCCACATCGCGCCGTTGGCCGGCCAACTATTCGCAGATATTTTGCGTTTGTTTATCGCTGCAGTTGCGTCATTGACGACGGGATTCCTAATGGGATGGCGTCCAGCCGCTGGATTTGGTTGGGTAGTTGTCGTTGTGTTGCTAGATGTATTCTTGGGATGGGCCTTGAGTTGGGTATTCGCTTTGTACGGTATGGTCGCCAAGAGTTCAACAATGGTCGAAAGCGTCTCATTGATTACGATGCTTTTGCTAACTTTCCTATCAAGCGCATTTGTGCCTGTTAAGACGTTGCCACATGTTATGCAAATTTTGGTAAATCTCAACCCGGTAACATATGTCATTAAGGCATCCCGTGTCATGCTAAACCAAGGTGTTTGGTCAAACCAAGCCTGGATTGTGCTAGGTGCTGGTGTGTTGGTGGTTGCAATCTTCGCACCGCTAACGGTGTTGGTTTATAACCGTAAGAATTAATAATTAAAAGCCCTGCATCAAGGTCATTTTGAACCTTGATGCAGGGCTTTGCTGTTTATTTAAGGATTATTCCCACTCAACAGTTGCAGGTGGCTTAGCCGTGATGTCGTAGACGACGCGGTTGATGTGGTCGACTTCGTTTACGATGCGACGAGAAATCTCTTCCAAGATGTCCCATGGCAACTTTGCGAAGTCAGCCGTCATACCGTCGACTGACGTAATAGCACGGATGGCAATAGTGTAGTCGTACGTACGACCGTCACCCATGACACCGACTGAACGAACGCCAGTCAATACCGTGAAGTATTGCCAAACTTCGCCGTCTAGGCCGTGCTTGGCGATTTCTTCACGCAAGATTGCGTCAGATTCACGCACGATTTCAAGCTTGTCTTCAGTGACGTCACCCAAAATACGGATTCCAAGACCAGGGCCAGGGAATGGTTGGCGCCAAACAAGTTCGTGTGGCATACCCAACTTTTCACCCAAAGCACGTACTTCATCCTTGAAGAGCGTGTTCAAAGGCTCGATCAATTGGAATTGCATGTCTTCAGGCAATCCGCCAACGTTGTGGTGTGACTTAATCGTTTGCGCAGTATCAGTACCTGACTCGATAACGTCCGTGTACAACGTTCCTTGGGCCAAGAAATCGATACCATCAAGCTTTGCAGCTTCTTCGTCAAAGACGCGGATGAATTCGTTTCCGATAATCTTACGCTTTTGCTCAGGGTCAGTAACACCGGCAAGCTTAGATAGGAAACGTTCTTGGGCGTCGACCTTGATGATGTTCAAACCGAACTTACCACCAAGTGATGCCATCACTTCATCAGCTTCATTCTTACGTAGCAAACCGTGATCAACGAAGATTGATGTCAATTGGTCACCGATGGCGCGTTGCAACAACACCCCAACAACTGATGAATCAACACCACCAGAAAGTCCCAACAAGAGCTTCTTGTCGCCAACCGTTTTGCGGATTTGCTTGATTTGTTCGTCGATGAAGTCATCCATAGACCAGTTACGCTCAGCGCGAACAGCCTTGTCGACGAAGTTTTCCAAGATTTGCATCCCGTATTCAGTGTGTTGCACTTCCGCATGGAATTGCACACCGTAGAAGTTGTGGTACGTGTCTTCCATTGCAGCGATTGGCGTGCTGTCTGATGTTGCAACCGCCTTGAAGCCATCAGGAACTTGTTCAACATAGTCTCCGTGTGACATCAAAACAGTTTGCTTCTCAGGTGTGTTACCGAACAATAGCGCGCTATCATCCGTCACATCCATTTCAGTTTCGCCGTATTCAGCTGAATCGTTAGCTGGTGCAACTTTTCCCCCTGGCAAAACGTGTGCCATGAGTTGCATACCGTAGCAGACACCCAAAATAGGAATGTTCAAGTTGAACACCTCTGGGTCAATTGTGAAGGCGCCGTCTTCGTAAACCGAATTTGGTCCGCCAGAGAAAATAAGTCCCTTAGGATTTAGTTCCTTAATCTCGGCTGCCGTCAAAGTGTGTGGCTTTAGTTCTGAGTACACACCCAATTCGCGAATACGTCGTGAAATGAGTTGGTTGTACTGTGATCCAAAGTCCAAAACAAGAATACTGTCGTGTGCTTGTGTGTTTCCCATGATGTCCCCCATTAATAAGTTGTTTCTAATTATACGTACTTGTCGATATTTATCAATGATAAGTTTTGGGAATGTTCGTAATTTGTTCACATTTTACAATGTTCTCATAATCATAGTTACTAAAAATAAGTTATTGACGAAAAATACTTATTTTAAAGGGTTCATACGTTGATAATCAGGTTAATCGTTTTTAATAATTCAAAACCAATGATTTTTGTAATGACTTAGCCCTTGCATTATCTTAAATACACCTTTATAGTGGTAAAAATTAAATTTTTATATGGACTCTGAGTTGGCCAGTTTTGGCCGACAAAACGAGTGGTCGGGTCGAGGGATTTTATACTTGGAGGTATTAGGAAAATGGTTTCACGTCGTAACTTAATTATTGGTGGAGTAGCGCTTGTCGCGGTTGCAGGAATTGCATACGCAGCAACGTCAGGAAGCAACGGTGGCTCAAGTGATAAGTTCACTGCTGCAGTGGTTTCAGACACGAACGGTGTTAACGATAAGGGCTTCAACCAAAGTGCCTGGGAAGGTTTGGAGAAGTGGGGTAAGGAAAATGGCTTGGAAAAGGGCCAAAACGGATACAACTACTTCCAACCTAAGACAGTTGCGGATTACAACACGCAATTGACGCAAGCTGCAACGGCTAAGTACGATGTTGTCGCAGCAATCGGAAACACGTTTAAGGACTCAGTTCAAACTGTTTCAAAGAAGTACCCAGACACGAAGTTTGTGTTGGTTGACGAAATTGCTGGTGCTAAGTACAAGAACGTTGCATCAGTCATGTTCCGTTCAGAGCAATCATCATACTTGGTTGGTGTGGCTGCAGCTACGAAGGCTAAGACGATGGGCGACAACACTGTTGGCTTCGTTGGTGGTATGAAGAACCCAGTTATCGAAGCATTCTTGGCTGGTTACCAAGCCGGCGTGAAGTCAGTTGACCCTAATATCAAGGTAGATGCAACGTATGCTGGTACGTTCTCAGACCCTGCCAAGGGACAAACGATTGCGAAGGCTAAGATTGCACAAGGTGAGCACATCATCTTCCAAGCCGCTGGTGGTGTTGGAAACGGTGTCTTCCAAGCTGCGAAGGATCAAGACGCAACGTTGGCTGCCGACTCTAAGGATAAGGTATGGGTTATCGGTGTCGACATGGATCAAACTGACATGGGTGCCTACAAGACAAAGGATGGCAAGTCTGATAACTTGACGTTGACATCATCATTAACTGGAATCGGTCGAGGTGTGCAATTGGTTACTGAAGCTGCCCAAAAGGACAAGTTCCCTGGTGGTAAGACGGTCTACTACGGTTTGAAGGAAAAGGGTGTTGGTGTCACAACTAACAACTTGAACGCAGACGAGAAGAAGGCTGTTGAAGATGCAAAGGCAAAGATTATTGCTGGCGACATCAAGGTTCCAGAAACACCTGAAAACTAATTAATAAACGAAAACCGCGATGAACTTGAGTTCATCGCGGTTTTTTTAGCGTGGAATTAAACCAGCAGTAACGCTGGTTGCCTTCGCATCTTCGTATTCATGGTGATTAATTTTGTCATTATCTAGCATCGCGGCCAGCACGATGTTACGACGCTTTTCAACCAATTCTGGATTGCTGTACAAATCGAAGTTTGATGGGCTCTGACCCAAACCAGCGATGATGGCCGTTTGTGACAACGTCAATTGAGACAGTGGCTTACCAAAATAATAGTAGGCAATCGTTTGCGCACCGTATTGGTAGTGGCCTTCGTAAATTTTATTGACATAGTATTCCAAAATTTGTGCTTTGGTATGTGTTTTATTCAACTGAAGTGCCAGATAAATCTCTTGAATTTTGCGGGTTGGTGTTTGATCCGCCTTGCTAGTTGAGAAAACGGTCAACTTAACAAGTTGTTGGGTGATTGACGAACCGCCACGGGCAACGCCATCGCCAAAGCGGGCCTTGATGTTTGAAACAACCAGGTTGAATACCCCACCTAAGCTGACACCGTTGTTCGTTTCGAACGTGCGATCTTCGGTTGAAATCAGAGCATTACGATAGTCGTCCGGAATGTTGTCATAAGTGACATAAACTTGATTGTCACCGGGACTAGGGTTCGCTTTGAGGGCTGATTCCGTAATGGTTGGCGCTTGATGAATGGCGTAACCAACGTAGGCCCCGCCCGCTAATAGCATGATGACAATGATGGTTGCCAGCCATTTCAGCAGGTTTTTAACTGGATTGTGTCGTTGTTGACGTGTTTTGCGACTCGCCATCGGCAAATCCTCCGTAAGCATTATTTCTGATAGCATACGGGGAATTTCCTTTAAAAGCAACGCCAAACTGTTAGTGACTTGGCGTAAGCGTAACAGTTAGGTGGTTATCAGAATCGACGAAAGCATCGTATGCAGCGGTACCGTTATCGCCAAGGAAGTGTTGGTTGTGGTTATCCTTGGCTTCCAAGAAAGCGCCGATAAATGAAGGGTGCATCCAGTGCATGCCGAACTCGAATCCTTGGAATGTGCCAGGGTAGCGACGATCATTTGCGTCAGCATCAAAACGAATTTCAGTAACGCCGTCTGCGGTATTCGTGATGCTCATTTGAAGTCCGTCTTCATTGATGACTTCGGTCGTTCCGATTGGTAATGATGTAGGAATGGAATACGTGATGGTACTCGTGTTGTTATATGCAGATGCAAGTGTTTCATATTGTCCTAAAGTCATCATGATGGTGGCCTCCTTTGTTTTGTTGCCATCATTATCGTTCGTCCTTAACAACTTGTAAAAGAAAAAGGCACGAAATTTAGGTAGACTGGGCCTTAGGGGGGATTGAACAATGAAAAAATTCAAAAAAGGTATTGGATTCCCGAGCGTTGTACTGCTAGGTATTAACGGTGTTATCGGTGGTGGGTTGTTTTTGCTACCGAGTACGATGTACAAGCAGGGTGGCCAATACGTCTTATTGGCAATTGCTTTAGCCGGTATTTCAGCGACGCTAATCGCGATGCATTATGCTGTCATGTCATCGCGAATTGATGAAGATGGTGGTGCGTGGGTGTACACCAAGCGTGCCTTTGGACACTACCCGGGATTCTTGGTCGGTTGGTTTGGCTGGCTTTTCGGGGTAATCACCATCAGTGCTGAAACGGCGGCCTTTTTAAAAACGTTAACAGGGCTGGTGCCTGCGGTCGGAACGCCGTTAGTCTACAATAGTTTGGCTATCGGCATTATGTTGCTCCTGGGAGTCATGAATTACTTCGGAACCGGGATTGCGAGTCGCATAGATGATGCGTCCAGTTTGATAAAAATCGGTGTGATTCTGGCGGTGTTCATCGCGACAGTTGTGTGGTTGCTGTTGGGTAGCACATCGCAATTCTCAATCGCACAAGCGAAACCGGTGCATGATTTCTCAGGTGCCTTTGGAAACGCCTTCTATATGTTTACTGGATTCTCACTGATTCCAATCGCGGCTAAAGAGATGAAGAATCCCGGAAAAATGTTGCCACGTGCGATTTTGACCGTGATGTTAGCCACGACGGCGATTTTCGTTTTGATGCAAGTTGTCGCAATGACGGTTTTAGGTGATCATTTGGCGGGTTCAGCTTTGCCAGTCGCGGACATTTTTAATGTTATTCTGGGCCGTGTTGGCCGTACGATTATCATCACGGGGATGATGTTGTCGATTATCGGGGTTGCGATTGCGACATCGTTTAATTCACCAATTGAATTGGCTTCGATGGCCCGTGAACGCGGCTTCCTACCGCGTGAATTCTCACGTTTGAACCGTTATGGCGCACCGGTTGGGGCCATCTTGCTGACGATTGCAATCTCAGGTGGCTTGATTTTGAGTGGTAGCTATCTATTTTTGATCAAATTGATTGTGCTGAGTGATTTCGTGCAATACTTAGGAACAATCTTCTCATCGATTAAGCTGCGTGGTGATGCGACATTGCCAACTGGTTATAAGTTACCTGGTGGTAAATGGATGACTTATCTGACGATTGTGGTGGTCGCGTATTTGTTTACAACCTTTGCGTTTACGACAGTTCTGGTCGGTATTGGGTTTGCGATATTAGGCACGATTATTTACAGTGTGGAACAACGTCGCCACTAATTGGCATATCACTTATGACCAAAAAATTTGGTTGTGAGTGATTTTTTTATTGCCCGGAAAATAACTTTCTAAAGTTTCATAGTCAATTCTTATGGTAGTTAAAAATGGTTTAAGGGCGAGGTTTTGTAACGTGTTCTGAATAATGCACCGGTATCATAGAGAGTGAATATTTTGTAGGATTGTAGACCTCTACGAAAATAGGAGACATTAAATGATTAATAAACAAATTTTGACAGCAATGACAACGGCAGGAGTTGCGACGGTTGCTGTTGGTGTGAATGCATCAGCTGATACATACACGGTTAAGGCGGGTGATACGTTGACGAGCATTGCTAATGCAATGGGAACGACGGTTGAAAAGATTGCTAGTGATAACAACATTGAAGATGCGAACTTCATTTTGACGGGTGTGTCATTGACGGTTAACGGTGATGGAACGGTTACGCCAGTGCAAGCCGATGCAGATGCGACGGCAACGACAACAGCTGCCCCAGTTGGTGTAAATGGTTCATACACGGTGAAGAACGGTGATACGCTTTTCGCCATTGCCCAAGCGAACGATATGACGTTGGCTGATTTGTTGGCCATTAATGGGTTGACAGCTAACGACACGATTTTCATCGGTCAAACGATCAACTTGGTTGCCCAAGCTGCGCCGGTTGCACCGGTTGTTGAAAGTGCTGCGCCAGTTGTGACGTCAGAGGCACCAGTGGTATCTGAAGCTCCTGTTGTGTCAGAAGCGCCAGTTGCCTCAGAGGCACCGGTAGCATCAGACGTATCAGAAGTTGCCCCAGTTGCTGAAGAAGCTTCAGAGGCGCCTGTCGTGGCAGCTCCAGCGTCAAACTACGTCGGTGCACCAACGCAAGCTGATTCATTCACGCAAACGACGGACTCAGGTGTTACGACGGCTTACCAAACGGCTGAAGTTGCGGCTGAAACGCCAGCACCAGCAGCAACTGGTTCAGTTTATGATCAATTTATTGCAGCCGGCGGAACGGATGCTTTGTGGTCAAACATCGTGATGCCTGAATCAGGTGGAAACCCAGATGCCGTATCACCAAACGGTTACCTAGGTTTGGGTCAAACCAAGCAATCATGGGGAACTGGTTCAGTTTCAGAACAAACAGCTGGTATGGTTAACTACGCTGTGACACGTTACGGATCAATCGATAACGCCGTGTCATTCCGTGTTGCTAACGGTTGGTGGTAATTAAAAAACTCATTTAGGGACTCGCATTTTTGCGGGTCCCTTTTCAGTTATCGCAAGGTCTTAACGGTTATGCGCGAGATTTATTTTAAAAAATATAAAAAATTCATCGTGGTGAAAAAATAAACAAACCCCTATATTGAAAGACATACCAAGAAAGCTATGGAGGTAACAAGATGTTGCGCAAAATATTAGTGGACAAGGAATATGCTGGAATATGAAGAGGGTGTTTGGATTTACTTTTGCAGTATTGGTCGTGGGGAGTGTAGCTGTATTGTTCTTGTTTCACCGCACTGATAAGCAAGGTGCGTTAATGCGAGCGGATGTTGAACATTGGACTAACATCACCACGCCTAATGTTCAGACGAATTATTTAGTTGCTTCTGGTATTGGGCGATTGATGGGTCGAGTTGATTATCGCGCCAGTAAAAAAATCTCGAGCCAGGCTATTCATTGGAAAAATCAGACCTATTTGTACAACGCTATGGGTCGAGATCAATTTAGGCAAAATAGCCAAAGCTACGTTGATGGTAGTTGGCGAGATAGTGAGAATGGGCAGCGATTATTGCAGTTTAACGGGAAAACACAGGAGCGTTTTGTTAGAGCTGATTTTTCAAAATTTCATGATAACGATGTTGCTGAGCTTGCTGTGACATTTAAATCTGAGTTGACCTATGACGAAATTAAACGGGGGATGCCCGGAAGCGTGGCTGTTACTTGGCTGTGGTCAGGGATTGCCACTGGTAACGCAGAGTATGTAGGTGTTCCAATCGGAAAAGAAGATCCAACGGGTGACTACCGATATTATTTAAAGTCTTATAATCGTTTCAAATCGCAAATGTCATGGCCAAATCAGGTACCAAATTTGGCTTTAGCGAAATTCCCTGGTGTTGTTATTACGGGAAACATTGCAGATTTAAAGGCACTGGAGACGTCGGATAAGGTCGATAAGGTTTCATTAGGTGTAGTGATGTCCTCATCGGAGGGGTAAATTATCTAACTATTTCACAAGCTGGAACTCAGCAATTTACTTTCTAGAAGCGTATTATATCTATGACTTCTAGAGAGGTAAGCTGAATATGGAATCTTATGAATTGCAGCAAAACACTTATGCGGTAGAAGAGCAAAATCGTCTTTTGGCACAGCAGGCGGCAGAACTAGCAACTCAAAATGAATTGAGTCATAAGGAATTCGAACTTCGTCGACAAGTGATGATGATTGAGCACCCAGAGTTACGCCCAATCATTGAACAGCAAATGCGTGAAGAAGCAGAAGCAATTGCTCGTCGTAAGCGACATGATTTTATTGGTAGTTTGGTCGGTGTCGTTATCCTAGGATTGATGATTGGCTACGGCCTGCCTTGGTTGTTGAATAGCGGATTAATTTAAATACGAATGACCGGTTAGTCGCGAAGGACTGACCGGTCATTTTTACTGACTACATGTTAGAATAGAACTATCTTATAGAAAGAGCAGACGATAAGTCTTTGTAGAACGAAATGGCTGAAGAAAAGAAGCGTCGTCCTTACCAAGGTAAGGGTGGCAACAATCAAAATCGCGGTAAGTTTGTTCCACGTGGAACACGTGGACCTCGTCGTGATAATCGCAACCAACAAAACGTCGAAGTTAACGTTGGTGACAAGCTGTTGATTACCATCAAGCGATTGGGAATCAACGGTGAAGGAATTGGTTACTATAAGCGTAAGATTACGTTTATTCCAGGAGCACTTCCTGATGAAGTTGTTGATGTTGTTGTAACGAACGTCACAGACAAGTTCATCGAAGCGCGTGTTCGTAAGATTAAGCAACGCTCACCAAAGCGTGTTGATCCAGTTGATAACCAAGAAGTTGGTGGCTTTGAATTGGAGCACTTGTCTTACGATGGCCAACTAGAATTTAAGCAAGATGTGATTCGTCAGGCTTTGGAAAAGTACAAGCCTGAAGGGTATGAAAAGTTTGATTTGCGCCCAACGATTGGTATGGAAAACCCAGACGGTTACCGTAACAAGGCGCAATTCCCGGTTCGTGAAGTTGATGGTAAGTTGGCCGTGGGAATGTACAAGCGTAATTCTCACGACTTGGTTGATTTGCCAAAGGTTTCAACGCAACACCCGGCAACATTGAAGGTTGTGCGCAAGGTGCGTGATATTTTGGCTGATATGGAAATGCCAATTTACAACGAGCGCAAGAACTCAGGAATTGTTAAGACGTTGATTGCCCGTGTGTCAGAAACGACAGGTGATGTGCAATTGACGATTGTCACGAACGGCAAGTACTTGCCTAGTGCTGATGAATTGATTGCCCGCATCAACAAGGAATTGCCTGAAGTTGTGTCTGTTCACCAGAATATCAACTCAGACAAGACGTCACTTGTTTGGGGTGAAGATACCAAGTTGTTGTGGGGTAGCGAATACATTACGGAGACAATTAACGGTAAGACGTTCAAGTTGTCACCACGTGCATTCTTGCAATTGAACCCCCGCCAAACGCAACGCTTGTACAACGAGGCCATCTCAGCGCTTGATTTGACACAAGCCGATAAGTTGATTGACGCCTACTCAGGAGTCGGAACCATCGGTATTTCATTGGCTGATCATGCTGGTGAAGTACGCGGTATGGACACGGTGCCTGAAGCTATTGATGACGCTAATGAAAATGCGACGGATAACGGTGTTAAGAATGCTGCCTACTACACAGGTGCAGCTGAAGATTTGATTCCACGCTGGGCAAATGAAGGCTGGGTGGCCGACGCTTTGGTTGTTGATCCGCCACGTACTGGTTTGGATGAAGAATTGCGTTGGACAATTTTGGAAACCCAACCAGATAAGTTTGTGTATGTGTCATGTAATGCATCAACGTTGGCCCGTGATTTGGTCGACTTGACGCGTGTTTATGATGTTGAATACATCCAATCAATCGATATGTTCCCACAAACTGCTCGTTGGGAAGGTATTGTTAAGTTTACGAAGAAGAGCAAGTAAGATAGAGGACGCGCAATTTATTTGCGCGTCCTTTTTTCAGTTGAGGAGAACTGTTTTTCATGCGTTGAAGCGATACAATGAAAGGTAACAGGGAAAACGAGCACGACAACTAAGGGGTGGTAAGAAAATGACATTTTCGATTGAAGTCCGGGGTGCAAAAACTAATAATCTGAAAAACATTGATGTGGATATTCCACTTGGTCAAATGACTGGAATTACTGGTCGCAGTGGTTCTGGAAAAAGTTCGCTGGCGATGGGGACGCTGTATGGTGAGGGGATGCGGCGTTATTTGAATGCATTGTCGACATATACGCGACGCCGAATTACACAGGCAAATCGTGCTGACGTGACAAGTATTCACCATTTGCCATCGGCTTTGGCGCTACGTCAACGACCACAGGTGCCAGACGTGCGCTCGACTGTTGGGACGATGACCGAAAGTTTGAACGTGTTACGTTTGATGTTTTCACGTTTAGGGTCGATGGTGTGTCCAAATGGCCATCGAATCGGACCAACGTTAGCCGTTGCGATGGATGTTGATATGACGGGGATGGATTGCCCAGTTTGTGGCGTGCATTTCATGCCCTACGGTGCCGAAGATTTCGCTTTTAATTCGGCTGGCGCATGTCCAACTTGTCAGGGGACGGGTGAGGTGCAACAGATTAATCCAGCATTGTTAATCAATGAAAAGCTGACTATTCGCGATGGTGCGGTGAATTCATGGCGTACCCCTGGACGAACGTTTATGCCACTGGTGGCTGAGGCAGCGGGCATCAATATTGATATCCCATATGAAGATTTGCCAGATGACCAAAAAGACTTGGTTTTGCACGGTGACCGCGATGAATATGAAATTAATATTCCAAGCAAGAGCGGTAAGGTGTTTCACATGGATCACGCGGTCTTTGAAAATGCGACGAACGCTATTGAGGACAGTATGAAGAGCAGTAAAAATGAGCGCACCATCAAGCGCTTGAATCAGTTTTACACTTTCCAAACTTGCCCAACTTGTCATGGAACGCGTTTTAACCCAAAGTTACTGACACAGTTGCTACGAGACAAGAATATTGCTGAGTTGTCAGAGTACACCATCGAAGAACTAGCGGTATTTATTGCTGAATTGCCAGCAACGTTGCCGGATGAGATGCACAAGATGGGGCAAAAACTAGTTGATGAGTTTTTGGAATTGCTAGATGCGCCAATTAAGCTCGGTCTGGACTATCTCACGTTAGCACGCGCGGGAAGTACGCTTTCAACTGGTGAACTGCAACGTATTCAACTCGGACGAACGATTCGCAATGAAACGACCGGTGTGTTGTATGTGCTAGACGAGCCAACGGTGGGACTACACCCAGCTAACGTTGCGGGTCTACTTACGATTTTCAAAACACTCTTGGAACAAGGTAATACATTGGTCGTGGTTGATCACGATATGAGCGTCATTGGCGCGAGTGATCACATTATCGAAATCGGCCCAGGTTCGGGTGATTACGGTGGGACGGTGACGTTTGCGGGCAGTTCTGCTGATGCGAAAACGTCCGATGCATTGGTCGCGCCGTATCTAAACGGAACGGCTGATATCCAGACAAGAACGCTTGCATCACGAGATACTTTGTTTGATGACGGTAGTATCGATATCGCAGTGACTGCCAAGAATAATTTGCATGATGTGAGCGCGCATATCCCTAAGAATCGATTGACGAGTGTCACGGGGATGAGCGGTGCTGGTAAGACGACGTTAATTCTAGATTTGTTGGTGCCAGGTATTTTGGCGCAAAATGAACAACAACCACTACCTGAGGGTGTTGCGTCTCTTGATGCGGCGGGTATTGCGAATGTTGTGATGGTTGATTCAGTGCCAGTTGGTAAGAATGCGCGGTCAACAGTTGCGACATACACCAACATTCTGGATAACTTGCGCAAGTTGTTTGCTGGCTTGCCTGATGCTAAAGAACGTGGCTTTACGGCGAGTGATTTTTCATATAATGCAGCTGGCGCATGCCCAACTTGTGGGGGTGTCGGGCACATTACGCTTGATGTGCAATATCTACCAGATGTGACGCAAGTCTGCCCAACCTGCCAAGGTTCACGCTATCGTGCTGATGTGTTGGACGTAAAGTGGTATGACCGATCAATCGCGGATTTGTTGGCGTTGTCTGTCACGGACGCGCTTGAAGTGTTCAAGGATGAAAAGAAGATTCTTAAGACGCTTGAAACGTTGCAAGAATTGGGCTTGGATTACCTAATTTTGGGTGAGAGTACGCCTGAATTATCAGGTGGTGAAGCGCAACGACTAAAGTTAGTGTCACAAATTCACCAAAAGCAGGGCGCTAGCTTGTTTATCTTTGACGAACCGTCAGTTGGGTTGCACCCGCTGGATATCGAGAACTTGCTTCACGTATTTGATTTGTTGCTGAAACAAGGAGCGACAATCATTACCATTGAACACGATTTGGAAGTAATGGCTAATTCTGATTGGTTGATTGATTTGGGTCCGGGCGGCGGTACGCACGGTGGTCAAATTGTTGGTACTGGGACACCAGCTGAACTAGCCACGATGCCAAAAAGTGTTACAGGTCAGTATTTGAAGGATTATTTGGCGCAATATCAAAAAGCATAATACTGTGGTCGTTAGTTTTTGACTGACGACCTTTTTGTGATGACATTAGTTAATTATCAAAATAAATTAACAACTTATTGATACGCTATAAGGTGATATATTAGTCGTAAATAGGAGGTGTGAGATGCGTTCATGGCGATCACTGGCATTGCCTGGTGGCGTGTTATTACTAACGTCAGTTGTATTAGTTTTACCGCAACTGATATCGAATATGCCGATTATCGGTATCGATGCGTTGTTTCACTTTAATCGGTTCTATGATATTGCGGAACAGATGAAACACGGGCAATTTAACTACTTCATGTCAGAATATGGCTATCAACATTCCGGACGGATTGTCACACCGTTATATGGACCGTGGCTATCGTATTTGATGGGGTTTGTCCTCATGCTAATACCAAACTGGTTTTGGTTTGAAATTGTAACTGACATTGCTATCTTGTTAGTCGCCGGTGTGGGGATTTATCGACTAGGCCGTTATTTGAAATCTAGTCGATATGCCAGTTTAGTGAGTGCGGTTATCTATATGGCGTTACCGTTAACGACAACTTGGCAAACGAGCCAATCATTTACTGGTATCGGCGCTGCGCTACTGCCGTATGTGGTGTATTACGGCATTGCAATGGCTAAACAGCCGACAACCTTTTCTTGGGTTGGTCTGGCGATATCGTTGGCGGTACTGACACAAGCCCATTTATTCACGGCACTATTAGGTGTCTTGGTATTAGGCATTTTATTTGTGGTGACGGTGATTGGTAAGAACAAGGCAACAATCATTGCTTTGATGCAACGTTTGCTAAAAGCGGTTGTCTTATACGGGTTGCTAGTCGCTAATGTTTTAGTGGGCATGGCTGACGTGATGGGAAGCAATCAGATTCTAACGCCATATACGCCGTTAGATATTAGTCGGGAAGGAATGCGAATCACATTATCGCAATCGCCAACACTTCGAAACTATAGTTGGCTTGGCATTATTGCGGTGGTTGTCTTAATTGTTGCCGTGTTGGTTTATCGAAAGCTGGCCCGTGAATACCGCTTCTTATTTTGGCTGGCAGTTGTCTTTTTCAGTTTGTCATTGACGGTGTTCCCGTGGAATGCGATTCAACAGATCGAACCAACGATTGTTGATACGATGCAATTTCCGTCGCGTTTGTCGGTAGTTAGCAACGTGGCTTTGGTACTGTTGTTGCCACGGCTCTTGGTAGTGCCGGATGTGCAAAAACACCTAAATCGCCAGTTACGATTGGTGATTGTTATGATTGCCATCGTGGTGCCAGTTGCGATTTCCTCAGGTATTTTGGCCAAGAGTGCCCATCGGTTGCATACGGATGAGCTAGTCCATGTCACGAAGCATACGGCATTCAATGAGACGAAATCGAAGGCCGAGATTGCACGGGAATGGCGCTATGGTGATGTGCAGAACGCCTTAGCGGATGTGCAAAAAGCGACCCCTGATTATCTGGTGAATAACGGTTTGCAATCAGGGGATAATAGCTATGACATGTATATGCGTGAGGTTATTCAGAACCCGCTAAAAGCGCAGATAACGCAAGGTAACGATGCACTTACGTATCGTTGGCATAGTCAAAATGACAATAAAATAACGGTGCCAGTTGCTGTCTATGCGCATTCCAAGGTGATTTTGAATGGGCATCAGGTGGCAAAACCACAAACAACACGTATTGGGACGTTGCAGGTTCGACCACGGGTCGGTCAGAATAACGTGACGATTTCGTATGACGTGTCACCAGTTATTAAAATGATCATTTTAGGAAACGCTGTACTTTGGATAGGCCTCGTCATTTTCATGACTGTTAAAACAATTTGGCGTAACGGCTATCAGATTAAGGTCTGATAGCCGTTTTTTGCGTGGTATACTTAGCGATAAGTTTCTATTTTTAGAGTAAGGGAAGTGTTTGTGTGAGTAAGCAGTGGTATGTGGGGATGGCTGCTGGTGGCGCGCTATTCTGGGGTATCAATGGAATCTTGTCGAATATGTTATTTGATCGGATTGCCATTTCGCCAGATTGGTTAACGACCGCCCGTTTGCTGATTTCCGGTGCAGCGTTGCTGTTGTATTCGTTGATCCGTCGGCAAAATATTTTTGCGATTTGGCGGCAGCCGAAAAACGCCATCTTATTGGTATCGTTTGGGTTAATTGGGGTGTATTTTGCCCAGTCCAATTTCGTGCGAACGTTGTATTACGGTAATGCAGCGGTTGCGACCGTTTTGCAGTATATGGCACCGGCGTTGATTGTTATTTTTCTAGCTATCTTTCGCCATAGGTGGCCACAACGACAAGAATTAATCGCAGTAATTCTGTCGTTAGTGGGCATTGTGTTGTTGGTAACCAATGGCAATCTGGCGCAATTGCAAATCTCGGAGAAGACATTGTTCTTTGGCATTTTGTCAGCGCTAGGGTTAGTCGCATACACGCTGATTCCGGGTTCTTTGTTGGCTGAGAATGACGCCATCGTCGTTGTTGGTTGGGGCATGTTTATGGGTGGCTTGGCTGCTAATTTTGTGGCACCACTCTATCACCCCGCCTATCATTTCGATACGATTGATTTGATATTGCTGTTCTTTATTGTGGTATTCGGATCGATTGTTGCATTTGTCTGGTATATTGCGAGTCTCCGTAAAGTGGCGCCGGAAACGGTGGGAATGCTTGGCATGTTAGAGCCACTAAGTGCGACCATTTTATCAGCGCTTGTGTTGGGCGTTTCATTTCATGCTTTCCAAGTCGTTGGGATTGTCATGACCCTCGGTGCAATTTTGATTATGAATGTCGTTAAGAAATGACGAAATGCTTGTGGAGCTAATGCTCTGCAAGCATTTTTTTAGTTGTATGGCAATGTTTCTTCATGTTTTTAGAATACAAATCGAGTAGACTGGAGGGTAACAAGTAACGTTTTTAATCATGACAGTGACGGAATTAGTGGTGGGGGTAATGAAATGACTGTTTTAACATTTACAACAAGTAATAATCAGGGGCGTTTGCCGGAAGCACGCGAGATGGATGTGCCATATAGTGATGCGCTTTTTGATAAGAATCCAGCTGAGTATCAACATGATTTGGCGCGAGTTAGTGCTGTGATGGCGGGTTCGACGTACACGCGTGATAGCCAAGTTGCAGGGCCAGGATATGCGACGGAAAATTTGCGTGCCTTGGGCTTTAAGACAGAATCACATGGCTATCATGTGGTTGATGATCCAAATAACGTGGCGTTTACGCTGGGTTATAAGCGCGTTGTTGCGAACAATTTGTTTGCCGTGATTATTCGTGGTACGCCACAAAATGCGGAATGGTCAGGTGACTTCATGATTGGTGATGAAGATGCACCAGGCATGGATAACATGATTTATATCGGCCAAAAGATTGCGGCGCAATTACACGAATTCGTGATGCAATTTGATAATGTCGGTCAGGAAAACATCTTTTGGGTAACGGGTCATTCTCGTGGTGGTAGTGCGACAGAAGTCGTTGGGAAAATGTTGATTGATGCCGGGGAAGAACGTGTTTTCGCGTATGCTTTTGCACCAACGACGACCTACAAGAGTGCTGATAATATTGACTATGCCGTGAAGTATCAAGCGGTTCATGCCATCATCAATCCGTTAGATGTTGCGCCAACATTCCCATTGGTTCAGTGGGGCTTCACGCACATTGGCCAGCAACACATTTTGCCAGTGGCAGTATTGCCTGAAGTGGCTAAGGAATATGAGCGAATTAATGGGGTGCCATTTAAGGGAGATGCCAAGCAAGATGCTGACATGCTAGATCGTGGCTTGCAGCTGTACTACGCTTTGGTGCCTAGCGTGCATGACTTTTACCATGCGACAACGCCGTGGTGGGACGGTCAAACAATGACCCCATATCAATGGGTGCAGGATATGATGATGGCACCGCAAGGATTGGAAATACCAGAGCGAACGGCTAATGTTATGGCATATGCAAAGACGCATCCGGTGTATGCTAAGTTGTTCGAACATATGGCTAATGGTGGCATGGGATCATACGAGCATACAGTAACGACATACATTAGTTTCATGGCAGTATTGCCAGATGATTGGGTTAAGTCATGATTGAATTAGCAGATATTATTTCTGTCATCCAAAATCCGATCGTTTTCATTCGGCCGATTATGGATAATCCTTGGCTGGTTTATCCAGTACTTTGGGCAATTGTGGCGCTTGAAAGTTATTTCGTCTTATTCGCCTGGATGCCAGCCGAAACGACGATGTTTTTAGCTGGTAGTTTAGCGGCGCATCCAGATATTCCGATTGAACTTTGGTTGTTGTGGCTTGGTTATCTGCCGACGGTGTATCTTGACTGGCAGGCAAAGTATAAGCGTGGTCGGAAGCATAAGATTAAGAATGCGCGTATGGACGATACAGTCGCGTTCTTCAACAGTCATGCATCCTTAGCAATGCTATTTGGCCGGTATATTCCAGTGCTGGGTATTTTTATCCCAATTATCGCAGGCGAAAGTCAGTATGCAGCTGCCCGATTTAAAAACCAGAATGTGGCGGGGACCTTAATTTGGGTGCTCGGATCAACCGTAATTGGCTTCTTTTTGGGCTCAGTGCCGTTTTTCCAACAACATTTTTCAATCTTGATTGTCGGTATCATTATTGTGCCGGCAGGTATTTACTACCTGGTCAATTTTGTGAATAGCTTTTTCCAGCATATGCGTGGATAACGTGTTGCATTATATCCTTAACGTGGAATAATGGGTGGTGAAAAGAGGGCGAATCATATGGCAGAGAAAAATTACATCGCACGTATGCGCGAAAAAGTTGGTCATGAAGGCATGATTTTTAACACGGTATTCGGTGTGTTATGGCAGACGGATCGTTCGGCAATCTTATTAGAGAAACGTTCTGATATTCAAAAAGGCTGGGGCTTTCCAGGTGGCTATATCGAATACGGTGAAACGCCACAGGAAGCGATTGTACGCGAATTCAAAGAAGAAACGGGACTTGATGTGCGTGTGAAGCGTTTGCTCGGTGTATCGTCTGAAATCGTCAGTGAGAACCGCTGGGGTGATGCGCAAGAAACGATTGCAATGGGCTTTGAAGTTGAAGCGGTCGGTGGCACGCTGCGTGAAGATGGTGAGGAAACGTTGGTTGTTTCATACGTACCGGTGCGCCCAGAACCCGAGATGTTTGTGCCACAGGCGCAAAAAACTGTTCATCAAGTGATTAATGATAATGAAGCTTCCGAGGCTGTTTGGCTACGTGAAGACTAGACGAGAGTCGCACTCAAATTGGGTGCGACTTTTTAATTACAAAATTAATTAGTTAGTTTGTGTTGACTTAACCTAACTAACGGTTTATACTTCTTTTTCGTTAGGTTGGTTGTTTTAAAACTAACTAATTAACTAATGACTATTTGAGGTAAAAATAAAATGACAGATGAAACACAAGATTTGATGGAATCATTCAGCCGTTTGATGCACTCGCGCTTCTTTATGGCAGCGATGTCAATGAATATGCGTACTAAGCGCGGTAGTGATAAGGAATTGGGACGTGGCCGTTTGCGCTTGTTGTCTTTGTTGAATAAGGAAGACGGTCTAACGAATGCGGAAATCGCAGAAAAGTTGGATATTCGTCCTAGCTCAGTGAGTGCGCAAGTGACGAGCTTGGTTGAAACGGGGATGATCGAACGCCGTGCCTCTGAGAACGATGGCCGTGTTTCACTTATTTTCATTACAGATGCCGGTAAGGAGACGCTAGCTGGTTTGCATAACGGTAATGACGAGATGAGTGAACGTGCTTTCTCAGTGCTCACTGAAGCCGAGCAGGCGCAGTTAAAGGACATGTTGCGTCGCATCGCAGCCAATACCGAGGACATTGAAATGGATCCTGAGATGCTCCGCGATGCGTTTGGACCATTCGCCGAGCGTTTCCAAAACATGGACTTCACTGACCGCCGTGAAATGCGCAAGGAGATGCACAAGATGCACCACGACTTGCACAAGGGCTTCAAGGGCTGGTTCTAACCGTCAAAAGATAAGAGATAAGAGGCAGAGAGATGGATCGTGGACAAAGCGTTGAAACGGAAGCATTTCAACGACCAGCAAAGTTTGATATGAAGGCATTTATGCGCTTAATTCGTCAAACAAAACCAGCCTACTGGCAACTAGGATTGGGGCTAGGATTAGGCGTTATTGCAACGGGTATTCAGTTGGCCGTGCCACATTTTGCGGGTGATTTAATTAACGGTTTTGGTAAGTCGATTGATAAAACATTGCTCGTCAGTGTAATTGGTATGTTTATCCTGAGCGCGGTGATTAGCGCCTTGTCAGGAACTGTTTTGGGAATCTTTGGCGAAAACGTGGTTAGTCGTTTGCGTAATACCTTGTGGGATAAACTAATTCGTTTGCGCGTCGCATATTTTGATGAAACCAAAGCGGGCGAAATGACGTCACGTTTGATTAATGATTCAACGCAAATTAAAGACTTGTTGGCAAACTCATTTCCTCGTATGATTACGTCTTTGCTAACGGTGGTGGGTGCGTTGACGTTGATGGTCTTGAAGGACTGGCGCATGACGGCGATTATGGCATTGGCAATCCCATTGGTGATGTTGGTGATGTTGCCAGTGATGCGTCAATCACACAAGGTTGGTCGTGATCGTCAGAATTCATTGGCTGACTTTAATGGCGCGGCTGGTGAAACGTTAAGTGAAATTCGTTTGGTAAAGTCATCTAATGCGGAACCGTTTGAAACTGAAAAGGGTCACACGACGATTCAATCTTTGTATAAGATTGGTTTGCGTGAAGCTGTGTATGATTCAGTTGCGGGTCCGTTAATGACGGCGGTTATGATGGGATTATTTGTTGGTGTATTGGCCTACGGTGCGCACCGTGTGTCACAAGGTACAATGACGATGGGAACGATGTTCTCATTCTTGATGTATCTTTTCCAATTGCTTGGTCCATCAGCAACTCTCGGTCAATTTTTCTCAGATTTGGCTAAGGCGAGCGGTTCAACGGAACGCGTCCAAGCGTTGTTGGCTGAGCCAGAAGAAGATTTGACGTCTGGTGTCGACGTCGACGTTGAAGGACAAACATTGGCGATGAGCCATGTTGATTTCGCTTATGATGACAGCAAGAAGATTTTGAGCGATGTGTCGTTTGAGGCCCAGCCTAATACAGTTGTGGCGTTCGCTGGTCCTTCAGGTGGTGGTAAGTCAACCATCTTTAGTTTGCTCGAGCGTTACTACACGCCAACGGCCGGTGAGATCATGATTGGTAATCATGATGTGTCAGATGTGAATTTGGCTAATTGGCGTGAACAAATTGGGTTTGTTAGCCAAGATTCAGCGATTATGGCCGGAACAATTCGCCACAATTTGACGTATGGATTAACGGGTGAATACTCGGATGATGATTTGTGGCGCGTGCTTGGAATAGCGTTTGCAGAAAAGTTCGTGCGCGACATGCCAGCAGGTTTGGATACTGAAGTTGGCGAACGTGGTGTGAAGGTGTCTGGTGGACAGCGTCAACGATTGGCAATTGCACGTGCATTTTTGCGTGATCCAAAGATTTTGATGTTGGATGAAGCGACTGCCAGTTTGGATTCAGAGTCTGAGGCAATGGTGCAGAAGGCGTTGGAGTCTTTGATGAAGGGACGAACAACGTTGGTCATTGCGCACCGTTTGAGTACGATTGTGGATGCCGATAAGATTTACTTTATCGAACAAGGTACGGTAAGCGGCGCTGGTACGCACAAGGAATTGGTGGCTAATCACGAGTTGTACCGTGAGTACGTTGATACACAATTCAATCAAGATTAATATGTTTTTGCAGGCGAGTGTAGATAATTACACTCGCTTTTTGTTTCATGTGGAACAAAATTAGTTAACCTGGGTATCTTTTATTGTGGACGACTTTCCCCTTTTGCTCTTGAATAAAAGTAAGTAACGTTTATAATAAGAACTCGTGTGAGATTTATATTTGTGAGAGGTTTGAATAATGCAAGAGGTGAAGTATGTGATGTCAGCAAAGGCGTCAGCTATTGCCGCTATCGTAACGATTGCTGTATTCGCAGCATTGATGTTGCTATTTAGCGCTGAGGGCAACGCCTCAACGTTTGAAGTTGAGCTAGATGTTGTTCTAGCCTTTGTTGCTTTGTTAGTCGTAGGTAGCGTTTCTGTCGCTTTGCGTCTTAAGAAGTAATCATATATCACTGGGCGGTTGGTGAGAGAGCCACCCAGCGAGCAAGAAATCATTCAATTGAATCATTCCTTACAGACAAAAACGCCCCTAACTTTTCAGTTAGGGGCGTTTTGTTATGCATAATTAGAAGTTTGTCTTGTCGGCGTCAGTGTGAGTACCAGCGACACCTTCAAGCTTATCCAACGTTGCCATGTCTTCAGCAGACAACTCGAAGTCAAAGAGTTGACCGTTTTCAACGATACGCTCCTTGTGCGTTGACTTTGGCAAAGGCAAGAAGCCGTGTTGCAATGACCAGCGCAATGCAACTTGGGCAACTGACTTGTTGTACTTGTCGGCAACTTCTTGAATTGCAGCGACCGTCAACATCTTACCCGTTCCCAATGGTGAGTAAGCTTCAGTCAAAACGTTGTGCTCGTTGTTGAAGGCAACGATTTCAGCTTCCATGTCTGAAGGGTTAACGAACAATTGGTTAACCATAGGCGTAACCTTAGCCGTCTTCAACAATTCCTCAAAGTGAGATACTTGGAAGTTTGAGATTCCAATTGCACGTACCTTACCAGCTTCGTAGGCTTCTTCCATCGCGCGCCAAGTCTCAGCGTTAGCTTCGGCCCAGTTTTCGCGGTTAGCCTTTGGGTTTGGCCAGTGAATCAAGTACAAGTCCAAGTATTCCAAGTCCAAGCGCTTCAACGTGTCTTCCAAGGCTTGCTTAGCTGACTCGTATCCGTGCATGTCGTTCCACAACTTTGACGTTACGAAGATGTCTTCGCGGGCAATGCCTGAATCCTTCAAAGCACGTCCGATTGATTCTTCGTTACCGTAAGCAGCGGCCGTATCGATGTGACGGTAGCCGGCAGCCAAAGCATCCAACGTGCTTTGGTAGGCCACATCACCATCAGGCGTTTGCCAAGTTCCAAATCCCACAACGGGGATCTTAACACCGTTTGAAAGCGTGTAAGTATCAGTCAATGATGAAATAGTCATTAAATTTCACACTCCTATTAAATTGATGAGGTGCATCGACGTGTAACGTTACTAAATAAAAATAAGTTACACAACTACTCCTTAATGATAACAAAAATATTGAGAAGTTTAAAAAATTAGGCACTTTTTTAAGCTTCAGCTATAATAAAGCAGACTAGGAGTGTCGGAGGTTTTGACCTCCGACGCGACCAAGTCGCCCTTATCAGGTGCGTTGTTGGTCTTACGCCTGACTAAAGTCAGGGGTTTTAGACCAACAGCTGCTGTGATAAACCAGAACGGAGGTGAACGCCATGGCGAAAGTGACGACAGAGTCCATTTTTGATGCCGCACGAGCAGTTCTCGACGAAAAGGGTTTTGAAAAGTCACGTTTAGCTGACGTTGCCCGAAAGTTGGAAATTACGCCGGCGGCTTTATACAAGCATTTTGCAAATAAAGAAGCGCTTTTTGAAGCGATGAATACGGCTTGGTTAGAGCAGGTTGATGGTCCGGTCTGGGAAGCGAATGTTCGCGCCCCGGAAGAAGAACGTGTCACAGCCTTGCACGATTGGTTGTGGTTGTTGGCATCACGTCGACGCGAAGGATTTAGCCGTGAGCCTGAAATGATGGCTTTTTACGAAGAACAATTGGCTAACCGTGATGTGCTGCTTGATCCGCGCTTGCAGGATTTTGCACTGGCTGTTGAAAACATCATGGCCTGGGATACATTCCGAAATCAGCGTGGCATGACCATTATGCAGACGTTTACATATTTCTATCACCCGTTTTTTGCGGATAAGTGGGATGATAATTTGTTTAAAACGCTGTTCGAAACAACGTGGCAAGAAATGTTGCCGGTTGTGGAGCAAGGAATCGTCTTAAATGAAGAAGAAAATTGATCGATCAGCGTTGGTGACGGGTGCACCAACGCTTTTTGGTTTACAATGTCATTAGGTTTAATGTGGGGGGATATCTATGACGACTTTAGAATTGAAACATGTTAATTATTCGATTGACGACCGGACTATTTTGAAAGACTTAAATTTGAAGCTTGCATCCGGTGATTGGGTGACGGTAGTGGGACCGTCAGGAACAGGTAAAAGTACACTATTGAAAATTATTGCTGGCCTCCAAGATGCCACTGATGGTGATGTCGTGCTGGATGATACCAGCACACTGACCATGCCAATTGGAACGGTGCGCCAACAAATCTCATACGCTACGCAGTCGGCTCAATTATTTGGTGAGACGGTTCGTGACAACTTGGATTTTCCGTTTTTGGTACGTCAAGAAACGGTAAATGAAGTCAACCAACGCGAGGGTTTGGTGAAGATGGGACTGCCAGAGAACTATCTTGATAAGGCGGTTTCAGAATTATCAGGCGGTGAACGCCAGCGAATTGGGGTCCTTCGTAATTTGCTATTTCCACCAAAGGTTTTGTTGTTAGATGAAATTTCGACAGGGTTAGACAGCGAAACCAAGACGGCGATTTGGCAAGCTATTCACGCCTTGCATGACCGTGAGAACAATATTGTCTTGTCGGTCACGCACGATGAGCAAGAGATTGCTGAAGCACAAACTGTACTGACGTTGCACGAAGGCGAGGGGGTATTGACGCATGAATAGTCAGATTAATGTTAGCAATTGGTCGCTCGCCCTTACGTTTGTATTGGTTGTTATCTCATTGGGAATTAGTTATCGGCAAAAATTAGGGCTTGAAAAAGATACGATTATTTCGGTTGCCCGCGCGATTATTCAGCTGATTATTGTTGGATACCTATTGAAGTTTATCTTTAACTTGGATAATTGGTTGGTCACGATTGTGATGCAATTGTTCATTGTTTATAACGCTGCACGCAATGGTAAGAAGCGTAGCCAAGGAATTCCAGGGGCTTTCTATATCTCTTGGTGGGGATTGCTTCTATCAACGACGGTGACAATGAGCATTTTGGTTTTGACGGGTGTCTTGAAGTTTGAACCTTATCAAATGATTCCAGTTACGGGTATGGTGGCCGGAAATTCAATGACCGCTGTGGGACTTGTTTATCGCAGTTTGAACCAACAGTTCCGTGATCAACAGGGACAAGTTTTTGAGCGTTTGGCGCTTGGCGGTTCACCTAAGCTGGCGGCTAGCAGCATCGTTCATGAAGCTATTCGTACTGGTATACAACCAACGATTGATACGGTTCGCACTTACGGATTGGTGTCATTGCCAGGTATGATGTCTGGTTTGATTATGGCGGGTGTTGATCCAATTCATGCCATTAAGTATCAAATTATGGTTGTGTTCATGTTGCTTTCAGCGACCGGTATTTCATCGGTCTTTGCTAGTTTTATGGCCTACCGTAAGTTCTTTAATGAACGTTGGCAACTACAATTGCCAGTTAAGAAGTAAGAAAAAAGACCTTCGAGAAAAAATCTCGAAGGTCTTTTTGTTTCACGTGAAACACGTGGTTAATCTTCAAATTTAAAGGCGTTTAGGAAGTGCTTGATACGATCGGTTGGCTCGCTGAAGAATTCAGCTGGTGTACCGTCAAAGACAATCTCACCGTCTTCCAAGAACAGCATGCGGTCAGCAGCTTCACGCGCAAATTCCATGTTGTGTGTCACGATAATCATTGATTGATCATCCTTGGCCAAACCATTCAAGACACGCAAAACTTGTGCTTCCAATTCAGGGTCCAAGGCAGAGGTTGGCTCGTCAAGCAATAGGTAATCAGGTGACATGGCCAAAGCACGGGCAATGGCAACACGTTGCGTTTGACCACCAGATAGTTGGTAAGGGTAACGATCAGCCGTGTTATCCAAATTAACAGCTTGTAGCAATTCGTGGGCCTTAGCAATTGCCTCAGCTTTATTTTGCTTCAAAACGTGAACAGGGGCCTCGATGATGTTACCCAAAATTGTTAGATGATCGAACATACGTGGTTGTTGGAAAACCATACCAGTCTTACGACGGACCCAAAGTAGTGTTTCAGTTGTGATTGGTTGGCTCAAATCAATCGTACGATCGTCCAACGTGTACAAACCTGAATCAGGGTGCTCCAACAAGTTAAGTGAGCGAAGCAACGTTGACTTACCTGAACCAGAAGGTCCGACGATAACCGTCGTCTCATGTGGATTGAACGTGACGTTGATATCCTTTAGTGCGTGGTGCTCAGCGTATTGCTTATCAATGTGTTCTAACTTCAACATAATAAATTACCCCTGTACCTTTACGAAACGATCAGCCCATCGTTGGATGTAGCGTTGTGGAATAGACAAAATTGAAACGAATAGCGCGTAAATTGCAGCAACTAGCAAGTACATTTGCAATGGTTCAAAGTTGGCTGCTGCCAATTGTTGTGAAAGGTAGAACATCTCGACGATCGTAACAACAGATGCCAATGACGTATCCTTAACCAAAGAAATGAATGAGTTTGCCAACGTTGGAATTGAAATGCGAGCAGCTTGTGGCAAGATGATACGCAAGAAAATTTGTGAATCAGTCATACCAAGTGCTGCACCAGCTTCACGTTGCGTATCAGGAATTGATGAGATAGCTGCACGGATTGCTTCTGAAGCGTATGCAGCTGTGTTCAATGACAAAACCCAAATAGCGGCTGCCCATCCTGAAGGAGATAGCCAGCTGATACCCAGCTTAGGCAATCCATAGAAGACCACGAACAATTGGACCAACATTGGGGTTGAACGGAACAACCAAACGTAGAACCATAGGATGAACTTCAAAATGCGCCAACCAATGGATTTGATACCAGTTGCATGTGGGACATATGAACGCAGCATCGCAACGATTGCGGCAATGATGACGGCAATAACAAACGAGATAAGTGCTAGAGGCACAGTGTACTTGATACCCGCCATAATCAATTGTGGGGCATACTTGGCAATAAATTCAAACATGAAGATTTCCTTTCTGAGGATGAGCGCAAAAAAGAGCGCGCCGACAGTTTCTGTGTGACACAGGAAAGGCCTAGCGCGCTCTTCTTAACGGTTCATCGGAATGATAAGTTCACCAAAACGACCTACCGCGAGTAGCGCGCTAGGCTGATGCAAGCAACAGTAATTTGTGTGTTGATCGTCATCATGGTTAACTTTCCTTCCGTCTTTTTTGATTTGTAATAGCTGTGTTTCATTCTAGAGACATCACTGACTAAATGCAAGCGTTTTAGGATAAAATTTCTCGATGCTGAATTAAATAAACATTAAAAAGGTATTTGACAACCATGGCAAAGTGGGTTTATGCTATGCAACATACTTTTTGAAAGGGCGTAAGATAATTATGCAAAAGCACAGCTTTAATGGAATTAAGCTAGTCGCAGCGGTATTTGCCGCAGGAACATTGTTGAGCGCCGGGGTGTGTAACCGCTAATGCGGATTCTACTAAGAACCTCGGCCTTCTACACAAGGATCAACTAACTGTTGGTTTGGAGGGTACGTATGCACCATATTCATA
The DNA here is from genome assembly GCA_014332815.1 of Weissella confusa. GTDB lineage: Bacteria > Bacillota > Bacilli > Lactobacillales > Lactobacillaceae > Weissella > Weissella confusa_C. Next base: position 130,734 of record JACSZT010000002.1, on the reverse strand, counting down.
CCGTACCGATTCAGGTGATCTAACAGGAATTGATGTGGATATGGCCAAGGAAATTGGTAAGAAGATGGGGATTAAGGTCGTCTTTGTACCAACGAAGTGGGATTCACTGGTTGCAGGTCTACAAGACCACAAATATGATATTATCTTGAATGATATGGCTGTGTCGCCAGCACGTATGAAGGTATTCCGCTATGGTGCGAAGTACATTTATACTGGGGGAGTTGTCGTCACTAAGAAGGATTCAGGTATCAAGCAAGTTACTGATATTAAGGGCAAGAAGACTGCTCAGTCAGCAATTGGTAACTATGTGAAGTACGCCGAGAAGCTAGGATCTACAAATGTTGCTGTACCAGGATTTGCTGAAGCGGTTGCCACGGTTGAAAACGGGCATGCAGACGCAACATTGAATGATGCAGCGGCCTGGGGAGTTTACAAGAAGGCGCACCCTGATACTGATTTGATTGCGATTCCTTCACCATCAAAGTACATGCCTGTAACTGGGGCGGCACCTATGATGAATAAGAAGGCCGTTGCCCTTGATAAGGCCGTTACGAAGGCTGAACACGAGCTTCGTAAGGATGGTGTCATGAAGAAAATTTCAGAAAAGTACTTGGATGCTGACTACAGCAATCCAGCCAAGTAAGATTTAGCATTTGCAATTTAGGTATCGTTTTGGTTATTATTTGAAAGTAACCGGAACGATTCCTTTTTCGTTTGCGTTAACAAATAGACGCGCATATACTCACTCAACAGAATAAGAGTTGAGGAAGTGAAACGATATGATGGTTTCGTCAATAAATTATCGTAAGCGCTACTGGGTTATGCGTATAAACATTGCGTTAAGCGTAATGTTTGTTGCGTTAAGCGTAATGTTTGTTGCGTTTAGCTTGGGATCAACACTGATGATAAATACAGCTATGTAGGCGAGGATATAAAAATGAACAAGATTATGAAGACGTCCGTTGCATTGGTTGCAGCAGGTATGATTGGTGGGGTTGTTGCATCAGCAACGACTGTTTCAGCAGCATCATATAAGAGCGAATTGAAGACTAAGGGCAAGTTGACTGTTGGTTTGGAAGGTACGTACGCACCTTTCTCATACCGTAGTGATTCAGGTAAGTTGACTGGATTCGAAGTTGAATTGGTTAAGGCTGTTGCTAAGAAGATGAAGTTGAAGCCTGTGTTTGTACAAACCAAGTTTGACTCATTGGTAGCCGGTTTGGATGCTAAGAAGTACGACGTTGTGTTTAACAACATGTCAATCACACCAGAACGTAAGAAGGCTTACGCATTTGCGCAAGAATACTTGTTCACTGAGTCAGTGATGATTACGAAGAAGGGTTCAAAGATTAAGGATTACAGCGACTTGAAGGGTAAGAAGGCGGCACAAACGTCATCATCTGACTTTGGTCAAGCTGCTACTAAGGCTGGGGCAACGATTGTGTCAGCGCCTGGTTTTGCAGAAGCTTTGGACTTGGTTGATTCAGGTAAGGCTGATGTGACGTTGAACTCACAAGATTCATGGGGCGTTTACAAGAAGGCCCACCCAAAGACGGACTTGCAAGCTAAGGTAACGAAGGCTTTGGGCGAGACGACCGCCGCACCTATGCTCGACAAGAAGGATAAGAAGTTGGCCGCTCAAATTACAAAGGCAGAGAAGTCTTTGCAAAAGGATGGCACGATGAAGAAGTTGTCAGTGAAGTACTTCGGTTCTGATTTGACCACTGAGAAGAAGTAAAACGCTATAATAGTCCCATGGATACCATTATCCATGGGACTTTTTTGATAGGGGAAAGGCTATGGTAGAAGCAAAAAGCATCGTGGTGACAGGGCGTGTTCAAGGGGTCGGCTTTCGTTATTTCACGAAGATATTGGCTGATCGCTTGGGTGTTACAGGTGTGGTTTGGAATGCCTCGGACGGCTCCGTTCGAATCGAAGCGCAGGGTGATGAGATGGCAATGAAGGACTTCGTGAATGGGGTGAGTGTGTCACCTTCACCGTATGGTCGGGTTGATTCGGTCACATCTGAGGCGATTACTGTATCGCCAGAACGACGAATTTTTAAGGCGATTTAGTGACGTATACCAATCTATGTTTTTAAATTGAGAATCGACCATTTTATTAGTTGAAATTTAGCAGTTGAGCTTGACGTTGATCCACCACTTTTGTGGTGTGGATTGACGTCTTTTTTGTCGCTTTTTTGTATTTACTGGGGTGTTGTTTTGATGGCTGATTGGGGTGGATTTTGGGGTGCGGTTTGTTTATTTTTTGATGGGGATGAGTTGCGTTTCTTTAGATTGACGGTTGCAAATGTCGGTGATTTTGGACGTTGGGTACCGTCGGAATTTGTCGTCCTGACGATTCCTAATATGCAACCGAATGCATAAATTACATACATGTTTTTGCATATAAATGCATACTGGATATGCATGTAAAAACGCCGTCTTGGTGGTGTAAAAACGTGAAAATCCTTTACATTTTTAACTGAACGCCCCGTTCAACAGATGTAACGTGTAACACGTGTAAACTCTGCCTTTAGCGCCTTTGTTTAGCGAAATTGCATTATACAATGAAGTTATTAAGACGTCATTTCACCTACCCCACCCCTGTGGATAACTCAATATTTCTTGCTTACAGCGGGTACTTCGGGTAAGCTGAATTGTCGGAAAAACTTTTTGGAGGTTTTTGAGAATGACTTTGAAAACATGGTTGAAATTCGTTGAAATTCAATCTTTGGTTGCAAGCGTATTGCCGTTGGTGTTGGGTAACTTATACGCGGCGATTACTTATCAACATATGAATGCAGTGCTAGCGATTGTGTTTGTGATCGTCGCATTTGCCTTGCAGATGGCAGTGAATGTTTGGAACAATTTGCAGGACTTTAAGTCGGCCACAAGTGAGGAATGGAAGAACGGTGTGAACAACATTGTTGGGTCAGGGGGCATTACGCCACGTCAAGGATGGACGACGCTGATTGCGTTGGTTTTGATTGTTGCCGTCGGGGGTCTCTGGTTGGTTTCACAGACGGGTATACCATTGTTGGTGATGGGCTTAATTGGCTTCGTTGTTGCATACTGGTATGCGGGTACGCCGTTGCCATTGTCACGTACGCCTTTTGGTGAATTGGCATCTGGTTTGACGATGGGATATTTGATTTTCCTAAGTGCAACCTACGTAAACGTTGCCCCAACGTTTACGACTGAATTGGTGTTACACGCTATCGTTGCATCAGCCATTTCTTGGTTCGCAATTGGTGACATCATGTTGGCCAATAACATCGGTGACTACGAGGAAGACTTGGCTGAGAATCGTCACACATTGGTTTGGTACCTCGGCAAGGAACGAGCCGTTAAGGTGTTCGGCTGGATTTATTTGGCTGGCTATATCGTGTTGATTTTGGCAGTTATTTTGCGTATTTTGCCATGGCCGGCATTGATTACGTTGGTCTCATTCCCAATCGTTATGAAGAATACGAAAGCCTTTCAAGCGAACCCAATTAAGCCAAACTTTCCGCAAGCAATTAAGAATGCGGTGGTCATCTCATTGACCTTGGCAATTGGTTTGGTTGTTGCGCTATTTATTTAATATTTTGAACAATGCGAAAAAGCTGCCCGCTCCAATTTGAGAGCGGGCAGCTTTTTGTGTTAATCCAATTCAACACCAGGGTTATCAATCAGCAACAAGGCAATCATGACGAAGATGATGTTTGAGTGGTTTGAATAAGCGATGTAGTAAGGTTGCCAATCACTAGCAAACTTACGCTTATAGTGACGCAAACCTTCGAATGAATAAATCGCAGAACCAAATTGGAAAATGAGGTTGGCGATACGTTCGCGGATGAAACTGTGTTGGTACAAGCCAACGTTGGCTAGCGGTGACATCCCAAGGTTGAATGTTTGATAACCGGCATCGCGAGCATATTCGAAAGTCTTAACGAACAGTACGTCCATCGTGCCGTTTGGCGATTCCTTCGTGAAACGCATGAGATCGACGGTCATTTGATTTTCCGTGTGTGACGTAACCAAGGTTGCGAAGGCGACGATATGGCCGTCAGGAGCCTTTAAAACGCCAATGCCGTCACGTTGGAGATAATGATCATCGAAGAACCCCAATGAATAACCTTTTTCTTCACGGCCGTTCAACCATTCGTTTGAAATAGTGCGCAACTCGTTCATTAGCGCAGGGCCGAATGGTGGTTGCAAAACTTCATATTCAAAGCCGGCGGCTGCTGCCTGGTTGATTTCACTACGGATATTCGCGAATTTCTTACCGGCCGTTTTGAAGTTTACGGTATCAACGCGAGCTTCTTCACCGAGCTTCATGAAGTTATAACCGAACTCGTGGGCGATCATGGCAATTTGTTCTGAGACCTCATAGAAAATTGGCATGTAACCAAGGCGGTCGGCTTCGGTGATGAAGGCGCTCATAGCAGCTTTGAAGTCATTCGCGTTACCAAATGGATCGCTCATGACGGCGGCTTTGTTGTTGATGAGACGGAATTGAATAGCGACGGAATCTTCAGCACCTTCCTCAGGTTGGTAGTAGAAGAGACGCTTGTCGCCTAAGAAAATCAAGTTTGTGTAGTGGTTATCGCCGATTGCGAGCACCTTTTCAACACGTTCTTCATCAAGCGCTTCACCGAGTAATTCGTGCTTGCCTTGTAAGTAGGCGATAAAGCCCAATACCCCAAGACTCACAGCGACGATTGTTAGGAAGCCAATCACCCACCAATGGAATGATGGTAACAACAACAGCCCTGTAGAACGGATGTGGAAGTGCGCTGACACAACTGGCAAGTTGGCCAGTCCAATCAATAGATAAGCGATAAACAAAATACTGTAAATGGCGCCGTCGATTAGACGAGATTCCCAACTGTATACAAGTTGCTCACGTGTTAAACGTGGCTTGATGAATAATGTGGCTAGGAATAAGGCACCCACCAGAATCACTGGTGTGATGTAACTGCGTGAAATAAAGACGTAGATAAATGTGATGGCTAGCAAAATTAGCGTCGGCACGTAGGCGCGCTTTACTTTGCTAGCGATACCACGTCCAGCCATGATTAGCATGAACCCTAAGAAGATGTTGGGCACCTGTGTTAGGAAGTTGCTCGTCCAAGGGCTGAAACGTTGTAAGAATGTGATTGATTCCAGTGTGCCAGGGAGCGCACCAACCAAAATCATCGCGATACCCATCAAGTAGAGTAAGACGGCATCGACTTTTTGAATGATTGATCCGGCGATGGCTCTTGGTACACCACGGAATGACGTATTCAAATTAACTAGGGCGCTACTGATGGCTGCAATTACGGCGATGATGCCAGGAATTGCGGTGTATGCCAAACGGTAGAACATAATCCATAGGAATGCGACTGCTGAGTCAATGCCAAGATGTTGTAGTCCGAAGAAAATGAAGATATCGAATGTGCCGTATCCACCAGGAACTAGCGTAATGAGGCCGATGATGCGAGCGGCAATAAATAATGGCACGAGCTCAAGTAAAGGCGTTGGCAGGTGCATCACGGCGCCGAATGCTAGGAATGCAACGGTGCCACCAAGCCATTCAACTAATGAAGCACCGACTGTCTGTGTGAATCTGCGCTTCGTAACTGGGAATGCAAGTGATTTCCAATTGCGAATTGTGACCGCAACGCCAATGAATGGTAGCAACATACCAACTAACAAAATAAATGAGTAATCAGCAACGGGTGCTTTGGGCCAGAAAATAAGCGTCGCACCGAAACTCAACAAGCTGGCGATGCCCAAGCCGAATGTACCTTGCCACCAGTGCTGGCGGATTGTGGCTGAGTCTTGAATGGAACGGCTGTTAAACACGCGGCCGCGTAACCAGCTCATGACCACATCACCAATACCGAATGCATTGTTTAAGTTGGCGATTGTCCAACTTTCAAACCAAAACTTGCGACCTTTAGGTGCGTTATCCGCATCGTTATCCTGGAAAATTTTGCGTAGAACCCAGTCTGACAAGACGCCGGTGCTAGCGGCGACTAAACCAATCAAAAAGATGCTGATAGTTAGGCTAATTGGCAATTCTGCCAAAATGGCGAGGATGCTTTCGGGCGGAATGTGTTTGACCAATGCCCCCAGTTCGAACAATGCGACGAATGCGACACCGATGATGAAGATTCGCCTGAAATTTAGAAAACTAGATTTCATAATTAATGCTCCTTAAGAAATTGACGCACGATGTTTGAGAAAACCAACGGCGAAAATTGAATGAATAAATGCGTTTTGAATGGTGCGACGTAGAGTGTGCCATTACCCAAAGCGTGTGCGATGTTTAGCGAATGGCGTCGCTTGATAAAGTCGAATTGCCCAACTAAAACAAGAGTTGGCGCCATAACAGCCTGCAAATCTCGCTTGGAAATGCCGGGTGTTTTAAACATCAACCCAGTCTGCTGCCAGCGCGCTTCGAAGAATGGATGGATATTTCTCAGTTTCCCCAGTAACCATTCAACCCAGCTGGCTATCAAGACGATTGGCTTGGTTAATCCGTTGATGGTTAGGTTGGGCGCGTTTAAGACTAATGCGTGAACGTGCGCAGGATTATCCAGCGTATAACGTAAAGCTAAGTTGGCGCCATCGCTATAGCCTAAGATGCTCCATGTCGGGATGTTAACCGCGACACGCAATTCTTCCAAATCTGATGCTAGTAGCTGGTAATTGAGTTGTAGCTGGTTATTGGTTGATTGACCGTGACCACGCGCATCTTGCGTAATGACATAGAAGTCATGCGCGAAGAGGGGGAGGTAGGCCTTAAAGTCCTGTTGTGATCCGTTGTTACCATGTAATAACAGCAAGGCGGGTTTTGTAGGTGAACCATATGTTTGATAATCAATTTGGCTACCATCTTTAGTATGCAATTTCATATAAAATGCCTCGATATGTTAATACTTATTATTTTACACAAAAAGCCTGTGGATAACTTGTGGAAAGTTTGTTCGCATGACAAATGTCACGCGCAATCACTTGTTGGGTTAAACTTAATTAACAAGTGAAGAAAATCACAACGCCCATAAACGGGCATTTGTGGCGCATTTTGGTATAATAAAATTCATTAGGTTGCCTACTTTTGCGTTGGCAACCGCGGGGAAACTATCAAAAATGAAAAGAGGTAGGCGCGTGTTACAGCAATTGAGACAATCACGACTCTTGTATTGGACAGTGGAATTATTGGCTGCTGCCCTCTTGATCTTGGTTGTAACGCAGTTGAGTTTCATACTCGAACCGATTGGTAAATTTATCGGGGCGGTCTTTGTGCCGCTAATTGTATCTGGGTTCTTCTATTATTTGTTGAATCCGATTGTTGGGTTACTTCAAAAAATTCACGTTGGCAAATTTCGCCTAAACCGTGTTGCGTCAATTGCAATTGTGATGGTGTTATTAATCGCACTGATTGTTGCCGCTTTTATGGCCTTGGTGCCAGCATTAGCCACACAACTTGGTAAGCTGGTTGATAATGCACCAGGATTGATTAAGACATCGCAAAGTTGGATTGCGCAGCTAAGCGAAACGGACTGGGTAAAAGACATTGGCGTGAATGCTAATTTGCAGGATTTGCAGGCTCAAGTGCAAAAGTACGGTGAAACGTTAATCTCTGGTACTGCAAGTAGTTTGAGTACGTTGATTGGGACGATTACCAGTGTAACAATCACGGCGGTTACCGTCCCGGTTATGACCATTTATATGTTGAATGACGGACAAAAGCTGGTACCGTTCTTGCAAAAAATCTTCCCTGGCCGAAATGAGGGTCGTGTGGCTGAGATTTTGGGTCGTTTAAACAAGACGATTGCGCAATATATTAGCGGACAAGCCATTGAGATGATTTTCGTTGGTGTTGCGACGACGATTGGTTACTTTATTATTGGTCAGAATTACGCACTGCTACTTGGTATCTTTGCTGGTCTAACAAACTTGATTCCGTATGTTGGACCATACATCGGGTTGGTGCCGGCCATCTTTGTGGCTTTCACCCAAGATGTTTGGCAAGTTGTCTGGGTTGTTGTAGTGGTGTTGATTGTGCAACAAATTGATAGTAACTTAATCTATCCACGTATTATGGGAGCATCGCTAAACATTCACCCGTTGACGATCATTATCTTGTTGTTGGCAGCAGGAAATATTGCCGGTATTGCTGGTATGATTTTGGCCGTGCCATTCTATGCGGTTGTGCGAACGGTTATCGTTTACGCTTGGCAACTATGGCAAATCGAAAAACAACAACGAACAGAATCCTAAAAAATGGCGCTACCTCGCAAGAAGTAGCGCCATTTTTCTATTTAACGTGAGTTACGTAGTAGTCAGCCCAAACCCGCATTGCTTCGTGAACGTCTTGTAGCTGTTGCCCAACGTCAGTCAATGAATATTCAACACGGGGTGGCACCTCGGGATAAACCTTGCGAGTTACAATTTTGTTTTCTTCCAGCCATTTCAAATTGCTAGTCAGCACTTTTTGCGTGATGCCCAGCTTCTTTTGCAATTCGCCAAAGCGGAGCGTCCCGTCCTCTAATAAGAGGTTAACGATGTCTGGACGCCAACGATTGCGATGCAGTTCGTTAAGGGTTACGAGTTTCTCAGCAATTTCTGGTGTCATGTCGATACTAAACGTCATCGGGTGTCTCCTTGTTTTTTTCTGTGAAGCTAATGTATCACACAATAGTTTCTTTAGGGAAACTATGCCACTTTAAAGTGCCTACTTATGCAATTTATCCGCGTGCGCTATATTATAGGCATAGACAAGAACGATTTTGAAAAAGTACTTGGAGGTACAAAACTATGACCCATACAGATATTGCAAAAGCATTGGTTGGTACATTTGTTTCAGGTGATATCGCGGTTGCTGAGGCAAGCGCGTTGCCTACCTACAAGCAACACAATTTGAACTTTGGGGATGGCCGAGATGCGTTTATTGGCGCGGTTAAGGGCTTGCAAGAAGCACCCGTGAAGACCACGTTGGAAACGGTTCGTTCATTTGAAGATGGCGACTTTGTTGTTTTGCAAAACGTGGTGAACTTCGCCGGTTCGGGTGATCAAGTTGCCTTTGATGTTTTCCGTTTTGAAGGTGACAAGATTGCGGAACACTGGGATAACGTGACCAACGTGGTGGCACCAAACCCATCAGGTCACACGCAATTCGATGGTGAAACAGCCGTGACGGACTTGGACAAGACTGACGAAAACAAGCAATTGGTATCAGACTTCGTTCGCGACGTTTTGCGTGGTGAAAACCCAGAAAAGCTCCCAGAATACATTGCTGGTGAGGACTACATCCAACACAATACAGATATTGCTGATGGTTTGACGGGACTTACGACGGCCTTTGCAGCGATGGCTGAACAAGGCGTTGCCATGGTTTATGACAAGGTATTCAAGGTTTTGGGCCAAGGAAACTTTGTCTTGGTGATGGGGGATGGTGAATTTGCCGGTAAGGCAGTGACATTCTACGATCTATTCCGTGTTGCTGACGGCAAGATTGCGGAACACTGGGACATTATTGAAGAAATTCCGGCCCGAGACAAGTGGGCTAACGACAACGGTAAGTTTTAAATAGTACAAAAAAGCTGGCAATCTTCATGATTGCCAGCTTTTTAATTACCGTATTTTTTGGATTGGATTGTATATGTTTTAAATAGACACGGTAATGTTTTTGTTAGAACTTGTCAGCTGCCGTGAAACGACCGTGAATGTGAGTAGGAGCTTCCAACTCATCATACAAAGCCTTGGCCAGCGTACCAGTCGTAACACGTGATTCCTCACGTGCGTTGAAGATCAAAGCGTCGTCTGACTTCAAGTATGTTGGCGTTGCAGGACCTGGCATAAAGGCTTGTTGTGGTGAAATTGCCATCCAGGCGAAATCATCAACCGTTTGCAAGTACTTGTATTCGTTTGCTTGCTCGATTGCTGCTTCAATCCAAGGTGCTTGTCCACGCATCAAACCTAGACGATCAGCCATTACTGAGCCATCAGGCATTTGCAAAGTTGAAGAACCAACAATGAAGACGACGATAGGGGCGTCAGTGCCAGCCAATTGGTCGTGTAGATATTCGGCGAAACGAACGTGATCACTAGCGCGAGTGAAGTTCGAAGCGACGATGATAACATCAAATTGTGTTAGGTCTTCGCGCGTCAATTCGAAGTTTTGACGTTCGAAAGAAGGGATTTCATTACCAAACATACGCGTCACCTTGCCGGCTGAACGTGTGATTGCAGTAACTTGGTGCCTACGTTGGTAACCTTCGATAACAAAGGCAGAACCGGCCATTCCGGTTGCCCCGATAATTCCAATCTTCATGTGCATACTCCAGTCTGTTTTTTCAAACCTTATAATAGTCGCTTTTATAAAAGTGGACAAATAAAAAGGGTCAAAAAAGATTTCGCTGTTAAAGTCGTCTCATTCATTTATAATAATTCTTAAATACCGCAGAAGGGTAGATGAGAAATATGGCAGAATACCAGTTGGAAATCGGCAAGCTAGTTGCTGAAAATGATTTATATCACGAATTGCTGGGTGGTCGTTTCGGCATCGAAATTGAAGAGCATCGCGTTACGGAAGAGGGACGCTTGAGCCGTCGTGTGTATCCGGATACATTAGGTCCACGGGCCACGCACCCCTATTTACAGACGGATTATAGTGAAACGCAATCAGAAATTGTTACTGAGCCAGCTACGTCATTTGAGATGGCACGCGACTTGTTGTTGCAATTACAATGGGTTTTGCGTGATCACATGGCCGAAAACGAAACGATTTGGCCATTGAGTATGCCACCACGTTTGACGCCTGACGATTTGCAGTGGGTCGATGAAACGTTTGATCGACCATGGATTAGTGAATATCGCGATTGGTTAACGGATAAATATGGGTCAACCCACGAAATTATCACCGGACTTCATTTAAATTATTCATTGCCAGAATCGTTGCTTGAAAAGTTGTTTGCGCTTAGCGATGAAACTGACTATGTGACGTATAAGAATCGCGTGTATTTCAAGTTGGCACAAGCCATTTCAGCTAATCGGTGGTTGTTTGTGTACTTGTTTGGGGCAACGCCATTTAGTTTGAATTCAACTGATTCACGTTTGCCTGAACTTGAGCACCCAGTACGTTCGCTACGAACGAGTCAATTTGGATTTGCAAATGATGCAAACATCCAGATTAATTATGCGACAAATTTGGCAGATCATTTGGACCAAATCGATCAGCATATCCAGGCAGGGGATTTATATTCAAACCACGAATTCTATGGCACGGTTCGATTTAAGGGGCCGGAGACAAAAGAAGCGATGGTTACAGAAGGTGTTCATTACTTAGAATTGCGTATTTTGGATGCTGACCCCTTTGACCCGGCGGGCATTTCTGAAAATGCGCTGAACATCATTCACTTGGTAATTATTTACTTGTTACTTCAAGATGAGGTCTATTCGGCAGATGATTTGGTGCACGCCGATGAGCTAGCAAATGAAATCGCAATGCAGTCACCGACGGATAAATTGCCTAATCAAAAAGAGGCAATGGCCTTAATGGGTGAAGTGTCAAAGCTTGCCGATCATTTTGGTATGCGCTTTAACGATGGCCTATCACTGATTGCAGAACGCATCCTAACACCAAGCAAGACGCCAGCTGCTAAAATTGTGGCGCTGGCTAAAACGCCAGATGAGCTACAAGCGTGGGCGACGAAGGTGGGAAATGAACGTGGTGATTTGTTCCACGTGAAACATGACGAACAGTTTGAGGATTTGTTTGGTCGTGGTGAATTAGCTAGTGTCATTAAGCAGGCGTATGAGTTAGGTGTACGTGTTAAAGAGCGTACCCGCGATACTGTGACGCTATCAGTCGGTGACCATGTCGAAGTTTTGCACGAGTCCAAGGACCTGACGGAATTGTTCCCAGAAATCTTACCGGCCTAATTTACTGACTAAAAGGAAGTAAAGTGTTACAATAGCTTTCGTGATATCGAGAGGACGGTCGAAACATTGGGCTCTCTCGTCAAAATGAAGGAGGCAACTAATGGCAAAAGAACACCCTTTTGATTTTAAGAAGTGGGACGCCTTTTTGGCAGAAATTGAAGGCAAGGAAATTCCTTGGGTAATGGGGGCTGTCGCAGATGGACACCCACAATACGACGAACGCATGATTGAGCTTGCTAAGGCTTTTGAGTGGTCAGATTACTTTGATCGCAACTTCGATCGTACGTTGAAGCAAAAGGGACACCAAGAGTTGCCTGAAGAAGAAGTGGATGAAATTTCACGTACTAGCTCAGACTTCCGCGACTTGCGCGCTGTGACATCTGTTGTCATTTACGGTGAGCGTCGCTTGGAAGGTATGTGGGCAGCTATGACTGAGAAGGGTATCTTGCGTCGCTTGTTGAAGCGTTTGAACGACATGACGCCGGACGATTTCCCAGGTCCAAATTACTAAAATCAATTAACGGCTAGGCTCGATTGAACCTAGCCGTTTTTGTTTGCGAAAAAAGAAATATTAGTTGCCGTAAGTCGGCGAAATCTTGAAAAATGAGTGAATTCTTATATACTAGAAAGAGTGTTGCAACTTTGCGACAGCGTTATTGGAAAAGAAAATTAAATAAAAAGTCAGAAAGAGAGTGTTAACTATGGCACAGCAAGAAGCTTCTAATCAGAAGCTAGAACGTGGACTATCAAGTCGCCACGTTGAGATGATTGCGCTTGGTGGAACAATCGGAACTGGACTGTTTTTGGGTGCTGGTCACTCAATTAGTACAGCAGGGCCAGCTATTCTGCTAATCTACATCATCACTGGATTGTTCATGTTCTGGATGATGCGCGCATTGGGAGAATTGTTGCTTACTGATCCTGATAAGCCAACTTTTGTCGGATTCGTTGAGAAGTACCTAGGCAAAAAGGCAGGCTTCGTCATCGGTTGGACGTACTGGATTGGCTGGATTACGATTGCGATGGCTGAATTGACGGCCGTTGGAACATATATGAAGTTCTGGTTTCCATCAGTTCCAGTGTGGATTTGGGAAATCATTTTCTTGGCAGCCCTTTACGGAATTAACATCATTGCCGTTTCTGCCTTTGGTGAAACGGAATTCTGGTTCTCAATGATTAAAATCGTTGCTATCTTGGCAATGATTGTGACTGGAATTATTATGATTGTGATGCACACGAAGACGTCAGCCGGGGTAACGAGCCTATCAAACCTATGGCAACACGGCGTGGTGGCACACCAAGGACATCAAATTTTGGCAGCGTTCCAAATGGTCTTCTTCGCCTTTTTGGGAATTGAGTTCGTCGGTATGACGGCTGCTGAAACAAAAGATCCATTGAAGACGATTCCGAAGTCAATTAATTCAATTATTATCCGAATTTTGATCTTCTATGTTGGTGCATTGATTGCCATCATGAGTATTCAACCATGGACGAATTACAATGCAAACGAATCACCATTCGTGCAAGTGTTTGCCGGAATTGGTATTTCAGCTGCGGCTGGAATTATTAACTTCGTTGTGTTGACTGCCGCTGCGTCATCATTGAATAGTTCATTATTTACAACTGGTCGTATGCTTTTCTCATTGTCTAATGGAAAGGGCTACGCTGGTAAGTTGAACCGTCGTTACATTCCACGTAACGCCATCAACATTTCAACGATTTTGATTGCTTTGGCAGCTGTTGTGAATGTTTTGTTCCCATCGAACGCGTTTGATTTGGTGACATCGGTTGCCTCGGCCGCTTTCGTGGTTATCTATGGCGTGCTTGTGTTTGCGCACTTGCGTTACCGTCAATCAGATGACTTCAAGAACGGTGAACAACACTTCAAGATGCCTGGAGCGCCATTTACGGATTACCTAACGATGGCTTTCCTAGCAGGTATCTTCTTGATTTTGCTATTTACGAAGTCAACGATGCCAACAACGGTCTTGGCTATTATCTGGTTTATCATCATGATTGCCCTTAGTCGCCGAGTTAAAGAATAAAATAGTGTATGATAAAGGTGGATGCAGATATGCATTCACCTTTTTTATTTGTCTAGGAAAGTGAGCGAAACACATGGCAGAAAAGTTTATTGAGCGAGACTATCAAAAGGTCCCAGCCGAAACCGACTACATTAAGCAACAATGGCACGATGTGGCCTACATGGATGGTGACCGTCACAGCATGGATATTTACCTACCAAACGACGGTCAAGGACCTTTCCCAGTCATCGTCGATATCTACGGTGGTGGCTTGATCTTTGGTGATAAGAGTTCACACAAGCTAGAACCAGCTTTGCGTATGTTGGATAAGGGCTATGCTGTCGTGAGCGTGGATTACTCATTGATTCATCAAAAGGATTTCCCATTCCAAATTTACGAGATTAAGGCTGCACTACGTTTCTTGCGTGCTCACGCTGATGAGTATCAATTGGATATGGATCGCGTTGCTTTGATGGGTGAGTCTTCAGGGGCACACTTGGCTGTGATGACTGGTGTATCAGCGTCAGTTGATGCGTTGCAAAATCCATTTATGGGTGACAATAACAATCAACCGGAAATAGTAAATGCGATTATCGCGATGTATGGACCATACGCTTTTGATCAATTTGTTTCACAATTTGAAGAGAGTGGTGTGACGCCAAAGTACGCTGAAACAGGTACAGCGGAATCATTCGAAGGTCAAATGTTTAACAAGCAAGCGCCTAAGGATGTCCCACAACGCGTTAAGAACTACAACCCAGAAATGTACTTTAATGATCAAATGCCACCTATTTTGGCATTTGCAGGAACGGCCGATGCTGTGGTACCTTATCAACAGACAGTTAATATGATTGACGCGGCTCGTCAGTATGTTCCTGAAGAAAAGGCAGTGTTGCATTTGGTTGAAGGAACTGGACACGGACCTGCGTCATACATGACGCCAGAGTTCACCGATGAGAAGATTGCCTTCTTGGAGAAGTGGCTCTGATTTAGGGGGCAACCATGTTTGGTGCGTTTGGTAAGTCGTTTTTTAGGGCGACACCACAACAATTATTTGTACAATTAATTATTGATACGGTTTGGTTTTTGATTTTCCGACCAACTGACCCAACGATGAAATGGATTTTTATTGCCATTTTGCCAGCAGTTGATTTGCTATCAGCGGTGGTTAGTTTTTGGAATTACGTCAAGGACAATCGACCACAAAATTAAAACGAGCGAATGTTTCATGTGGAACATTCGCTCGTTTTTGTTTGCCAATCAAGCAAATGTTTTGACCCGGCGACGCGATAACTGCGATACTGTAAGAAAAGCGAAGGAGATAAGGGGGATGCGTGGGTTAAAAGTAGATATCGAAAAATTTCGTAAACAATTTCGCTTTGCGGACCTACAAACATTTATTAGTCGCGCTAACTTAAATATGGTTGGTCCAACCATTACGTATTACACGTTGTTGTCGTTAGTACCAGTGTTAATGAGTATTGGTGCGATTGCCGGTCTGGTTGGCATCTCGTCAACGGAGTTAATTGCCACGTTGAAAACCAATCTGCCTGCTAACATCATGTCTATTTTGGCACCGATTATTAAGTCGGTACTGAGTGGTGGTGTTGGAATTTTGTCATTCTCAATTGTGACAACTGTTTGGGGAGCTAGTGCGGTATTGGCAGTCATTCGAAAAGCGTTTAATGGTGTGCACGATGTGCCGGAACGCGTGAGTGGCATGCTGACGCGTGTGTTTAGTTTTCTGTGGTTGATGGTTATCTTGATTACGGCAGGAATTGTTATGGCAGCGACAGCGATTATGCCGGCGATTATCCAAGCAATTCCTGGTGACTTGCCTTGGTTGGATGAGTTAGCTAAGCAAAGTCGATTGTTTGCCTTGATCGGATTGTGGTTGTTGATGTGTGTATTTAACGTTGCTTTGCCAGCTAAGCGTTTGCCATGGAAGGCAACGCTGCTTGGTTCCGGCATTGAAGTCGTCATCTTGGTATTGCTGAACGCTGGATTTAGCTGGTATGCGCAATTTGCGGTTAAGAGCGTGGGCTTCTACCAGTCATTAGGATCGCTATTGGTTTTGATGGTCTATCTAAATTTGGTTGGGACCATTATGGTTGTTGGTCAGATTTTAATAGCCTGGTTTAGCATCCTCTTTGATCCCGAAGAAAAACAGCCAGCGGCTGTACCGCTGGCTGCAAAAGGGGTGCCTGCAAAACGTCGTCCGGCTTTAGCTAAGCGACAAGTTGCTAAGCATTATCGTAAGCGTACAACCCGTTCAAGTTGATTGCTAATTAATGCGTTGGGGTTTGTGCCCGGCTCGCCATTTGGCACCGGCAATCCCAACTTTGCATAATAAGTTTGCCATTCTGGCAAGATTGAATCGTCAGGCCCAAAGGTCATGGCGATTTTTTTGAACGGATTTTTGACTACGGAAAAAGCTGTTTCAATAAATTCAGAGCAGTAAAAACCTGGTTCACTGGCAATGAAAGACCAGTTATAGGGTTGCCCTAAAAGGGTTTTGGCTTTGAAAATGACCGAATTGAAATCAAATGATGTTTTCAAACGATACAAATCGACATTACCGGTTTGCGCAGCCAGAAATGAATTTAGGGGTTGCCGAACGGAGCCAAGTTCAGGGGAAGCGTGTAACACAAATACGCCGTCATCTGCTAATTCAACGATACCGACGTGGGTGTAATTGATTGTTTGGGCTTTCGGTTGAGTACTTTGGGCAATCATTTGTGAAAATTGCTCGGTCGTTGATCCGACAAAAAGTAAATCACCGGTTTGTAGTTCTGTCATGGCAGCACCTCTAGTTTTCTGGTCTTACAATAAAAGCCCGCACGCGTGCGGGCTTTTATGATTATTTACTTTGCTTCGATTGCGACAGCATCTTCAGCCTTCTTGGCTTCCCATTGCTTATCGAATTCGTCCAAAAGTGCACGAACTTCGTCAGTTGTGTTCGTGTCCATCAAAGCCACACGCAAATCTGAGGCGTAGGCAAAGCCACGAACATAAATCTTGAAGAAGCGCTTCAACTTTTGGAAGTGCATTGGACCGAACTCAGCCGTGAACTCATCGTATAGGTCAAGTTGCAAACGCAACAAAGCCAACGTTTCATCCAAAGTGTGTTCAGTAGGCATGATTTCAAAGGCAAATGGGTTTTCGAAAACACCACGGCCAATCATGACACCGTCAACACCAGGGTGTTGACGAACTAGTTCCAAACCTTCTTCACGAGTCTTGATATCACCGTTGATTTGCAACAACGTATCAGGTGCGATTTCATCACGCATCTTAACGATTTCATCGATGTACTCGTAGTGGGCTGGAACCTTTGACATTTCCTTACGCGTACGCAAGTGAACTGTCAAAACTTGAATGTCTTGTTGCAACAAGAATGGAATCCAAGTACGGAACGTTTCGATGTCGTTAAAGCCCAAACGAGTCTTAACAGACACTGGCAAACCAGCTGTCTTAGCTGCGCCAATAACTTCCTTTGCTGAATCGTAGTGACGAATCAAATCTGATCCGCCTCCATTCTTGATAACCGTTGAATCCGGACAACCCATGTTCAAATCGATGGCGTTGTAGCCGCGGTCGCGCAATTCAAGTGATGACTTTTCGAAGTCTTCACCACGGTTTCCCCAAATTTGTACGACGGGCATCTTTTCGCTCTTATCAACGTGTAGACGACCTTGGACCGTAAACTTTGCCTTGGGGTGTGAAATACTGCGTGCGTTCGTAAACTCTGTGTAGTAAACGTCAGGCGCAGCTGCCTTCTCGACAACGCGACGGAAAACCGTATCCGTAACGGCTTCCATTGGTGCTAGTGAGAAGAATGGGGTCTTCTCAACACCAGGAACCTTAGGGTGATTTTGTGCTTCATCGACAACGCCTTGCCAGTAAGCTGACTTTGCTTTAACCATGTCTAAATCCTTTCTCTAAACATTTATATTTTCATTTATGCGGCTCGATCTTCCGCAATCCAAACTGGGACATTTACAATATTAAAGGGTTTTGCGGGTCCTTTCAAGGCGTTTACATATCCAAAGTAGACAATTCCTAAAAAACTAGTGGGCAGACCTGAATAAAGCCGTTAAACTAGAGTGATGGGGGGAAAGATATTATGATTACAATTCGACCAGCAACAATTGCTGATACAGGGGCAATTGTCCATTTAGAAATGACAATTATTGACCAAATGCAAATTCCAATGGTGGAAAAGCTTGGTCGTGACAATATTGAACAATTACTACATGATAGTGCATTAGCTGATGACACGGCACGTTACTCACATAAGCATGCAACGGTAGCGGAAATGAGTGGTGCTATTGTCGGGGTGGCCTTTGGTTATCCAGCGAAGCAAGAGCCTTATTTGGATGTATCTTTGCAACGCCTTCTGGCTGACCGTTTTGGAGAGTTAGCGGAGTTGTTCCCGGACAAAGAAACGGTGGGACAAGAATGGTATCTTGATTCGATTTCGGTGTCCGAGACAGCCCGTGGTAAGGGCGTTGGAACACAGCTATTGGCTGCTTTGCCAGCTGTGGCGCAAGCACAAGGTGAACAAGTCATCGGGCTTAATGTGGATGATGGCAACCCAAAGGCACGTGCGTTGTACGAACGCGAAGGATTTGAACCAGTTAGCGAGCTCATGATTGGTGAGCATCATTACACACATATGCAACGTTCAGTGGAATAAACCATTATCTTCAGTCGAATAGTAGTACACTAGGAAAAGTAGTTTATTCGAGGAGAGAAGTATTATGGCAATTAAACGTAATATGGTGGCAGGTATTTTGCTAACTTTGGCGGTGTCTATTGTGGCGAAATTGTTATCACCATATTTGCCTTCGCTGGGTGGCGAGGCGTTAGCGATGTTGATGGGAATCGTTTTGGGAAACACGTTGTTTGCACACGAACGCTGGAACGCCGGTGTGAAGTGGGCAGAAAAGTACCCAATTGAAATTGGAATTGCGGTGCTTGGACTGAATGTGACGCTTAATAATATGGCGACATTGGGCTGGTCAGGTGTGATTTTCATCTTGCTACAAATGACGGCGACGATTCTATTTGTCATGTGGATTGGTGGGCGCGTCTTTAAGGTGGCACCACAATCAGCGATGTTGATGGGTGCTGGAAATGCAGTCTGTGGATCAAGTGCCATCGCATCAGTCGCACCAGCAATTGGGGCAAGTGATAATCAACGTCGCACGGCCGTGGCAACGGTTTCGCTAGCTGGTGTTGTCTTGCTGTTTGTTTTGCCAGTTATCGGGCCAGAGTTGTTGCACCATAACGACATGTTGGTCAGTGCATTGATTGGTGGAACGGTGCAGTCGGTCGGACAAGTATCAGGTACAGCTTCCTTGGTCGGTGGTGACGTCGTGACGTATGCACCAATCTTCAAGATGTTGCGCGTTGTCTTGCTGTCAGCGGTTGTCATTTTGATGTCACGTTATGCCACGAAGGCGACGCCGGTTGAAGGTGTCGCGCCGACGTCGAAGGTCAAAGTACCATGGTTTGTGGTGACGTTTATCGTCTTGGTAGTCATCAATTCATTCGTGAGTTTGCCACATGTGCTAACCGGCACAGCACATGAAGTCACGAGTTTCTTTGGTATTGTCAATTTGGCCGGCATTGGTCTGAATTTGAAGTGGGCCACAATCAAGTCTTCCGGGGCAACTTTCCTAGGATATGGCTTGGTGACAATCATTTTCCAAGTCGTCCTAGCGCTTGGTTTGATCACGTTATTAATGCACTAAAAATAAGCGTCAACCCGCGTGGTTGACGCTTTTTGCGTAAAAATGACTCTAATTTGTTTCATTCTGTGAACTTTTTGAATTTTCTATGCCTTGCGTCATAAACTTAGACTTTTAATAACAGAGAACACGTTAACAAGGGGGCAAGTTAATTATGGCAGGGACAGTACACACACAAGCATTTATGATGTCATTCGGAAACATTTTGGTGAAGACTGGCGTTCGACCTGAAGTTGCTGGACAAGTTATCGCAAAGTTGCATGCATTGGAAGCACAAGCTGTGGCTTACCCAAGCAATCGCGCTTATCCAACCCCAACCATGTATAAGGTGACTGGCCAAACGCGTGGTACTGCTGCCCAAGGTTTGGTGATGTTGGCCAACATCGAAAATCGTTCATTTAACTTGTATAACATTTACGATGCGAACGCACGCGAATTACGTCAATTCGAGGCGATTGTTGGTTTACTACACAACCACTTGCTTGAAGTTGGTGTGAAGCAAGTTTGGCACATGAATTCACCTGAATTCACGAAGCTAACGGCTTTTGCCTATGAAAATGAAGTGCCATACAAGGTGGCCGTTGAACATTATCTAATGGATAATGTGGCCGCAGTTGATACACAATACAACGGTGTGCCGTTGTCATAATAAAACAAAAAATTCCGTCTCAACTGAGACGGAATTTTTTTAAGGAGCTGGCACAATCTTGATGTGCAAGCCATTAGCGTCGATTTTGTGAGTCACTTGAATACCGTTGGCCGTGGCGACAGCTGGCTCATCTGGATTCTCGTGAACGGCCATGTAGGCGTTGTAGAATTCTTGTGATGACCAGCTCATACCGTGCTCAAAGGCAACGAAAGCGCGACCAGCTTCATCGTTATCGGCATCTTCAGAGTCGATAAAAATCATCGTTGCTTGATCGTCCTTAACTAGAACGGTTACTTGAACACCGTCGTAAACATCGGTTACACCATGCTCATCGAGTTGCAACTTGCGGTGGCTTTCCATGTTGAAGTTGCGGCGTAGCTTATTGAATTTTGCTAAAGAGCGCATGAAAAAAGTTCCTTTTCTTTACGTATTGTTAGTGATAACTTTACGCCTCCCTTTAATAAATGCAAGCATTCGGTTTCTTGAGGGGTTATACTGTTAACATAGTTAACGATTGGGAGTAGGGTATGCTTTTTACAGAACTAAAAAATTACGTCGTTTTTGATTTGGAAATGAACGGCAGTAATCAAATTATCGAAATCGGTGCTTTAAAGGTGACAACCGGGCAAGATATTGAAAAGTTTTCCGTGATTGTCAACAATCCGCCAATGGGGAGCGGGATGGCATCATTTAAGTTCATCTCACAATCAATGGGCGGTGATGATGGCTGGATTACGTTGGAAATGATTCAAAACGGTATGGCTGAAGAACGCGCGTTGACACGTTTTATGAAATTTGTCGGCGATTATCCGGTTGTTGGTCACGCGATTGTTGATGGGGATGTCCAATTGATTAAGGAAGGTCTCCGCTACAACGATTTGGGTAAGTGGAAGACCAACGGCAAGGTGTTTGATACACAGCAAATTCACCGTGCATTGAATGGTAATCCAAATGATATTTCATTGGCCGGCTTAGCTGACGAATATGAAGTTGAAATTGGCACGCAAAAGCACCGTGCGTTGGCAGATTCACGCGCAACGCTAGCAGTCTTTGCGGCTATGCAAAAAGTCTGGGCAAAGTAAAAAGACGAGATGAACATCAATCTGTTCGTCTCGTCTTTTTGTCTGCATTTTAGTAGGCCAAGTGACCCTTATCAAGTGGCAAAATAAATGGGTTTTGGAATCCAGTTGTATCAACGAATTCACCAAACTTAGCAACGCGCTTTGGATCTTGCAAAACCTTAATATCAGCAAGTGGGCTGGCATCGAACATAACGAAGTCGGCCATCTTACCAGGTACTAGCTCACCATAATCATCACTGATTTGAAGCAAATCAGCCGCGTTGGTGAATAGGGCACGCAAAATTTGTTGGTTTGTTGCGCCTGCAATTGACCACAATTCAGCTTCCAAAGCCGTATCCGCATAACCGTTCAATGGTGAACCGGCATCGGTTCCAAGCGCCAAATTAACGCCGTTCTTTGCTGCCTTACCGAAAGCTTCGAAGTGAGAATCAACCCACTTGTAAGCCTTATCAACCATCCATTGTGGCAACAAACCATCACCACGCTTGATGATGACGTATGGTGCAACCAAAGTTGGTGTCAAATAAGTGCCAGTTGAAAGGAACAAGTCCAACGCTTCATCGTCAATGACAAAGGCGTGTTCAACAGAATCGACGCCAGCGCGCAAAGCTTCCTTAACGGTTTGCAATGCTTCAGCGTGAGCGGCAACCTTGATACCACGACGGTGGGCAACATCAACACCAGCGGCCATTTCGGCTTCCGTCATTTGTGGCATATCAGGTTGTTCGAACTGATCGAAGGCGATACCACCAGAAGCCATGTACTTGATGGCATGGGCACCTTGTTCGATGCGACGACGCACACCAGCACGGAATTCTTCCGGACCAGTCAATGCTTCACCGATCTTTGAAGCGTGACCACCAATGGTTGAAAAGGCACGACCAGATGCCACAACACCAGTACCGCGCCATTGACCATTCAACGTCATCTTTTGGATGCCGATGTCAAAGCTATTGGCTGTCGCAAGGACACGCGTGTAAGTGACACCAGAAGCCAACATCTCGTTCAAGTTAGCTTGGGCTTGCATCGCAATCTCAAGCTAACTTGAACGAGATGCCTTAGGACCGTATGGGAACACCTTGTTGATGATGTGAACGTGGGTATTGATCATACCAGGTATTACAAACTTGTTTTCAAGATCGACAAGTTCTTGGCCTTCCGCAGGAGCTGTGCCAACACCGGTAGATGT
Organism: Weissella confusa; assembly: GCA_014332815.1. Taxonomy (GTDB): domain Bacteria; phylum Bacillota; class Bacilli; order Lactobacillales; family Lactobacillaceae; genus Weissella; species Weissella confusa_C. The sequence goes on along the minus strand of JACSZT010000002.1, from coordinate 108,113 downwards.
GATACGACCACTGGTCAAATCAACGGTGAACCATGAATTAGGAATAAATTTTTCTTGCGCAACATCGTAGACTTGCGCATTATGATACGTGCGAATCGACATGAAACCACCTCATTTTTAGACTCAGTTTGGTTCAGCGCCAAACTACTTGATTTCTATTATAAACTTATTTTTTGTAGAAAAACGAGTATCCGGCTTGCAATGTGTTTCGGTATGGTTACAAAAAGTCAGTGTCGATAAGTTGTTGACGAATTGTCAGGGATATCATATGCTTAGGGGGTCATTTAAAGGGGCCGTTGATTCAAAGTGAATCGGCGTTAATCAAAGTCAAAGGGAATGAAATTCATGCAATTAGTTATGTCATCAACGCAAGCGTTTTTCTACTTTACGTTTTTCGGTTAGTCATCCGAATCAATCGTAAAGTTATTTTGCGTTGAACACTCGGATGACGGTAAAGTATCCGAGTGTGTGAGACATCAGACGACTAAGCAATTAGTTTGTATGAAACTCATTTAGCACGTATCGGATACTGAATTGGTATCTGATGCGTGCTTTTTATTTACTGGGGCTTTTGTCATTTGGGAAGAGGTGTGTTTATATGTCGTTACTAAAGCGGATGTTTCGTAAAGAATCGTTAGAGACTTATTTGAAGAGCGATGCGGATTTTTCGAAGTCTTTAACGGCTAAAGATTTAATTGGATTAGGAATTGGGGCGGTTATTGGAACTGGTATTTTTATTTTGCCAGGTACGGTTGCTGCAACGACAGCCGGACCAGGTGTGATTTTTAGTTTTATTATCGCAGCTGTTGTGTCTGGGTTGGTGGCGATGGCATATTCTGAAACGGCTTCGGCAATGCCGGTAGCTGGATCAGCTTATTCATACGGTAATGTTATCTTTGGTGAGGTAATTGGATGGATTCTTGGCTGGGCATTGATTTTGGAATATGCCTTGGGCGTGGCAGCTGTTTCGACAGGATGGTCAGCCTACTTTGCTAATCTGATGTCGCCATTCTTCAAGTTGCCAACCGCGTTGTCAGGTGCTTATAATCCGGCTGAAGGAACGGTCGTGAATATTGTGGCAGTTGTGATCGTCTTGTTAATTGGGCTGCTGTTGCGAGGGGGAATGACCGAGTCTAAGCGCGTTCAAAATGCCATGGTGCTCTTAAAAATCGGTATTATTATATTGTTCATTATTGTCGGATTTTTCTTTATCAAAGCTGATAATTTGACCCCGTTAATTCCCAAGCGCATGGATGGTGCATTCGGTATTCAAGGTGTCTTCGCTGGAACGTCGATGGTGTTCTTCGCCTTTCTAGGGTTTGATGCTTTGTCAGCGACGGCTGCTGAGGTGAAAAATCCGAAGCGTGATATGCCAATTGGGATTATCGGGACATTGATTGTGGCCGCTGTTTTGTACGGGTTAGTTGCACTAGTTTTGACGGGAATGGTGCATTACTCAAAGTTGAATGTCGCTGATCCGGCAGCATTTGCGATGCAACAAGTTGGCCAACATTGGGCCGCCTTAATCATCACAATTGGTGCGTTGATTGGGATGTTCACAATGATGGTGACGATGCTATATGCTTCTTCACGATTGATTTATGCTGTTGGTCGTGACGGTCTGCTCCCAGGTGGACTAGGCAAGTTGAGCAAGCAAGGTGAGCCAGAACGTGCGTTGGGAATTGCAACGATTGTCGTGGCGTTCTTTGGTGGATTCGTACCGCTAGAGAAGTTGGTTGATTTGGTGAATATGGGTACATTGTTGGCGTTTATGGTGGTGTCATTGGGAATCTTACCATTGCGTAAGCGTGCGGATGTGCGCCAAGACGGTTACAAGATGCCAGGCTATCCGGTATTGCCAATTTTGTCAGCGTTGTTCACGTTTTTCTTGATTACACAATTACATCTTGAGACATTAGTGGCAGCGCTAGTGTGGTTTGTATTGGGAATTATTTTGTACTTAACGTACGGCATGAAACATTCACGAATGAATTAGTCGATTTGTTCCACGTGAAACAAAAAACGACCTTGGGTTAACAACCAGGGTCGTTTTTTGAATTGTGCACTTTTTCTCAAACTTATGTTATAATAAACATATGAAATAAATGACATGTATTGAACGGGGAGAAAATGAAATGGAAGTACGACAGAAATTATTAGCGCGGGGCATTCAATTAGAAGTGATTTCAATGGCATGGATGGCGATTGAATTTGTGCTTGGTGTGTCTGCGGGGATTCACGCTGGGTCAATTTTGTTGATTGCATTTGGTCTTGATGCATTTCTGGAAACAGTCGCTGGTGGCATTTTAATTTGGCGCTTGCGTGCTGAATATAACGGGGCAGATGCCAAGACAGTGGTACGGGTTGAACGCACGGCTAGCCGTTTGGTGAAGGGAATTCTACTATTGCTATCGGGCTATGTCTTGATTACCTCAATTATGAATTTGACTAACCATGAAATGCCAGCGGAAAGTGGCGTTGGTTTGGTTATTGCGATTATGTCAGTTATCTTGATGCCAATCATGACGACGATGAAGCGTCGCATTGGTGATCGCATCCAATCTGAAGCATTGCGTGATGATGCGATGTGTAACGTCACTTGTGCGGTGCTAGCTGGCCTTGTGTTGGGTGGTATGGTGTTAACGGCATTGTTTGGCCTATGGTGGGCTGATGCAGTGGCAGCAATTCTATTTGCGATTTACGTTGGTCGTGAAGGTTTAGAATTGTTTGAAAAGTAAACAATTAATATGTAATTAATAAGCTGGATGATATTGATTTAATGGTCAATGTCACCCAGCTTTTTTACGCATCTATCTGAAAAATGACGACTCGTTAAAAAATGAAACTTGTGAAAGCGTTTTCATACGAGTAGCGTAATACGTGTTGATAGGAATTTTTGATTAGGAGGAATTATTGACATGTCGATATTGATTGCGTTGGTACCAGCGTTAGCCTGGGGGTCAGTAGGAATTGTGACCACCAAGGCTGGTGGAACGGCTGCTCAAGGAATCATGGGGATGACGATTGGGGCCATCTTGCTTGGTTTTGGTACACTGGCATTTTTTGTTATTCCGAATGCCGGCATGGATTATGCATTTAATTCACGTATTTGGTTGGTAGGATTTATCTCAGGATTAATCTGGGCAGTTGGTCAGGTTGGTCAACTAATTGGCTTTAAGAAATTAGGGGTGTCGATTGGAAATCCGTTATCGACATCTGGTCAAATTGTTGGAAATGCCTTGATGGCAGCTGCAGTGCTGGGTGAATGGCACACGGGTCGCATGTGGTTCTTTGGATTGCTATCAATCGCGTTAGTAACCGGTGGAGCACTTTTGACGACGGTACGCGATAAGAATGCACCGGTCGAAACCAACCCAGAACGTGATTTTAAGGGTGGTGTGACGGCGGTCATCGTCTCTACGCTGGCCTTTATGATGTATTTTGTTTTGCCGAACTTGTTGAATAAGTGGGGCTACATTTCAGATGCCATCCACAACCAAAATAATGGTTTGGATTACATGACGGCAATTGTTGCGCCACAGTCGATTGGACAAATTCTAGGCGCTTTGCTGATTGTGGCCTTTTACTTCAAGGAGACGCGCAACATTTTCAAGATTGGTACGGCACGCCAAATTATTACTGGATTAGTTTGGGCACTTGGAAACGTCTTTATGTTCATCTCAACAGGAAATCCAGAAGTGGGGCAAGCAACAGCAACAACGCTTTCTCAGACTGGAATTATCGTAGGGACGTTCGGCGCTATTTTCATTCTTGGTGAACGTAAAACAACCCGCCAAATGGGATATATTTTCTTGGGAACGGTGTTGGTAATTATCGGGGCAATTTTGATTTCAAAGTTGTCAGTATTGTAAGTGTTTTAAATTGGGGGAATTAAAATTATGGCACTTTTGGGAGCTATTGAAGCAGGTGGTACAAAGTTTGTGGTTGCGGTAGCAGAGGTTGAAAATCCAGATGTCGTTGTCGCACGTGAAAGTTTTCCGACGTTGGACGGTGCGGGAACGATTGCACAAGTAATCGATTTCTTTGATCGCTATGATGACATCGCAGCCATCGGGATTGCGGCGTTTGGGCCGATTGATATCAATCCGGATAGTCGTACCTATGGTTATGTCTTGGACACACCCAAGCGTGGCTGGTCGGGATATGATTTTCTCGGTGCAATGAAGGCATGGCGTGACATCCCGTACTTCTGGACGACGGATGTGAACGGTGCTGGCTGGGCTGAATATGTATCAGGTGCAGCTAAAGACGTTGAAAATGTCGTCTATCTAACCGTTGGGACGGGTGTCGGAGCGGGTATTATTCAACATGGGCAGTTATTAAGTGGTAATTCTCACCCAGAGGCCGGGCATATTATGATGCGTAAGCACCCACAAGATTCTTACGTTGGTCACTGCCCGTTCCACGGCGATAACTGCTTGGAAGGATTGGCAGCCGGTCCAGCTATTGAAGACCGCTGGCAAGAGTCGGCTAAGTCATTGCCAGATGATCACTTGGCCTGGGAAATCGAAGCGTACTACTTGGCGCAAGCAGCCGTTACATACACCGTTATTTTGCGTCCAGATCGCATTGTATTTGGTGGTGGGGTGCCACACCGTGAAGTATTGTTGCCAATGGTGCGCAAGTCATTTGCTGAACAACTGGCAGATTACCTACCAGTTGATGATTTGGACAAGTACTTGGTAACGGTCGGGAATGGTGATAATGCCGGTATTCTAGGTTGCTTCTATTTGGCCAAGCAATTGGTTGAAGCTTAATTAATGAAAAACGCAGTGATTCGCGATTGAATCACTGCGTTTTTTGTGCCCACCATAAATTGGCTAACGGTATGCGGGTGTCGCCGATAATGATGTCTGATTCGGTATAACCGGTGACTAAACCGGTTATAATCGGTGGCACCGCACCATCTGTATCTGAATAATTTTCTTGCACGGCTACTTCTTCGTGTCGGCCGAAAGCATCGAATATGATGGCAGTCATATCAGCTAAGCTCATTTCTGGCATGCGCTTACGATTTTGACGGGCAAATTCTAAGGCTTCCTTCTTTTTAACGTCTTCAGTGTGGTCAGAAAGGTAGTACCCCTGCCATTTAACCATGCCACGATCTTGATAATCATGACTGAAAAAATAGGCTGCCCGTTCGAACATATCATGTTCATCATCCATAAGCGTTTCCTCCGTTGTGACCACCGACCAGACCGATACGGTTAAGCATTGTGCCACCGGCAACACTGGAACTTTTGAAGACAGCGCCAACGCCAAATTTTTTACGGATATCATCAATGACGGTATCGATGGTTCGTTGGCGCGTATTAATCACAACAGGGGTAAAAAGGTCGATTTGTTCAACGCCTTCGGGTGCTAAACGACCGGCACTGACGTAAACGTTGCGCACAACTTGTCCCTCGTAATGTTGTCTAAAAATGTCGCGGAGGGCATTGGTGATTGGCAAACTAAGATTGGTTGCATCAATCGTTAATTGCCCTCCGAAGCCGTGAGTTTGATTTGTTTCACGATAACCAAAGCCGATGCCAAGGCTAATCTGACTGGCAACCACGTTTTTGGCACGTAAACGACTCGCGACCTGCTCACCAATTTCACGAATCACGACTTCAATTTCGACCGGATTGTCGTAGTCCCGAGGAAGAACTTGCCCGTTACTAAACGAACTCTCTTTTGGCCGATATTTGTGTTTAATCAAACTACGGTCAATGCCCCAGGCAAGTGCGTAAAGTTCGACGCCTTTAACGCCGAATTTTTCTTTAAGCCGGTAGGGGTTAGCTGCAGCCAAATCACGCATTGAAAAAATGCCTAAACGGCGTAATTTTTTAGCGGTACGTGAGCCAATGCTCCAAACGTCATCAAGTTTTTCGATTGGCCACAAAACATCGGGGATGGTTTCATAATGCCATTCACCGATTAAATCGGTGGCGTGCTTGGCAGTTAAATCAAGCGCCATTTTAGCCATCGCCGGATTGTCACCGATGCCGACGGTTAGATAGATACCGGTTGCGTCACGAACTTCTTGCTGAATGATGCGGGCAACTTCGTAATCCGTCAGGGTACGATGATATTTGGACTCTAAATAGCGCCAACTATCAGTTAGGTCGAGTAATGATTCATCGATTGAATAGATGTGTAAATCCTCGTCAGCGACAAACTTCCGATAGATGTCATTAATTTGTTTGTTTTTTTGAATATAGTAATTCATACGAGGTTGGACAATCGCCAACCGAGGATCACGCGGCACATCGCGCTGACGCATCACATTGGACACCCCAAGTACTTTTTTAGCCTGGGGTGAGGCGGCTAAGACAAGTCCGCCATTTGTGTTTTCTTGTTGGCTCATAACAACTAGGAGCGACTTGAGGGGGTTAAGGCCTAAATCGACGCTTTCAACGCTAGCATAAAAGCTTTTTGAGTCGATAACCATCACGTGCCTGGCGGTTTCTTTTTGGTAGACATCAACCATCAGAATGACCTCTATTTGTTTATATTAGGTTTATCCTAACATTAGGATAAACCTAATATACACCCTTTAGAAAATCTTTGCAAATGTGAAAACAATTGATATGACGCTGTTTTGGGCACAAAAATAGCACCAACCCGCATGGTTACGCGAGTTGGTGCTATTACTTTTAATCTTTAATTATTAACCAAAGATGTGGTGTGCGATGTTTTCGGCATCACGCAAGTTCTTGTCGTTTACACCTGAACGAGGTGCGAACGTCGTAAACCATGACCAACCTTCAGTAGGGACACCCCATACGTACAAGCCGTCGACTTCGTTATCGTTTTCATCGATAACAACCAACGTTTCCTTGTTCATACGAGTACCGCCAACAACATAAGTAGATCCGTCGGCCTTCGTGTATTCTGCAGCGCTCAAAACGCCACGATCACGCAAGTTAGCAACCAATGGGTTAACTGAGTTTGCCAATGAAACAGAGAACAAACGAGCTTCAACAAGGTTGTTAACAGTCCATGAGTTACCACGGTTATCCGTTGCTAGGTAGTGATCATCTTGGACAGTAACGGCCAAGCCAGGACCAGCAATCGTCAAAACGCCAGCTTCAATCAAAGCACGCATTTGCTCAACACGTAGGACAGGAGGTCCAACGGAAATCAATGAGTTGAATGGGTTGAACTTTGAAAGGAACTTGGCGTACTCGTCAGCTGACAAGTAACCAGCGTCCAAGTAGTGACGGATGATACCACGAACGTCACGCAACATGTCGAATGCACCGGCATATGGCGCGTCGTTGTTACCTTGGTAAGCATCGTTGATGTCCCAAGTTAGGTAGTTCATCATGAAGTCGCTGTATTCAACTTCTGCAGGAACATCGTTGACTGGGTTCAAAATGCGCTCCCAGTCCATGATGTATTCTTCGGAAATACCAAACTTACGGGCAGTTTCATTCAAGTTGTCACTTTCGGCCAAAGCGTTCATAAACGTTCCGGCGTTAAATGGCCAAGTCACACCCAAATCGTTAATCGTGTTTTGGTAGTGCTTGTACTCCAATTCCTTACGCAATAGCGTGAAGAATTCATCGTAAGAAACTTGACCGTTTGACTTTGCAGCCAAGGCGTCCAAGTTTTCGTTAGTAAAGAACTTTGGTTGGTAACCTTCAGCTTCGACCTTTTGGTTAACACCGCGGGCGTGCATAGGCAATCCCTTGCGAGAACCGGCAATCATGTGTGGTTCCTTACCTGATGGCAAGTAGTACAAAACACCGTTGTTATCACGAGAGAAGCGACCGCCACGGCTGATAGTCAACTTGGCGATGTAGTCAAAGAAACTCAATCCCAAACCACGCAAAACAACCTTTTCGCGAGCTGGAACGGCATCCAAGTCAGCTTCTGATGGGTGCGTTGGTGCAACGTACAACAAGTCAGCATTTTCATCTGCTGCGGCAGCGAAAACCTTTTGCTCGTCGTCCAAGTCGTTATCAACGTGACCCAAAGCCATAACAACGTGATCAGCCTTAACTGATGAATTGTCATCCAAAGTTACCGTGTATTCGTCACCATTCTTCACAACGTCTGCAACAGACTTGCGTTCATATGACAACGTCACGTTAGCTGGTACGTGGGCACCCAAGTGTTCAAAGAACCATTGTGAGTACACACCAAACAAGGCACGTGAAGTGAAACGGTTAGGGTTAATACGCGTCAACTCGTCCAAGAAGTAAGCTTCGTTTTCGAAGTTGTGCATCTTAACATATTCCTTACCGTAAGTTACAGCCCACTCGTAGAAGTTAGGTCCGTATAGGGCAGTAGATGCATGGTTAGGAACTGATGGATCTGTGAACAACGTCAATTGTTGCGTCACAGTGTTCATCAAAAATGTTGGATCTTGATCTGGATTCCAAACACGACCTCCGATTGGGAATGGGTCGTATAACGTAATGTCTACGGGGTCAGTCGTCTTCTTGGCGTGCGCCATCAAGCGCTCAACCAACGTCAAGTTTCGAGGACCAGCTCCGACCAATGCAATATTCATTAGTTCTCACTCTCTTCCTGCTTAAATGCTGCTAATTCTTCGGGTGAATAGATACCGATATCCTTCACGTAGATGTTACCGGCACGCTTCAAACCTTCGTTTTGTAGCAACCCTTGCTTTGGGTAGGCAAAGGTTACCGTTGCTGTGGCACGAATGGCAGAGCCAAGGATTTCTCCCGTTGTCGCGTGCAAGCCAGATGGCACATCAACTGAGACCACTGGAATGTTTGCGGCATTCACTCGTTTAATAATATCACCAAGTTTGCTTGGAACGGGCTTAGAAAGGCCAATTCCAAACAAAGCATCGACGATAACCGTGTAATTACGGAAATCACGGACACGATTTTGTGTTTCAATGCCGTATCCGCGCGCAATCTTCAATTGGGTAGCTGTGTTAGCCGTCGCGCGGTGTTCGTCACCTAGGATAAGTAGGTCAACGTTGACACCTTTTTGGGTCAACATACGAGCAATAGCGACACCATCACCACCGTTGTTACCCAAACCGGCGATGACGAGGACGTTAGCCAAGTCGAATGACCCAGCTGCGAGAACATCAATCACAGACATTGCGGCGCGCTCCATCAAAACTAATGAGGGCACACCAATTTCTTCAATCGTGTAACGATCGAATCGTTGCATGTCTTGTGCGGTTACTGCTTCAACCATGAAAAGTAACCTCCTTAATTTAATAGGTATAATAGCAAAAACGTCGATTAGGACGTTCACAGTTTATTATATCGCAAGTCACTGCTAAAATGTCTTAAGGAGCGTGTTTAGATTGACACAAAGTAAGTGAAGGAAAGAAGGACTATTCATAATGAATGAAGGATCAATCCCAGAAGATATGACGCAAGTGGCTGACCGTGTTGCTTTGATGGCAGCGCGTGGCTTCCCAGTTAGTGAAGATGATGTGATTAAGGAAGCACTAAAGCTAGGTTTCCAAGACATTATCGATGAGCGCATGGAAGGTAATTACTTTACGGTTCGTTGGGATGAGGATTTCCGCGCCCTACAAGTATTCGGTATTGGGAACGCCTATGAAGGTGAAGCAAAGCCGGAAGATGAACAACCTAGCTACATTGAGCAATTTAAGGCAAATGCCATGAATGTTTGGCTTGCACTAGACCGCGCAGCAAGCAAAATTATTGGTCGTTAAACTTAAAATTCTTTTAATGCCAAACCTTAAAGCTGAATTTAAGACTGGTTGTGTTATATAGTAGGGACAGAAATTATTAATCTCGTACGGTTATCGTACAAATGTAAATTAAGGGAGTTTTTTATCATGGAAAACATGCGCAAGTATCTTGCCGAGTTCTTCGGAACGTTGATGTTGGTTGCCATGGGAACTGGCGTTGTTGTCTTCGTCGGAACTCAAGCTGGTCCATTGCCAGTTGCTTTGGCCTTTGGTTTGGCTGTTGTAGCCGGAGCATACGCCTTTGGTTCAATCTCAGGTGGTCACTTTAACTCAGCTGTTTCATTTGCTGCTGCCATTAACGGTCGCATCTCATGGATGGATTTCTTGGGTTACGTTGTTTCACAAATCATCGGTGCCTTTGCAGGTTCAGCCGTTGTTTTGGGATTCATGAAGGCTTTCGGTGCTCCAGCAGCAACGATTAAGCAAGTTGGATTTGGTCAAACGAACTTTACGTCACCAATTTCATTCTTGTCAGCTTCATTGATCGAAGCATTCTTGACGTTCATCTTTGTCTTGGTAGTCTTGATGGTTACTGCTAAGAAGAACGCAGCTATCTCATCAGTTGCACCATTCGTCATTGGTTTGACGTTGGCTGCATTGATTATGCTTGGTTTGCAAGCAACTGGTGCATCATTGAACCCTGCTCGTTCATTGGCACCTGCTGCCTTCCTTGCAATCTTCGGTTCATCAGCTGCATTGACTAACATCGGTGCCTACATCGTAGGTCCATTGGTTGGTGCCGCTTTGGCAGCCGTAGTTGCTAAGTTTGGTTTGGGTTCTGAAGAAGACTAATAATCAATCATTAAAATGCGTATCGTCCGTGTGACGATACGCATTTTTGTTTTCAGGACAAAAATAATGCCTTTATTTTGCACACTCGTGACGAAAGAGGCTAAAATAAAATCAACAAATCAAGATTGGTCAAACCAAGGAGGGATTTCATCATGAAGGCAGTACAAATTAAGGAATTTGGGGATGTTGATGTACTTGAGGAAGTTGAAGTCGACACGCCTAAGATTTTGAAGAAGCAAGTATTGATTAAGAATCATGCAACTGCAATTGATCCTTATGATGTGAAGTTTGTACAAGGGTTGATGGGTGAGGCAGACAAGCTACCGTTGATTCCTGGTTCAAGTGTTGTTGGTGAAGTTATCGCAGTTGGGGAAGAAGTAACTGACTTTAAGGTTGGCGATCGTGTTGCTGCAACGCGTCACCACCAAACGTATGCCGAAGAAGTTCCGGTTGGTCAATCTGCAGTTGCTAAGGTGCCAGATGGTGTTGATGATGTCCACGCAGTTGCTGCTGTTGTCGGTGCGGCAACTGGCTACCAAATGATTACGGATGATTTGGATGTGCAACCTGGTCAAAAGGTTTTGATTCAAGGTGGTGCTGGTAGTGTTGGCTCAGTTGCCATTCAAGCAGCCTTGAACCGTGGTGCAATTGTCTATGCGACGGCCAAGCCAGCTGACTTTGACTATCTAAAGTCATTGGGGGATGTAACGCCTGTTGACTACCACACGGCTTATGAGAATGACTTGTCAGACTTTGATGCTGTGTTGGATACAATTGGTGGGGATGTTGCCATTCAATCAGCAAAGGTGTTGAAGCAAGGCGGTAAGTTGCGTAACTTGACTGGTTTTGATGAAGACGCAATTAGCAAGTTTGATATTGACGCGGTTCACACTTATCAAAATGGTAAGCGTCCAAACTTGGCAGCGTTGTTGGATGACATGGCTGCTGGTAAGATTGTGGTTAAGGTTGGGGATATTAAGCCATTCTCAGTTGAAGCATTGCGTGAAGCACATGCAGCAGCTCGCCAAGCCTCATTGGCAGGTAAGACGGTATTTACCTTTTAATTAAAGATTAAAATCAGGCGATTGTTTCATGTGAAACAATCGCCTGTTGTTACAATACGGGTAGAGGGATTTATTATTATGTTATTTACAGAACGTGATTATTACGAAGATGTTGTTGCGATGCTTAATGCGCGTGGTGTTGAGTTGAAGGATATTGCAGAGTTAGTCTTGTTTGGACAACGTGCGATTATTCCTGATTTGACGATGGATGATGCGATTGATTCAGTCCAACACGTTTTGCACAAGACTGAAGTGCAAGATGCGGTTATGACTGGTCTAGCCATCGATGATTTGGCAGAAGCGAAGCAATTGCCACAACCATTGCAAAGTCGCATCGACCGCGACCACGGAACATATGGTATTGATGAACAACTTGTGATGTCTATTTTGGGTGTGTACGGCACAATTTCATGGACGAACTTTGGTTACCTCGATCGTATGAAGCCAGGTATTGTTGGTCGCTTGAACGACGAACAACACCGTGGTGGCCGCGTGAACACATTTATTGATGATATCGTGTCAGCCATTGCCGCTGCAGCACAAGCGCGTATCGCGCACGATTAAAAAATAGGACGCACAACCATTTGGTTGTGCGTCCTATTTTGCATTGTCAGAATTACATAATGCCGTTTGCCTTGGCAGCTTCAATCAAATCAAGCTCCTTGGCACTTTGAACAGGTGTTGGTGTACCGTCAACGTTAATTGACTCAATCCCCTTCTTTTCCAACAACTTCTTCAACTTATTCTTTTGTGACATAATTCCATTACCTCCTGCACATCAATTGCGCGTCAGGTGTTTGGCCCGGCGTGTATGTCTACGTTTATTAGTGTAGCGCTTTGTCGGTGATTTGTTAAATTATGTGTTTAATCAATTTTAAAAATGTTGTATGACACTATTTCTTGCGCGGTGTAATTAAAAGGCGTAGCATAGTTTCTCGTAGTTTTGTCTCTTGTATAAGGGAGAGATACATAAAGCAGACTGGGAATGTCAGATGTTTTAGACCGACAGCTGCTGTGATAGAGATATCCGACCGATTGTTTCACATGGAACAATCAGATTGAGAAAATATAGGATCAAAGGTGGGAAAATGAGTAGAGAAATAAAAGTTGCCTTATTGATGGCGGCTAGTTTATTTATGGATGTCATGGACGGTACAATCGTCACGACGGCATTGCCAAAAATGGCGCAGAACTTTAATGTGTCTGCTGCCACAATTAGTTTGTTGGTAAGTACATATATGATTGCAGTTGCCGTGTTTATTCCATTGAGTGGTTGGATTGCGCAACGTTTGGGCAACAAGCGCATTTGGTTGTTAGCTGTGGCACTGTTTACGGTTAGTTCTTTGGGTAGTGCTTTAGCGCCAAATTTCGCTGTGCTATTAACGATGCGCGTAATTCAAGGAATCGCTGGTGCCATGATGACGCCAACGGCACGTTTGATTGTGTTGGAAAAGACGCCAGCTAATCAGCTACTCCGTATGATTAGTTATCTAGTGTGGCCATCATTGGTCGCACCGGCATTGGCACCGGTGATTGGTGGTATGTTCGTCACATACTTCACTTGGCACTGGATTTTCTTGATTAATTTGCCAATCGGTATTATCGCCTTTTTGATCGGGTTGCATTTATTGCCAAAGGATGAGGTTAAGCAAGCACGTGCCTTTGACGTGCGTGGTTTCATTGAGTTGGCCTTGGCATCGGTTGCTTTGTTGGCGGGGGCAGAGATGGTCGCTCGTACTGGTGCAGTTGTTTGGTACGGATTGATTCTGGTAGTCATTGGTATCTTGTTAGGTGTGAATGTCTTCTTCCACTTGCGTAAGGCTGAGAATCCATTATTCTCAGTTGATGCCATGAAGGTACCGACGTTCCGTGTTTTCCAAACTGGTGGGACCATCTTCCAAGTGACGATTGCTAGTTTGCCATATGTTTTGACGGTCTTGCTCCAAACGGTATTTGGCTGGACGGCTGCGCGTGCAGGTTGGTATGTGTTGTTTATCTTCGTGGGTAATATTGGGATCAAGCCATTCACGAATCCAATTATTCGCAAGATGGGCTTCCGCGGTGCATTGGTTGCCTCGTTCTCGATGTTAGCTTTAAGTTCATTTGCTTTGGCGTTGGTTCGTCCAACGTCACCAGCTGTTTGGATTATGTTGTTGGCTTTGATTTCTGGTGTCGGCCGTTCATTGGCGTTTACGTCATATAACGGATTGCAATTCACTGAAATCGCGCCAGAAGACCGTAACGGTGCCAATACGTTAACAGCGGTTACGCAAAGTATGGGACAAGGATTGGGTATTTCATTGATTACGGCGATTATTCACTTGTTCCAAACGCATTTCTCATTGCAAGGCGCGTACTCATGGGGCTTCGTTGTCCTGGGTGTATTCGCCATCATACCAATGTTGGAGATTTTGACGCTGCCTAAGGATGCAGGTTCAGAAGCAATTCAATAATAAAAAAACTAGACCAATTGTCAGAAATGGTATACGCCAATTTGACAATTGGTCTATTTTGTTCCCTTTTTAATTCGCGCGGTTAATGCACGGTGCTATAGTAATTTACATTGATTAAGAGATTGAAAGAGAGAATTGGTACATGTCAATTATGCTTGCTTTGATTCCTGCGGTTTTGTGGGGTGCGATGGGAATTGTGAACGGCTGGGCTGGTGGCCGTGTCGCAAATCAAATTTTAGGTGGTGCACTTGGATCACTAGTATTCTCAATTGTTGTTGGCGTGTACGCATACGTTGAAGCACCAACCACATCAGTTGTCTTTAGTATGGCAGGGTTGACGTACGTCCTTTCAGGAATTGCCTGGGCAGCTGGAACGAGTTTCCAACTAGCCGCCTTTAAGAAGATGGGTGTATCACAAGCGTCAGGTTTGAACACTGCCGGACAAATTGCTGTGAATGCCTTGGTCGGTGCAGCCGTGTTTGGAGAATGGACGGGCGCACACCAATGGACAATTGGTTTGTTGGCCATTGCCTCAGTAATTATTGGTGTGTTCTTGATTTCAGGTAAGCCATCTAACTTGAACAAAGACGGTGTTCGTCTAACAGCTATCTCCGTCTTTGCCTACATGATTTACTTCATGATTCCGAAGACGGTTGCTATTCTTGATTTGGTTCACGTAAACACGGGTACGTTGCACAACACAATGGCATTATCATTGCCAATTGCGATTGGACAAACAATCGGTGCGTTGGTCTTCGGTATTATCATCTTTAACGGTGGAAACTTGAGCTTGCCATTGTTGACGAAGGAAACGGCTAAGAACGGAATCGCCGGTGTGATGTGGGGGACTGGTGAAGTGATGATCCGTTTGGCAGTGTTGAATCCAGCAGTTGGACAAGCCAAGGCATCAACGTTGTCACAAATGGGAATCATCGTTTCAACGATGGGAGCCATCATCATCTTGAAGGAGCGCAAGACGAAGCGCCAAATCATCGGAATTGGAATCGGTGCGATTTTTGTTATGCTAGGTGGTATCTTGGTTACAATGGCCGGTTAATAAATAAGCTTTAATCCATCATTCGTTTGGTTGCGGATGATGGATTTTTTTGTGGTTAGTGTCGTGCCAGCCCAACCAACCGCCAGTGGCGAAACATCAAGTTATATAAATTCCAAAAACTGTAAAAACTAAAAATGTAAATAAAATGAGAAAAGGCTAGACAAACCCTATACCTAGATGATAAAGTTCTAACCATACTAAAAACGCCAAAAGGAGGGCAGACCTATGAATAATCGAATTAGCACAGCTATGATCATGACGACGTCCTCTGACTCAACCACCCGTTTGTGGTTGAGTAACTTTGACGTGCAATAATAATTGTATTTCACAAAGCCACTCAACCATGTTGGTACCCCTATACACAGACTGTATAGGCATACCAGGGGTTGGGTGGCTTTTTTGTATACTTAGTAGGGGCTTTAAGGAAAGATGAGGTAGACATTATGGTAGGCAATGAACGACATTTGAAACGCTCAATGGGTGTTTGGACGGGTATTTCAATCGTTATCGGAACGGTTATTGGATCAGGTATTTTCTTCAAGCAAGGGCAAGTTTTGGAGACCGCTGGTAGCACAACGGGTGCTTTGTGGGCCTGGATTGCTGGTGGTGTGGTAACGTTGGCAGCCGGTTTGACGATTTCTGAAATCGGGGCACACATCCCGCAAACGGGTGGTATCTACATCTACATGGAAAAGCTTTATGGTAAGTTTTGGGGCTTCTTGACGGGCTGGACGCAGGTTGTTGTCTATGCACCAGCTATTGTGGCCTCAATCTCAGCTTACTTTGCCTACTTGTTTGCGAATTTCTTTGGGTTACCAGAGAGCAGCGTCGTCTGGATTGGTTTGGCAGCGTTGGTATTAGTGACGGCGATGAACTCATTGGATAATCGCATTGCCTCAATGTTCCAAGTCGCAACAACAAGTATTAAGTTGATTCCGATTGCCGTGTTGATGGTGTTCGGTTTGTTCTTCGGTAAGGCTGATGCGTTGGGCCAAACGGTTTCACAATTGTCATCAACGGCAACCGGTAACTTTGGAATGGCTGTGTTGGCAACGTTGTTTGCGTACGATGGTTGGGCAACGTTGACGAACTTGGGTGGTGAGTTGAAGGACCCACGTCGTAACATTCCACGTTCAATCATTTGGGGTGTCTTGATTGTTATGATTGCCTACGTTGGTGTGTCATACGGTGTTTACCGTGCAATGCCAGCTGATCAAATCGTGAAGTTGGGCAACAACGTCACATTCGAAGTGGCTAAGTCAGCGTTCGGTGAGTTAGGTGGTCGCTTGTTGTCAGTTGGTATCTTGGTCTCAATGGCCGGAACGTTGAATGGTAAGATGCTAGCATTCCCTCGAATGGTTTATGCCATGTCACATGATGGTGTGTTGCCTAAGTTCTTGGGCACGTTGAACAAGGCGCAAGCACCGGTTGGCGCACTTTGGACGACGGCTGTATTGGCTGGTGCATTGATGTTCACATCAAAGGCTGACTGGTTGTCAGACATGGCTGTGTTTGTTATCTGGTTGTTCTACACGGCGACGTTCTTTGGTATTTTCATCTTGCGTGCCCGTAATAAGAAGGCTGGTTTAGAAAAGGATCCGGAAGTGTTTAGCGTACCGCTATTCCCATTCATCCCATTGGTTGCCATCTTGGGCGCATTGTTCATTTTGGTAAACACATTGATCTCAAGCTTTACGATGGTCTTGATTTCATTCATCTTCGTGGGTGTCGGCGTGCCGGTTTACCTTTACTACAAGAATAAGCAGTAATTTGAAAAGGCGATTGTGATTTGTTCACGATTGCCTTTTTCCTATATATAGTGGTTAACGGTATGAATTGCTTAGTGGAAAATTTCGGTTTTGGTAAAAACGGCGCCAACTTAATGTAAGTAATTTAGGTAATATCATCTTGTACTTAAGTTACAAATAAGATTTTTGAGGTGAGGAACTATGTCATACAAGTCAATTTTGGCTAGTGCTGCCGTTTTGGCAGCTGTAGTGGGAACTACTGGAGTTGTTGCAAACGCTGATTCAACTTTGCCAGCAGCTACAAGCACAACTAAGAACGATGCAAACGGATCTGTATCAGGTAACTCAGATGCCACGGTAAAGGTTGAAGAAGGATTCTTGACTTTGGATGCTGTGCCTGACATGAACTTCGGTTTGACGGCGCAATCAAAGACGGCAAACAAGAACTTGCCATTGATTAACAACCAAGGTTTGATTTCTGACGACGGAAACGATTCAGGACTTTTGAAGGTTACGGATTCACGTACGTCAACTTCAGGTGAAGAGGGTTCAACGACAACGACGACAATGCCTTGGCAATTGACGGCAACGTTGGGTGATTTTGCTAACGTTGACGGTACTGCCGTTGCAAACCTTTCTGACTGGGCAATCAACTTGAAGCAAACTTCAGGTGAGAACACGTCAGGTAAGATGCCAAGCTTGTACCAACCAAAGCTTGTTTCAGGTGACAAGACGCAACACCGTGTCATGCAATCAGCACAAGGTACGGGTTACGGAAGCACGAGTGTTTACTACAACAAGGCTAACACGGCATCATTGGACATGGGTGCTAACGTACCAGCCGGTCAATACGATGCGCCTATTACATGGACACTAAACGCAACGCCTAATGCTTCGGTAAACTAAAACTTCGCATCTTTTTAGGGACCCTGAATAAGGGTCCTTTTGTTTATTTAGGGGTGAAACTGATACAGAGGGAGAAAAATAACCATCATGACAATGACGTTTAAGCGTTTATTGAAGCCGCTATTTATGGTGTTAGCAATGTTGCTTGTGTTCCCGTTTAGTGCGGTAACCGCTCATGCAACCGGGACATCAGAAATAGCGATTGCGCCGGTATATCCAGAAAACCAAATTGCGCAGAACGGTATTTTTAATTTAAAGGTAACACCTGGTCAAAAAGAAACCATCAAACTTAAGATCGCTAATTTATCTAAGGAAGATCAAAAAGTAACGATTCAGCCAACGACATCATACACGGCTGATTCGGGCGTTTTGTCGATTGATCGTGTAAAAGCACCTAAAACGACTACGGCACCGGTGAAGTTCCGCAATATTGTTCGCAAGGCGGATCACAAAAAGACCGTCACGATTCCCGCTAACGAAATTGTGGAAGTGCCGTTTACGTTTACGACACCAAAGAAGCCGTTTGAAGGTGTTGTGGTAGGTGGTTTATTAGTAAAGTCAGCGACTGAAGAAAATCCATTAACCCACAAAGGTGTGAGCGTAAAGAATAAGTTTGCTTACACGATGTCGGTTGTTTTGAAAGAAGAAGACAAAACAGCTGAGCCTGATTTGAAGTTGGGTGAAATTAAAGCCGGTCGTGTTGGCACAGATATTGAGGTGAAGTCGGTTTACAAGAATATCAAGCCAGCCATTATCAGTGATATGACGGTGAACGCCACGATTACGACTAAAGATGATGGCAAAGTGATGGGTAAGACGACGGAAACTGGGTTGAGCATGGCGCCAAATTCTAGTTTCAAATTTACCAATAATTGGGACAAAAAGACGATTAAGCCTGGAGACTATCACTACAAAGCCGAAGTACAAACAGCTGATGGCCACCATTGGACGTTAGAGAAGGACTTTACGGTTGATATTGCAGATGCAGTTGTGATTAATGATCACTACAACCCATGGATTAAGTGGATTATCTTGGCCGTTATTTTGATTATTTTGATTTTGGCAATTTGGTACTACATCCACCGTAAAAAGAAGGCGGAACAGAATCAAGCAAGTTAAGTTTTAAAGGAGGAGGAATGATGCGTAAAAAAGTGGGGATGCTATTGTCAGGGTTGCTATCACTAGCGCTGTTGGCGGCACCAGTTAATACGATTCATGCAGAAACGTATGGTCATTCAGATGCCGGTGTTGGTGTAAAAAATAAAACAGCCGATCAGAGTCAAACACAAAGCTCTGAAGATGATTTAAGCAACAGTAATCGACCAACTGTCATCGTTGAACAAACACAATTGCCAGAGACGAGCGCCATGATGAAGGGCGGCGTTTCGACGTTGGTTGTGATTTTAATTGGGTCAATGGGTTATGCCTGGTATTTGACTCGCGATAAAAAGCAAGAAAAATGACAGTAGCGATGAAGAAATGGGGGATTCTGAGCCTTAGCTGTTTATTGGGATTGTTACTGGGGACTAATGTGTCGGCGACAACGCTGAAAGGTCAGGATTTAACCGTCACGCCTGTCATTAGCGAATCAGCGTCGCAAGCAAAGCCGAATATTTATAGTTTTCACTATGAAGCGGACCATGACTACACTGTTGAAGCTGATATCACGAATACGGGGACTGAAAAGCGCCGCTATCAAGCGGAGATAGAAGATGCCTATACAAATCAGAATGGGCAACTAGTATATCGTGATACTGACAAGCGTCAAGGTATTCGTAAGTTGACTGATAAACCAAAACAAACGGGGACCATCGCACCAAATGAAACGAAACGTATCACGTTTCATTTAAAAACGAATCAAGAACCATTTGACGGGGTGAAAATTGGCGGTTTGCGTGTGACAGAGTTAGCCCAGGCATCAAAGAATGATATTAAAAATAATATCTCACTCATTACTAGTATCGTGATGGCGACAAGTGAAACTGAAACGACGGCCGTAAGCGGTCTTGATGTCACGAATGTGGCTGATGTTTTCACGACAACTAAGCGAGGTTACGAATTTAAATTCGACAATGATACAGCGCAGTTGTTGACTGGGGTTCAGGCAACGTTGACGCTATATAACCACAACAAGAAAGTTGCTGAAAAGACGTTGCAGCCAATTACAATCGCGCCGAAGTCGCCATTTAAGCTGTTTTTGCCAGTAGATGGCCGTCCAGATGCGTTTACCAAAGCAACTGTGACGTTTAAAAAGGATGATCAAGAAAAAACGGTAGCGTTTAATAATACAAAACCATCGCCGGGCACGACGGATAAACCCGAAAAGCATAATTGGACGCCTTATTATTGGGGTGGCGGGCTACTCGTGACTGGTCTTGCTGGTGGTGGGTATTACTTAGTGAAAAGGAGGAACCGTGATGGAGCATAAACATGGTCGGCTGCGAACGATGATGATGTTGGCTGCTGTGTTGCTGGGGTTCGTTGGTGTGCCGGTAGGACTAGCGCCGGGGCTAACGGATACGCAGTCTAACGATGTTAAGGCAGCAGGTGTTGTGCCGGCACCACCGTCATCAGGTCCGAACGTGGCTGGAAATTTTTATATCAATGGTTACACGCCGAAACAGGATGATCAGTATCGCAACATGCAAATCATTTCTGACGGGACAAAAAGTACCTATGAAACCATGTGGTATAAAAATCCCGTCAATATTAATAAGCCCTTTCAGACCAAGTTCTATATCTATATGGCAGGAGATGCCGATGGACTAACGTTCACCTTGCAAGGTCAGGGGCCAACTGCGCTTGGTCAGAACGGTGAAAGTCTGGGTGTCTATGGAACGATTCGTAATAGCACTTACAGTGGTTATATTCGCAATGCCCTGAGTGTGGAATTTGACCCCTATCCCAACGCGGACTATAGTGATTCGCAAGTTGTTAATCAACTTGGGCGGTCAGGTCACGTCGCATACGTCCACCCTGATGAGTATGGTAGTACTGGCTTCTTTGGAGGCGGTAAGAAGTATATGAAGCACTATTCGCCTTTTAAGGCTAATATGAATGATGCGAAATGGCACTCTGTTGTTATTACATGGACGCCGAATACATCGACTGGTCAAGGGACGATGAATACGACGTTTGATGGTCAACCTGTGGGTGATCACACGGTAAAACTATCGCAATTTGGTAATGGCAATGTCTACTGGGGATTCAGTGGTTCAACTGGAGCTGAATCAATGATTGGTGCCGTTGCTTATACGGAAGTTATTCAGCAACCTAATTTAACGAAGCTGGTTCGCAATGTAACGGCTGGTGAGACTGAGTTTAAAGATAGTACAACTGCAAAAGTTGGTGATACGTTAGAGTATCAATTTGTGGTTGAAAATTCAAAGTTGAATGGACTTGGAAATACCTGGGAAAATGTTGAAATCAATGATGATTTACCAGATGGCATTACGACGCTGGATGGACAAAAACACATTCAACTATCGGTTGGTGATGTTCCGGTGGATGGTCGGGTAACGAAGACGGTTCAAACCAAGGTGACGGTGAATGAGGATGTTGCCTTGCGTAATACCGCTTTGGCAACCGGCTCAAATTACTACGTGTCACCGACGACTTTGTTGTCAAATGACGCGATTGTGAATGTTCAGAAGCAGGAAAATGCAAATCCGGTTAAGTTAACCATTCAAAATCAGTTGTTTAATACGACGTATCCGGATGATCATAATGCAGCCAACACAACTATTAACAGTGTTTTGCCGGGTGATCAAGTTCGGTATGTGACGGATATTAAAAATACGGCTGAGGCATCATCAATGACGAATGGTGTCTACCGCTTCGAAGTGCCAGCGGGTACGGTATTTAATCAGGTGAAGCTGGGCGACAAGACGCTCACAGCTGGGACCGATTATACGGTAACTCATCAAGGTACCACGGATGTCGTGCTCGTTAATAACGTTAACTTTGTTGGTCCGGGAAGTCTTGAATTTACTGCTGATGTGACAATTGGGGATGCCGGTGGTAAACAACTTTCCTTTGACACGCTGCCATTTGTGACCGGCAATAACCCGGACGGGACTAAGTTTACGACTGACGGAACGAGCATGACGATAAACTACACCGACAATATGCTCAAATTCACGCCGAAGAACATTGATTATGGTGCGCATCCGTTTGTGAATACGGATCAGGTGTTCGATCGCACAGATGCAACGAATGCACCAAATACAGTTGTTGATGTGAAAGATACACGTCGTGACAAATCAGCGCTCAAGGTATTTGTTAGCCAAGATGCACCGTTCAAGATGACGGATAATATCAATGCCGTCTTACCATCGAAGTTGCGTTACTATGAGAATGGTAATTTCACAACGTTGGATAATGACGGGGTACAGATTGGCCAAACAAACGCAGGTCAAGCGTTGTCAGCCATTAGTTGGCAGAAAAATGATGGCTTGAGACTGTATGCTAACGGTAATAATTTCATGCCTGGTAGCTACCAGACTACGTTAACTTGGACAGTGGTTAACGGGTATTAAAAAAACAACGCCTTACGTGTGTAAGGCGTTGTTTTTAGTTATTCAGCAACTTGCTTGTGCTTATTCGTAGCGAAGAAGAAAATTGATAGCAAAATCAAGAATCCGGCACCAATCATAACTGAGATACGCGTCTCAGGATTGATAAACATGAAGACAACGATTAGCAACAAAGCGAAGATGGCAAAGTAATTTGATAGTGGATAAAGCGGCATTTTGAATGGGTGATCCTTTAGCAGTTCTTTGTTCGAACGGCGGAATGACAATTCTGACCACAAAATAACGAACCAAGGCACCATACCAGGCAACACACTTGAGCTATAAACAAGTACGAAGATGTTAGCCGTAGACTTGCTGTAGATTGATAGCACAGTGTTCAAAATCAAACCAAGCAAGATACCACCTGAAATTCCCAAGATTGAAACGTAAGGGACTTGGTGTGATGACAACTTTTGGAAGATGCCTGACGTTTCCTTGTCACGAGACAACTTGTACAACATACGGCTTGAACTGTAGATACCAGAGTTGGCACCTGACATGGCAGCCGTCAACACAACAAAGTTAATGATTCCAGCAGCTCCGGCGATACCAACCTTTGAGAACGTCTCAACGAATGGTGACCCGACGGCAGCCAATTGGTTCCAAGGGTAAATCGTCACGATAACGAAGATGGCACCGATGTAGAAAATCAAGATACGCCAAACAACTGACTTAACTGACTTAACGATGGCGTTGCGTGGGTCAGCTGCTTCACCAGCGGTGATACCAAGCACTTCGATTCCTTGATATGAACCAACAATAATTGAAAGTGAGAAGATGAATCCCTTTACACCGCCGGTAAAGAAACCGCCGTGTGACCAAAGATTTGAAAGACCAATTGCGTGCCAGTGATTACCTAGACCAAGGAAGATGACCATTACACCAATGACAATCATCAAAATAATCGTCACCACCTTGATCATGGCAAAGTAGAACTCCATCGTACCGTACGCTTTGGCCGAAGC
The DNA here is from genome assembly GCA_014332815.1 of Weissella confusa. GTDB lineage: Bacteria > Bacillota > Bacilli > Lactobacillales > Lactobacillaceae > Weissella > Weissella confusa_C. The sequence continues at coordinate 84,836 of JACSZT010000002.1, read as the reverse complement.
GAGGTTGGCCAGCGTCAAAGTCGCGATGACGACGACACCCGAAATCCAACCAGGTAGGTTAGGCCACCAATAATTCAGATACGTACTAACGGCAATGACTTCACTAATACCAACCACGATATATTGGAAGACGTTACTCCACTTTGTTAGGTAACCAGCCAAGGGGTGAATGTAATTGGTTGCATAATCGGCAAATGAACCAGTCGTTGGGTTGATGAAAATCATCTCACCCAAGGCACGCATCACCAGGTAAAGAAGCAACCCGACGAACGCGTAGGCTAGCAATACTGAAGGTCCGGTCCACTTAATGGTAGAAGTTGATCCCATAAAGAGTCCGACTCCGATTGTGCCACCAAGGGCGATCATCTGCATTTGATTTGACGTCAGGGAGCGCTTAAGCTGCACTTCCTCTGGTTTTTTATCTGCCATATTCCTGTTCTCCTCTGTGTATACAAAAAGACCGTCCAACCGAACACGCACCGCGATAGGGTGTCGAACTGGTTGGACGGTCTGTTAATATCGTTTGTTAACAGCACATTAAATATCCCAACCAGCGAAAATGGTGGTTGAGGTGGTGGTTGTCATACCAACAAATTGATTTGCGTTAATAAAATCGTTCATCATGATGACGACCACCCTTTCTGTACTTAATAATTAGAAGTTTATCATTATTACTTTTAGTTCGCAAGCTAAAAAGGAACGGAAAATTTCTCAGACGGTTAAACGTTTTTATGAAAAATATTTAATAAAAAGTCGGAAATATCCGAGAATTAGGCGTTTCTGGTGCCTAATTATGTTGACAGTAAACGGTTTTAAATGTAGAATAATCACATCATTTTTTAATTATTTAGAGTGCAATAATAGTGTTTTAGGTTATTAGTTTTAGTAGTGAAACGAGGAGTTTTTATGGAACAAAAGAGTTTGTTCTCGCGCATGGCGCGAAAGGAAGACCCGCAAAACTACGCTGACAAGGATGGACATTTGAAGCCAGTCCTTGGCATGCGTGAGATGATTGCTATGGGTGTTGGAACGGTTGTTGGAGCTGGTATCTTTACAATGCCTGGAATCGTGGCCGCTGATTATGCAGGTCCTGCGGTTGTCTTGTCATTCGTAATTGCCGCCATTATCGCTGGTTTGTCAGCGTTGGCATATTCAGAATTTGCTTCTGCCATGCCATTTGCCGGATCAATCTACTCATGGGCAAACGTTATTTACGGTGAGTTCATTGGTTGGTTGTCAGGATGGGCTGTTTTGGCTGAGTACTTGATTGCCTTGGCGCTGATTTCAGCATCATGGTCATCATACTTCCAAGGCTTCTTATCAGGATTCGGAATTGCGCTTCCTAAGGCGCTAACGGCATCGTTTAACGCAGGTAATGGTACTTGGTTCGACTTGTTCGGTGCTTTGTCATTGTTGGTTGTCGGACACTTGGTATCACGTGGTGTTAAGGGCGCAGCCAAGATTGAAAACTGGTTGGTTATCGGTAAGATTGCGGTTATCATCTTGTTCATCGTTGTTGGTGCAACGGCAATTCAATTGCAAAACTGGTTGCCATTCGTTCCTAAGCACGTGCCTGGCACGAACTTTGGTGGTGTCCACGGTATCTTCATGGGTGCAGCGCAAGTCTTCTTCGCTTACATCGGATTCGATACGATTGCTGCTAACTCAGCTGAAGTTAAGGATGCGCAACGCACGATGCCACGTGCCATCATTGGTACGTTGTTGATTGCGACGGTCTTGTTCGTTGGTGTTGCGGGTGTCTTGACGGGTATGTACAAGTACACGAAGTACGCAAACAACGCTGAGCCTGCTGCTTGGGCATTGCGTGAGTCAGGTCACTTGTTCACAGCTAACTTGCTTTCAGTTGTGGCCTTGGTCGGAATGTTCTCAGGTTTGATTGCCTTGATGATTGGTGGATCACGTTTGGTTTACTCATTCGGGCGAGATGGTTTGATGCCACAAGCATTCGCAAAGTTGGATTCACGTGGTTTGCCATTTAACGCAACGGTTGTTTTGACGGTTTTGGGTGTTATCTTGGGTGCTGTCTTCCCAGTTGGTATGTTGGCTAACTTGGTTTCAGCTGGTACGTTGATTGCCTTTATCGTTGCTTCAGTTGGTATTTTGAAGTTGCGTAAGCGTGAAGATATTGACCACTCAGGTTACAAGATGCCTTGGTATCCTGTATTGCCAATCATCTCAGCACTTGCATCATTGGGATTGTTCTTCTCATTGAACAAGGATGCGTTGATTTTGGCACTTGGATGGGTTGTCATCGGAGCGATTGTTTACGTCTTGTACGGTGCTAAGCACAGTAACAAGGGTTAATCTAAGTTAGATAGAAGAGCGAGTTGCATGATTGCGACTCGCTCTTTTTGCATGGCTCTGATGTGAAAATTAATTGGGCGCACAGGATAACCTGTGCGATAATGAGTGAATAAATAAGTGAAGTAGGGGAGGGTAGGTCAATGAAAGACGTCCTTGTATTAACAACTGGTGGCACAATTGCGTCGACCAAAACAGAAAACGGTTTGGCACCAGGTCTTGATGCTGAAACGTTGATTGGTTATTTTGAGCGACGCCCAGGTGTTAATCTATCAGTTGAAAGTGTCATGAGTAAGGACTCAACCAACATGCAACCAGAAGATTGGTTGGATTTGGCGACACGTATTCAACAGCATCATGATAACTATGATGCCTTTATTATTACCCACGGTACAGATACGATGGGATATACGGCAGCAGGCCTCTCATACCTCCTCTATGGGTTTGATAAGCCGGTTGTGTTAACTGGGTCGCAAGTGCCGTTGGGGATGGTTGAGACGGACGCTGTGCGTAATCTGCACGATGCCCTGACCTTTGCCAGTCAAACTGACTTGCAGGGTGTCTACCTGGTCTTTAACGGCCTAGTGATGGCTGGTACACGTGCGGTGAAGACCAAGTCGAAGAGTTATGACGCATTTGAGAGTATCAACTACCCATATATTGCCAGTGTGTCTGAGGGTAATATGGTGCCGTTGTATCAACCAGAACCAGAAGAACCGGTGTTGACGCCAAGTATTTCATTGGATCCAAATGTATTTGTGCTGAAAGCTTTTCCTGGATTGACGGTTGATATCTTCGATTATTTGGCTACCCATGTTCATGGTGTCATCATCGAGAGTTTTGGAAATGGTGGGTTGCCCTTTGAGCGACGTAACCTAATTCCAGGTATCGAGAAGTTGATCGCAGCGAATATTCCGGTCATTATCACGACGCAAATTTTGGAAGAGGGTCAGGATATTTACCTCTACGAAGTGGGTAAAAAAGTGGCTGATGCTGGTGGTATCACGGCCGGTGATATGAACACTGAAGCGATTGTGGCAAAGTTGATGTGGGTACTGGCTCAGACACGTGAGCTTGAGACGGTTAAAACACTCATGCAAACACCAATCGCACACGACCTGGATTTTGTATAATACAATTAACGTTACAAAAACTGCCTGTTACAGGCGTTACAAGCAAAAGTGAGGGTGAAAATGGCTGATTTGAAGTATGATGTCCTTGAAAAATTTGGCGTTCTCTCAACGAGTAAAAGTGGTTGGGAAATGCAATTGAATTTTGTACAGTGGGGTGACAATACGCCGAAGTTTGACTTGCGTACGTGGTCGCCTGACGGTAGCAAGATGGGGAAGGGATTGACGTTGACCCACGATGAAATCGTAAAGTTGTATGAGGTGCTTGGCGACGTGCTTGCGGGTGAAAATGGCACTCAAGCACCGGTTAAAACTGAAGCGCCTGCACCGGCTGAAGATTATTTAGCTGAAATGTATTACGCTGATCAGGCGGAAGAAGCTGCGGAGGAGGCTGCTGAAGATGCAGATCGTCCAAAGTGGGGTCGCTTGGGTGATTTATAAAGCCGACTGGGAATGTCGGAGGCTTTTAGACCAATAGTTGCTGTGATAATTAACAGTATTAATAGTTAGGCATATGACTAATCGCACGTGGATTGATTCTCCGCGTGCGATTTTTGTTAGGTCTGTTAATCAAGATGTTTTCAATGACAAAATTGCATAAAAGACGTGTCTTAAATGCCTTGATACCGGCGTTTGTCTCCTCTAAACTGGCCTTAACGGATCAAGGGGGATTTGAGATGCGATTATTAGTTGTGGATTTGGGGGAGTTGCGCCAGGGAAACGTAGATTGGCAGTTGTTTGTTGAAAATCTGCTAGATGGTGGTGTTGAGACGGTAGTTTTGTTGAATGCGACGCAACATGCTTCGGCGGGTGCGCCGGTTTTCTTTGGGAATGGCGTGTTACCACGTGACGGCGTGACACATGTGTGGGCAGATAATCCAGTTTTGTTGGTTGATGAGGCACTACGTCAACGAGGGGAATATTGGCATTGGGCGTGGTCGAAGGTTGGTCGTCAGCATGGTGCTGAATATGGGGTGGCGATTATCCAGATGGGGTGGATTCGTCGTGTTTGGTGTCGTCCGTTTTCAAGTGGGAATGGGATTCATGTGTTTGATGTTGGTCGTCACGTTATTGTTGTGCCAACTGTAAGTGGGCGAGGGGAGGGCCGGCCGGTTGAAATGATTGAAAGTACGCATGATTATTTGCATGGTCAATTGAAACCAATGTTTATGTTGCCACCAGAACAATGGTTGTATCGATTGCGTGATTATGATTGGGTGCGCTGTGATGACTTGGCCCAACAGCGGGTGCAATCGATGGGAGATGAAATACCTGTTGTTGTGGACTATGATGCTGCGATTGTGTCGATTGAGCCGTGGCAACCATTACTTGATACACCGTTTAAAACAAGTTTAATTCATACGCTTGATTGAGGCTTTTTGCATCATGCAAATGATGTATCAAAGGTGTTTTCATGATGTTGGTATTGGATTGGGCTGGGGTCTGCCTGTGAATAGTTGTATAATGTAAGGAACAACTACGATTGAGGGTAATGACATGAACAAAGCGCCACAACGCGTGCAAGGAATCTTTGATGGCCTCGCACACGATTACGACAAGATGAACGACATTATTAGTTTGGGAACGCACCGTAGCTGGCGTACAAAGACGATGGCTGCAATCGATGTGCCCAAAAACGGCCAAATCCTCGACGTTGCCGCTGGAACTGGTGACTGGACAATTGCGTTAGCAAAGGAACTTGGCGAAAAGGGCCACGTGACTGGTTTTGATTTGAGTCCAGAAATGTTGGCAGTCGCACGCGAAAAAGTTGTGGAAGCTGGGGTTAGTTACTGGGTAACTTTGACGCAAGGTAACGCGATGGAATTGCCATATGAAGACGATACGTTTGATTTGGTGACAATCGGTTTTGGTTTGCGTAACTTACCTGATACTGCTAAGGGTATGCAAGAGTTGTACCGTGTGTTGAAGCCGGGTGGTGAACTTGTTGTTTTGGAAACATCACAACCGGACAACCCAGTGATCAAGCCTTTCTGGAAGATGTACTTCAAGGGTGTAATGCCAATGATGGGTAAGGTGTTTGCTCACGATAAGGATTCATACGATTACCTTGAAAAGACGACAGAAGAATTTATGTCATTTAAGGCGTTGGCTAATTTGATGACCGATACTGGTTTCAAGACGGTCACGTACCAACGATTTAATTTTGGTGCCGCTGCAGCGCACTACGGTATTAAATAAAAAACTCTTTTCCTCTATATAGAAGGGGAGGGGAGAACAAAATAAAGACACGTTCCTAACGGAACGTGTCTTTATTAGTTGTTAGTCCAAATTGTAATCAATATCCGGTGTGACTGTGGCACCTAAGACATTTTTGAAATGCCAAAGTGCCCAACGGTGACCGGTTGGTGTGAAACTTGCAACGCCATCAGCGTGAACGGTGATGTTGTAGTTCAAGTTGTACGCATCAACCGCAGTGTGCAAAATGCAGATGTCGGTATCGACACCAGTTAGGTGAATATCCTTGATGTCACGTGAGCGGAGGTAGTTATCCAAATCAGTGTTGGCAAAACTGCTGTAACGATTTTTTGGATAAATCCAAACGTGATCGTCATCCTTGTGTTCAGCGACCCAATCCGCCAAGACGCCATAGTAGTCACGACCAGGTGTGTCGGCGACGTTGTGCGCTGGATAAAGTTTTGTTTCGGGGTGATAAGGATCGTTCGGCACGTGCAAATCAGTTGGCAAAATGACAGCATCGCCATTAGCCAGGAATTCATCTGCCAGTTCCACTAGACGAGGCGCAAGTGCTTGTGCTGACTCGCCGGCAGTTAGTGGCCCTTCTGGTGCAACGAAATCATTTGTGTAATCAATAATCAACAAAGCCTTCATGACAAATCTCCTTAGGTTTGACCGATAGTGACAATGCAATCTCTTTCTTTGTTGGTTATTATACGTCTTTTGCGGCGGAAAACCTACTTACGAACTGGAATAATCATCGCAGTGAATGTTGATGACGAGGTTAGTTTATTGGTTTCCATGACGTAGGTGTCGATGCGCCAAGTTTGAATTTGACGACCAGCGTGGATTGGTGTCGCGATGGCACGCAACGTACCTTCGGTTGCTTGAGCAATATGGTGCGTGTGGATGTCTAGTCCGACTGGCACTTGTTTTGTGTTGTCTAGTCCGATGTTGGCGCCGAAGCTACCGGCTGTTTCGGCAAGCAAGGCGTTCATGCCACCGTGAACAATGCCGTATGGCTGTTTGATTTCATCACGAATTGGCATGGTTAGAATGACTTCTTCGGCGGTCATCTTTTCGATGGAAATGTTTAAATATTCAATCGCATTCATTTTATTTCAAAACTCCTATATATGGATGTATTTATTTTGTATATGATTATAAATTTAACCAAAGCGAACAAGAAATCGCACAAATGGTTAAAGTGTTAAATATAAGTTTAACGGGTCTTTGGCTAAATTAGTAGAAAAAAGCTATAATTTACTAAGCACATATTTGAGATAGAGAATATCGAAACCAGAAAGTGAGACTTAACATGACTGTAGAATGGACAGCGATTAAGGAATACTCAGAAATTTTGTTTGAGCGTTCAGATGCTGTAGCGAAGGTTACAATGAACAACCCTGCTCGTCACAACGCGTTTACGCCCGTGATGGTACAAGAAATGATTGATGCCTTCTCAATCGCCCGTGATGATGCCTCAATCGGCGTTATTATTTTGACGGGTGCTGGTGACAAGGCCTTTTCATCTGGTGGTGATCAATCAGTTCGTGGTAACGGTGGCTATGTTGGCCCTGACCACATTGCCCGTTTGAACGTATTGGACTTGCAACACTTGATCCGTATTATTCCAAAGCCAGTTATTGCGATGGTTAAGGGATGGGCCGTTGGGGGTGGAAACATCTTGCAATTGGTTGCTGACTTGACGATTGCTGCTGATAACGCCATGTTTGGTCAAACTGGTCCTAAGGTCGGTTCATTTGATGCCGGTTATGGGTCTGGTTACTTGGCTCGCGTTATCGGACACAAGCGTGCGAAGGAAGTGTGGTTCTTGACGAAGTTCTACACGGCTGACGAAGCTTATAGCATGAACTGGATTAACCGTGTTGTACCATTGGCTGAAGTTGAAGACGCCACAATGGAATGGGCAAACGAAATTTTGAAGAAGTCACCAACTGCTATTCGCTTCATCAAGGCAGCGATGAACGCTGATACTGATGGGTTGGCTGGTTTGCAACAATTCGCTGGTGATGCCACGATGTTGTACTACACGACGGATGAGGGTAAGGAAGGAAAGAACGCATTCCTAGAGAAGCGCGAACCAGACTTCTCACAATTCCCTAAGTTCCCATAAAGTAAAAAGAAAAAACGAGCCCCGCATCGCTGAATGACTGATGTGGGGCTTTGTGTTGAAAGGACATGGCAATGGAAAATTGGCTAACGAAGCGCGCTATGTTGACGCCGAATCGGATGGCGGTGCGCTTTGAAGATACAACGCTAACTTTTGCTGAAATGCGACAACGCGTTTTGACAATTGCTGGCCAAATCACGCAACACATTGATGGTAATGAACGGATTGCTTTGATTACCCCTAATAATCTAACGGGTTATTTGATGATTTTGGCAATTCAACAACTTGGTAAAACGGTTGTCTTGCTAAACCGTCGCCTGTCACCGCGTGAGATGGCATTCCAATTAGATGATGCCGAAATCACAACGGTTATCCAGGATGATCGCTTTACGGGTGAACTACCAGCGGTCAAGCAAGTCGCATTTGCTGAAATTTTGGCAACGGCTGCGGAGGCTATCAATCCAGTCGCAGATTTCGACTTGGATAAGGTGACGTCAATTATGTATACGTCAGGTACGACGGGTAATCCAAAGGGTGTTATGCAAACCTTTGGCAACCACTTCTATTCGGCGGTTGGATCGGCCTTGAACCTTGGGTTAACGCCGGATGATGTTTGGTTGGCTGCGGTGCCGATTTTCCACATCAGTGGTCTTTCAATTATGATGCGATCATTGATTTACGGCATGGGGGTCAGCTTGTACGAGCGCTTTGATGTTGCAAAAATCAATGCCGAATTGATGGCTGGCCAAGTGACGACGATTTCTGTGGTGCCAGTTATGTTGAAGCAATTATTGGCGCAACTACCTGAGGGTGCAAAATATCACGACCGTTTCCGCACAATGCTCCTTGGTGGTGGTCCGACGGATTTGACGACGTTAGAAAAGGCAACCGCAGCCGGCATTGAAATTGTCCAATCATACGGTATGACCGAAACGGCTTCACAAGTCATTGCGTTGGATGCTGCCAGTGCAACTCAGAAATTAGGCTCAGCTGGTAAGCCACTGTTCCCAGTGGAAGTTCGCATTCAAAAGGCGACTGACAATGACAAGGTTGGTCGTATTCAAATTAAGTCACCGACCTTGGCAGTTGGGTACTTGAACCGACCTGATAAATATGCCGAATCGTTTGTTGATGGCTGGTTCGATACTGGCGACATGGGCTGGCTGGATGATGACGGCTTTTTGTATGTTGAGGGTCGTGAAGGGGACATGATTTCATCAGGTGGTGAAAATGTTTTCCCAGATGAAATTGAATCCGTCTACGGCGAGGCGACAGCGATTGATCAAATTTCAGTTGTTGGTATCCCGGATGAGCGCTGGGGTGCTGTCCCAGTAGCGTTTTTGTCATTTAAGTCCGGTGAAACGATGGATTTTGACAGTCTCCGCACGTTTGGTCGTGAACGTTTGGCGCACTATAAGGTACCGGCGCGTTTCTTTGTGACAGATAACTTTCCTCGTACAGCGAGCGGTAAGATTCAGCGTCATAAATTGCGTGACCAATTGGCAGAGGCGCGAGAAATTAAATAAGAACTAAGTGAGTTGGTGTGACATTGGTATACACCAACTCATTTTTTGGTATATGGCTTTTCTTTTTTGACTTACGTATAATAAGTGAGATAGTTTTAATCCACAATACAGGAAAGATGAGAAGGGGCTTATTTATGTTGGGGGATAATGTTGGGCCGTATAAACGCCCAGTTTTTGGTGTGAAGAAGCGCTTGTTGGTATCGGGCGCGACGTTAATGATGTTGGGGATGGCGCCGGATGTGCGAGCGGATGATGCTGAACATATGTCGACGATGGTTGTGGGAACGGCCAATGACGCAAGTAGTGAAAACGGGGCCCGAGATCCCAAAAACTGGGAATGGTCTACTGATGTGAGTGTTGAAAAAACTGTTATGACAACCGTGAATGGTGCGGTGAATGCTGATGGAAAAGTATTGCCAGCGGGAAGCAGTTTTGTACAGTTGGTTGATGCACGAATTGTGAATGGGTATGCGATTGGATTGACGATTGATAATACGACCGGGCAATATCAAACGGGTGACACGTTGTCGATACCATTGTATGGTGAGATGACATCGGCGAGTGATCAGCACAAGCAAACGTTTGATTTGGTGCCAGCGACGGGTGCTTTGCAAAATGATGGTGCGACGTTTGCACGTTACGAGGTGTCTGGGCGCACGTTGAAAATCACCTTCACCACAACGCCAATTGGTGAGGTGTCTTCGCATTTAACAATCACCGGGTCAACATCGTCGCCGCTACCTGAAGCCAAAATTTGGGCTGAAAAAACTGGCACGGCAAAAATTATTTTCGGGGATGCAACGGTTACGGGGTCGTTTGCATTTAAGTCGCGTTTTCAAGTCGATGCCCCTGGTGTTGCGACCCAGCAGTTATTCACTAAGAGTGATCAGGTGAGTGTGGGAAGTTACTATCAGGATGACGGCTATATGAATGCCTTGTTGCGAGGGGACGCGGCTATAACCGCTAAAATTCGTGCAACGGGAACTTTTGCAACGGAAGATTTAATTCAATTGCAACACGTGCAAATTGAACAGGGAACGGTGTTGTCGGCTTCTTCATCCGCCGGGTATTCAACCTATTATGTTGTTGATAAAAATGCGGCGGGTAAGTATCAAGCAACCGTTATCTCGGCGACCGTTGCACAGATGAATACTGAATCAATTGAGTCACAGAACTATATCGAATACGCTGAAGGGACGTCTGATGATGAGATTGTCCGTGACTTAGCGACGGTTGGACGTGGTGCGTACACGATTCATTTGAATGCTGATGGATCGTATACAATGGCGTACAACATGGGAAACCCGTATGCGGACTGGGGCATTGTAATTTTAGCGACGAAACGTTTGGTGAGTTTTTGCTGAACCGTGATGCCGACGGTACATTGACGGCGACGGAACTGAAGATTTTAGATGAAAATATCGCTCGAGCTGGCGGGGCAAATCCATCTGAAGGAACGGGGTCGCACGGTCATCAGTTCTATATTCACTTTGCTGATAATACAGCTGTTAATGCCGTGACAAGCGTGTTGAAAACCTATAATGCGAACGGCGAATTGTTAAATACGACCAAAGCTGCTCGTGCGGTCACCACACCAGATATTGTTGATATTAAGGGACAAGCCCGCTTGCGTGTGTTCCACATTGATGAAGGGGGCCATGAGTTGGCCGCGACTGAGGTTAAGATTGCAAACCCAGGTACGCCTTATGAAACGGCAGCCAAAGAAATAGAAGATTTTCAGTTGTTACGCGTGACGGACAACGCAACTGGCAGTTATGGCAAGGCGAACGAGACAACGTCGGTCGTTTATGTTTATGTGGCAACGTTAGTAGATGATCCAGATTATAGTTTCGAAGATGATGTTGAAGAACCAGAGGATCCTGCCGTGCCATTAGAAGATGAACCGGAAGTGCCGTCAGAGCCGACAGTGGATGAACCAAATGAGCCGGGACAACCAAGAGTTGCGGTGCCAGAAGACCCAATTGTCGATGTGCCAACGCCACCAACACTTGAACCACAAATTAATCCACAAAATCCAGAACCAGAATTACCTGTGAAAGACGTTCCAACTGAGACACCTAAGTTAGTCGTAAATCGAAATGTGGCACCGGTTGTTGCGCTACAAACACCGGATGTTGAAACGGTGACCTTGAATAGGGTAGCTGGAATGGCGTCGCCAACGTTGGTTGAAAAGGTGGCAGTTGAATTACCACAAACCGCGGCCCAACAGCCTGATAATGCTTGGCTAAAGTGGGCTGGATTAAGTGGTATGGCCTTCGTGGGGATGCTAATTATTCGTCGCAAAAAGTAATCACCTTTTGCGCTTGAATTTCTAAAATGAGGGTCTATAATAATAGTCAATCTAGGAAAGGGGGTGATACGTTTTGTCAGATTATAGCAATCAAACGATTCGTATCGCCCTTGTATAGGAAACAAGGGCGATACGTAATTGTATTTAGCCCGGTAGGAAACTACCGGACGGCCATGCAGATTGCAATTTGAGATGTATGGTCGGAAGACACCAGGCGGCGAACCTGGTGTTTTTTTTTGTTGGTGATCACTCCGGCCGTAAGGACGGACGCTAACCTCAAATGCAAACTACCAAACTCAATTGGTCAAACAAATTGCACAAAATTGGAGTAAGATAAAGAATATCTCGTAACAAGAAAGAAGATTCACCTATGGAAGTTAGTTTATGGATCTGGGTGGCGTTTTTTGCATTTGTGATTGTGATGCTAGCGCTTGATCTGGGTATTTTTAATAAAGAAAATACGGTACCGACATTCGAAAAGTCATTGATGATGACAGGGATGTGGGTAGCCTTGGCATTTATTTTTGCGGGCGGTATCTGGTATTTTGCCGGTAGTGACCACGCGCTGGATTTTGTAACGGGTTACCTGCTTGAAGAATCATTAAGTGTTGATAATCTCTTTATCTTTATTCTGGTCTTTAGCTTCTTTGGTATTGAAGCAAAGTACCAACACCGCGTTTTGTTCTGGGGTGTGTTCGGTGCGCTAGTGATGCGTGTGCTCTTCATTTTAGGTGGAGTTGCATTGCTACAACGTTTCGACTGGTTGATGTATATTTTCGGAGCTTTCTTGGTTTATACCGGATTGAAAATGCTCTTTGAAAAAGAGGCTAACCAGAACCTGGATGATAGCCGGTTGATTAAGACATTGCGTAAAATTTTGCCGATTAAGGATGATTACACAGAGCCTCACTTCATTATTAAAGAAGATGGCCGTCATTATGTGACAAAATTCTTGGTTGCCTTAATTTTCATCGAAGCATCAGACTTGCTATTTGCAGTAGATTCCATTCCGGCTGTGTTGGCAGTGACGCAAGATACGTTCATCGTCGTCACGTCAAATATCTTTGCGATTTTGGGATTGCGTTCATTGTATTTTGCCTTGTCAAAGTTGTTGCCAATGTTCCGTTATATCAAATACGCGTTGGCGATTATCTTGGCATTTATCGGCGCCAAGATGCTGATTAATGAGGGTGGTAAGATGTTTGGCTGGGAGTTTGAAATCTCAAATGCTGTCTCATTGATTGTGATTGTCGGTTTGCTAGCATTGGCCATTGTGTCATCAATTATTGTTGCCCGTGTGCAAGCGCGTCGTGAATTTAAATAAGGATTAGCGCCATATTTTTCGTATGGCGCTTTTTTACGCGCCGAATGATGCGATTAGTCGGGGTAAAACAGTTATAATGAACCTGAACCTTAAATATTTAAGGTTCAGACAAGGCTACGCTATGTCGATTTTAAGGTTCGATACCTATTATTTAAGACATCAGAGCGGCCAACGCTCACGATTATTAGAGATATGAATGAAATCCGTTTGGGAATATGTGAGGTTAACGAGATGGCAGGAAATACAATTAAGTTATTAGTAGTAGAAGATGATTTTGCGTTGAACGACACCGTCCGTGAGACAATCTCAGAACTTGGTGAAGTAACGCAAGTGCACGATGGTGATGAAGGTTGGTTCGAAATTGAATCAGGTGTTTATGATGCTGTTGTGTTGGATGTTATGTTGCCAGGTCAAGATGGCTTTACGATTTTGAAGAAGGCGAAAGACATGTTCCCTAACTTGCCAATTCTAATGTTGACGGCCAAGGGTGAACTGTCAGATAAGATGCAAGGCTTCAACTTGGGTGCGGATGAGTATATTACCAAGCCGTTCTACAAGGAAGAATTGTTGGCACGTTTGAAGACGTTGTTGCGTCACACAGGTGTGCTTGGTCAAGACGGCGCTCTTGAAGTAGGAAATGTGCAAGTCTTTATTGATCAGCACCGTGTGTTGGTTAATGACCAAGAAGTGAACTTGCAAGGTCGCGAGTTTGGTTTGTTGGTTTATTTGATGCAACACGTGGGGCAAATCGTCACGAAGGATCAAATTTTCGATCGCCTTTGGGGATTTGATTCTGATACATCTTTGACAGTTGTCGAGGTGTATATGTCAAATCTTCGTAAGAACTTGCGTAATGCGGATGCGCAAGTCACGATTAAGACGTTGCGTAATGTTGGTTATACGCTAAACGCAGCCGTAACGGAAGATTGATTTTATGGTAGAAAAGAACAAACAACGCTGGGATGAACGGTTTGAAGCACACGTCCGGGCGTTTTTTGCCAAAATTAAACTGCCAAAGTGGCTGCAGAGAATCCGCGCCTCGCTGTCACAACAAGTTAAAATGACCATCTTGATGGTCGTTGGTTTTACGATGGTCTTCTCATTGATTGGGACATTTACAATCGGCCAATTTAGGAATGTGATGTATGGCACGGCAGAAGGTCGCGTGGCACGTGCCTTTGACTCGCATGCAAGTCGCTATGATGAACCAACCATTCAAAGTGCACAGATTACCGATTATGTCGAGACGTTTAAAGATGCATTGAATATCAAACGTGAGAATAAGGTATACCTCAAGTCATATCGTGGCAGTTGGTATTTCTTTAATCGTCAGGGTGATCAATTGGCATTCGTTGATGTTACGACAGAACATGAGATTGTTGAGTCATTCCAGAATCGTTTGGTTTGGATTTTCGCGTTGTCTGAAATTGCATTGTTGCTGATGGCGGTTGCGTTGACGCGCGCCAACATGCGTCCAATCATGCGTGCATGGTCGCAGCAACGAACGTTCGTGGCTGACGCGGCCCACGAATTTAAGACGCCGATGACCGTTATTCAAAATAACTTGGAACGTATGTTGGAACGGCCAAATGATACGGTGATGGACCAAGTTGAAAACGTCGCTAATGCATTGACTGAAGTGCGTCACTTGAATAATTTGACCGGTGATTTGCTGACACTATCACAGGCCGACGCTGATGTGCCATTGTTCGCGTTTGCTGACATGGACTTGGCGAAGGTAGCCCGTGAAGTTGGTGATATTTTCGAATTCACGGCCGAAGAAAAGGGTCAAACGCTACGAGTTGATGTGCCTGAGACGTTGCCGATTGTCGGGGATGCCCAACGTTTGCGTCAATTGCTGGTCATCTTGACGGATAACGCCCAAAAGTACGCTGGTGAAGGTGCTGACGTTACGATTTCCGCAACCCAAACAAACAGCAGTATTAAGTTGCAAGTTTCAGATACTGGTAAGGGTGTGCCGGATGCTGATAAACAGCGTCTGTTCGATCGCTTTTACCGTGTTGATAAGGCACGTTCTCGTTCGACCGGTGGTCACGGATTGGGACTTGCGATTGCCAAGTGGGTGGTCCAAGGTCACCGCGGCACCATTGAAGTGTTGGACAATCAACCACACGGTACGATATTTAGTATGACGCTACCAAAGAATCAAAAAATTAAATAGTAGAAGGCGATGCTACTCAAATTAGGTGGCATCGTTTTTTATAGGATTTGTGAAAGCGCTTTCTTTTCTTGCTTAGGCCACATTTCGGTCATAAACGAACCATATACTCAGCTTTGGTAATTAAGAAAACGGAGAAATAAAAATGAGTAAGTTTACTGACTTTGGTTATACACAAGCGCAAATCGATGAAAAGTTCCAACAAGTATTGGACACGATTTTTACAAATGAAGAGACAAAGTTCTACTACGACAACGGTGATGGTACGGCATACTTTACTGATACTGGTAACGATGATGTGCGTACTGAGGGAATGTCATACGGGATGATGATTGCTTTGCAACTTGATGATCAAGCGATGTTCAACAAGTTCTGGGCATGGGTGAACAAGTACATGTTGATCACAGACGGCCCAATGCACGGCTTCTTCAAGTGGTCAGCCCAACGTTCAGGTGTGTCTAACGCTGAAGGTTCTGCGCCAGACGGTGAAGAATTCTTTGCGGCTGCTTTGTTGATGGCTGCTAACCGTTGGGGTGACGGCGAAGGCATCTTTAACTACACGGCTGAGGCGAAGTCATTGTTGCACGAGATGGTGCACAAGGATGAAGAAGAAGGCGGTCGTGGCATGTTCGATCCTGAGACGACGTACATTCGTTTCGTCGCAGAAATGGACATTTCAGATCCGTCATATCACTTGCCTCACTTCTACGAGGTTTACGCGCAATACGGTAATGAAGAAGACCGTGCGTTCTTTGAGCGTGCAGCCGATGCGTCACGCGAATATTTGAAGAAGGCGATGAACCCAGAAACGGGGATGTCAGCTGAATATGCGAACTATGATGGTACGCCAAATGACTTCCGTGGTCACGGTTCATTCTTCTCAGATGCATACCGCATAGCAGCGAACGTTGGTTTGGATGCTGCGTGGACTGGCAAGGTTGATGCCGAATTGACTGACCGTGTCGTTAAGTTGCAAGAATTCTACAAGGGTCAAATTGAACAAGAAAATATCCCAGTTTACTGGATTGACGGCACGATTGTCGGCGACAAGGAGACTGAAGATGGTCAAAGCTTGTTGTACGTGAAGCACCCAGTTGCATTGAAGGCTGGTATGGCACAATCAACACTAGCAACGCCAAACAATGAGTTGTCAAAGTACTACGTGGATCTGTTCTGGAACATGCCAATGCGTGACGGCGTTTACCGTTACTACGATAACTTGTTGTACCTATTTGCCTTCATGTCTTTGGCGGGTATGTATAACAAGTATGACAAGCAGGCATCTGCAGATCGTGTACTAGTACCAAATTAATAGTGGTGATAGTCAACCTGCAATGGGTTGGCTATTTTTTTGTAAATGTCAAACAATTGCACTTGCAAATTAGGTGGCGATTTTGACTTTTTGACCGGATAAATACGACCTCTGGGCAAAGACCCCTTGTAGATTAAAATCAATCCCTGTATTCTCAAACACGTGGTAATGAAACCGTTTACAGAAAGCGTTTGCATTACAAGTATTCTTAAGGTAGTCACCATGAACAACGGAGGGTAATCGTCATGGAACAAAAGATGCCGAATCAAGTGGGGTGGGGCGAACGTGTCTCATACGCCATGTCGGACTTTGGGTGTAACACTATTTTTCAAATCGTAGGAACGTACTTCTTGGTTTTCTGTACTGACACATTGGGTGTTGCTGCAGCAGCCGTTACAGGACTTTTCGCGATTACAGCAATTATTGATTCAATCGATGGGGTGATTTGGGGACAATTCATCGACCGAACACATACGAAGTGGGGAAAGTCACGTCCTTACTGGTTGTGGTTCGCAATTCCATTTGCCATCTTCTGTGTGATGGCCTTTACGGCGCCACCACTATCAGAAACTGGTAAGGTCGTTTGGATTTACATCGCCTACATCGGCGCAAAGATTTTGTACTCAGGAATCAACATTCCGGTTACATCAATCTTGCCAGCGTTGACTTCAAATCCACAAGAGCGTGTGACGTTGTCAACGATTCGTCAATTCTTCGGAAACATGGGCGCAGCCATTTTCTTGCCATTGACGTTGCCAGCCGTTGGGCTTATCGCTGGTATCTTTGATAAGGGTGCTAAGGATCCATCAACATCAGCAACTGGTTGGTTCATCTGGGCTGTTATCTTGGGTGTTATCACGGCAGCCTGCTTGTTGGTTGCTTTCGCCGGAACTCGTGAGCGAGTGGTCACAAAGGACTCTAACCGTTCAATTCCAATGCGCGAATCAGTGAAGGCCTTGAAGGGTAACTACCCATGGGTCATCATCATTTTCATCAACTTTATCTACTGGGGTGGATTTGCCGTTCGTTCAAGTTCATTGCCTTACTACTTCAAGTACGTTTTGCACAACGAAGCGTTGGGAAGTTTGGTTTTGGCCGGAACGGTTATCACATTGGCCTCAACAGCAATGGTGCCATTCGTTGCCCGCCGTTTGGGTAAGCGAAACACAATGTTGCTAGGAATGGTCGGAACGGCTTTGTCACAATTGGTTCTTTACCTTGCGGACATCATGAACGGAAACGTTGCCATTATCTTGACTGGTATCGTCTTGTACTTCATCAGCTATGGTTTGACGGGTGCGTTGATCGCCGTTATGTTGTCAGACGCCGTTGATTTCGGTGAGTGGAAGAAAGGTGTGCGTGCCGAAGGGTTCGTTACATCATTTAGTTCATTCTCAGCCAAGTTGGGTATGGGAATCGGTGGTATGGTATTGGCCGCCGTTTTGGCAGCTGGTGGTTACGCTGCTTCAGCTGACGGTACGCAGACCGCATCAGCATTGGACGCTATCCGCATGGGATTCATCTGGATTCCATTTATCGGTTACGCTGCCTCAGCAATTGCCTTGTTGTTCAACAACATCGACAAGCTTGAGCCACAAATGGTCGCAGATTTGACGGCTAAGCACGAACGTGAAGCTGCTGCAGTTGCAGAAGCTGAAGCCTAAGCAGATAGGCATTTCAAACATAATTAAACGGGGAATAAAAACATGAAGTTTACTAATGGATACTGGCTAAACCGTGATGAGTATATTGTTAACTCACCATTGGAAGCCTTTGACGCAATGGTCGTAGAGAAGGATGACGACAACTACGCAAGCGATGCCTTGCGTGTTTACTCAGCCTACCACCGTATCAACTCCCGCAGTGACATGTTGGATGTCGGTGCAACGACGATGACGGTGTTCTCACCAGCCGAAGATGTTATCGGTGTTGAGTTGAAGCACTTCGATCGCGATGACAAGAATCCACTATACGAGTTGCAAAACAACAACGTGACGCCAGCAATTGAAATCGCAGATTCTGTTGCAACGTTGACAAGTGGTGATTTGCAATTGGCTGTCTCAATGCACGACAAGTTCAACATTGATTTCAACTACAAGGGTAAGCGCATTACGGGTTCTGAATACAAGGCCCAAGCGTCAATCGATGATTTGTCAGGCAAGCAATTGGGTCAAGTGATGCACGCCAACACGGTTACTGGTGCGCAAAACTTGGGACCACAAGGATCAGTTACGGCAACGGACCACTTTATGCGTGAGCAATTGAGCCTATTGCCAGGTACGAATGTTTACGGATTCGGTGAGCGTTTCGGGGCCTTCGTTAAGAATGGTCAAAGCATTGATACGATTAACATGGACGGTGGGACTGGTTCAGAACAAAGCTACAAGTCAATTCCGTTCTATATGACGGGTAAGGCTGGCGTTTACTACGGTGTTTTCGTTAACGAAAGCCAACCAACGAGTTTTGAAGTCGGCAGCGAAGTGGTTGATCGTGTCAGCTTCTCAACACGCGGTGAGTCATTGGAATACTACGTGATTGCAGGTGATTCACCAAAGTCAGTGATTTCAAAGTACAACAAGTTGACTGGTGGTTCTGTTTTGCCACCTGAATGGACATTTGGCTTGTGGCTATCAACGTCATTTACGACGGACTACTCAGAAGAAACAGTTATGAGTTTCATCGACGGTATGTTCGAACGTGATATTCCGGTTTCAGTATTCCACTTCGATTGCTTCTGGATGAAGGGCTTCGAGTGGTCAAACATGGAATGGGATAAGGAACAATTCCCAGATCCAGTTGGTTTGTTGAAGCGTTTGCACGACAAGGGCTTGAAGGTCTGCGTTTGGATTAACCCATACATCTCACAAAAGTCACCACTCTTCAAGATTGGTAAGGAAAAGGGTTACTTCATCAAGCACACTTACGGCAGTGTTTGGCAATGGGATTTGTGGCAACCAGGTAACGCCGTGGTTGACTTCACGAACCCAGAAGCCCGTGCTTGGTACCAAGGTTTGTTGAAGAACTTGTTGGACATGGGTGTTGACTGCTTCAAGACGGACTTCGGTGAGCGTATTCCAATGCACGACGCCGTATTCTTTAACGGCGGCAACCCTGAAGGTGAGCACAACTACTACACGCACCGTTACAACGACGCTGTGTTTGAGTTGTTGCAACAAGAAAAGGGTGAAGACGAAGCGGTTGTCTTTGCTCGCTCTGGTACGGTCGGTGGTCAACAATACCCAGTTCACTGGGGTGGTGACAACTTGAGCCAATTCCACTCAATGGCTGACAGTCTTCGTGGTGGTTTGAGCTTGATGTCATCAGGTTACACATTCTGGAGTCACGATATCGGTGGCTTCGAAGAGAATGCGAGCCCATCAATCTACAAGCGCTGGACGCAATTCGGTTTGCTATCAAGTCACTCACGTTACCACGGTAACATCGAGTACCGTGTGCCTTGGTTGTTCGACGAAGAAGCCGTTGATGTAACGCGTAAGTTCACGCAATTGAAGTTGGAGATGATGCCATACATCTACGGACAAGCTAAGGAATCAGTTGAAGCTGGTATCCCATTGATGCGTCCAATGTACTTGGAGTTCCCTGAGGACCAAAATACGGCAACGTTGGATCGTCAATACATGCTTGGTAGTGATATTTTGGTGGCACCAGTTATGACTGAAGAAGGGGATGTCGATTACTACTTGCCAGCTGGTAAGTGGGAGCACATCTTGGATGGTCGCGTCGTTGAAGTGACTGAAAACGGTCGCTGGATGACTGAAAACTACGACTTCATGAGCTTGCCATTGTGGAAGAAGATCGGCTAAGGCTGACGGAAAGTCAGAACCCCAGGTCAATTAAGAATGTGATAAACTGAGCTTATAGATTTCGCGAGCCGATGGGGGTCGGTGCGTAAACTTTGAGGGGTTCAGTGATGGAAAAGGCAGCGCAACAGCACGAAATAGTTGCAGATAATTCAGATGTTGGGGTTCGCGTCTTTTTATCCGATGAACCGCTTGGATTTAAGCCACTGCATTGGCACACGCATATTGAAATTGTGCTCGTCCTAACCGGCGAAGTGACGTTTCGATATGAGCAACATGATGTCACGTTGCATGAAAATGAATTCATCGTGATTGGATCGGGGATTCTCCACTCGACAACCAATTTGGCAAATCAAGCCCTCGTCTTGCAAGTTCCTGTGTATTATCTCAACCAGTATTGGTCGAATAGTGAATTGCTACGATTTGATTTGTGGACGAACCATAGTTTGCATGATGAGACGTACGACAAGATTGTCAGCATGCTTCAGCAAATGACCCAAATCTATTTGCGAAAAGAAGCCGGCTACCGGTTGCGATTTAGCAGCATATTGATGCAAGTCTTGTACGACTTGATTACAAATTATGCTGTAACGTTAACTCCGGACGACTTAACAGAAGATGATCGTTTGAAAGATGTGATTATGTATATTCACGAGCAGTATCGAACGAAAATTTCATTGAGTGAGGTCGCGGAGAAGTTCCACTACAATCCTGATTATCTCAGTCGTGTTTTCAAACGACGAGTCGGGGTAACGTTTGTGAACTATGTTTATCAGGTTCGTCTAGATGCCATCTACCAAGATGTGCTCGCGACGAATCAGGTCATTAAGACGATCTTTATCCGTCACGGCGCTAGCAACACGAAGTTAGCGATGAAAATGTTTAAAGAATTATACGGTCAGACACCTAATCAGTTACGACAATTGAACAAAGGGGAATGACATGGAAACGGTATTGCAGAGATGTGATGCCGTTTTTTATTGGCACTTTATACTTGTGTTATTCAGAAACTGATATTATACTTTAAATAATATAAGAGGTTATGTACTATACGGATAATGATTGAGATATTTTAAGAGGTGGAAATCATGAAGAAGATCATTGGTTTGATTGCAGCTGTGTTGGTCGTATTTGGCCTATACAAGGGATACGAATACTACAACGTCACATACAAGGCAACGCCAGCATACGCAAAGGTGCCTGCTCAAGTACCAGAGTTGAAGGACACGGTTGATGATGCTGGTAAGAAGATTGCCGGTTCAAAGTCATACTCATATAAGTTGACGTTCATCACGACTGATGGGGAGCGTCGTGTCTTGGACTACAACATTGAAGATGCTGATCCATTGACGCCAAACGCATATGTGAAGGCTGACATCAGCCAAAAGCGTGTTGTAAAGGGACCTGAAGGGGTACAAAAGTCAGACGTGCCAACGTCAGTACTTGAAAAGTTGAAGTAAGAGAGCAAACGAGCGTGAACTGAACCCCGAAAATTGGAGTGACGTTTAAGCGGCTAACTGGTCGGAAAGATTTCGGTATTGAACCGGAGTTCTTCCGGCCAGTTTTGTTTTTATCCGCTTATTGTTGTAGTAATAGACATAGTTAGTTATGGCGGACTTTAACAGGCACAAATTAAATAGAAAAGTGAAACACAAAAACGGCGGAAACTGAACTGAACCCCATGAGTTGGAGTAAATCTAACTCATGGGGTTTTCTTATGTTCTCGAAAGAAATTCAAATTGAAGCAGTATCGATGTATCTCAAAGGTGTTCCGCCCGTTGCAATACGGCAAAAATTCGGAATCAAAGCTCATTCAATAACGTTATACATTCCAGAAAACGTGACAAGACATATTAGAAAGACGAGATTGATCCCGCCTTTGCGATGATATCTTTCTTACGATATGTGAAAGAACTCGAAAACGGTAATCGAATCAGCAATGGTTTGATTACCGTTTTTCGGTTGACTGTGTTGAAATTTCGCTCTTCACAAAATGCCCACGAATAACAAAATTCTGGTGTAATTAACGGTGTTCCAGACACTTCAGGAACGAATAAGGATATGATTGTTGAGAACTACGAGAAGTCAATCTTCCCATTGGTCGGTGGACTTGGTACGTTGTTCGCAGTGATTGCTGGATTGTTGGCAATGGGACTTGCATTGTTGAAGCGTAAGAAGGATATGAAGAACGAAGCTTAATTTGTAAGCTAGAGTGATGACGGCTACTTGCAATACTGTGGTTTGGCGTCAGGAACGTATGCATTGATTGAAGTGAAGGCCCCTGAAGGATACTCAATGATTTCATCAACTGTTCACCTTGGATCAGCACAGGGTGGAATGGACTTGAAGCACGCAGAAAAGTTTGAACTTGGGGTTCCTGGTACGACGCTTCCAGATGGTACACCTGCTCTTCGTGCAATGCTAGTTTCTATGACGGAGTCTGGTCAATATCAAGAAAATGGCCAAAACACATTGTTCTTCATGCACAAGGATGCTACAACTGGTGAGCCGATGGCTGAAATGCAATTTAACGCATCAGGTTCAACTGATATTATGGGAGACGTTATTTGGACACCTGTGCAAGCTTGGGCAACAACTCACTACACGGCTCCAAGCGGTAAGAAAATTTATGCAGCAGATGCTTCATCTGATGAACAAGCAGCTTGGTTAAAGATGTTTACTGCTGCAGCTAAGTCTGAACAATTTGAAGACTACACGTACAACGGTAAAGCAGTGGGTTCTCTAGATGCAGCAGACATGCAAGCAGCTGCATACCAAACTGGTGATATTGACGGAACAACAAACCTACAATTTGACGTTGCTAACGATTACGATTCAGAAACGGACAAGGATAACGTTAAGACATTTGATGCTGGTTGGGAAATTGTTAAGACCACGGCCGATGGTGAAACGCCACTTGCTGGAGCTGGATTTGATCTTGCTGTTCAAATTGACGACGGTGACAAGCAAGATGCTTTGTTGAACAACTTGTATACAGCTGATCACTACACATTTGATGATCAAAACCGAGTAGTTGAAGATCACTTGGATGGTCAATTGGTAATCCAACCTAACGAGTCAGCACAAAAGTTGTTTAGTGCTCTTGCTGCAAAGACAACGACGGCTAGCGAGCGTACGCTGAATGTTATTTTGGATGCCCGTGCTAACTCAGCGGCTCAAGCTTCTATTATCAACAACAAGATTGATACAGCCATGACTGATGGCACGAAGATGCAAGGTGGCGTGACGATGACTCCGGTTTCAGGCGTTTACAATGCTTTGAAGACTGCTCTTGGAACTGATGCTGCCGTACAACAGTATACTGATTCTACGGTAGTGGATGATGCCTCATTCAGTGCATGGTTGAATAAGAACATGCAAATTAGTGGGCGCTCATCTCAGCTAACTGATACGTTGCCATACCAAACAAATTGGTACAGCGCAGCGATTGATGTTGCCGGG
Organism: Weissella confusa; assembly: GCA_014332815.1. Classification (GTDB taxonomy): domain Bacteria; phylum Bacillota; class Bacilli; order Lactobacillales; family Lactobacillaceae; genus Weissella; species Weissella confusa_C. The sequence continues at coordinate 61,119 of JACSZT010000002.1, read as the reverse complement.
TTTGATTTGGTAAATGTTGCACACAACAACCCAAAGAATAAGGGCGGACTAACTGGTCACGGTATTACGTACGACAATTTTGCCGCTGCTGATACTCCGGCTACAGAGACAACAGGAATTTCTGGTGGAGTAGCCTCAAAGGTTGATAAGTCTATTCAAGTTACGGGACAAGATCCAGATACTTGGACAGGACAAGGTGAAGAAGGAGATCCTAATAAGGATGACGTTATTGATCCAGATAACGATGATCAACAAGGTGTCGACCGTGGTGAAGACTTCAAGTGGCAAATCCAATCAGACTTACCAGATGATGGTACGACATTTACAACGTACGCAGGTGCGACGTATGGCGTATTGGAGTTAGTTGAACCAGCTAATTATGTTGTTAATCCATCACTAAAGACGGTCACGCTTTCAGCTGCCGATGCCGTTAAGAGTACTGATACTAACCCTAATGCGGATACTGATTCGGACGCTTCTGATGGTAAGGTCTATTACACTGGCGGAGAATACGAATTTGGTAACTTCACGGTAAACGGGACTACAGCAGCAGCTATTAGTGACGCCGTAAAGGGATTGAGTCAAGGCTCTGATGATGCCACAACATTTATTGGAAAAATTGAGGCTGCGATTAAAACTGCACTTCCAACAGGAGCCGTCTTGTCTGATTATTTGGTAGCAATTCAAATGACAGGATCTAATGGAACTACTAAGTTTAATGATCTTGAGCCCGTTCCTATGGTATTGAATTTGCCAATGCAACAAGCTGCTGCAGCAAATGATGATGATGGCTGGTTCGGTCAAACTGATAAGTTGAACTTGTACGCAAAGAACTACACTAAGAAGGGTGATTTGACGGTTGAAAAGCTAGACTCAAAGACTGGAGTTGGCGTAGAAGGGGCATGGATTGGGCTGTTTACTGATAAGCTAGCGACAGCGGAACAGGATTACGTTGATGATTATAACGCTGGAAAGGAAGCGACCGACCCTGCTCTACAGTTGTCTGATTACTATGCACAAGAAAAGACTACTGCTACAGGTGTTGCGGAGTTTGACGGACTTCACAATGGTCAATGGGTAGTGTTTGAAACGTCTAGTCCAGATTATGTCGAAGCTGGTTCTGAAAAGTTTAATACAAATAAGGCCGAAGGATTGACTATTGGGACTACACAATATTCATGGGATGACTTGCTATCATCAGATAAGGTATCAACGGATTCAAGCAAGGTTAATCAAGACAATCGTGGCAAGGATACAGTTAGTGAGTACACGATTACTCTTGACTTGCCAGATGGTGTAACGGAAGAGGCGTTCCGAACTGCGTGGGGTGATGGTACAACTACTAGCGCGGATAAGTTTTTCACTACTGCTAAGGGATGGTCTAAGGCGGCGAATGCGACTGATAAGTATACGTTTACAGCCTACCGAATGGATCTTGGCAACAAGGTAATTACAGGATATGAGCCAGCGAAGATTACGACTGACGGAACTACGAGTGATAACCCAAATGCCGGAAAGCCGAAGATATGCTATATGGCTAAATGGAAGAATGCTTTGTTGATTTCAACAATCGTTGCACCTATTGCTTTTGGGGCTTCACCATTGGGGGATGCATTGGCGCAAGCTCGTCCAGGAAGTAAAAACGTCGACCCTTATACAGCGGTAAATGTTCACAAGATGTTGAAGACAACTGACGGAACAGATGCTCAAGATATTTATCCGAAAACTAACCCGCTAAAAAAATCCACAATTTCAGAGTTTGTTCAAAAATAACTGTAACAAACCTGTAATAAAACACACAAGATGTAAAATACCTAAACGTGCATATAGCAGTTTAGGTATTTTTTTTCGGCAGAATTATAGAGTAAAGAAAAAACAAACAAATCGAGCCACGAGTGGGTAGATTGTATTTTTAAGCAGCTGGTGACAACGAACAAATGGGATCAGATAACCAAATCACTGGTAAAGTGAGCGGTGAAGGTGAAAACTGGGCTTCAATCAAGAACTACAAGAAGTCAGTTTTGCCAGTTGTTGGTGGTGTTGGTGCTTTGAGTTTGTTGTTCATCGGAGCAATCGCGATGATCGCCTCATACATCAAGCGTAAGACAGATATGCGAACGACCCACTTGTCTGGTGTTGATCGTGGTTACTTCCAATATTGTGGAGTTGCTGATGGTCAATATGTCTTGCACGAAGAAATCACACCTAAGGGCTACAAACAGATGGATGATTTGAAGTTCACAATCGGTGGGCCAGATTCTTACTATGTAAGTGGTGCAGGAGCTAACATTGCTGAGTTCCCTCTTGTAACATGGGACCAAGTAGATGAGTTCTTGCAGAAGCAAGCTGCAACATTGGGAAAAGCGGTTGAAGAGAACTCTCAAGCATATGTATGGTTCACCCACTTGACGTCAGAGCCAGATGAAAGTGGTAATAAGCAGCCAATTGTCGACGCCATGGATTCACACATGGAAATGGGTGACATTTATTGGGTAACGGATAAGCGTTGGGGATTCCAAAAGACGGATTCAAAGGGAAACCCTGTTAGTGGTGCCGGATTTGATTTGGGACGTTTGGTAACGAAGGAAAATATTCAAAACGTTATTTCACAACTGCTTGGAACTAAGAATAACGGAAACGTTGTGTCACAAGCCACAAAGGTGCACATGGCAGACAAGATGGGATTCACTGGTAGTGATCAATCTAAGGTATCAAGCATGGTTTTCAAGATGAACGCGCAAACTAATTCAGCCGCTCAAGCCAATGTTGGACAAACGAACGAAAACATCAAGGAAGGTGTGACGCCACAAACGAAGATGATTAACAACTTCGTGACGTTTAAGTACGATAACGGATATGTATCTGGTTCGATGTACGACCAGTCACAAACAAATGCAGTCGGTTGGGGTGCAGCACACTTGATTCACATGTATGGGTTCAACGGGCAATATTCATTTGATGAAAAGAACCAAGCCGTTCAATTTGATGCAACCGATGCGGATAAGAAGTTGTTGAACGGTGAAATGAACATCGACTTCAGTCAAGAATTCTTGGAGAGTTACTCAAAGCTTGCGAACTTCACAAGCCTTACTGAAAAGGGCGTCTACTCAACTACTGATGGGATGCACCAAGTTTCAACTAAGTATAATTCAAAGAACACTCGCGAAATGGGTGTTTCATTTAAGTTCTATAGTCCAGAAGCTGCTAAGGCATTTGGCTACGAGGGATCATTTGTTGACAAACCGGCAGAAGGTCAAGATGACACGGCATACAGAAACTCATTGTCTGAACAAATGAACTACATTGACCTTGAGACAAACGCTGACTTAGCTACTTATTCAAAGTTTGGTATCACGGATAACATTCCATACCAAGTGAATATCAATAGTTGGACGTTGTATGGGCGCTTTGGATATGGCGGTGTCACAACCATCGGTGAGAAAAATCAAGGTTTGGTGCCTTTGATTCAAGCCGTGGACCCGGACGGAGACTCACCTGATCACTACGACAAGCCGGACTTGGACAAGGATATCAATGTTTTGATGCCAGCAGCAGTAGAGGACTTAACTGTTAAGCAAGAAGATGGTGATAAGAACCCTGTTTACCACAACTCTAACGCCGCAGCTTATCAAAATTACGATTTCCAAGATAATGATACGGAATTCGGTGTGTCACGTGGAAAGGCTTTCAACTATACGATGGGTGTAACATTCAAAGATTTGGTTCCTGGCCAAACGTATTATGTACTTGAAATTGCAGCGCCTTCAGGATATTTGCCAAATGGTAAGTTGCAAAAGGCTACTTTGAACCCAGCAAGCGAGGTAACAGGCGATACGACAATTGGTGGTGACCAAGACACAACGGTTGATCACAAGGGTGGAACTTACAAGCTGGCAATTGATGGTGATGATAGTACACAGAATGTCGCTGGTGCAAGGCTTGCATTGATGCAATTGGATGAAGCCGGGGTGAAGGGACTTTCATATGCAATTGACAACGGGTTATTGAATCAAAGCTTGACAGACATTGAGGCTGGTGTAGAAAAGTATGCGCTATCGGGGTCAGTGAAGTATGATGTGATTAAAGATGCCAAAAATATCATAGAAGACGTTACAACTGGATCGTTCCCAAGTGATGCAACGGAGACGTTTGCGACGCCAATGGTTTTGTCATTACCAATGTTGAATGCTCAAAAAGAAGGTAAGACGGATTGGTTTGGAACACAATCAGATTCATACTTGCACCTATATCCTAAGAACTATTGGGATAAGGGAGATTTGACGGTTGTGAAGGAAGGTAGCTCGGCAAAATTCCAACAAGGGAATTCGGATGATAAGAATCAATGGGCAATCGAATTTGTAGGAGCAGAAAATTTTGATGCTACAGACTTGCGTAACGCTTTGAACAGTGTCAGTGATGTTGAAAAGGTTCCGTTTGAAGCTACTAATGATCAAGGTGAAACAACAAATGATTTGCACAATGGTAACTGGATCTTGTACTGGGGTGATGGTAACCTTGATAAGTCTACGGCGTTCAGTAATTGGACGTGGGAAGCCGGCGTAACGTTTACGGCTTACAACATGGGCAAGGTTATTTCTCTAGATAAGACTGGTAAGCCTGAAATTAAGGATACGCAAGTTCCAGGGGCGCCAACTGGGCTGACTTGGGATGAAATTTTGGAACCGGTTGTAAATGCTTAAGGAGATAGCGATATGGCGAAGTGGAAAAATATTGCTTTAATTAGTACGATCGTGGCGCCGATTGCGTTTGGTGTGGGTGACGCCTTTGCGCAAGCAAACCGACCAACAAATGACAGTGACGGTACAACGGTTGTGCTGCACAAACGTGAAACGCAAGGTGAGGGGGTTCCTGGTAAGGATGATGAAAACTTTGAACGAAAAAATTCAAAGTTGGCAATAAAAGGCACAATTATTTAACAGTTGCGACAGAAACGTCAAAAACAACAGTTAAGCGACAAGAATTAAACATACAAACTCAAAAATACTCAAACGTGCACATTGCAGTTTGGGTGTTTTTTTTGCGAAACTGATAGACGTAAGAGAATATCGAAATTATTAAATGATACAAGTCAAGGAATTGCAAAAGATGGTGAAGGATAGCAACAACGGGATTACCGATGAAGTTGCTAACCAAGTTAAAAAGCAATTCGCAGATCGTGCCAGGGATGACGAGAACTTTATGAAGGATAAGGACGCCCAACAAAAGTTGCAAAGCGACATCGTTAACAAGGTAACGTCCGATCGCCAAGCTAATCTCGAAAAGGCATACCAAACGTTGACGCAAAATGCGGAGACGACGGTGAAAATTGGTGAGACGGCCAAATTGGAAACGATTGTAACGACGTATCAAGCCAAGTCATTGTTTAGCCGCTTCATGTTGTTCGGTGAAACAAAGTTGAAGACTGGTAAGACACAATACGTGCTAACGGTGCCAAAGGATTGGGACGTGCTAACGTCAGCCATTAGTGGAACTGTTTTGGCAATCGCCATGGCAGCGGGGTTGTATACGGCCCACCATTCAAACTTCTTGTTGACGAAGGTGCCATTAGATAAGACACAAAAGATTAAGCCAGCAGCAACCTTGTTGGACTTCAAGTTTATTACGACTGAAAAAGGTAGCAATGGTGAAAACCGTTATACCTACAAGGTTGGCAATAAGTGCTGTGTGTATGGGCTTTGATAATTTATGTCCATGCCTTGCGCACAAAGGACAAAAAGTAGGCCGACTTTGATATACTAGTTATATTAAGAGCCGGAGGAAGATAGCATGATTTTGTTGTTGGTATTAGGAATCGTTATTGTAGTCGTTGGCATTTTGCGTTCGGTGCAACAACACACGGTGCGATGGATGCCACTGATTGCGTATCAACGGTCGCTCACTCTGACAATCGATCAGAGGCGAGTCAATCAACGTTGTATGAGACACCAGATTTGATTTTGGATGAAAAAGTTTTAGACACGCCGAGTTTAGACACGCGAGTTAGGGCGCGTGACATCGTCAATGGGGAAGATATGACGATGGTGAAGAAGACGGCGTTTCCATTCATGATTACCTCTGCAGTATTATCTGTCTAATTTTCGTCCCATCCAAAATTAAATAATTTAATTCACATTTACTCCTGAATTCAGTATCAATAAATCTTATTTTCAACAAGAAGGTCACGTAGTATAGACCATTGGAAAGATAGATATTAAAGGGAGATGGAAATGTTGAAACGTGTATTGCTGATTATGCTTGCCTTGGTGAGCATGAATCGGTTTGATTACGCAAACACCAACGGTTGCCATTGCCGAAGAGTCAGGCTTGATGGGGGCGATGTTTGAAGCGTGGTGTACGGCAGTGCCATGGATTACGCTTTGGTCACCAAATGATGGCCCACTTGATGTGGCGATTGTGGACGTACTACGTGCCGATGTTTCACCGGTCGATTACGCACCACAGTTCGCGCCGAATGATTTCCGCCGGGCAACGCAAGAACAGGTCAGAGAGCTGATTAGCGACCTCTTTGGCCGGGTAACGGAAGAAGATTACTTAAACACTAAGCACCTGCATCTAAGTGGTCATAAGCGTGATACAACGCTGCGTGAATGCTGGCGCGCCATGTCGGGTTATGAAGTGTTGGTGACTGACGAGATTCATGGCTTGCTATAAATCTCAAAGCAGGTGTATAACACAGCCGAACGACTAGTTATGTTGGCGCGGGATGAAAAAGCACTACAAGACTTAACGCAATTGTTGCTTTGCCCAGCGATGTTAATCCCAGACATGATTTTGCACTTGAGCGGACGATTGGCGTCTAGCCGTAAGCCTAGAAATGGTGCGATGTTGATGTTGCATGCATCCGGTCAAGCGACAGTTGAAGCATTGCCGCTGATTCACCGCATTATTCAACCGGATAACCTGGTCTTGTTACACGGTGGTGGCATCATTGGTGACCGCGAACTGGTTGAAGAGAATCTGCGTCGTTCAGTGGTGGCTTGGTTGAAGAATCAACCGATGATTCAATTACCACAATCAATGTTTTTCAATAGTACACGCGAACGTCATAAGCGTATCACGTGGCGATGGACAATTCGCCCACAGTTGAAACAACAACTTTTAAATCTTGATATGAACCTACCTACGGTTTTCTACATTGGTATGCCAGAACACGGTGATTTAGATGATCACGCGGTTGCGTATGCCACAGAGTTGTTTTTGCGTACAAACTTACCAGAACACCAAATTGTAAAGGTGCCAGCTGAAATAAAAATTGACCTGAGGCTGGCTTCGGCCGGTTAAAGGGTAACTTAAAGACCATTACTATTTCTTTCGAGATTTAGTAGTGGTCTTTTTGTCGTTCCTGGAAATTTTCATAGAACCCCCACATTTATCAGGCATAGTAGAAGATAGCTTTAAATCGGGGAAGATATTATGGTCAATAAATTTGGAGAATGGATACGGACGCTGTTGCTGTCTTGGCTGCTAACGGAGTTGTTTCAGCTGATGAGGCTGCTGCATTCGACAAGAAGATGGATGACATCTTGGCAAAGCACTTCGAAGTTACTCGTAACGAAGGTCGCGACATCGAAGAGTTCACTGACTGGAAGTGGACTGCTTTGAAGAAGTAATCTACTGCCGTACGATTAATTTCTAAGCTCAAGTTCAACGCTTTGTTCGGTGAGTCAGGAACTCCTGTTGTCTTCGGATTCCACGGATACGAAGACTTGATCGAGTCAATCTTCTACGAGCGTCAACACTTGGGATTGCACGTACACGGATACCGTGAAGATGGTGATATCACTACGACTTACGACATGCGTGTATACTCAAAGTTGGACCGCTTCAACCAAGCTATAACTGTTGCTGAAGGTGAGCAAGCTGACATCGTCTTCGCATCTGCTGGTGTTGAGCCAACGATCGAAACTTTGGCTGCTTTGAACTTGGTTAACGCTGCATTCCCATCTGTAAAGATGCGTTATGTCAACGTTGTTGAGTTGCACCGTTTGCAAAACAAGAACGGTGAGATGAACCACGAGCGCGCTTTGTCAGATGGTGAAAAGAAGTCAGACTTCGTTCGTCAATACTTGCCAGCTGATGGTAACACTTTGTTGGCTGTCTTTGGTCGCGCATTTACTGAGCGTCACAAGGTTAACCACATCGTTGCTTCAAAGCAACCACGTCAACAATGGTTCTCAGTTGAAGAAGCTCAAGAATTGGCAACTGAAGGTTTGAAGGCTATTGACTGGGCTTGTGTATTTGCATCATACGAATCATTCCTACGTGTAGTTGACTCAATGATCACTCAACACTTCAAGTGGTTGCGTCACGCCTCAGAGCAATCATGGCGTAACGATTACCCATCATTGAACTTGATCTCAACTTCAACTGTATTCCAACAAGACCACAACGGGTACACTCACCAAGATCCAGGTATCTTGACGCACTTGGCCCGTATCTTCGGACCTGACGAGACGATGTCAAACCGTCTATGGGACATGTTCGAAGTAACGAACCGTCAATGGATGGAAGAAGTTAAGGAGCCAAACGACCAATACGAAGCCCACGAGGGACGTATCTTGGACGCTCAATTGTCAGAGCACCAAGCTGAAGGTTGGTTGGAAGCTTACACGTTGACTGGTCGTGTTGATTCAAACCCAATCGCTAACGGTGGACGTCGTCGCGGTGAAGAAGCTCAAGATTTGGCTTTGCCAGATTGGAAGCAATTCGCTAACGACATCAACGAGTCAAACCGTGGAACTGAATTGGCTGACTCAAAGCGCAACATGGACATGAACGTGTTGTCAGGATTCTTTGCTGAAATCTCAAAGATGAACCCAACGTCATGCGACCAATCAGGAATGCCAATCGAAGATTCATTCCGTGCCCACCAAGTTCCACTTCCTTTGTCATCAAAGAAGATGGAAACGTTGCCACAATTCGAAGAGTGGATGAACTCATACAAGCCAACTGAATTGTTCAACGAAGATGGTTCATTGAAGTCAGAATTGGCTGAAATGGCACCTAAGGGTGACAAGCGTATGGTACGTTTCATCGAAAACGATGACATCCACGACTACATGGCATACCACGAAAAGGCAGCTAATGTCTTGGACAAGGCCATCGAAGACATCCAAGCAATCCAAAAGGACGCCCGTGAGAACGGTCGTTACGAAGACGGTGAAATTGCAGCTTGGCCTGTAATCATCGCTCGTTTGCCAAAGGGTTGGGGTGGTCCTACTCGTGTTATCGGTGACGGTGAAGTTGAAACTGGTCCTTCAATGACTGCTTGGCACTCAATCAAGTTCTTGAACCCTAAGAACGACGGTGCAGTTTTGCCAATCTTGGACTTGAACGGATTTAAGATTTCAAACCCAACGATCTTCTCACGTATGAGCGATGAAGAGATCACTAAGTTCTTCGAAGGTTTGGGATGGTCACGCACTGAAAACTACCCTGAAATCACTCAAGATGTTGAGGGTATGTCACGTTTGTTCAAGCGTTTCTCATTCCCTGGTGGAATCGGATCACACATGACTGCACAAACGCCAGGTTCATTGCACGAAGGTGGAGAACTTGGATACTCATTGTCACACGCAACTGGTGCCGTTTTGGATAACCCAAACCAAATCGCATTTATAGTTACGAACACACCAATTACGGTGGAAGACGTTAAGGTTAAGCCTATCGGTCACTGGGGTACTATCTCAGGACAAACTTTCCTTTACGCACACGCAAACCGTTTGATCAACAAGTACGATCTAGACATGTTCTACATCGGTGGACCTGGTCACGGTGGACAAGTTATGGTTACGAACTCATACTTGGACGGTTCATGAAATCTGTTATTATAGTATTTGTAATCCAGAAGATAACTTCTGCGATTGAACCTTTTCTCAAAATTATAAGGAGATTTAATCAAAATGGCAGTAGATTTTGATTCAAAGGAATACCTTGCTAAGGTTGATGCTTGGTGGCGTGCTACCAACTACCTTTCAGCAGGTATGATCTTTTTGAAGAGCAACCCATTGTTCTCGAAGTTGGAACGATGCGCGTACACTACAAGTACATGCGATATAACAGTTTCGTCAGTTTGGACGGCGAATAATCCAAAATTCACAAATTGTTCACATTTGGCTAGAAAAGCGATTATATCAGGCTTTACAGGTGAAAAATAAGCAAAGCAAAAAATTGGACCGCACCAATTTTGTGCTTTTTATTGTACCAATTTTTAGAGTTGACCAGCGAAGATTTGGGTCACTCAATGTTCCACTACGCCGAAGCGACGACCAAGAAGGCGGTTACCAAGTCATTTATGACGGTGACAGTTGAGCCATCTGACGAAGATGATCGCAGCCATTTGCAGTTGAGTGAAGTTGAACCAGTCGGTGTGATGGCCGGAATTTACTTTCTGGATGATGGGACGCCATTTTCTGATTCGTTCCGCTTCAACGGCGAAGCACCAGCCATCCAATTGTTGTCATTTGAGACGGAAGAGGCGAACGAAGAAACGCGTTTGGCGCTCTTTTTGGAACCGGGGGAGCAAGTTTATCGCATTAAGCGTTTACGTAAGTTGCAAGACCAAGCGTTCATGATTGAGAATGCCTTGGTGCCAGTTAAGCTGCTACCATTCCCAAACTTGAAATTGCCAGATGAACGATCATTGGCCTTGTCTTATGATGTGTCACGCAGCTCAATCAAGCGCGCGTTGAACGTCTTGGCCCAGCAAGGAATTATCTTTAAGAAGCGTGGCTCAGGAACCTTTGTGAACCCGCTATATCTCAAAAATCAATCAATGTTCCATGCGATTGGTAATAACTTGGGTGTTTCACTCGGATTAACGCAATTGTTTAAGCAACGTTCTAACGCCTAATTTCAAAAAGTGGTCCAACCAAAACTTTTGGTTGGACCACTTTTGTGTTACGATGAAATCGGATTAAAAACGGGAGGGCATAGACAAATGCCAACTGAAGTACTGTACATGAAAGTGCTTGGGGATTTGAAGGATCGCATCTACAAGCGCGACTTGCCACTTGAGATGGTGCCTGATGGATCAGCGATGTACACGACGATTCGTCAGGTCGCTGCCTCATTTGGAACGGCAGCTTTGATTACCGTCTACAGTCTGGTTTCACTAGGCGCACCAGCAAAAATGGCTCAAGCGCGTGCCGATTTGGCTGGTATTCACGCAGCCTTTTGGATTGCGACCGGTTTGGTCGTCTTTACATCAGGTAAATGGTATGACCAGTTCGGTGTAAAGCGCCTAGCCCCAATCGGATTGGTGTTTGTGGTTATCGGAACGATTGTCTTGGCGACGTTGCAATTGGATTCACCAATCTGGTTGCCAGCGGTCGGCCAATTCATCCGTCAACTTGGTTTGGTTATGGTCACGATGCCAATTCAAACCGAGGCCTTTAATTCTATGCCATTGTTGAACTTTGATGTCTTCAAGTATCACAACTTCACGATGGCAACGTTGATTAACGTTGTCTTGATGGCAGCCTTGTATGGTGGTGCCTTGATGTTGCCACTTTACATGCAGACCGTTCGTGGTCAATCAGCCTTTATTTCAGGGTTGGTCTTGCTACCTGGTGCCCTGATTACGGCGTTCCTATCGCCCTTGAAGAACATCGGTCAACAAAAGTTCTTGAAGTTCAACTTCTTGGGGATGGTCCTCTCAAGTATCGGATTGGGAAGCTTGCTATACGGGTTCTCAAACGCCGGTACAGGTAACTGGCTAAGTCCTGATGTTTGGGCATTTTTGCTAATCGGTATTGTCGTAACTGCGTTGTTCGTCTATCAACAAACTCACTCAAAGATGAACGTGGTGGTGATGAATCTGTTCGCGGCTGACCGACGTGGTCAAGCGATGGGTATTATCGGGCTGGCGTTGAACTTTGCGCCAACCATCGGACCAACGCTATCTGGATTTGTGGTCTCTAACCACTCATGGCGCTGGTTGTTCTTAGGAATTGCACCACTAATCATTATTGATTTGATTTTGGCCTTTATTTTCGGGTACATGTTGGTGAATGGTGTGATGGTGCCACTAACAGCCTTCTTAATTCAACGCCTTAAGACACGAACGTTGTACTTAAGCGCGGTATTTGTATTTGCGGTGGGAACCTTGGTCGCAGGGTTCGCGCCATCATACCCCATTTTGATTATGGGACGTATGATTCAAGCGGCCGGAGCAGGTGTCTTCGGACCGTTGGCAGGAACTGATTATCTAAACTAAAAAGTATAAGGAGGGGTTATGGACGGAATTAGCAAGAAAGAGCGAGGTGTCTTGATCATCTTGATTGCGGGAGTCTTTTTGGGATTCTTGAATCAAACGTTGATGAACACGGCCTTGCCACAAGTCATGGCAGACTTTCACATCTCAACCGCCCTTGGTCAATGGATGACGAACTATGACCCAACGATGCCACCACGCGATTTGAAGACGAAGGCCGATTATCGTGATGCAACGGGCGAAACGATGATTAACCATTTCTATGAAAAGCTATTTTTGCTCAAGGATTACCTCAATACTGACGAAGGGAAGCGAATTGGTGCGAAGCGCGATGCGATTATGCATGAATTCGTGGCACAGTTTGAAGCGGAGTGCAATGGTATTGATGAGGCTAAACAGGCTGAAATTTTCCAAATTATCGATAACATGTCATGGAGCAAGCAACGTTTCGGCAACCCAGAGCCACTCACATTGGCCGGTCAAATCGTGCAAGATGCTGATCGTCTCGAAGCAATTGGGGCGATTGCCGTGGCTCGTGTCATTCAATATGGTGTCCAAAAGCACCACATTTTACTTGGCGGGGATGAATCAGGGCATGATACGACGCACATTGATCGTGTTGTGGCGCTGACTAAGCACATTTTGACGACTGAACCAACCGCAGATGAGTTTATCGCGGTGGCTGCAGCGACGTTGCATGACACGTATGACGATAAGTTATTTAAAAATGTCACAAGCGCCAAACAAGCAGTTGTCGACATGTTGACGGACGGATTAACGATGCGTTTATTATTTGGGAAACCGTTGGTCGTCCAATCGCCTACTTCTTTGGTGGTGTGTTGGCAGCGACGTTTATCATGTACATGTTGACCGCGATTATCGGTCGACGCTAATAAAATTTGGGGAATAATGATGACAAAAACAGAAGAACAACAATTGGTTGCTATTACAGCTTTTATGCAAAAGGTACACAACTGCTAATTGGGTTTCACGACGGCAGTAGCGTGTGGCTGAATACCACCTGGTGGCAAGTTGCCCTGTGGATTTATGCCATTTTGAATTTGAGTTTGGCATTGAATTTGAGTGATGCTGATTGGCAGAATACCAAGAGTGGTGCGCTGTACTACTTTATCTTTTTGACCATCGTTGCCTTGGGTGTTGGCCTCGTCATCTTTGGCCACCACGTCGACAAAATCAAGTTGCTCCAAAATCCGTTTAAGGAAGGCAATGAGAATCGCATGGGTTATGTGTCACATGCTTGGAATCCAAAGAATAAGTACCAACAACTTGGTAACTTTTTCATTGGGATGGCACCGATTTTCGGCATTGCCTTAACCAGTTGGGGGTTAACAAAGCTATTGTGGCGCTGGACAATTATTTGGCAAACATGGGTATTCGTCATCGGCATTTTCTTTGTGTTGCCACTTATTGGTAGCGCGTTGATTTCAGTGGTGACAACCCGTACGAACCAACATTTGATGCGCGCATTTGGACTCAATGCACCGCTTATCTTTGGCTGGTTTGGCGTGATGATTCATGAAATTTCGCATGCGGTGATGTCATATTCACGGTGCGAATAACCCAGTTGGTATCTGGCAAACGAAGAAGTTCCCAATTTACTTTGATAACAGTGCCAAGGAAGCCGGTACGATTACGTTGTCAGCTGGTGAAGTTGGTCGTTCAATTCGTTTGGATGCCGAGCAATTGGCTGAGTTTGTCCACGCAAAGTTTGCGGACATTCGTACGGCTGACTAACCATGGCAAGCCGAATTGGATAATTATGGCCTAACTGACCATGATATCTACAAGACATTGGCATTGATTGGAAATGTAACCGGGCCAGTTATCGGTATCGTACCAATGGATGCCCACTTGGATGAAAAGAAGTTGGCGGCCGTTTCAGGCAACAAGAAGGTCAACATGATTCCAACGAAGGATTTGCAAAAGACGACCGGTTAAAGGGTTAGTCGGACTTTTAGTATACAACGATTGAGCGTATATTAATAGGTACTAGATTTAGTGAGAAGTGTTCTGAAGAATGGAGAGATAATCATGGCTAAGAAAGAGCGTATTAAGAAGATCCTTGTCGAGCAAATTCTTGATAAGGCTAAGATTCCATATGAAAGCATTGTGTTTGCTGGTGGTATGAACCGTGATTTCGCCGTCTTTGCCTTCATCTCAATCTTCTTTGTTCGTTACCTCGTGCCAGAGACGCGCGGTAAGTCATTGGAAGAAATCGAAATGGAATTGCGCAAGTAAATAGAAAAAACAAAAAGGCTCGTACGTCGCAAAACGTACGAGCCTTTCTTCATGTACCTGGCTAAAAGCCGAGAAATACGTCTCAAAAGTACATGGACGTACATCTTCGGATTCGCCATTTCATGGGGACCAATCGCTTGGTTGTTGATTGGTGAAATCTTCCCAATGTCAGTGCGTGGAATCGGATCATCAATCGGTTCAGCTGCCAACTGGATTGGAAACTTTTTGGTATCACAATTCTTCTTGGTCTTGTTGGCTGTCTTCCACAACAACGTGGGTGGACCATTCGGGGTTATTTGGATTTCAGTTGGAATCGGTGTGGTTAACTTCGTGGTGACGATTTTGGCAACCATGATTATGGATAACTTCAACCGTAAGACATTGTTGACGTTTGGATCAGTTGTCATGACGGTCGCTTTGGCTATCTTGACGGTATTGAACTACACGGTGTCAGTTGAAACGGCCGCTATTCCAACGATGTTGTTGATTGCGGAAGCCGAATTGGCTGCCATGGCTGAAGTTGATAAGCAACCAAAGGGTGGTTTGAAGGACTTGTTCACCATCGCCCGTCCAGCCGTAATTGTCGCGATCGGAATCATGTTCTTGCAACAATTGGTGGGTATCAACTCAGTGATTTACTTCTTGCCACAAGTGTTCATCAAGGGATTCGGCTTTAACGAAGCCAACGCGCTTGGCTTCTTGGGTCACGACTTCATGGGTATCCGTGACTGGCGCTGGATGCTTGGATCAGCTTTGATTCCAGCTGTCTTGTTGTTCATTGGTGGTTTGTTGCTACCAGAATCACCACGTTTCTTGTTTGCGAAGGGTGATAAGGAAAATGCAGAGCGCGTTTTGACTCACTTGCGCGCCAAGTCAGGTGAATCAGTGTCATTGATGACGGCCTTTGCGACTGGCTTCGGTACGATGGCAATTGCGCGTATCGTATTGGGCTTGGCGGTTGGGTCAGCGTCAGCGTTGACGCCAGCTTACTTGGCCGAATTGGCACCTGCTAAGCACCGTGGTTCATTGGGTTCAATGTTCCAGTTGATGATTACGGCCGGAATTTTGTTGGCCTACGTCTCTAAAGGATTTGATACAGGAATTATTTCTGGTGCTTCGCCACTTATTGAAAGCAATTTTAAGTTGACGGTTGCTGAGACCGGATTTGTTACCTCAGCCGTCTTGATTGGATCAGCGGCTGGTGCGCTAGGGGTCGGACCGCTAGCTGACCGCTTCGGTCGTAAGAAGTTGTTGATTTTGGCTTCTTTGTTCTTTATCGCCGGAGTGCGGGTCATTTTTTTATTTTTCCCGTATTAAGCACAAATTTAATCCTGTTTTCTTATGAAAGCGCTTGCATGTGTCCGAAAAGTAAGTTATATTAAGCCGGTGAGATATTTTAATTACTTATTATGAGGGGAAAACGTAATGAAGATTAACGTTTGGTTTATTTTTTTCTTTGGGGCATTGGGTGGCTTGCTCTTCAATTACGACAAAGCAGGTCTTTACCATGATCAGAAATATCTTAAGTTTGGTGGGGCTATTTATCGCCACCTCTTTGATTGTTGTGGGTAAGGACATTCGACGACCAATTATCACGATCGCCGGTGTCCTGCTGGCAATCGCGACAGTTCTATATTGGTTTCAATAATTGAATTTTGAAAATGACTCGTATCCGTTGTACGCCACTTGAAGTGCTACACCAATTTACGATGAACGTCATTAGTGGTGTGAACACAGCCCGTGAACAAGGATTGTCATTCGGTGACGACGCCGATAAGCGTCTTGAACATGCGGTAACTGAGCTAAATCGTGGTATGCTAGAGCGTGAGGATTACGGTAATATTCTACGAGGCATTCGTTCATTACACGTTGAATCACGTATGTTGGGCCAATTGATTCAATCAATGCACCGTGAAGCAGAAGTGTTCGGTTTCGCAAACGACCCTGAGATTATCACGTTCTTCCAACAATTGGATATCGTGGTGGCAGGTGCCATCCGTCCAGATGAGTTTATGGCGATTACGGACATGTTGAATGATTTCGAGCCAACCATCACGAACCGCGTTGTTGAATTGGAAGGTAACCGCGAAATGTTGAAGAAGGTTGCGGCTAACATCGTTGATTCATATGCCATCGCGGGTGAAGACCCAGTGATTGAAATGGCATTGAAGGGGATGCGCGAGCGTACCGAAGATGATTTGACGGCCGCCGACTATGAGACGGTTATTAAGTCATTCATTCGCTTTGTGCCGGCTTTCCGTGAGTCAAACATCCCAACGGAATCAGTCTTGGCCCGCATGGACAAGCTTGCTGAAGTGATTGATGTGCGCGAAAACGAGTTGTACGAAGCAGATCGTACCCGTATTTTGAACATGGCGAAGGATCTTAAGGAAGGCGACACGGTTGCTGATTTGTCAGCGCGTTTGACGGAATTCCGTACACGTTTGATGTTCGCACCATTGCGTTTCTACCCAACATTTATTAGGTACGATAGTCTTAATAGAAGTAGTGGGTAGAGATACCAAATAATTGAGGTGAAAATTATGCAAGGACTTGGAGAACTAACAGATTTAGAGCTTGAGAAGAAGATCAACGCTGAGCCTAAGGACACAATCAGTAAGAAGTTTGGGTGGGACTGTGACATTATGCATCCCGAAGCCATGGTGGAGGAACTGAGTTTGGCGTTAAGCCAGCCTTTGAAATCACGCCTGAATTCTTTATGGTAAAGGAATTGTACCCATCAGCGCTCTTGCGTACGAATGGCACATTCCGCTTCCCAGACGAATGGCAATACGATCAAGAATAGAAATTTTACGCTGGTCTTTTACGAAAAAGGCCAGCGTTTTTCGTATTTTCATATCAATTACGTGCGACGGTTTCAGATAATCGCACTGGCACAGCAGTCGGCGTGGTCGGCCCAGTCGTGGTTGACCCACTTCACCGTGGCCGTGGCCTAGGCTGGCGCTTGGTTGAAGAAGCTGAAATTGTGGCCCGTTTCGCTGGATACGGTGTCTTGGCAGCCATCGGTTGGCCTGGTTACTGGAACCAATTCGGCTACATTCGTTGGTTTGAATTCTTAGGCGATAAGGATTTCGACCAAGTCGACAAGATTATTCGCAGTGCATTTGATGATGCCAACTACAGCACTGGCGAAGAAGAACAATTGGTGCGTCGCCTACGCGCTGGCAACCCATTTGGTCGTAAGCCAATTGAAATTGTCGCCAAGCGTGGTGACGAAATTTTGGGTTATGTTATTGTTTCCGGCACCGAACCTGAGTTCCACGTGCTCACGACGTATGACTTGTACAACCTGTTTGGTCACTTGATTGGCGACCCTGACCGTAGTGAAAAGCTGCGTCATGGGGATGCCCAAAAGTTGCGTTTCATGAAGCAATTAGGCTACATCTTTGACCGCTTCCCAATGCGCCAAATGAATGAAACGCATCCATTATTGGATGTGATGTTGATTTTGGATGATGATGTTATTAGCAACGAATTGATGATTGAATCCGTCATGCGCACGGTCGGTTTTGAACGTTTGGACATGCCAGAATTGGTGTTCTCAAACGCTGATGACTCGTTGTCAGTTGCCTTTATGCCACAAAGTGCGGTTGAGCCATTAATCGGTCATAAGTTGCCTGGTCAATTCATCTTTACGCGCTTACAAGTAGCCTTGTGGGGTATAATTAAAGTACTGAACTTTGAGATAGGAGGGCGCACCGAAATGGATGTGAAGCGCTATACACAATTTGAACAATTGGTGCGTTCGTTGAATGAAGCCAATGTCACACCAATCGTATCCGGCGGGTTTGCATTGGAAATCTTGTCTGGCTATGACTTGGATAGTAAGTTGGCACCATTTCCGCACGGTCGCATATGACCAAGCAGCTGAGATGGCCCTTGCTGAAGAGCGTGGCTTGCCATACTTGGATTTGTATCGCAACTTGGTCTACGAAGGCTTGGGCTACGTGCATGATGCGTCAACGGTTGCCAAGGAAAACGACCGTTACGGTTATGACGCGGAGACGAAAGACATGCTCCGTGAGTTAAGGCAACCGCTATTCTTGGGGCGTGATGCCGACGTTGCCATTTATGGTCACACGCACCAAATGGTTTATCGCACGGCTTCAGATGGTCGAGCCATTTTGAACCCTGGTTCTGTTGGTAGTCCGTTCTCATTGAAGCGTAAGATGCGTCAAAACCGCGAAGCCCGTTACTTGATGTTGGACATCGAAGGGACGCGTTTCGCAACGCCAACACGTGTTTACACGGCGCGTCTATCAACCTATGTCATGCAACACATGCCAAAAGTAGATTACGACTTTATCATGGCATTGCCAGTATCTGATACACGCAACGTTGAAGATTTAACCTTCACGTTGTCGCACAATATGCCAAATAAAAATGCGGGTCATGAATTGTTGCCAATGAGTGATCAGTATTATTTTGATGCGTTGGCAGCAACGATTGCGGACGCCAAAGCGCAAGGTGCTGATGAATTCTGGTTCTTGGGAGATTTATTTATGCCAGGACCTGGTGCACATGATGTTGTTGAAATGTTGCGGGAGCTAAACGTGACGGTTTGGCTACGCGGTAACTGGGATGACTTCATGTTCGCAGCATTGGAGCGAACGGTCGATTACAACAAGCCGCAAGAGCTTCTTTATTTAGTAATAGAAAAAGCTAGTCACGATTTTCACCGACCAAAGTAGATATCGTGACTTTTAGCCCCAGTTCCCTTTTCACGGGAATTGGGGCTTTTTTGCGCTTACAATAGCAGTAACGAAATGGAGGTGTGTGACATGACAAAGGTGGCAGTATTATCTGACGTACACGGTAACGTGACCATGGTGCAAGGTGCCTCATTTAAGCCATTCATTCCATTGATGATTACAGCTGCAATCTACTTCATTTTGACGTTCGGTATCAGCCGTGTGCTGGGCCGTTTCGAGAAGAAGTTGCAACAATCAGATCGTAAGATGATTTAAGTTAAATAGCGCCAGCACTTTAGATTGAAAGTGCTGGCGCTATATTGTAGCGAAGCACTTCAAGCTGTGCCAGCTGGTCAAACTGAAGCTGCGCGTTCACTTGGGTTCACGAAGATGCAAACGATGCGCTTCATGGTGTTGCCACAAGCCATCAAGAACATCTTGCCAGCCTTGGGTAACGAATTTGTGACGGTTATCAAGGAAGGTTCAGTTGTCTCAGTTATTGGTGTTGGTGAATTGACGTTCCAAACGTCATTTTCAAGCATCAAGCCATTGAAGTGGTTGGCCGTTGCCTACATTGAGGCAGTCCGTGGTGTGCCACTTTTGATTCAAGTGTTCATCGTGTACTTCGGAACGCAGGTTATCGGGTTGGATGTTTCAAGTTTCATGGCTGGTGCGATTGCCATGTTCTTGAACTCGGCTGCGTACGTTGCTGAAATTATTCGTTCAGGAGACATCTTGGAAAAGCACGTTATCGGTGATCCGCTAGAAAAGTGGAAGAACGATGCGATTGCGTTGATGAACCACAAGGAGTCATTCTTCGAAAAGTACGCGCCTTACTTTGCTAAGGGAACGCTTTACACGGTTGGCTTGGCGGTTATTGGTGTGTTCTTCGGTATTATCCTTGGTGTGCTATTGGCTTTGATGAAGTTGAAGAAGGTGAACGACGCTGTGACGCAATTGACGCAAGGCAAGGTTGATGGTGTGGTTGTGCCGGACACGACGGCTGACAGCTACATGGACCAAAGTAACCAATTTGCGGTTGCGAAGGCCACGTTGCCAGGTGAAACGAACGGTTCTTCAGTTGTGATGGCTAAGAACGCAACAGTTTTGCAAAGCAAGGTCGACACGGCAACGCCTGAGCGTGAACAAGAAGTCGCTTTTTCAGAACCATACTTCGTTGATAAGAACGTGGTGATGACGCTTAAGAAGAACGCGAATAAGTTGGCTAACTTGAACGACTTGAAGAAGGCCACGTTGGCTGCTCAAATTTCATCAATTCAAGAAGACGCTGCCAAGCAAGTTGGCGCCAAGAAGGTTGTGTCATGAACGTCAGCGGATTACGCGCCGTATGAATTCCACACAACGGTGAATGGCAAGGACAAAATTGTTGGGTTTGACATCTCAGTTGCCAACGAAATTGCCAAGCGTTTGGGCGTGAAGTTGGTTGTCCAAGAAATGAGCTTTGATGCGTTGCTTGGTGCCGTTAAGACAGGAAAGGTCGACATGGTTGTGGCCGGTATGCGTGCGCAAAGTTTCTTGGCAAAGATGTTGTAAGACAAAGGGAGAATGAGTTATATGCATAAGTGGGTATTAAAAGTCATGACGGCTGTCATGGCGACATTATTAATGATTGGTTCCTTTGCCGGTTTGACGTCTGTCCAAGCTGCCGAAACGGATCCGGTCCTTTCAAAAATCGAAAAGAGCGGCAAGTTGATTGTTGCAGCGCTTGATCCAGAAATGGTTGGTGAAGTGTTGAAGACAATGCGTGAGTTGGCGCAAGAAGGCATGACGATGTTGGTTGTCACGCACGAAATGGGCTTTGCCCGTGAAGTAGCGTCAAAGATTTGGTTTATGGCTGATGGTGATATGACGCAATATGATAATCCAGAAGCATTTTTCGAAAATCCAGATTCAGAGAAGATTGCGTTGTTGAAGGTGAAGGGGATGGCTGATGATGAAGCCACGCAAATTGCCGAAAAGTTCCTGGCAAAGGTTGGCTTGGCTGAAAAAGCGCAAGCATATCCAGCTTCATTGTCAGGTGGACAACAACAGCGTGTAGCGATTGCGCGTGCCTTGGCTATGAACCCTAAGATTATGTTGTTTGACGAGCCAACATGACCTTCAGGAACTGGAAAGTCAACGCTGTTGCGTGGCTTGAATATGTTGGATCGACCAACGTCAGGTGAGGTTATCTTTGATGGGCAAGATATCTCAAAGGCGACGGAAACTGAATTGGATAAGATTCGCCAAGATATGGGGATGGTGTTCCAAAGCTTCAACTTGTTCCCAAACATGTCAGTTATCGACAACGTTCAGTGATATTTATGCAAAAATAAACAAAGTTATTGCATAAATTTTCGTTACCTGTTAATATTTATCCATCGAATATGAAACGGGGAAAACGTTATGGCGATTTTAACGATTAAAAACTTCCACAAAGAATATGGTGACAAGGTCATCTTGAAAGATATCAATGCATCCGTTGAAGAGGGTGATGTGATTGCGTTGCTTCGTTAAGTACTTCACAATCGAAACACGTAACCAATCACTTGAGCAAATTGAAGCAGATCTTCGTTCACGTGCCCACGCTAAGGGTTGGCATGAAGACGAAGCCTCAATTTCAGAAAACATTGCCCAATAATAATTAAACTCTCTCACAGGGGTAAAAACGCTATTGCAGTTGCTGCAGTAGCGTTTTTTGTATGTCGTGTGGGGACCAGTTATGTGGGTTATGATCGGTGAGTCATTCCCATTGAACATCCGTGGTTTGG
The DNA here is from genome assembly GCA_014332815.1 of Weissella confusa. Taxonomy (GTDB): domain Bacteria; phylum Bacillota; class Bacilli; order Lactobacillales; family Lactobacillaceae; genus Weissella; species Weissella confusa_C. The sequence goes on along the minus strand of JACSZT010000002.1, from coordinate 39,142 downwards.
GTAACTCATTTGGAGCCGTTGTTAACTGGGCTGCAAACGCCGTTGTTTCATTGACGTTCCCACCATTGTTGAACTTCTTCGGAACTGGTTCATTGTTCATCGGATACGCTGTTTTGTGTATCGCGGCTATCGTGTTAAACGTTATCGTTACTTGGGTAGCCATGAAGATTATGGACAAGGTTGACCGTAAGAAGATGTTGATTTGGGGTGCCTGGGGAATGGGTATTTCATTGTTCATCATGTCATTCTCAATGCACTTCTCAGGTCAATCACAAGCTGCTTCATACATCTGTGCTGTTGCGTTGACGATTTACATCGCCTTCTTCTCAGCAACGGCCTCAATGGCTAACGGTGGATTCAAGGAATTGTTCGGCTTGATGGCTCGCCCAGTGCTTGTTATGGCAATGGGATTGGCTATCTTCCAACAAGTCATGGGATGTAACACAGTTTTGTACTATGCCCCAACTATCTTTACTGATGTTGGTTTCGGTGTTAGTGCAGCCTTGATTGCCCACATCGGAATCGGTGTCTTTTTTGATCTAGGATGGCGTTGGATGTTGGGATTGGCTGCTGTGCCTTCAATCATCATGTTCTTCGGTGGAATCGCCTTGCCAGAATCACCTCGTTACTTGGTACGTAAGGGTGAAGACGACGAAGCTTTGGCAGTTTTGACGCCATTGCAAGACAACTCAGAATCTGCACAAGCTGAATTGGCTGACATTAAGTTGCAGATCGCTCATAACTTTGAGCTATTGGTTGCGTCACGTATTGTGTTGGGTATCGCCGTTGGTGGTGCCTAAGCCTTGATTCCAACTTACTTGTCAGAATTGGCACCCGCCGATAAGCGTGGTGGAATCGGAACCATGTTCCAATTGATGATTATGACAGGTATCTTGTTGGCCTACATCTCAAACTACGCTTTGTCTGGTGTTATTTCTGGAGCTATTTTATTTATTGAAAAGCAATTGCACCTGGGTGAGTGGCAACAAGGTTGGGTTGTTTCAGCCGTGTTGCTTGGTGCCGTTATCGGTGCCGCAATTATTGGACCATCATCAGATAAGTATGGTCGTCGTAAGTTGTTGATGGTTTCATCAATCATCTTCATCATCGGAGCTTTGGGATCATCATGAGAAAAAGCTTGCAAACGCTTTCAAAAGTTGTATTATTTAGGGTGTTGAGAGTTAGTTTTTAGGGAAAACTAACCTATTGCTTTATGTTTACGTTTAGGGAGAACAAACATGCAGACGGAAAAGAAGTCGCTTTCGACTAATTTAATTTATTTCTTTGGAGCCCTTGGGGGGTTGCTTTTCGGATATGACACAGGCGCGCAAGTGTTGGCAGAAATGCAAAAGTTGGCCAGTTTTACTTTTGTGGTCGGCAGCAATGGAGAGTCGCGTTTTGGCACACCAAAGAAGGCCAGTTTTGTGAAGACAGAGAAGCGTCCGGTATTCTAGTACGTTAAATGACGAGTGTCCAGTAATGGGCACTCGTTTTTGTCCGTTTTGTGAAGTTTTTAACTTTTACAACGGTGATGATGTTGTTAGGATTGGAAACTAGCATTACGGAAATTGTGACGTCTGAACGCAAAGACGTACCGACAGCATTCTAGGAGGTGACCCATGACTAAGGAATTGAAGATGGTATTTGAATCAACTAACCCAGAGAAGCTAAATCAAAAGGCGATTTTGAAGATGGCAGATGTCGATGAGACGTTAACGGGCAAATAACAGCTGATAAGTCGAGTAAGCGGCCGCATACTCATTACTGAATTCAAGGAGGAAGACAGATGGATAAGTTGGAAAAGAAGGTCGATAACCGTATGACCGTGCGCATTTTGGGGCTTGATCGCGATGCCAAGGCAATCAATCGTCGTTTCAAGGTTGCAAAGGGGACATCAGTTGCTCAGTTGCATCGTTTGGGCAGCGGCAGTGGTGATTTTCTTGTTCGTTGCTTGGATTGCAGTGGCTTGGACAGCCTGGGGCATGAAGTTAGAAGAAAAATTTGAGAATGCTTTGTCGCATTTACATAAATAGAGAGACGTCACAAATGTTAATGTGGCGTCTTTTTCATTTTGTGCGACATTTTAACCCCTTGGATTCGTTAGTATAAGTGTCAGCGATTTACAGATTGTTTCGAAACCTGAGCTGATGGAGATGTTGAAAATCGGTGCATGTGAGGTCGCACAAGAACGCGATCGCCGGGAAGATACTTTGACGATGACCTTGGGGCTTGTCTTAGCGGGACCATTATTGTTCTTCTTAGACATGGTTATCTTTGAAAGTATTGGCTTGAATGCGGTTGTTTCAGAAATTGGTATTATGTATTACGTCGTTAATCAGCAAAAAGATACGTTAACGTTTTATTTTCCAGATGGCACGTCTGATTTTTTGATTGAAAAATTGGTGCGTCTATCTCGGCCCAACTTAACAAAACTGATTGCGCCATTCAGTATTGGTGATCACATTGAGGACGCGATGGCTTTTAAACAAGAATTTTCGGCGTATGAAGCGGGTCATCGTACCTATGATTGGTCGCGTGTACGTTAGCTTTTTTGTCGGGATGATGATTTTTAACGCTTACGATTGGATTCGCTTTGCGCGTCGTCGTCAAAAGATGGTTGCCCGCGTTCACTAAAGCAGATAATTTGAAACAAAAACGTAACAATAGGATAATGATGGTACAAATCGCTTCGGAGTTTTTATGGGGAGGCATCATGGGTTTCAAATAATAAACTCATTTTCTGATTATGATAATTATATTGAATTTACGAGAAATGGGACGGTGATGATTATGTATACCAAAATCATGGAAGATTTACGTGAAACAGCGGTCATGCTTGCACTTGCATCAGTTGTATTCGGCCTCTTGATGCTTTCAATGCGCTATTTGTATGGTATGGATTTTTCAAGTAAAGAACCAGCGCCTGCATTTTCTGCTATGAATATGGATTAAAATTGGTTAGTAAAACCCGTTGTTTTTGGCTGTGGTGGCTGAAGATGACGGGTTTTTGCGTGTAATAAATTCGCAGAATAGAAGTATTTAGCATCATTCGTGACTAAAGTATGTTCCTAAATTTCGGAATTATAATAACTACCGGTCTTCGTTTTTGACGTTAAGACGCCAACGCTTGCTGGTGTTGGTGAAATGGTGGTCCGTTCAGTGGCCGCCTTCTCATTGGTTGTCTGGTTTGGTTTCTTTGGAGCCAGCTTGGCGAACCCATTGGCTTGGATTGGATCATTGGTCTTCTTGGTGCCAGCCTGGGTTAAGGTTGTACGCCGTTTGAAGGCGGAAATTGCTAACGGCGCCTTGATTCTGGGTATGAGTGTGGGAACACTGCTTGGTATTCTGGAAATCGCGTTCGGTCGCAGCTTGGTGACGCTGTTCGTCGGTGCCGGTCAACATACGGTTATGGACTTGGCACAATTGTACTTCTGGGCAAATGGTCCGTTGTACGCCATCCTAGCCACTTTGTTCGTGCTTCGTTACACGCTACAAGGTTTGGGTGCGATTGGTTCAGTTACGTTGGCCGCGGCGGTTAACACGCTGGGAACGGATGCCGTTGCTGCGAATACGGCAGCGTCAAAGGTCGACCAAATCATCATTATGGTGGTGATGTCATTTGGTGTGACGATGGCAACGTATACGGCGCAAAACTTCGGTGCGCGCAAGTACGCCCGTATCTTGGTCGGGGTGAAGATTGAGAAGTTCGGTTGGGGTGTTGAAGGAGCGGCCTTTGCGACGGTTTTGGCACAGTTTGTGTCAATCGCAGCGTCACACTGGCACATTAGCCGTTACACGGATACGTTGCACCTGACTGGGTCTGATTTTAAGTTGCCTAAGGGTGAATTGCGTCAGCACATGCTAGCCGGCGTACCAATGGGCTTCCAGCAATCAATCAAACGATTGATGCAGACACCTGCCGATATTTTCGCAGAGGCGCGGGTGTTTATTGTCATTATCTTGGCTGGAACCATTGCAACAATGGGTTATAACATTATTTCTAATGCCATGCGTGCGGTTGGTGACAGTAAAGCGCCACTGTACTACCTGGTAGTCGGGATGATTTTCAACATCTCACTCGAACTGATTTTGATTTAAGCGACGGGTGCGATTCAATTCTTGGTAATGGGTTTCGTACAAGGGTTTAGCTCTGGGATGTCAATCATCACGGCACAGCGTTTTGGGGCTGGTGATATGAAGGGTGTGCGCCAATCATATGCCACCAGTATTGTTGCTGGTATTATCATGTCAATTATTTTGACGATTATTAGCTTAGTGTTCATTGATCCATTGCCACTATGAATTAATAAGGTTTAAAGTTAGCGGGGGAGTAGTTTAAAAATGAATGATTTAACGAAGGGCAGTCCACTTAAGTTGATTGTCATGTTCACTATTCCATTGGTGATCGGATACTTAGTACAACAGATGTACAACATTTCCGATACGTTGGTTGTTGGACAAACCTTGGGTGTGACGTCATTGGCAGCCGTGGACTTGCCGAGAAGAACATTACTTTGTAATAACAATTAGAACGCTTGCCTCGTTTGGGGTAGGCGTTTTTTGTTTTGGAATATGTGTTGTGCTAACGCACAAACGGCGAACCTAACGCTAAACACCCAAACCATATTACAGAACGTTACAACCTCGGTCTTTTTTCATGAAATTTCACACTTTGAACAAAACTACTCTATCACTTGGACTTGGAGTCAATCACGTCATTGAACGATGGTTTGATTAACTTCAAGGGTGGTATCATCTTCACGTCTCACGACCACACGTTTGCCCAAACGATTGCGGACCACATCATCGTGGTTTCAGATCAAGGTGCAATCGACCGTGCCGAGACGACTTACGACGAGTTTATGGCGCACCCAGAAGTGCAAAAGCAGGACTACTTGCGTGACTTTGCTTCTAAGGAAGAAAGCGACAACACGTTCTTGCGTGGTTTGTTGGGACGTATGTTGTTCAAGGGTGAAGATGCGGAAAAGACTTTGGATGTTTTGTCTGGAGGAGAAAAGGTCCGCGTTATGTTGTCTAAGTTGATGTTGACGAAGCCAAACGTTTTGGTTTTGGACGACCCAACTAACATCTCATTCACGGTTCGCCCTAATGAGAAGGCCCTAGTTATGGCTGAAAACGACGTTGCCGCTACGGCATTGTTGGACATCATCGCTGGAAACGACACGCCAGATTCTGGTGAAGTAACTTGGGGTGTTACGACGTCTCACGATTACTTGGCTAAGGACATGAATGTGAACTTCCCTAAGCCTGAGATGCCAATCTTGTTCTCAGCAAACGCTTCAAAGTCAAAGCAAGCTACTTCACGTAAGAAGCAATTGGAAAAGATCACGCTTGATGACATCCAACCTTCAACGCGTAAGTACCCATACATCAACTTTGAAATCCAACGCGAAATCGGAAACGACATGTTGCGTGTTGAAAACCTTTCAAAGACGGTTGATGGTGTTAAGTTGTTGGACAAAATCGTTGTTTCCCACGACCGTCACTTCTTGAACGCCGTTTCAACGATGATTTTGGACGTTGACTTCGGTAAGATCAAGTTGTTCGTTGGTAACTACGACTTCTGGAAGGAATCTTCAGAATTGGCACAACGTTTGCAATCACAAGCAAATGCCAAGAAGGAAGAGCAAATCAAGGAATTGCAAGACTTTATCGCCCGACAAAGCTTGGGAATTGCTGAAGACCAACACTACACGATGATGGCCGACCTTCCCGAAGTAACGAAGGTTAAGGTTTTGTTGGCGCAAGCATTGTTTGGTAACCCAGATATCTTGATCCTCGACGAGCCTACCAACGGTTTGGACACAAAGACGATTGCTTGGTTGGAAGACTTCTTGGCTGACTACCAAAACATCGTCTTTGCCTTCGACGAGTTCACGGTCTTGGACACTGTTATGCAAGGACACAAGGAATTGTATGACGTTAAGAACCAAATGGATGAGATTTACACGCACGATCCATTCACTGACGAAGATGGTATCAAGGTTGGTGAGTTGTCAGCACGTTTCGAAGAATTGAACGGTTGGTCAGCTGAAACTGAAGCTGCACAATTGTTGTCAGTATCATTTACTGGTAAGAAGCTATACGATGACGTTAACTTGAAGTTCACGCCTGGTAACACATACGGTGTTATCGGTGCCAACGGAGCTGGAAAGTCAACGTTCTTGAAGGTCTTGGAAGGCAAGCTCCAACCAACGACTGGAACGGTCTCAATGGAGGCTAACGAGCGTATGTCATCATTGGTACAAGACCATTTTCATCGCGATTATCGAAGCAGCAATTTATTTTGCTTCACTATACAAACGAAATTAAATATCAGACGGCAACGAGGCGACTTGTTGCCGTTTTTTAAAACCAATTCCCAAAAATGTTCACAATTTCGGTATAATAAACAATGACATTAAAAACGAGAAAAGGAAACGTAAACAAATATGCTAACTGTTTCAAACGTAGATGGCAACAACGGTGGCGGTTTCGGCCCAAATCGTGGGATCATTGTTGATTTTCATCTTGATGATTCTGCCAGCCAGCGCCGCAATGCGTTGGGGACGTACCGTTTGGCAGATTATCGGCCTAGCAGTTCTGTTTTCAGTTGCTGGGGTCTGGTCAGCGTTGGTGCTTTCGTATGTGCTGAATCTACCAGTCTCATAAGCCGCAACTGGTATTTTATTCGGTTCAATCTTTAGTATTAGTCGCGTCGATGTGATTGAAGTCGTCGTTTTGGCATTGCTAGTATTACTAGCTAGCCTATTGATGTTCCGTCAATTACGCCACTATGCATTCGATTATGACACGGCAGTATTTAGTCTGAAGAACATTCAACTGATTGAAGTGGCGTTCTTAGGCTGTTTTGCTGGCGCATCATTTGCCCTCTTTATGAGTTGGTCACCGTTGGTGGGGATGCTACTGTTCTCAGTGGTTGCCTCAATGACCGTCGGTGAGTTAGGTATCAAGGAAAAGCGTTCTGAATCATTGATTTCGGCCGTCAGCGCGGTGGCAATTGGTTTGGGAATTGCGTTCTTGTCACTCTCAAATAAAAATGCGACCAAGGTAGTGAGTTTGGTGAAATTGCTAATCTCGACATTTCAAAGTTGAAGGTAGGTAATCAAGATCATGCTTAGTTATCCATTTATGCAAAACGCGCTGGTGGCCGGTACGCTGATTGCCGTTGTGAGTGCGGTGGTTGGTACCTTCGTTGTTGCGCGTCGCATGTCGTTTTTGACGCACACGCTGAGTGAAATCGTTTGGCTCAGGCATTGGTACAAAATCCAAATGTCTTAATCCTTGATGAAGCAACCGCTAATTTGGATAATGTCGCGAAGTTTGAATTAATGGATGTGATTCGTGATTATCAAACTCATCATGACATTACGGTGATTATGGTGAGTCACGATTTGGAAATTATTCAGCGCTATGCAGATGATTATTTGCTGCTAACGCCACAATATCGTCCAGATATGCAGGCGTTTCCGCTCCGTATCTCAGATTTCGTGGCTTTGAGTTTTGATCACGGCATGCGTCCGTGGTTAACGGCAACTGAAAAAGAGAAGCTAAGCCATGTTTTGGCGGACACCCACTTAACCAACCTAGCCAAGAGTCGGATTGATACTGCTTCCGGCGGTGAGCGACAACGTGCGTAGGGGATGCAATTTGGCGACCGATGGCTGTACAAAAACGTTGATTTTAAACTAGAAAATGGGCACGTATTAGCACTGATTGGTGATAATGGTGTTGGAAAAACAACGTTACTTCGTGCGCTGTTAGGCCAGTTACCACTTTCTGCCGGTCAATTTGACTGGCAAACACCCGAAGCGGCACGTGCGATTAGCTACGTGCCGCGTTGTTATCTACAACCCGCAGTCAACGGGTAAGTTGGCGAAGCAAGCGATGACCTATGCAAAGGAACATGGTGTGCCGGTTGTCCAAGCGACAGAAACGAAGCCAGCCGGTAAGACATACGCTGAATGGCAATACGATCAATTGAAGGCATTAGACGAGGCATTGAAGAAATGACATTATTAACTGGCTCAAACATGCGCTATGCAACAACAGGTTAAGCGAGACTTGCAAGGAAAGAACGTCATGGCGACTGAGCCGGTCTTTGATAACACCTTGATTGATTTAGGCGCCAATGTCTTGAATCAATCATTCTCGAAGGCGGTCAATGAACACCAAGACCCAACCCCTGAAGATATTCGCAATTGGAATGCGGCAATCGATGATGGCGAGGTATTTGAACATGAAGACGCTGAGTCACACGACCATGCTCACGAAGAAGAAGAAACCGGTAACGAGCACTTCTGGTATAAGACGGATGTGGCGACGCGCTTGTCAAAGCAGCTTGTTAAGACTTATAGTAAGTTAGAACCAAGTGAGCGCACTTATTTCCAAAAGAATGCGGATAAATATTTGGCAACCTTGACTGATTTAATGGACAAGCCTGATATGGATCCGCACGAATTTGAGCCAACTTCAGCTGATGCGAAAATCTATCAAAAGGCCAATGTCATCATTTCAAATGGTGGTGGTTTTGATAACTGGAGCGTGAATTTCGCTAAGCAAAACACTGATGCTAAGGCAATTAACTTGGCCAAGTTATACGATTTTGAGGGCGAACATGACCACGATCACAATAAGAAGCACCCATGGCTGTTGGCGATTCCTGCCGTTGCCGTTGTTGGTATGATTGGTATGGTTATCTTCACGAGCATTAGCCGAACGGAAAAGGCTGACCAAACCGGTAAGATTAAGGTTATCGCGAGTTTAGATAGTTACGGCGAAATGGCGAAAGCGGTGTTGGGTAACCAAGGTTCGGTCACGAGCATTATGACCCTGATGATGGGCGTGTGTCACGTTGGTCATTGACGACGTTAGGCATTTCGATGGCGACGGCCCATGCGCAACGCCACCGTGAAACGTTATCTGAGTATCAAAGTGTTTTTGCTGTCTTTACGGAACAGGATCAAACAACGATTAGTCACTTTTTGACGTTGGTTGCTGATCGACTAAATGGAGGAAATCATGATAATCAACGTGAGATTTTGTTGGGGGATGCAAATTCACCCATTACGACGACCCAAGGCCACGTGTTGATGTTGCTGGCCCAAAACGGACCACAAACCAACACAGAACTCGCGCATGCCTTGCATGTGTCGGCCGCCGCGATTACTAAGGCGATGAAGGGGCTCAAAACAGTTGATGATCCAATGGTCAATGTGGTGCCTGCAAAAAATCAATAGTAACGCTAAGCGCTGACGTAAAAGTCGGCGCTTTTTTTATATTTAAACTTGCTAATTTTTTGTCACGTGTGTTATTCTTAACTGGTTAATTAACCGGTAAAGGATAAAGGTGACGGTATGGCGACTGAAGAGTATGCAGAACAATTGGATCATTTTTTAAATGACGTACGCTTGTTGGCTGACGTAAACGGTTATGCCGATCGTTCATGGGTGCAAGCCAATAACCAATTCCTAGAGCAACAGAAAGACAAGCATCCCAATTTGCACATTGTTGATTGGGCAAATTTGGTTAAGGACCACGGCGATTGGCTTGGTGGTGACCATGTTCACCCTAACTCAGCTGGGTCTGTCCAATATGCAGCTTTGATTGCGAAGGATATCCAAGAATTGATGCCAAATACAGTGGCTGATGCATCGGTTGGCCGTCAACCTTATGTTGTGCCAACTGTGTTGCAGTCATATGTTAATAAGGGGCTTTTGGCACCAAACGTTGTGGTTTCGATTGGGACAAACGGCGCGATTGGGCAAAATGTGTTTGACCAAATCATGCAGATTATCGGTAATCGTAATGTTTACTGCGCGCTTGAAGCAGCTAAGAAGGACAACAAGGCTAACAAGAAGTCGGCCAAGTCTAGTTCTTCAAGCAGCGCAACGACAACTGGTTCTGATCCGTTGGCTCAAAAATACGGCTTAACGGATAAAGAATATGCGGCAATTAAGGACCTGTCAGTGACAGCGGTCGGTGATTCGGTCATGGTTGACGTGGCGCCTGATTTCTTGCAACCAGGTGAGCCAAAAATGGCGCATTTCTTCCAAAGCAAATCGGCCAAGATTATGGCCGGAATTGCAGCGGTATTTATGTTGGGAACTGTGAATGCAGTTTCAGCTAAGGAAGCAGGGAGTGCGCGACCTAAGACAGAACTGCAAAAGCGTTTGAATACCAACAAGAATAAGATTGCGGATGCCAATAAAAATAAGCCGTTGAACTATCTTGGGACGCGTTCATACAGTATTTACTTGTATCAGTTGCCGGTCTTCGTGTTCTTTGACAAGTTCACGCATCAAAATGATTCATTCTTGATGAATGTGATTAAGATTGCAGTGGTGCTTGGAATCGCCGAAGTGAGTTATCGCTATGTGGAAAATGTCTTCCGTCGTTTCAAGAAGCCAGAATTAAAGCCAAAGGCGAACCGAAATTTGAATGTGTTGGGTGCAATTTCATTGGCCTTTACGTTGGTTGGCTTGTTTTGGTTGAACGGTCAGTGGGAAGCAACGTACATGGGCTTGATGTTTGTGTTCACTTTGATGGTGACGGGCTTGATTGCGATTACGGCACATCCGGCTTCATTTTTGAGTAAGGTCCTCGATAACTTGGCGTTGAAGATTAAGCGTAGCTCGATTGCAGCATCGCTGTTGGGATTGGCAGTTGTATCAGCTATCTTGATGGGTATTTTCTACGATCCGGCGAACATTAACCGTACCTATTATGGGTCTGACACGCGCATGTTTGCGGTGCTATTAGGAACTGCCTTGGCCTTTGCATGGCCATCAAATCACATGAAATTGACCTTATTCGCCCGTGATTTGCTGTATAACTTACGAGCAATTATCTTGACGAATATGACGTATGTCTACAATATTTGGGCAACGAAGCATGGTGATTCATATTTTGATTCATGGGGTGGTGCTTCGCCGTTTACCCACTTGTGGTCATTGTCAATTGAAGGGCAGTTTTATCTAGTTTGGCCACTTGTGGTCTTTGCAGTATGGCCTGAGCATCTAGTCGGTGGTTGGCTAGGCGTGCCGTTATTTTTTGTGTTGTCGGGGTATTTGATTACAGACTTGTTAATTCAAGAATTTGATCGCAATGGGCGCATTGATTTACTTGGGTTTTACCGTCGCCGTATCAAACGATTGTACCCGGCGCTAGTTGTGATGCTGTTTGCGACAGCGACGATGATTGGCTTTCTTTACACATAGCTGTCTTCACTTGAAACACACTGGCATATAACGGTATCATAGAACTTAGTTTTGTAAATGTTAGTTGGGACTTTAGGAAGAGAATAATAAATGGGGCAAAATAGTAGTAATAAGCCACGGTATATTACTGGCTTTGACGGTCTGCGAGCGATTGCGGTAATCGGCGTCATTGTCTTTCACTTACTGAAGTTGGCATCGATGAGTCAAAGCTTGACGTGATGGCTGCAGCAGCAGTTGAGCACGGTGGTTTGACGCAAGGTGTTTACGCACCAATGCAACCCGCTGATGTTGAAGCCGTTTTGCGTGCTTCAATGACGGCCCCAGTGGTTGATTAAGCTAAATATAAAATTATGACGTACACAGTTAATAACTGTGTACGTGTCACACACGGTGTTGGTTTGGCTATCTTGACGCCACGTTGGATGGAATACGCATTGGACGAGAAGACGGCGCCTAAGTTTGCCCAATACGGTCGTAACGTTTGGGGCTTGCAAGGGGATGATGACATGGCTGTTGCCAAGGATGCCATCCGCAAGACCATTGCTTGGTACCAATCAATGGATATTCCAATGACGTTGTAAGACTTCTTGGCTGAAGCCTTGATGAAGGTTGTTATCAAGCACGGACCTATTGCGTTCAACGAGCCTGATAACTACGAGTCACATGCCGAATTGATGTGGGCATCATCATTGGCTTTGAACGGTTTGGAAAACGCTGGAAAGCCAGTTGGTTGGACTGTTCACCCAATTGAGCACGAATTGTCAGCCTTCTACGACGACCGTAACGCTGTTATCTCAAACATGGAGACGAACGAAAAGTTGGGTACGACAGGCATGAACTTGATTCCACAAGTATCATTCTTGGACCCAGCAGAGACGCAAACTGTATCAAAGTGGCAAACGGCTGCTGGTTCATCAGACATCTTGAGCCACTTGTTTGAGCAATACTTTGCCCGTACAGCTAACGTTGACTTGTTTAAGTTGGCCCGCGACAACAAGATTGATGTTATCTTGGCTGTTGGTGGTGGATCAGTTGTGGACGCTTCTAAGGTTATCGCAGCTAGTGTTCCTTACGATGGGGATGCTTGGGATCTTGTTAAGAACCCATCATTGATCGACATGGCCTTGCCATTGGTCGACATTTTGACGTTGTCAGCAACGGGAACAGAAATGCGTTTCGGTCGCGACCGTTTGAGCGAATTGCCAGAGGCACTTGCAAAGTTTGGTAAGCACGTTTTGGTTGTCTACGGGGGTGGATCAATCAAGCGTTCAGGTTTGTACGAGCGTGTTATGAACCAATTGAGTGACTTTGAAGTGACTGAATTGGCCGGCGTTGAGCCAAACCCACGTATTGATTCAGTACGTGAAGGTGAATGGCCATGAAATTTATCGGCAACGGCGACTTAATGAATTACGCTATGCCTGCGGAAAATGTGGTGCGCCAATCCGCCTCACTGGTGAATTAAAAATTGGTGACTAAGGTTGGTTGCTTTGTTATACTAATCACAAATTCTAAATTAGAGGTGAGTATTCATGGAGAACTTCCGTTTCTTCGTGCCAACTGACATTCGATGAGCAGAATTTGATTGGGGTCATTAAGCATGAATTGGTGCACTACCACAATCACATTCAAGGTTTGCCATATCAACACAAAGACCGGTATTTCCAAACTGAATTACAACGCATTGCCGGTTTACGTTATGCGCCGGCGACATCCAAGGCCAAGGTGCGCAAACAACCGAAGCATTATTGGATTTATACTTGTAAAACCCAAAAATTATCGAGGAGATCGCTGGCGATGACCGATTCAGAACTACAAGCATTGGTCGAACAGGTATCGCTAGCTGATTTTGGGCGACCTTTTGTCCACAAGGCGACGTTCAACCGTCGCTTGCGCACGACAGGTGGTCGCTATGTGTTACAGACACATAATTTGGAAATCAACCCCTTAATGATTGAAGAGTTAAGTGGTCGTCAGTGATACAGGTATCGCCTTGATGAATTACTTTGCCCGTTATTACGAGACGCAATTCGCGCAAAGTTACGGTGAGGCAAGCGTTTGGCAATCAGATGAATTGTTGACGGAACCGAGTGCGGATACGCTGGGCCAATTTACAACGAAGCACACCAAGCGTCGGCAAGCTTTGAAGTTGCCGACGAAGGTAGCCTTCCAACCGTTCACGTTCCAAATGTATACGTGGCTCCGTTGGTGGTCACAACCGGGACTAAAGCAACAACTTGAAAAACGTGGTAAGCACTGGCTGGTTAGTGAAGGTGAGCATCACGATGGTTTGTCTGATGAGCACGTTGCTGTCGCACAAACGTTGTTGAAGAGTGGTTTGCTGGCTGTGCGTCAGACACTTTTGGTGAGCGTACAATCAGCGCGTCATTCAGCCAGTGTATACGTGAGTTTTGTGGCGCACGAGAAGCCAGCTTTTCAAGTGCTGCGTGTCGCACAACGTTTAGGTGGTAATTGGCAAAAGATGCCCGTGCTTCAAACGCAATTTTTGGAACAAGCCTCTGAAGTAGGCGATTGGGTGCGTAAAATTGTCGCCGGTGTGCGTAACCAAGATGCAGGGTTTGCGATTCGTGTTGCGGTGACCGACACGCGTGCGGATATCTATCAGCCATATCAGCACCCGAAGGCGGACCAAAAGGTGACGATTGGCTTCTTGGATCACGAAGAGGTTGCGAGCCGTCGCATCTGGCAACAATTTATTCAGCAAAACGCTGCCCGCGTGACGGAACCGGATGTTGCACCGGATGAAGCCCGTGAATTCCACGCCTTGATCGATGAGTTTGGTAAGTTGTATTTGCGCAATCGTGAGCAATTTTTGACGAGCTGGCTCAAGGATGCCAATCTATCTGACAAACTATTAGAACAATTTTAGGAGGGTGCTATGGCTAGAAAAATCGCAAGTTATAAAAAAATACGGCCACCGCGCGTGAAACTCGGACCAACGTTGCGTAAGCGTATCCGCGCAGTGTCGGGGATTGGTAATGAGACCGCCGACGTTTGGCTGGTTTACATTTTTGGCCGGGCACAATTTATCGCGGATTCCTATTCACGCCGTTTGATGAACTTCTTGGGTGGCCCAGAAAAGCTGACCTATGAAAAGGTTCAAAAGGTTGTGATGATGAATTCTGACTTCAGGGTTGACCCAGTTATTGAAAAGGTTGGGCGCGAAACGAATTTCGATCCAGCTACTTTAATGGCCATGTCTCAGGAAGAGCTGGAACAGCTGATTTTTGAGGCTGGCTTGTATCGCAGCAAGGCAAAGTACTTGCGGGCCTCGTTGCAGTTCTTCGCGGAATATGATTTTGATCTAACGGAACTGCAAAAGCTCGATAGAGTAAGTAAAAAGGTTAGGGTATAAACTCTAGCCTTTTATTATTGGAAAAGTGAGATTTGAGAGATGAAGACGCTGGATATTCGTGGGTTGTATCAACAACTTTATAATCAAATGGGACCACAACGTTGGTGGCCGGCTGAACGCTGGATGGAAACAATTGTTGGGAGCATTTTAATTCAAAACGCTTCTGCCAAGAAGTTCTGGCTACAATTGAGCTTTATCGGTTGGTGGATTTTGGTGGCGTTGACGTTTGGTTTGGCAGCAATTTATGTTGTGCCATACTACAACGCAACGATGGCGGAATTCTACATTGAATTAACGCGTGAACGTCGTTACGGGGCCCGCGCAACGTACACCGCATCAACATCAGATGAAGATGATGAACTATAATAGAATGTGCTACTAGGACTACGTTTCCTATTTACATTCTTGTGGACGTTGGTTTTGATTATCCCGGGAATCGTTAAGTCATTCGGTTACTCACAAGCACCATTGATTTACGCAGAAGACCACAAGCAAGGTGTTGAAATCACGAACTTGTCTGAATACTTGCTTCGCTCACAAGAGTTGATGGCAGGCTACAAGTTGCGCTAGACGATGACGTTCGGTGAGTCACTACAATTTTTGTTCCGCCTATTCACGACTAACATGGTTGGTGAAATTGCTTTTGGTGTCTTTGGGTTGGGCGCTATGTGGGCATTCGTTGAATGGGGTCGCAACAAGGAAGTACCTGAGCAACCATTTGCTGATGGACTAAAGTTCTGGGGACGCAGCACAATTGTTGATGTTGGTATAATGTATTAAAACGATTATTTATGAGGAAAAAGGGTTATGCTAACTAATTATGATCTGAAGGCACGCGCTCGTAATCGGGTAAAAGGGCCAGACTTCAATGTTTCAATTAAATTGTCAATGTTCTTAATCATTTGGCAGATTCTATCATCAGTATGGGATGGGAACCAAGCACCGGTGGTATCGTTCGCACAAAGCTTGACACTTTTTGTAAGCAGTTGTATTATATTTTCTGTTGAAAAATCATTGGGATATGGCCAAGTGGTAAGGCATCGGTTTTTGGTACCGTGTATCGCTGGTTCGAATCCAGCTATCCCAGCTAAATGAAGGCGGTGAGCGTTTGCTTGCTGCCTTTTTTGTTGCGCTGAGAAGCGGTATACCGGAATATGGTACACTGAGATGAAACAATTGGTAAAAAACATCATTGTCTATACGCTAATGCTTCTGGTGATTCCTTTAGTGGTCGAAAGGTTTCTCGTGGGGAGTTTTGTTATCTCGTATATTCTGTGCTTTTTTGGTTATCTCATCTTCGGCGCGGTGAAGATGCGTTTGAAGTAAACGCCTGCCGAAAACCATTTCTTTATGCTCTTTTTCCATTCCTTCGGGTTCATAGGTTCGAATCCTATAGCCCCCATCGCATCATTGGGATATGGCCAAGTGGTAAGGCATCGGTTTTTGGTACCGTGTATCGCTGGTTCGAATCCAGCTATCCCAGCTGATGGAAGTCGGTGAGCGAATACGCTTGCCGGCTTTTTTTGTACACAATTGCTTGTTTTAAGATCGGCGGCGAAGTGTTCATGCGTGAACGTAAGCACGACTAATAATAAACATATTGATTAGGCAACATTTCTTACTCGGAAATGTTGCCTTTTTTGTCGTTTCAAAACTAATTTTGAAAAAGGGGTTGCCAAGGTGTGAAATACTTGGTATTATATAAAAGTTGTTGCGGGGGTTTAGCGAAGTCTGGTCAAACGCGGTGGACTGTAAAAGCTGCAACTGGTTTGCACAAGGCATTGGTTGAAGCTGGACCATTCTCAGGTCACGCGGTGGCGTTTAGTGATCGTCTATCACAAGCGCCATTTGCACACGCATTCCAACAAGTTGTGTTGAACGCGTACGATAAGGGAATGGCGGCTGTCGGTGTGACGGCTGCGATTACGGTCTTCATCGGTGCAATCGGTGCAGCTGCCATCGTTAACCCTATGTTGAATACGGCTGGTCTTGAAGGTGTTGCGCCACAAGAAATGGGAATGGCAGCTGGTTTGTTGAATGTATTCCGTCAATTCGGTGTGTCAATCGGTGTTGTCATGCTTGGTTTGACGCAAACGAACCACTATGAAAAGTACTTGAATGCGCACTTGGATTCAGTGAAGATGCCTGAAGCACAATTGGTTATCTCAATCTGGTCACTGGTTTTGGGACCGGTTACGGGTATTTTGGGTAACAAGTACTCAAAGAAGTGGATGATGTCAGGTGCGTTGTTGCTTGGCGGAATTGGTTTCTTGTTGTTGGCAAATGCCATGACGACGAAGCTTGAATTCATCGACTTGGTACCAGCGATGATTTTGATGGGTATTACGAAGTTGGCTGTTATCTTCGTCTTGGTTGAATTGAAGGTTAAGACACCGATGATGAACTTGAAGATGTTCAAGAGCATTAACTTTGTGGGTGCCGTTATTGTGGCCTTCACGTTGGGAGCTGGTGTTTATGCCATCAACGCTTACTTGACGGGCTTGATGCAAAACTACATGGGCTACACGGCCTTCCAAACTGGTTTGCGTGTGGCGGTTATTATGACTTGGATTAACGTCAAGGAGACGCCAAGTTACGGTAAGGGTCAATCAATCGACTTCTTGGGAATGTTGTTGTCTGCAGCAGCTTTGTTCTCAGCAGTTTATGGTTTGATCCAAAAGGAAACTAATGTCCACTGGGCATGGACTGATATGCGTATCGCTGGCTGGTTGATTGCCGGATTTGTAATCGGAGGATCTGGTTTGATGTCATTGGCGATGGCCTTGGTTGCATCGAACTTTGAAGGTCGCGAACGTGGTACGGCCTTGGGAATTCTAGGGTCTGTTATTGGGCTTTCAACGGCTTCTGGACCGCTTGTTGGTGGTTGGCTAGTTGAAGCCTTTGGTTGGCCTTCAATCTTCTATATCAACGTCCCAGTGGGAATGTTTAATAACTTGCAATGGGTCTTGAACGCTTACACGATTGTGTTCGCGGTAATGTTGTTGATTGTCTCAAAGCTGGGTGACATGTTTGGTCGTAAGAAGATTTTCATTGCCAGCATGTTTGTTTTCGTAATTGCGTCAGCGATTAACGGAATGGCGTCATCATTGTTGGTGTTGGATATCGGTCGAGGTGTCCAAGCTTGTTGGAAAAGTAAGTAAATGAGTCTATAATCAGTTCTTGTCGAAAAAATAGGAACGGTGAATAAAATGACAGAAGAAAAGTCATACAAGAAGTGGCTCGCGCTGGCAGCCATGTCTTTGGGTGTCTTCATGGCCCTTTTGGACGTGACGGTTGTGAACGTGGCGTTGCCAACGATGGCGATTGATTTCAAGACGACAGGTTCAGCATTGAACGCCCAATTGGTAACGTTGTACAACCCTAAGAACGAAGTTGCTTACTTTGCTTGGTTCGGAATCGCTTCAGTTGTTCTTGGTATCGTTTTGGTATTCTTAGTACCACGTATCAAGAAGCTGATGGCGGGTGTTAAATAGTTAATTAGAAGACGCCTAACTCATTATGAGTTAGGCGTCTTTTCATTCTTGTTGATGGCTTTGCCTGGAACGTTGTTTGGAACGGCCGGTAAGGTTTCACCACTTTGGTTGGTTGGCTCATGGGCCTTGGTTATCATCGGTGAAATGTTGATTTCTCCAGTTGGATTGTCAGTTACGACTAAGTTGGCACCTAAGGCATTTATGTCACAAATGATGTCAATGTGGTTCTTGGCTTCATCAGCTGGATCAATCGTTTTGGCAACGTTCGCCGCAGAACGTGTTGATACGTCATGGTTCCCAGCTTCATGGTTCCAATCATTGAACCCATTGTTCATCATGCTTTACACGCCATTCTTTGCTTGGTTGTGGGTTAAGTGGACAAAGAACCAACCTTCATCACCAATGAAGTTCGCAATCGGTTTGATGTTCGCCGGAGCATCTGTGTTGATGGTCTTGATGGGCTGGACGCAATTGCAAAACTTCGTTAACTTGTTGACGATTGTCGCAATCTTGTTGCCAATCGGATACTTCACGTTGATGATTACGTCAGCTAAGGTTAACAAGGAAGAGCGTTCACGCGTTATCTCATACATTCCATTGTTCTTGGCTGCTGTATTGTTCTGGGCTATTGAAGAGCAGACGCAAGAGCAAGCCGGCTTCCATTTGGCATTCTCATTGGCTGCCATCGGAATGTTCTTCGGTTTGATTCAATTCCACTTTGGCGGTAAGCACTTGTCAAAGGATTCATTGTACGCACCAGATCCATTGCAACCAGAGGAAGTTAAGCCTTTGGTAACGAAGATTGTTTTGGGTGTTGTCGCCTTTGCCTTGGTTATCGCGTTGCCATTCGGTGCACCAGCGATGTTCGCCTCAATGGTCTTGATCGTGATGGGAACTGGTTTGTTGAAGCCAAACGTTTCATCATTGGTTGGATCACTTTATAAGGATGGCGATTCAGCGCGAGACGCTGGATTCTCAATCTTCGTCTTCGGTATCAACTTGGGTTCATTTATTGCCCCATTGTTGGTTGGTTGCCTTTACTACATGTGGCACTTGATTGCCACTGGCGACCTTAATGTTACCAAGGCAACTGCCGCATCAATCATGGCCATTTACGCCTCAATGGTTTACTTGTCAGGTGTTGTTGGTGGATTTATCGCTGACCGTTTGATGGGTCAACGTCGCACTGTCTTCTGGGGTGGTGTGTTGATCATGTTCGGACACATTGCGTTCAAATTCCGGTAAACTTAATAAGTATTTTCTAATGAATAAGTTATTTTTAGTACTCTAAAAACCAAATATATAATTTGTAAGGAGCTTTTCTCAATGGAATCAGAAAAGAAATTCCTGGGACAACCACGCGGTCTACAAACTTTGTTTATGACCGAAATGTGGGAGCGTTTCAGTTACTATGGTATGAAGGCCATTTTCTTAATATATTGTGATTGTTGTGCAAGAATTTCTTGATAATCTTGCTTATTGATGTCGAAGTGATTATCACTTGTGACTGCTATCTTGACCATGATAATGCCTTTCTGACGCCGTTATGACAGTAATTGTACCAAATTTGCAACGTTTATTGTTGGAAAAAGTAAATTGTAATTCTTTGAACATCTTGTGATAATGAACTTATTATGTAGATAATGTTCGTTAACCGGTGATTCAAGCTCTTCAAATGATGTGCCACGGCCCATGTCGTGGTTGCCAGCGATGAATAAAACATTGGTTGATCCAACGTTTTGTTGTAAATCGCTCACATATGTCATTGATTTCTTAAAATCGTTGAATAAGTCACCAGTAATTAAGTAGAAATCTGGGTTTATTTCGTCTAACAGGACCTTCATTTGTTGCAACCCCAAATCCATGCGTTCTGGGTCGGACATTGGTTGTTCGATAATGCGGTCATAGTAGAAGCCACGACGGAATGTTGCCACTTCCTCAGGGTCGATACCTTCAGCAAACAAATAATTGTACCAACCGTTGTGGCCAATAATGCGCCAATCCGTGCCGGGAATGTCGATGTATGGAACGGTCACATGGATGTGTCCGTAGAAAACGTGCTTCACATTATCATACGATTCCAATAATTCACCAGTTCTTGGTGAACCAAGAACGCCGTTAACCATGCGCCAACGACGATCGCCTTCTGGATAAATTAATTCGTCACCGATTGGGGCGAAGTGCGTCATGAAGATGACTTGTTTATTGGCCGCTTTCGCATCTTCATATAAACGCCTTAGCGATTTATCACCGCCTCAACGAATATATACTATACAGAACATTTATATAGATGTCAACACTATTTGTTGAACTTTGTTTTTCCATGAGTCCAAGTAGTTGTCCGCCGTCCATTCTTGCAGGCGACGACGGTTGTAACCAACACTGGTGTTATAGTATGTCACACCGTTTCGCTCACGAGGTCCGACAAGCGTAATCGCTCATCGACTTCGTTTAGCTGGGATAGCTGGATTCGAACCAGCGATACACGGTACCAAAAACCGATGCCTTACCACTTGGCCATATCCCAATAATAAATGGGGGCTATAGGATTCGAACCTATGAACCCGAAGGAATGGATTTACAGTCCACCGCGTTTGACCAGACTTCGCTAAACCCCCCGTTTTGTTGTCGTTGAATACATCGACACCCCAGTAACTGGCGGCTGCAATTGCGGTCAGTGACAGTAGGGTAATGATGGTCCATTTGATTTTCATGAGGCCTCCTTATTACAGAACGCCTACTATTGTACCGGAGTATTGAAAACAGGACTAATATGAATTTTGAATCATTCGTTAGATTCTGTAGACAACAAAAAATCTGTATAGGTTGAGGGCAGATGGCCAGTTGTCGGCCTGAATTTCTTTATCAGCGCGCTCAAGATAATTGAGTTGCTCCAGCGCGGTGCGGTTTTCAATTGAAACATGTACTTTGCGAGCAGCTTTGTAGTAGACGGCCGCGTCAGACCATTCATGGGCAGCGACCGCTTCACGAGCGGATTGCATATTGCGTTGGTATTCTTGGGCAGCTTTGACAGAATCACTGGCGACTGATTGTACTTGAGCCAGTTCCGATGTCTTTTTAGCAAGTGCCTTTTTTAAGGTAGAAACTTTATCAGACTTCTCGTCGGCCGTCTTAAGGGCATTAACGTATGTTTCGCCACTCTTAGCAGCTTTGTTTAGCAAATCAACGCCATCATTGGTTTCTAAAACGCGTAGCAGCTAAAATGAAAGCATCATTTTAAAAACAAAAAACTCCGAAGGTTATCCTTCGGAGTTTTTTGAGCTTTCATGCTTATCATCTTTTTTGTTTTTATCATCAACGGTTGATGTCTTAGTGTCGGACTTTTCGGATTGACTGTCGGCCATCTTAGCAACATTACTGTTAGCAGCGGAGATCGCGTTATTGGCTGAGGCCATCAAGTCAGACGTTGCGTGCGGATATGATGAATCCAGAAAAGTTGGGTGCCTATTCAGGTGCTTTTGCGGCGACGCGTCCATTGGGAAACATTATGGCCGGGGTGATGGTGTCAGCATCACACTTCGTCGGTAGTGTCGGAGCAGCAGTTATGCTCATGATCGGCGTCTTTATTGCGATTTACTCAGTTGCCAAGTTGGTGATTAATACAGTTGTGATTGTGTTGACGATGTCGGCATTTAACCACATGACAAACCGTTGGCCACTGATTCGAGGCTATGCGATTGGAACGTTTATGCAAGGGCTTGGTTTTGCAATGGCGTTCTTGTTGCGTGATTTCTGGCCGTTGGCATTCGCAGCGGTTGTTTTCACGGTTGGTGAGATGATTAATGAATCTGTTTGGAGCGCCGTTAAGTCATATGCGCATGTGCTGACTGACAAGCGTTACTTGTTGTTCATGTTTGGAACGATTTTTGCCGTCGTGATTTACTCACAACCTGATTTCTACTTGGCAGCGCACTTGGCTGAATCATTCCGTGACTACACACTATTCGGCGTGCATTTTTATGGACAGCGTATGCTGTCATTCAGTCGTAAATTCGTCTTCGCGTTGATTTATTGGATTATCAATATCGGTGTGATGATTGGTGCGGCCATTGGTGGTTGGTTCTTCCGAGATTACTTGTTTGAGTTGTTGATGGGCTCAATGATTGTCGGTATTATCAATGCTTCGATTATTAATTGGGGGATGGCGGAAACGCTTGATATGGCTAACGTTAAGGCGAATTTTGTACTAGGTCGTAAGAAAACGATTCTAATTGGATCGGCGATGATTATCGGTGGATACGCATTGGCGATGCTGATGAATTCACCGTGGTACACCAATCCGTATGTCACGTTCGTTGGGTTTTTGACGGCGTCAGTCGGGGCGTCGTTTGCTGACCCTGCTGAACAGGCGATGATGATTGACTCATCAACGATGAAGATAGACTTCATGGCGTTGGATCGTAATCTTAAGTTGCGATCATTAACGGTTTTCCTAACTGTGCTTTTGGGAAGTTCAATTGGGCCGAACGTGACCGTGTATTATGTGGAATATTTTGGCGCGTTTATCACGGGATTCTTATTGATTGCGGTATCGGTTGCTGGTTTTATTGCAGGCTTGTACGGTGGTCACTTGGCCGTCGCGCCAATGTATGTTGGCCCAGTTGAAATGACGATTCCAACCAATCTAATTGATAACCAATTGGTATCGCATGAATATGTGAAGTAATACAATCTAATTGAAATCTAATAAAACCGCTGTTTTGGGTATAAACAGCGGTTTCTTTGTGTTATGCTAGTGAGATTAGTTTAGATAGTAAAGGGGGTCAACGAGATGCATAAGCAACGCGGGTTGGTGCTAACGTTGCCTATGTTGTTCAAGTCGGCTGATTACCAAACGGTGTTGCGCGACTATGTGAACAAGCAAATTAAGGCGTCAGATAAGTACAATACGCCGGTTGAAGCCATTTCGAAGACGCAAACGTTCTATATTAACGAACACAATCAGCTGGTATTGGTTTTCCAACGTGGTGATATAGACAAGCTAAATGCTTCGTATGCTAGTGAAGGGCGCGCATTGTATGATGCCTTCATGAATAAGACGGATGATACACCCAAGTCACTGACGCAGACTTATCAAGAGAAGGTGAATAATGACCAGCTGTTAGTACTCGAGCGACGCCAAGACATGTCGATGGCCGATACAGCAACCAAGTTGAGTTACACGACGATTGTTGGTGTTGGGGCTGTGGCGGCGGCGTTTACGTTGGCGGTGAACACCTCATATTCATTTGCGAGCGCTGCTGAACGTATGCCAGTTGTCCGCGATGCGGTGAAGGTGGTGCTGTTCCGTGAGTATAAGCATGTTGATAAGACGTCATACGCGGATATTAAGGTGCCGCTATTGAGTCATTTGGCGAATACGGATTTGGAAAAACGACCTATTATCGTAGCTTGAAAAAGTTAGAAGCAGCCTTGAACGGGGGAATGTAAGATGACACTAGAAGATGTAAAGACGGCCTATAATGCCCAAGATGTACCAATGGATAAGTTGTCAGCCGTAATCGATCAAGCCGTTGTGAAGACGGCACCTAAGCGCAAGCGCTTGAATTGGTGGCAAACGTCACTGAACGTCGCAACGAAATTGGCGATGAATCACTTGAATTTATGCCAGCGTTAACAACGCTTGCGCCTGAAATGCGATTGGCGCTTAATGATGCTGTTGCGGATTTGGGTGCTAAAGAACAAGCGATTATTCGGCTACATTTCTTTGAGGATCAAACGTTTGCTGACATTGCATTAACGCTTGAATTATCAGAAAACACGGTTCTACATGAGAATAAAGTCGCGTTGTACCGTGTAGCGCTGAGTTATGTGCACACAGAGGCTGAAGCGTTAGATATTGTACAGGCGACTGCTGAAAAAGCGTTGCGTCAGGTGGGTCAGGTGCAGGAGCCGCGCTATTTGAAAACGTGGCTATTCCGCATTTTGATTAACACCGCGATTGATGTGCAACGCAAGCAAGCCCACAAGATGGAAGCCGAAAAGTTGCTTGAGTTGATGCGTAAGCGCAACCCAATCAAGGAAGTTCCAACAACTAAGTAGTAAAATGAAACACGCTTAACGGCGTGTTTTTTTATTTTTGAAACTATTTCCCCAGTTCGTGCGTCTAATGAGTGTAAGCAGATAGGAGGACGCGACATGCGTGAAGAATTAATTGCAACGTCTTTGATGAAGCCTGTCTTTTCACTTGATGAAATCCGTGCGGCTATAGATCAAGTCACGGTTGGCGATTATCCAAAGAAGGCCTACAATGCCTTTGTGGATGCGTTGGCAGCTCGTTTGCAAGGCCCTGTGCCAGTTGAATTCGACCCCGATCACTTGGATTTGCAACTCATGCGCGATGCAGCCAATGTTGTCTTATTCCCACACTGGGAGGATTTGCCAGCATTTGATCTTTACATGGATCAAGTCGTTGAGTATGTGAATAACGTTTTGGCGCCACTTAACATGCCAATGGTGACGTCAACGATGATTAACAACTACGTTAAGCAAAAGGTCATCATGTCACCAATCAAGAAGAAGTACCAAGCGATGCAAATTGCCGATATCTTGATTATTACTGCAGTTTGCGCTTCCTCAGGCATACGCTTGGCAAGTTCTTCAGTAACAACGCGTGACTTAGTAGATTCAAACATTATATTTAGTTCCTCACTCTAGATGTGGTAAAATTAATTCATCTAATAGTATACCACGGAAGGACAATGAGCTAACATGAACGAATATATGACATGGCGTGAAGGCCTAAAGGATGTTGACCGGATCTCAACAATCAATCCCTTACCCAACCATGAGTGGTCACCAGAATATGGCATTTCCATTTCTTGTTGGAAATCACCGTCGTGTTGACGGAACAAGACACCAACCGCTTCATCCGTGTAGTCATCCGCAAACCAAATCTCAACAACTGGTGCAACGATGGCCTTGTAGGTCATCATCGTATCAAAGATACCCCAACAACTCTTGTTCAATGGTACCGTGACGCCAAGCGCGTTATTTCAAATTTGTTTGATTAAGTAAAAAAATGACCTGACGCCGTTTGGCATCAGGTCATTTTTAGTTTACTCCGCGTCCGCGTTTGCTTCTTCTTCAGCAACGGCAGCTTCGTATTGCAACAAACGTTCTGAGACGTCCATTACAACGTTATCTTCATCAGGGATAAAGCCAAAGTGAATATGACGATTCGTTCAAACCACGATATGATTGCACCGATTTCAAAGGGTCACGTTGTTGATCACAATGAAAACCTGTTTGTTGATGGTGGTTCAAAGGCGGAAGTTCGGGCAGCAAATGATTTTGTTGACGGTTTTCCGAAGGTTAATTTGATTATGAACGAGGACGTCGAACAAGCGATTACCGTTGTGCTTGGAAGTGATCACACATTTACGCAAACGGCCGCGATGCTGGACCAAGTGAAGGCAGCTACGCAGGTTGTTACCCTTAAGAAGGGCACGCAAATGCAGCGTGTGCCGGTTGAAGAGGCAAAAGATGGTCACCGTCGTTATCCGCTGGTAACGAACAAGACAGTGACGCTCTTTGCACCCAAGGCTTATCCAAATATCACTGAAATTACGAGTATGACGTCAGCAGTTGTGCCTAGTGGGGCGACTGGGACTGAAACGATAAAGAATTCAAATTCGTTATTGACGGATGGCCACGGTTACGACTTCAAAGGCTTGAAGACGGGATACGCGCTATCAGTTCACAGCACCTTTATTGGTTTAACGAAGTTGGCCAATCGCGATGTGAGTACGCCGACGGGGGTCAATCAGGAAATTCAAGACTTGTTGACGAGTTGGGGCATCGACGATACGACGATTGTCAGTGGCGCTGGTCTAACTAACGGTGATATGGGAGCATTGAAGAACCCAAATCTTGGTGATGACGTGGAAAACGAATTGTCGGCGCGTGAATTAGCGATTGTCGGCCGCCACTTGGTTGAAGATCGGGCGATTGAAGCGGGTAAGTTGACAATGGATACGCCTGTTTCAGTGCCTGCGTCAATTGTGGCGATTAGTACTGAACCTGGGTTGGCCAACGTGCCGTTGAGTACAGAGCGTACGTATACGGTGCGTGAATTGACGGAAATGGCGCTGATTAAGTCGGCTAATGCCGCGGCATTAGCCCTTGGTTACGCGGTTTCGGCAGGTTTGTTGATGACGGTGGTGTTGGCATTTGGTGTTGCAACACCAAGTTATGCCGCGATCGTAACGCCAACAGTTGATGCTCAGGCAGCGGCTGTTGTGGATGTGCAAACCGGCCAAGTTCTCGCGGATAAAAACGGCAACAAGCGCATTCCGATTGCATCAATTTCTAAATTGTTGACGGTTTACTTAGTAGAATCGTTGAAAGCTCACGTAACACAAAGACTGGTGGCACTGGTCTGGGGCTTGCAATCGTAAATGGTGTGATTGAAGCGCACGGTGGTACAGTACGAGTTGAATCGAATGATGATTTGACAAGTTTTATTATTCGACTACCATTACAACCAGAGGGACTTGATGACGAAGGAGCGTAATGTGAAGATGAGAAAATGGTTACGGTTGGAGATCCGGATCGTTTGGCGCGTGTCTTCATGAATTTGATTAGTAATGCATTGAAGTATGGGGATGGGGCAACGTTTGTACGTTTGTCAGCTAAAACTTTCCCATCTGAAAATATTGCTGAGATTCGTGTGACGAATAATGGTGAAAAGATTCCAGAAGAATCAATCAAGCGCTTGTTTGATCGCTTTTACCATGATAAGGCAGGACAAATGAAGTCACTGGTTGAAGATTTGTTTGATTACACGCAAGTTCGCCAAGTTGATTTCAAGTTGCGCTGGGCACCGCTTGATTTGGCGGCCATGTTGCAACAATTGGCGGTAAACTATGAGTTGGAAGCCAAGAATAAACACGTGGTTGTGTCAGCGGTGACGAATCCTAACAGCATTGAAAATGGCGTGTTTGATGCCGCACAAAAAGCAATGGCCGAGGAACGTGAAATTGAGCGTTCTAAGGATGAAATGATAACCAATGTGTCGCACGATTTGCGTACGCCGTTGACGTCAATCTTGGGTTATTTGGGATTGATTGTGAATGACGAACAAGGCAATTTATCACGTGCTGACATGACGAAATATGCAACGACGGCCTTGGCGTTGGCAGTTGTGGTCGCTATTGTGGTGATTGCACTCTGGGGTGTGGTGGTTCATTTCTTTTATGAACAGATTGTTTTAACGCACCTGATTGATAGCGTGAGTGAGTTGGCGCCACGTGTGCGTGATGCCAACGCTACTGGTTTGTCGGAAACGCGAATGAGTCGTCGTTTGCGTCCGCTCGCCACTAATGTGAGGTGCTATAAGCACCGCGTATAGAAAGAGGAAGTAGGGATGAAACTTAGTGTACTGGATTGGCTGTTGTTAGTAGTCAAGGCAGTCGTTTCGGCCCTGCTTTTTGTGTTTACTGGGATTGGCATCCTATTGGCGATGCGTTCAAACTGGCATACAGCAAACTGGTTGCTTGAAATTCAGGCTATCTGGCGCCAAGATATATTTTGTATTTGTTGGCTTCACACCCAAACCGTGTGTTTAGTGCTGACGATATCTTCGAACGCGTTTGGCAACAAGAATCAGTTGTGTCTGCTAAGACAGTTATGGTGCACGTTTCACACTTGCGCGATAAGTTGGAAGCTGCAACTGGTGGTAACCAAGTTGTTCAAACCGTTTGGGGTGTTGGTTATAAGATTGATGACGACTACGTGACGAAGCCATTTAACCCGTTGGAAGTGATGGCACGTGTGCGTGCTTTGCTACGTCGTGCCCAAAACGGTATGGCGCAAGCCACGCCAGAAGTACTTGATATCGGTCCTTTGACGATTAACAAGGACAGCCACGAAGTTAAGACGGCTGACGGTGTTGAAGTTAATTTGACGGCGTTGGAGTTCGGAGCCAGCGATGGTAAGGAAGCAATGACGAAGATCCGTACAAACCCAGACATCGGTTTGGTGATTTTGGACATCATGATGCCTGAAATGAACGGTACGGAAGTGTTGAAGGAAGTTCGTAAGGACAATCCTGTACCAATTTTGTTGTTGTCAGCCAAGTCTGGTGCAATGGACAAGATTCAAGGGTTGATTACGGGTGCAATCGGGTTCCGCTTCTGGCGTGTTAAGACGGGTATCCAAGGTGGATTCCTCGGTGGTAGCACACGTCGTCCACAAACCAAGTAAGCAACTAGAATTAGTGAGGATGAATCGATGAAAATTTTGATTGTTGATGATGATCACGAAATTGCTGAATTGCTTGAAATCTACGTGAAGAACGAAGGTTACGAGCCAGTTATATTCTTCTTCGCCGTTGTTACAATGACGTTGGCACCAAAGAAGGACGGTTCAAAGACACCAGTACTATTGAAGATTTTGATTTCAGTCGGTGCCTTTGTATTGTGGTTCTTGGCATACTTGGGCTTCAGCTACTTGCCAGCTGTTATCAACCCATTGTTGCCAGGTTGGTTGTACCTAGTATTCGCCGTAATCGCCTTTAACGCAACTGAAGCAACGCCAGCACCTGGCTACGCAACATACGGCTTCTGGCCATTGTTGGTTGATAACGCAATTGCCTTCTTCATGATGTTCAGCTTTATGTTTGGATTGACGTTGCTATTTAGCAAGGCATCACAAACTGGTAGTGCCGGTGCAGCTGGAATTACCTCATTGGTTTTGACATCATTGTTGGGTGGTCGTGCCGACTTGGCCACGTCTGGTTTGACGAAGCGTAATCAAGATTTTATTTGGCAAATGGTACAACTTGTTGAAGGCGACGAAAGCAAGGCAACCTTGATTGCTGAAGTTGGCGCAAAGTTGTTGGACGGTCAAAAGACTGGTACGACAGCGCGTCAATTGTTTAACACACCTGCTGAAGCGTTGGGGCGCAAGGCTCGTGCCGAAACGGTTGCTTTTGCTGATTTGGACGAATACGGTTCAATGAAGGCAGTTAAGGAAGCTGGACGTCGTCGTTCAGAAGGTAAGGAGTATGTTGTCCAAGACGGTGATATCATCGAATTCTTGTTCAACGTTTAATCGGGGGAACTCATGACAGAATCACAAGAACAAACGGTAACGCCTACGCTACCATCGAAGGCTGAATTGATGGAATTGCAAGGTATTACGGAACCAGGTTTGAACCGTTTGATTCGTTCAGCCTACCACTTGTTGGACTTGCGTACGTTCTTTACCGCTGGTGGTAAGGAAACGCGTGCTTGGACGTTCCGTGCAGGTATGAAGGCACCACAAGTTGCCGGTGTTATCCACTCAGACTTTGAGCGTGGATTTATGAAGATTGTGCGTGGTTTCTTCTTGTTGACGTCAAAGCCAGTTTTGTACGTGGCTAACGTTGCTGAAGATGACATGGCAGATCCAGAAGCATCAAAGTACTTCCAACAAATCAAGGAATACGCTGCAGCCGAAAACGCTGATGTTATTGGAATTTCAGCCCGTGCCGAAGAAGAATTGGCCGGTATGGATGACGAAGATGACATCAACACAATCAACTTGGAGTTGGTTTTGGCCGACTTGGAAGCCGTTGAAAAGCGTTACGCAACAACGGAAAAGAAGGCTAAGCAAGCTAAGGACAAGGATGCTGCTGCAGAATTTGAAGTGCTTGCTAAGTTGAAGCCAGTTTTGGAAGAAGGAAAGCCTGCTCGTTCAATTGATTGGAACGAAGATGAACAAGTGCCAGCTGACAAGATCGTGCCAACGACCTTCGAATTTACTGACATTGCCGGTATCGTTAAGGGTGCCTCAAAGGGTGAAGGATTGGGAAACAAGTTCCTTGAAAACATCCGTCAAGTAAACGCCATCGTGCACGTGGTTCGTGCCTTTGACGATGATGACATCACTCACGTTAACGGTAAGGTTGACCCAATTGACGATTAATAGAGAGATAGGTATTTAAAAATGGCTCTTACAGCAGGAATCGTTGGTTTGCCAAACGTTGGTAAGTCAACTTTGTTTAACGCAATTACTAAGGCGGGTGCCGAAATGGCTAACTACCCATTTGCCACGATCGAACCAAACGTGGGAATGGTTGAAGTGCCAGATGATCGTTTGGCCCGTATTCAAGAATTTTGGAGGTTGGTTATGTACAACTTGCATGATGTAGTTGAGATGAAGAAGCCACATGCGTGTGGTGCGAATGAATGGGAAATCAACCGTATTGGCGCCGACATTAAGTTGACGTGCCAAGGTTGTGGTCACCAAGTAATGATGACGCGTCATGATTTCGATAAGCGCTTGAAGCGCATTTTGCGTTCAGCGTCAGAACAGCACTACTGGTAAGGGTAACGACGAACCATCTGCTTATTTGAAGGCAACGACGGCTGCTTTGGAAGATAAGTTTGGGACGAAGGTCAACGTCACCCGTAATCGTAAGGGTGCTGGTAAAATTGAAATTGCATACTTGTCTGATGATGATTTGAACCGCATCTTTGATGTATTGGGCATTTCATTTGACGAGGAATAATTCTTCCTTCGTTTGCTTAACTTGCCTGACGAAGTGAAGGATATGTTGCAAGCTGGTCAACTATCAATGGGACAAGCGCGTACGTTGCTCGGATTGCGCAACAAGCGTCGCATTGTGCCAGTTGCTAAGCGTGCAATTGCTGAAAGCATGACGGTTCGTCAACTTGAACAATTGGTTAACAAGTTGAACGAACAAGCTGTCAAGAAGGACGTACCGGCGATTGTTCGTAAGTTAGACGACGAACAAATGATGCAAGCCGCTATTTTGGAAAACTTGCAACGCGAAGACTTGACGCCTCTTGAAGAGGCGCAAGCTTATCGCGACATGATGGATGCGTTGAAGTTGACGCAAGAACAAGTGGCCAAGCGCCTTGGTAAGGCTCGCTCAGCCGTGGCTACTATTGCAATCGACAAGATTGTGGCGAACCCATTCCAACCACGTCATGTCTTTGATCAAGATGCTTTGCAAGATTTGGCAGCATCAATCAAGGAAAACGGCGTGTTGCAACCAGTGATTGTGCGTCACAACCCTAAGGACAACACGCAATACGAGTTGTTGGCCGGTGAGCGTCGTTGGCGTGCCTCACAATTGGCGGTTTGGCAATCATTGACTATGATTCAAAGTCAAAGGGAGCCGAAGTTTATATGGACTTGGCAAAGGAGGTCTTGGCAGCTCATGGCGAACACTAAGAAGTCAGGTTTGGGTGGCCTTGGTGGCAACGGTGGCGGTCTAGGCGCTTTGTTTGCTGAACAAGGTCTTGATACAGAAATTGCAACGACTGATACGGTTCGTGTTTGATGAACAACATGAAGTTGGTTAAGCAACACTTCAACCCAGACTTGGAAGTTGAGGGTGTGTTGATGACGATGGTTGATCCTCGTACCAACTTGTCATCAGATGTTATTCAAAATGTGCGTGAGTACTTCGGTAGCGATGTGTACGACACGGTTATTCCACGTAACGTGCGTTTGTCAGAAGCGCCATCACGTGGCGAACTTGAATTGGCACCAGCGATGGCGCGCGAGTTGCGCTTGAAGAATGCCTTGGAAGGTGTTCGTGAAAAGTACGACTACATCCTAATCGACAATCCACCTTCACTTGGATTGGTGACGATTAACACGTTCTCAGCAGCGGACTCAATTTTGATTCCAGTGCAAGCTGAATACTACGCCCTTGAAGGGTTGGGACAATCCCTAGGTAAGAAAGTGTTGTTGATCGACACTGATGCACAAGGAAACGCCACATCAGGTTCAGGCGTGCAAAAGTCAAGTATTGAACGCGATGTGTACGACGTATTGGTTCACGATGTGCCATTGGCCGACGTGATTATGCCAACGTCACACGAGGGCATGGACATTGTGCCAGCCACGATTCGCTTGGCCGGTGCTCAAATGGTGATCCACGTTCGGTTATCGTGATTAAGAAAGTAAAGAACACACCAAAAAAGTATCCGCGCAAGCCTGGTGATCCAGTGCGCAAGCCGTTGTAGAAAGGGGAAAACAATGGGACACATTATTGCATTAGCTAACCAAAAGGGTGGTGTCGGTAAAACGACCACGACGGTTAACTTGGGCGCATCCCTAGCGGTGAGCAATATGATGTTGCGACGGCCCGTGCTTTGGCTCGTTTGAATGTCTTGGGGGAGTTGACGTTGCCATTCGTTAAGGTTGGTGGCGTGTTGTTGGCCATGAAGGGAAGCGCTGCTGATGAAGAATTGGCAGAAGCGAAGAAGGCCATCACAACTTTGGGGGCTGAGATTGGCGACCAAATCGACGTGAGTCTAGTGATTGACGTTGGCGCTGGGGCTGGGTTCCCATCATTGCCATTGAAGATTGCATTTCCGCAATTGCAAATCACGATTATTGATGCCTTGAACAAGCGCATCAACTTCTTGCGTGATTTGGTAAAGGAATTGGGCTTGGAAGGCGTAACAGTTGAACATGCTCGTGCCGAAGAATTCGGTAACAAGACGGCGCCAGCTTCATTACGCGAGCATAATGTTGAATTGAATGCACAACAACTAGCGCAATATCAGCAATACTACGAGCGTTTAGTTGCGGTGAATGAACACATGAACCTAACGGCAATTACTGAACGTGATGAAGTGTACTTGAAGCACTTCTACGACTCTTTGACGTTGGCCTGGGCATATCCAGAATTACAGACAGAAGAGTTGCACCCGTTTAACGAATGGTTTATGGCAGAAATTGCCCGAATTAAGTAATGAAACAAGGTGTTGTGTTCCACGTGAAACATAACACCTTGTTTTGTTTTCTTGAACTCCTTGGAACTATTGATTAGACGGGCATTTTGCGGTATTCTTTTATTATTGGAATCAGTTTGGAGAATGGTGATGAATCCTGAAGAATTTGCGGCGCATGAAATTGAGGGAAAGCCAATGCACGATGTGAACACATTGTTCTATTTGGCACACCCAGAGTACTTTGAATTAACTGACTATTGGGTTGATGTTGTGACTGAAGGTCCCGCAATGGGTGGGACAATTGCTGACATTTTGCGCACGTCACACGACGGACAAACAAATGTTTCAGTGGCCACGGACATTGATGTAGCACTGTCTAGTGTGGCAGAATTTAATATTTATACAGATCCACACGCTGCTAAAATTGTATTCGAAGCTGGTTTGCCAATTGTGATGGTGGGCCTTGATGTGACGATGAAAGCATTGCTTTCACACGAAAATATCCAAAAGCTTGGTACGCTTAACGAAGCAGGTGCAATGTTGCAAGCGTTGTTGGGTAATTATGCAGATTCGCCAGTGACGACGAAGCCATTGGCACAACATGCGGTTGAGGCGATGCGTGATACGTTGATGGCCAGTGACGAAAAGCTAACCCTTGTTGCCACGGGTGCGTTTACTAATGTGGCGCACTTGTTCCGCATGTACCCTGAAACGAAAGCTAAGATTGACCGTTTGGTTGTCATGGGTGGCTCACTTTCAGGCGGTAACCTCGATGTAAAACTTTTGACGACCGTTGCGGGTAACGTCAGCGCTGATAAGACGACGCTTAACGCCTTAAAGTTGGTGGAGTTCTTCGGTGTGCAAGATAAGGTGCCGGTTGCAACTGGGGCCCAAATGCCTTTGTTGAAGCACTATCAGGATGCGTCTCACGTACACGGTGCGTCAGGGATGCCTGGTTGGGATTTTACCAAAAATCCAAGAAAAAATTTGGAAACGATTGAATTAATATGCAATATTATGCAGTCGTGATGTATGGTATTATCTAATACACAGACTCACAAATGGAACACGGGGAATATAGACATGACACACAAAATCTTGCTGGATATGGATCCAGGAATTGACGACGCTGCAGCGATTTCAATTGCTTTGACCGATGACCAATATGATTGCAGCTACTGAGAAACGTTTGCTGGCGGATTATGGCGTAGTGGCTGAGTTAACTAAAATGGCTGGTCGACCAGTGACGCACGTATACACGCACCAAAAATGGACGGTGACCGTACTGACGGCTGAAGTTGAAGCAATGCCATTACAACGAGGTACGTGGCGTGAATTTGACGCATTGACGCGTGATCCACATGAAGATTTCTATCCGGTGAAGTCAAAGGCGCCCAAGCCTAAGCCAATTACCTATTTTGCGGTGGCTGTGCATTCACCGGCTGGCTATCTATGGGAGCAGCGCCCAACGACTGGTTTGCTCGCTAATTTTTGGACGATGCCACTCTATGCGTTGACAGACTTCGTTACTGATCCGGATGCTGAGTGGTCTGAGGACGAAAAAATTGATGCCGATATCGCACAGCCGAAGACGCGTAAGGTGTTTTTTGACTTGGGTTTGCAATTGATTGACCCAGAGCGTCCAGGTGATTTTAATCAAGCGATTATGGATTTAGGGTCATCTTATATGAGTGCCAAGAATTATGATTCTGAACACTCGCCGGTTAAGCAATTTAATGCTGCTTATGCAGATGGCACATCACGTGTTCGCAACATGCAAAAAGCCGCGATTCAAGTACGTGATGATTACAACGGTGTCTGGCCGGATACGATGGCTGAACTTGAAAATCTAACGGGTATCGGACCGTATACGGCAGCGGCTATCGCTAGCATTTCCTTTAAGGAGCCGGTGCCAGCTATCGACGGTAATGCCTTCCGCGTGTTTGCGCGTCTGTTAGGTCGAGCTGACTTGCCGTGGCGCGAAAACCAAGACCCATACCGTGTCTGGGTATCAGAAATTATGTTGCAGCAAACGCAGGTGCAAACAGTCATTCCGTATTTCAATCGGTTTATGACCATGTTCCCAACGTTGAATGATTTGGCAGCAGCACCTGAGCAAGATTTGCTGAAAGCTTGGGAAGGTCTTGGCTATTACAGATTTAATACTTCTATTATCGCTTATAAGCATTGATTTAAGCAAATGCAAAAAACGAAGGTGCTAATTTGTTAGTGAAATCTGCTAAACTGGACTCATTATGAAAAAAGAAATTGAGGACGAGTCATGATTGACATGTGGGACGAAGAAAAGATTCGTGCGTTCCGTGCGACACTGCTTGATTGGTACGACGAAGCATCTTGTCTGACGTTGGGACACCAACAATGTTAAGTCCTTCTTCCGCCACGCGCTTGCCAAGGGCTTCGATAACGTACGCGATGGTAGAACCAGAACCGATACCGACAACCATGCCGTCTTCGACAAATTCAGCTGCGCGATAACCGGCAATTTTCTTGAGTTCGTTTGTATCAGTCATGTGGCCAACTTCCATTTCACGCTTACCTTCATCAACAACCCAGATGTTGCGTGATGAGTTAATGGCAACGATTTTTTCCCAAAGCAAAGCGGCCCCGCCACCCTTAATAGCAGCAAATTCAGGGTCAATTTCGTCGGCTCCGTCGATTGTTAGGTCAATGTGGTCAACGTCATCAACGTTGTACATTGGAATGCCAAGCTTGGCTGCCGTACGACGCTGACCAAGCGTGAATGGATCTGTAATATCAGTTGGGTGCAAATCAATTAAGAAGTTTGCTGAGTCGGTACGAACGGGGTTGCCGTTTTGGTCAAGACGCCATGAAGGCTTGTAGCCCTTGGCTTCCAAACGCTTGAAAAGTTGGTCAGATCCATAAGGGATGACTTCAACTGGCAAGTAGTGCGTTAGCTTTGGCGCAGAAGATAATTGTGTCATAGTTGATATTCAAAACAAATAAAAAAGCCTCGCCTTAGCGAGACTTTTGCATTTTCTTTAAATCAAAGGTTGTGGGTGAGCATCGAAAATTTCAACGCCGTTGTCGCGACCGACAACAACCTTATCAACGATGTTCAAAAATAGCCCGTGTTCCACAACGCCAACCATGCTAGTCAATTCAGACTTGTCGACCTTACTAATTAGGCTAGAATCGCTTACCAAGGCGATAACGAATAAAATAAGCCAAACAAAGAAGATGATAGTTGACCAAAGTCTCATCCACCAGAATTCGGCACGAGTTGAACGGCCCGTGAAGTTCACGTAGCCTTTCCAAAAATTAATAAATGCTTGCCACATAGTTACCATAACAAATACCTCCTAAAGTATCCAAACAAGCCAAGCAACCCAAGTTACCGTACCAGCGTCGCGGTAACGACGAATCGTTAGCGCGATATTTGGTAAGAACATGGCCAAAGCCAATAGGATACCAATTATTACAACGATAAATGTGAACGGTGCTGAAAGTAGTTCACTCATTAGCTTCCAATTTTCAATGCCTTGTACGTTAGGCTGACTACCGTCATCGGATGAATCAGTATAATCTTCTTTAAAAACAAGCTTTTGATCTTTTGGACGACCGATGAAGCCCGTGCCAGTTAGCGTATCGCTTGGCAAAACGGACAGAATGAAGCCGATTAACGCAAAAATGCCACCAATCATAAGCGTAATTCGCATTGAGCCGTTGCTGTAAATGCGCTCGCTGTGTGAGAACAATAGATTATGATTGGTGGGTCGGTATGGCCACAGGTTGGTGTCTTGCTGGGTATCACGGCCGTCTTTACAATTATCATGTACTTGTATTACGCAGCCCGCATGCGTAACTTTACAATGATGTCGGATCTCGAAGAACTATAATGCATACAAAAAGGCAACCTCGTAGCAAGTGCTATAAGGTTGCCTTTTCAATTACAATGATCACTGACATTCGGTGCCATTGTCACCGCGTTGAATCTCTGGTTGGACAAACCAGGAGCATTCTTGGCGGTGGTCTTCTTGGTATTGCAATTGAGTGGTTCAGCAGGAACCTACCCAATTCAATTAACGAGCGGATTCTTCAAATGGTTACACCCGTACTTGCCAATGACATACACGGTTGATGGTTTCCGTGAGTGGCTGGCGTTTAATTTGATGATGGGAATGGGTGAACCACGTAAGAAGCCTGAATCTGAATTAGGCTGGTTCGCTTCTAAGATGAGTGTGTTAGTATTCTATTCTGTTTTGGCGGCAACCATTGTGTATGGCTTGGCCGTAGCAGTGTTGGGGCTGGACCCAATTCACCCATGGGCCACATATGGTATGACGGTAATGAAGATTCAGGGTGGTAACGCAACATTGGCTGAGAAGTTGGGTGAGGTTGGCAAGGCAACGAGTGGTTTCCACGCAACAAAGGCCTTGTATAACCAAGTTGCGACACCAGTGAAGGCTGTTGAAACGGAAAAGGACCACGTTAAAAACAACGGAACGGGTATGACGCCATACATGTTGTCGGTTGGATTGTACGTTGGGATTTCAAATCAGGTGACGGCGGGGCTGGGTGAATTAAATCAAAATTCAGCGACGTTGCTATCAGGATCACAACAACTTAGTGGTGGCCTAACAACGGTTAAGAGCAACGTTCCTGCTTTGATTTCGGGGGCGGACCAAATCCGTAGTGGATCTTCTCAATTAGCGGATGGATCGAAGACGTTAGGTGACGGACTTGTCCCCCAAAAGTTAAGTGCGTTGCAGACGGATTTTGACAATCTTGAAGCGAAGTTGCAACCAGTTTTGGATAAAGCACAAGAAAAGCTGGATTCAGCGGCGCAATTGCACGACAAGGTTCAAACGATTGCGGAGAATGACTTGGCGAACGGAATTGAGCAAATACGAGAGGCATCAGCAGCCATTACTGAATTGACTGATGGGCCAAAGCCAGAGCATTTAGAAGATGCAAAGCAAGTTGTTGCACAAATTAAGGCGCAAAAGGAAATTCTTGCGGACGCACAAAAGAATGACCAACAAGAATTGGCGAAACTTATCAATGGCTTGAATGAGTTGGATGATAATCAAAAACAAGTGGTTCTCCAAGCGATTGAAAAACAGCAATCAAACTCAGCCATGAATGCGACGACCTTGACTAGTGGGGTTGCGACGTACACGAGCGGTGTCAACCAGGCTTACGATGGTAGCAAAGAGGTGTCGGATGGTCTGTCGCAACTTAATGACAAGCTAGGCACGACAGCGGTGAACCAAGATTTAGCTGACGTCGAAGCGACACTGGCAGACGTCCAAACGAAGGCAGACGAATTGTTAGCCGGGACGGTGAAGGCTGTTAAGAAAGTTGGTGCCGGGGTTAACGATGCCGCTAAGGCTAACAAAGCGTTATCAGATGGATCTTTAGAGCTGGAAGATGGGAATAAGACGATTACCACGAATCTGGGTACGCTGACTGATGGCGCGACGGATTTTGAAAATGGAACAAAAACATTGGACGAAGGTGTCACACAATTGTCTGACGACTATATGAAAATTACCATTCCAAAAGACTTTTCGAAGAATGCCACAAGCTTGCTAGCGGATAAACCAAAGAAAATGGTGCTGCATTATGAGATTAGTTCAGGGCACAGTTTTATTGCCGGAAAGATGGCTGAAACAGCGGCTGAAGGTATCGTGGCGCAGGTTGCTGGTGAAGTGACCGAGACCTACGCAAAACAGTTGAGTTCGCTATGGAATCCGTATCAAAAAGTGTCCGATTTGCCTGTTGTGGTGGTGAATAAGGACAAGGCGTATACAGTGGATAAGCAGAAACTGTCTGTCGGAAAAGACCTGGCGAGTGAATTGAAGAAATCTGATGCTATGGACTTTACGGTTCTTAATGAAAAAGAGGCCAATAAGGGCATTTCAGATGGTAAGTATAGGCAATGATGCCTAAAGATTAGGCATTGGTTGTTAACGTTTATTTGTTCTACTGGAGTATAAAGTGCAGCAGAATGATTGAAAGGTAGGGACTAGATGTTTAAAGCAGAGTGGGGATATTTTAAAGAGCATAAATTCTATATTGTCGTCATGATTGGCTTGTTGGTCTTGCCATCAATTTATGCTGTCGTTTTCCAAATGAGCTTTGATTCCGAATTTTTGCCGTATTGCAACGGGCGGAACACCTTTGAGATACATCGATACTGCTTCAATTTGAATTTCTTTCGAGAACATAAGAAAACCCCATGAGTTAGATTTACTCCAACTCATGGGGTTCAGTTCAGCGTTATCACAGTCAGTGATGACGCTTTTTTATTTTGAAAACATTCTGAAT
>JACSZT010000019.1 GCA_014332815.1 Weissella confusa | reverse complement strand
AAGTCAATTCGCTAGTAAATTCGTTTAACTTCTGTTAAACAACAAAAATTGACTTACGGGGTACGAGTTATCCGCGTGACACACTTCAAAAAATTATCTTCAAATAAGTTGTTGACATTCGTTTCATCAACTGTTAAGATATATAAGTTGTCTGATGAGGCAACGACGTAGGTCATTGAAAACTGAATATCGTTTCGATGAAACAAATGTGTAGGGTCATCAAGCTAGTTCTTGATGCAAAAACATTTGCCATCGTTTGGTTATGTTGTTGACTGATACAGATACGATTCGAGACGTTTTGTTGTTCCCAACGATGCGTTAATAACAATTAATAATTAAGGAGCGATGCCTAGATTTGGGCATCGCTCTTTTTTGTACAAAATATATGCAATAAAGTTTGAAGAAAGTGTTGACAATTGGTAACTGTATCTGTAATATAGATTAAGTTCTTGAATTGTTCATCGTCGGTGCTGAATATGGTAATGCCTTTACTGAATTGAACGACCCAATTGACCAACGCGAGCGTTTTGAAGCACAAGCTGCAGAGCGTGCCGCTGGTAACGATGAGGCGGAAGGTATTGACGAAGACTTTATCGAGGCTTTGGAATACGGTATGCCACCTACTGGTGGATTGGGAATCGGAATCATGGAAGAAGCACGTGCTATCGCTGACGAAAAGGGTGTTAAGTATGAACAATACTGGGGTGTTGGTCACATCATCAACGAGTTCTTCGAGACGTTTGTTGAGGATACGTTGATTCAACCTACATTCGTTTACGGACACCCAGTGGATGTGTCACCATTGGCCAAGAAGAACGAAGAAGACGACCGCTTTACGGATCGCAATGCTGCATACTGGAACTTTGAAGATGTCATGGTAGAAACTGAGAACATCATCAAGGCCGCTGCAGCAGCTGTAACTGATGACTTGAAGATTACGTACCAAGGTCACGATATCGACTTGGCAAAGCCATTTGCTCGTAAGCACATGGTTGATTTGATCAAGGAAGAGACTGGCGTAGACTTCTGGCAACCAATGACGACTGGTGGTGCGTCAGCTCGTCCATTTATCACACACCACAACGCTTTGGATATCGACTTGTACATGCGTATCGCATTGGAGTTGCACTTGAAGCGTTTGATTGTTGGTGGCATGGAACGTGTTTATGAAATTGGTCGTGTTTTCCGTAACGAAGGAATGGACCCTAAGCACAACCCTGAATTCACGGTTATCGAAACGCCTTTGCGTCCATTGCCAGACAAGTACCACGGTTTGACTGACGTGGAGACTAAGTACCGTCAACGTTACTTGGACTTGATTGCTAACGACGATTCATTCGATCGCTTTGTTAAGCGTTCAAAGATCATTACGGCTATTCGTCACTACTTGGATGGCGAAGGCTTTATTGAAGTTGAGACGCCAATGCTTCAAAACGAACAGATTAGTTTTGCGGATATTAAGGACCGTTCAGGACGTGTCCAAGTCTTTGTGCAAAAGCCAGTTGTAGGTGAAGAGCAATACGAGTTGTTGAAGAAGGCTGACTTGGGAGATATCCTTGGTTTCACTGGTACGGTTATGAAGACGCGTGCTGGTGAGTTGTCAATCAACGTCACGTCAATCACACACTTGTCAAAGTACCAAATGATCGCACGCCGTGACAAGATGGCTGAAATGCGCGAAGCTGGCATGGATCCATTCGGACACCGCTTTGAGCGTTCACACACGGCTGCAGAATTGCACGAGTTGTATGACAACGCAACTGCAGAAGATTTGGAAGAGCAAGCTATCGAAGTAACTATCGCTGGTCGTATGATGACGAAGCGTCGTTCAGGACGAAGATTCAATTCGACGAAGCAGAGTTGGCAGGTATTATTGCAGCTAAGGATGCCGAAGGATTGTAATTTTGGGCGAGGCACTTGCAAAAAGTGGCCAATATTGGCAAACTAATAAGTATCTGTGGTAGAAATACCAACACAAATTATTGAAAGAAAAAGAGGCAACATAATGGCTGACCAAGAAGTGTCATTGAATTTCACGCCCCAATGGATTTGTTGGCTAACTTGTTTGGTAAGGATAACGTTAAGCAATTGACGACGACTGAAGTATCTCTTTACCCTGAAATTTCAAAGCGCGAGTATGAGCGCATGCTGGCTACTTTGCCAATGAAGGATTTGCAAGAAATGCTTGATGAAGACCACGGTGTCGAAGTGGTTGATCGCTTTACGGGCACTTTGACTTACTACATGGCAAAGTCAGAACAAATTCCTTCTGCCGTTGCGGTTTCGGTCTTGGTTGATCCTGATGGTACAGTTGCTGCCGCTGGCGGGTTCATGATTTCAGCGTTGCCAGATGCAGCTGATGAGGACATTACGGCTTTGGAAGAGAAGTTGGCCCATGTACCAGCTATCTCATCACAATTGCTTGAAGTTGTTGAAGCATCAGCACAAGGTGAAGTGCGTGGTTACGTGACGAACCCAACTGTTGAATTGCCATTGACGGCGATGGGGCAACAAGACGTTGCTGGAGCTGTTGGTAACAATGGATTTTTGTCAGTGACCAAGGATTTTGGTGAAGGTGAGCCGTTTACGGGTCAAGTACAATTGGTAACTGGTGAGATTGGGGATGACGGAAACTTCCGTGCGATTGCCATCGACGCAACAGAAATGATGCGTGAAGTTGCAACGTTCCACGAAGCATCACAATTGGGTACGACGGTTCTTGGTCGTGCATTGTTGGGTTCTTTGATGGTTTCAAACGCTGTCTTGAAGGGTGAAGAACGCTTGGCGGTTGTCATGGACGGTAACGGTCCAGTGGGTAAGATTGTTGCACAACCAGCTGTTAAGGTTGAAGTTTTGCAACCACGTAAGCTTGATCAAGAATAATGACTATTAGAGACGTGAATGAGTAATCGTTCACGTCTCTTTTCTATATGGTGAATGTGTTAAACTGGTAGACAGAAATATACGAAAAATAAGAGGCATGAAAAGATGACAGATACACTTGTACGTGCGGTGACGACTGTCGAAGAGTACAAGGACAAGCACGCAGCAATTGCGAAGGCTTTGTTGGAGTACGAGACGTTGGATGAGAAGCAAATCTTGAGCTTGTTCGAAACTGGTAAGATGCCAGAGACGACCAAGGTTGAAAAGAATGTTGAAACGCCAATGTCATATGATGAAGCTAAGGAAGCTGCCAACAGTAAGTTGACGGCCGATGAGGATAACATTGCCCGCTCAATGGTTACGGAATATGGTATGTCAGACAAGCTTGGTATGGTACAACTTGAGAATGGTGGTCAACCATTCTTGGGTCGTTCATACGGTGAGTCAGCTGCCTACTCTGACGAGACAGCTCGTTTGATTGACGAAGAAGTTCGTCGTATTACGACTGAGGGTTACAACAAGGCGCACGAAATCAGTGTTGTCCACAAGGTAACGATTGTGCCACGTGGACGCGCCGGCGGATATGCAATCATGTTGCCACGTGAAGACCAAATGTTGATGAACAAGACGGACGCCATGGACCAAATTGCTGGTTTGATGGGTGGACGTGCGGCCGAAGAAATCATCTTCGACCAACAATCATCAGGTGCCTCAAACGACTTTGAGCAAGCAACCTTGTTGAACGAAGCGGCCTTGTTGGCTGCTCGTCAAAACCACGATACGATTTACGCCAAGGACGTGGATGAAGCTGAGGACCGTGTTATTGCGGGACCAGCTAAGAAGGACCGTGTTGTTTCTGCTAAGGAACGTGAGACGGTTGCTTACCACGAAGCTGGTCACGCCATCGTTGGTTTGGTGTTGAATGAAGCTCTTAACCGTTCAGATGTCTTGGACCCAGCTTTGCTTCGTCCAGGTCGTTTCGACCGAAAGATTTTGGTTGGTCGTCCAGACGTTAAGGGTCGTGAGGCAATCTTGCACGTCCACGCTAAGAACAAGCCATTGGCTGACGACGTGGATTTGAAGGAAATTGCCAAGCAAACACCTGGTTTCGTTGGAGCCGACTTGGAAAGCCGTGTCCGTGATTTGTTTGATAACGCTAAGAAGGCTGCGCCATCAATCATCTTTATCGATGAAATTGATGCGGTCGGTCGTCAACGTGGCGCCGGCATGGGCGGTGGTCACGATGAGCGTGAGCAAACGTTGAACCAAATGTTGGTTGAAATGGACGGGTTCTCAGGTAGCGAAGGTGTCATTGTAATGGCCGCTACTGAAGTTGTTGAATTCTTGAAGGATCCTAAGAAGTTCTTGAAGTTGGGAGCTCGTATCCCATCTGGTGTTCTTCTTGAGGGACCTCCAGGAACAGGTAAGACATTGTTGGCCCGTGCCGTTGCCGGTGAAGCTGGCGTACCATTCTTCTCAATTTCAGGTTCTGACTTTGTGGAGATGTTCGTCGGTGTCGGTGCCAAGGCCATTTCATTCTTGCCAATCTTGTTGATGATTGGTGTGTTCTACTTGATGATGGGTGGCATGAGCCAAGGCGGACAAGGCGGTCGTGGCAACATGATGGGCTTCGGCAAGTCAAAGGCTAAGCCAGCTGATCCTTCAGAGAACAAGGTTCGCTTTGCGGACGTTGCTGGTGCTGAAGAAGAAAAGCAAGAATTGGATCGTAAGGTACAAACGGATAAGAGTTCAAAGGATGATTCTCTTGTCTCACTAGTTGGTGGTGCTTCAAATAAGGTGACGGGATTCGAAACCCAAGTCATTAGCAACGATCCAATTATGGAGAGCTTGCAAAAGGCTGCGGATAAGACGAAGACTGAAATCACAACAAAGCCAGAAGCTTCAAACTTCTGGGGTAACATTTTTGTCCGGAATAGTTTGTTCTACGTAATCGTAGTCCTCGGTATTATGGGTTTGATTTACTGGGTAGCCGGTCCTTCTCAAACGACTAGTACGAAGACTATCTCTACGTCGACATTCATGACGGAATTGCGCGACAAGAAGATTAAAACCATCACGATTCAACCTGGCGCTGGTGTTTATGACGTTAAGGGTGAATTACAAGCAACTGTACCGTAACTTGCCATATGTTGGTGTCTTGAAGCGTGAAGTTTATGATCCTGCCCACGCGGACAAGGTCGATACAATCGACATCACGCCTGAGCACTAATTTCTGTCTCGGAAACATAATAATGATGTAACGAAGGTAGTAGTAACTATCTGTAGGAGGAATAGATGAAGAAT
The DNA here is from genome assembly GCA_014332815.1 of Weissella confusa. Taxonomy (GTDB): domain Bacteria; phylum Bacillota; class Bacilli; order Lactobacillales; family Lactobacillaceae; genus Weissella; species Weissella confusa_C. The sequence goes on along the minus strand of JACSZT010000019.1, from coordinate 58,819 downwards.
CAACGAAACGGCAAATATCATCATTATGGAAGACATCGTCGACACTGGTCGTTCATTGAAGTTCATGATCGACTTGTTGATGGAACGTGGTGCGAAGTCAGTTAAGGTTGCCAGCTTGCTTGATAAGAAGGAAGGCCGTGTTGTTGAAGCAACGGTTGATTACATCGGTTTCGATGTTCCAAAGGCGTTCGTAGTTGGGTACGGTTTGGATCTGGCTGCCGATTACGAAGGACGTACACCAATCATTTTGTCAGTTTTGAAGGGTGCCGTACTTTGGACGGTCGACGTTATGCGTCACATGCAATACGCTGAAGTTGAATTTATCGACGTTTCTAGTTATAACGGTGGCGTTGCTTCATCAGGTGAAGTTCAAATGGTCACTGATTTGCAAACCGACATTTCAGGTCGCGAGCGTTCACATTTCTTTTAGGTGTAGCACTAAACATTTACCATCAAACATGGTATTCTTAATGCTATGTAACGATAGGGGAATTAAGATTTAGGAGATTGAAAAGACATGAACCAATGGGACATGAATAACGATATCGAGCGTGTGCTTTATAGCGAAGCTGATATTGCCGAAGCAGCAGAGCGTGTTGGTAAGCAATGTCGACGAGTCGGTCTTGTTACTGGTGTTGCAGACGTGGTTGACTAAAAAACACGTTTTTGCTGTAAAAGATAGTCAGTTAACACAAGCAATTCAGTTAATGCGCAATCCGAATGTTAACCGAGGTTTCATTGACCTTGGGAATGGCTTGCAGTTAGAACGTTTCGAAAACTACTTATTGCTTTCACGAAAAGAATAGGACTATACAAATGCGGATGAAACGTTTGCCCGCAATCGTATGCGACATACTGTTGTGCCGGCACTAGAAGAAATTAACGAGCAAACAAAGGACCACGTCATTGCATTCGCTGATCAACTTGCGGCATTACAGAAGCTGGCGAGTGGTTCGATTAATGTGCACGTAAAGGCGTTAGAAGATGGTCGCTTGGATTGGCGTGTCACGGCCCACCATAAGGGTGATCAGGTCGAAACAATTTTGTACAAGTTGGCACGCGGCAGTCGTTTGACGCAGTTGTTGGGGATGGCCAAAAAGCAACAGTTGCAGGGTGATATTGATTTGATTCGTCCGGTGTTGCAACTTGATAAAGCGATGCTGGGTCAGTTGGTCAATGAACCGCTAGTTGAATGGGTTGAACATCAATTGCGTACGGATGCGGATGCCGAGCAAGCCTTAGTCGAACGCGTATTTGCGCAAACGCCTAATTTGGCAAGCACGACGATTCGCCAGCTCACTTGGGATACGGTGCCGACGGCTGGTGTTGAAGAATTGGCACGCGAAAAGCGTTACGAGGCATTGGTCGCCATCGCACGTGAAGTTGGTGCGAACGCAATACGGGAGAGAATCATGCAAGATAAAGTTGTGCGAGCTAATTTAACGCGAATGATTCGGGAAGAAAGATTATTTGATAAACGTGACCATGTGTTGGTGGCAGTTTCGGGTGGTCGAGACTCACTGCATGTTTTGCGTTGGCTAACGGACAATTCATTGCCGGCTGATATTCAACCAATTGTGAGTGCGGCATACATCAATCAAACAAGAAGTTAAAGACTTGGGCGATAATTCGTATCTGGAAAAGCTGATTCGTGAAAAGTACATGTACAGTAAAGACGGTGAAGTTGTCTTTAACTTACCGGGTGAATAAATAATAATCAACAAAAGGGACAATCAGACGACTGATTGTCTTTTTATTTTTCGATTAGCGATATAATAATGGCAAGTATTAAATAATCTTGAAGAGCGCAAGATGCGTTACCATCAAGTAGTGCACTTACGTCGCCGTGTTGTATTAGTCGCGGTGATGGTCGTTGTCACGATTTTCGCGATGGTTAATTACCATACGCAGTACGTTAAGTACGAGGCGGCTTCTCAGAGTCTTGAGACAGCGAAGTCAAACCTAGATAAGGCTAACAAAACTAACGCGAACCTAAAAGGTTAAGGAAAGGTAATCCTGCTTAAGATTATCCGGTGTCTACTGTACAGTAAGAGCATAGGAGAATTGGTTAATGGTGTAGGTCTAAATTAGAGTGTCCGCTCAAATTATCTCGGGGAGGTCAGCGGAATGATGGCAGTTAACAAACAATCAAATATCACGCCGCTGAACGCTAAGAGCGCCAACCAATTAACGTACGGCCGAAGTTGTGCGTAAGGAACAAGCAGAACACATGTATAGCATTGTGTCAGAATCATACGAGCAAGACTTCAGTAACGAAGAAAATTAAGTAAGATGAAAAGACGCCCAAAATAGGGCGTCTTTTTTTAGTAAATGTTATAAAAATGTGGTGAAAGGTGCTTGTGGATAACTATCCGTTAGGTTTTGATACTCGAGGAAGAAAATAATGCGTTTGGATAAGTATTTGAAGGTTTCACGTATCATTAAGCGCCGTACGGTTGCTAAGGAAATCGCCGATCAAGGTCGTATTGATATCAATGGTAAGACAGCGAAGTCTTCCAATGACGTTAAGACGGGTGACGAGTTGACGATTCGTTTTGGAAACAAGACATCTGTACTTAAGGTTGAAAGGCATTTTGGCCCGTCTTGCGTATATACTAGGGCATAGCCTATTTGGTGCGACGCGCCTAGCGAGTGTTTTGACGACAGTCGTTGGAGTGGGTGTCGGTGCGACTGCCTTTGTTTTAATGTTGTGGTGGACAGCACTACTGGAAGAGGCAGAGTGGGATGCTTTGCCTAAAGGTCGCCAAATTTATCAGTTTATAAAATTACTAACCATGTTAGTGAAAGCGGGGCTTAACATCTGGTTGGTACAAATTTTTGGTATCGCTGGTGCGTCGCTGGCAACGGTTGGCGCATTGCTCCCATTCTTAATATTTACGCTCGTTCGCTTGCCTAAAAGCCTGTGGATAAGTTGGGTGCCAAAGAAATGGTGGCGCAAATTGATTGCAATTTTACTCGCGGTGTCTATTTTACTTTCCGGTGTTGCGACGGTTGGATTGGTGGCCATTATGCCATCGGTTAATCAATTGTTGTTTGGTTCATCAGCTGGCAGTGACGCACTGGCGCTGTTCACGATTAGCATTGTGCCGGCGACACTGATTGTTGTGTCGACAAGTGTTTTGCAAAGTTTTGATAAGACGCGTGGCTTGGGCTGGTTTGTATTGCTACAAGACGCCGGATTAACAGCACACCAGGCTGAGTTCACTAAGGGAATTTATGATCGTGGGCAACCGTTGGTTCAATTGGGGATGGTCTTGGCAACTGGTCTTGGCACATCATTGTTGCCGGCCTTGCGCCAGCATGTCATTCGACGTGATGAACAAGCGTTGCGTAATGATTTCCAATTGACGATGCGACTTGGACTAGCCGCAACGTTATTCTTAGCAACGTCGCTACGTCACATTTGGTCACTGCCGATTGATGAGACAGTCAAGCAGAAGAAAACATTAAGCTGGCGCCATTTATTTGGTCGTTTGTGGCGCGAAGGTGGGTTGTTAGCGATGCTAGCGGCATTGTTGGTTTTGTTGCAACTGGTTGATTCGTTCTCAACAAAGTTGTTCTGGTTCATGCCATTTTTGGCAATCGGACGTGGTTATGCGCAAGGACAATTGAACATGGTGCCGACAGCAATGTCACAAGTGATTGAACAAATTGTCCGGGTGGCGATTATTATCGGGGTGGCCTGGTGGGGTGTTCAAGCCAACTGGTCCGTCTATCGGATTGGTGAGTGGGCAACCTTTGGTGCAACGATTGCCCCATTGTTTATTTCAAAAATCATTACAGAGCAACCGGATGAAATGCATCAACAACTGGTGGCACGACGTTTGTTTTGGTCGCTAGTTGGCATTAGCGCAGTGTTATTCACGATTGTGTATGGCGGTGCGGCGCCCTTGTCATTGCTGATGGGTGGCGATTTGAAATTGTACCCAGTTGTACGCGCCGTTGCCTGGATCGAGTTGCCAATGCCTAAAACAAGTCAGAATTTGATGGCCGGTGCCGGTGTTTTAGCGGTGTCAGGCTTAATCGCCAAGGTGCTGAGCGCGGTGTATCGCGTGCCGTTCCAAAACCTAGTCGGTAATACTGGTTTCTATGTTTATCAGCAGGTCTACCCAATCTACGGTATCGGTATGGTGCTAGCCTTGAGTGGTTGCTTTTGGTTGTGACGTTCGATGCCCGTTCAAAGTTTACGGCGCAACAGTTTACCCAAGCGTTGGCACTAGCCAAGGTGCGTGGCCAGGTTGTCGTGCCAGATCCAGTTAAGGCTGAAGTGCCAATTCAACCAAATCAAACGGCTGAAGAATGGCTAACAGGCTTGTTGACGGTGTTTAACACGCTAGCTCCTGAAGAATCACAAAAGATTGATTTGTATCAACGTATTCGTAAGGCTAAGACATCCGCTGAGTTCGAAGAAATTGAAGATGATTTGTTGGATCGCTTTGGCGAGTTGCCAGAAGCTGCGCAACGTTTATTGTTGGTTGGACGTCTTAAGGCGGCAGCTGACCGCGTTGGTATTGCAACGATTCGTCGTGACTTTAAGCGTCAAAACGATTTGTCGATTCGTGGTGCGGGTGACCTACTGGGTCAATCACAACACGGCTTCATTAACGCGGTTGGATATGATTTGTACACGCAAATGTTGAATGAAGCCGTTGCTGAAAAGCAAGGTAAGCGTAAGCAAACGTTCGATGCCGAACTTGATGTGCAAGTTGAAGCGTACTTGCCGGCCGACTATGTAGCAGATGGTCTGTTTGTTGAAAATGCTGATCACATGGGTCTGGCACAACTTTATCAGTTGCGTGGTCGCGTTGGTCGTTCAAACAATATTGCCTATGCGTACTTTACGTATCCGGGAACGCGTTCGTTGAACGAGGAAAGCGAAAAGCGTTTGACGGCCATTCGTGATTTCACGGAGCTAGGTTCTGGTTTTAAGATTGCGATGCGTGACCGTGTGGAAGATATTGAACAAGTCACGGCAATGATTGAGTCCTTGGTACCGGATGCGCGGGTTGGTTATATCCACGGTCAAATGACCGAGGCCCAAATGGAAGGTATTCTGGTTGATTTCATTAACCGTGAATACGACGTTCTGGTGACGACAACCATTATCGAAACAGGTGTGGACATTCCAAACGCGAATACGTTCTTGACGCTAACTGCCACGCCAATCCCACGTACTTTGAACATGGCGATGGTCGGCGTTCGCGATTTGTCTGTTATTGAAACACCGCCGGCCAACCGTTATCCAATTCAAACGTATGTTATGGAACAAAATGGGCGTGTAACGGCAAGCGCGATTGAACGAGAAATGGCGCGTGGCGGCCAAACGTATTACCTCCACCGTTTCCAAACTAAGAAACAAATGGACGAGACAAAGGAAGGGCTGAAGAACCACACAATTGATGTCGTGGTCGGTACGCACCGTATTTTGTCTAAGGATATTGAGTTTGGTGACTTGGGCTTGTTGATTATCGACGAGGAACAACGTTTTGGTGTGAAACACAAGGAACGTTTGAAGGCATTGCAAACGAATGTTGACGCGCGTCCGATGGATCGCTTGTTGGTCGGGGATGTTGGTTTTGGTAAGACGGAAGTTGCCTTGCGCGCAGCCTTTAAGGCGGTGCACGATGGTAAGCAAGTTGCGATGTTGGTGCCAACGACGATTTTGGCCCAGCAACACTATGAATCAATGTTGAGTCGTTTTGATGGGTTTGGTGTTAACGTGGCCATCATGTCTACGAAGGCCAAGGTTGCTAAGAAGGTTGAAGACATTGCGGATGAATTGCTCCAGCTATATGCCGAGCGTGAGTTGAAGCAAGGGTATGCCTTCGCACCAGATGATGATGTCATTCGCGCCTTTGAAGATGCTTTCCCATACCCTGAAACCCCTGATCAAATTCGTTCAACGAAGGAAATCAAGGCTGATATGGAAAAGCACCACGGTGTCGGTGTCTATGAGGGCATGCAAACGATTGAAAACCGTGGCGTTAAGCAGGACTACATCACGATTGCCTACCAAAAGGATGCGAAGATTTTCATTCCGGTCACGCAATTGGACTTGGTACAAAAGTATGTCGGCGCGGCTGAGAAGGCCCCTAAGATTAATAAGTTGGGTGGCACGGAATGGCAGAAGTCGCCCGGGCGAACCCAAGTGACGACCATGCCGCTGAGTGCTGGTTTTGAATTGCCAGCCCAAAAGTTGATTGTGTTGACAGAACGTGAATTGTTCCAGCAAGTTCGCAAGAAGGCTCCTAAGCGCCAAACGCTATCAAACGCGGAACGTATTAAGAGTTATAACGAGCTAAAGCCCGGTGACTATGTGGTTCACGTGCGTTTGACGAATTTGACGGTGCGTCCAGCGCAACAATTCTTTGGCCAAATGCCAATGCTGAAGAGTGAAGTGGCACGCTGGCAGAAGTCGGGTGAAACCATTATCTTTTTGACGAATACAACCGAGCGACAAGCTAAGTTGGTCCAAACCTTGGCAGACTTTGGTGTCAAAATTAATGAGGTTGCGCCGGATGCTTTGTATTATCCACGTGCGTTGGAAAACGCCGATCAAATCACGTTGGATAACCAAAATTGGTGGACAGATGAGATGGCCGAGCAACGCGTCTTGCCAGATCCTGATTTGGGTTGGCAATTGGCAGATTTGGCGCGTGATGTGCAACAAGCTAGTTTGGTATTCTCGCCATTGCAACGTGGAATTGGTCAATTGCGTCAGACACAAGTTGCCATGACCGAAGCCCGCGATAAGTTGGACGGCGCTGATAAGCGTCACTTGACTGAAGCGATGAGCCCATTATTGTCAATGATGAGCCAGGGTGGTTTGTTGCCAGAAATTCGTCAATATTTGCACATCCTTTACCCTGACGCAGTGAGTCTGTTGGATTATTTGCCTGCTGATGGTATCGCGGTGTTTGATCGTTCAATTGTTGATATTTATCCATTGGATGCCGACAATCCGGTGCGTTTGGACTTCTTTGATACGGCATTGGATTCACTACGTAGTTTTGACGCAGAAACGCAACGTAGCCTAGAAAACCTGGACAGCATCACGATTTTGCCAGCAACAGATTTGGTAATTGATGCGGATGATTTAGCAACAGCCACGACAAATTTGCCGGATCCACAGGCAGTGGTTGTGACTGGCGTTGCGGGTGTCATGCGATACTTGCCACCAGTTAAGGCGTTTGCGGATGCTGCGATTACGCTTGATTTTGACCATGACTATGAATTAGCTGAGTTGCAGGCGAAGTTGGTTCAGATGGGATATCAGCGTAATGGATCAGTTGAACAACCGGGTGAATTTGCTGTGCGTTAACAAGAAACCCAACGCCCAATGGTTGTGGTTGGTGATAGCCAGTTTCACGCGGATCAATTAGCTGAAGATTTGGCCGCCATGTTGGGTGATGAACACGTCGCGGTTTTCCCAGCTGAGGAAACGTTATCTGCAGAAGTGGCCGTGACATCATTAGACACGCGATTGGCTCGGGTGCAAGCGTTGCACCTATTGCTAGCTTTGAGGCGTTCGCATCTGGGGCTGACATGCCAACATTGATGAACAAGTTTAACTAAGAGGTACAGCATGGAAATTACAGGTCTACTTCAGCAAGATGCTGAGTTTCAACAACTCGCATCTCGTCTGAAAAAAGGTGGCCGTCATTTGATGACCGGGATTTCCGGCACCGCGCGCACGGTGTATTTGGCGGCATTAATCAAAAGGGTTCAGCCGGTGGTCACAATGGGATTAAGAGTATTGCGCAACACTTGGATACGCAAACTTTCAATCGTTTGAAGTTTGGTATCGGGCACCCTGCTCACGTACAAAAGGCCGTTGTGGACTTTGTCTTGGGCAAGTTTGGTAAGGATGAAGAGCCTGAGATGCTTGGTGGTATTGATAAGTCACTCGACACGCAAGATGGGGCACATAACGCATTTGTAGCTGATGTGCGTATTGATGGCGAGAAGGTTTTGTTGGTAAAGCCAACGACTTACATGAATGATTCGGGTCGTGCAGTGCGTCCATTGATGGATTACTACGATTTGGACATCGCTGACTTGCTGGTTGTACAAGATGATATGGATATGGATCTTGGCCGTTTGCGTTTGCTTCAATAAGGCATTAACAGGGTAGGGTCATCGTGGCTCTGCCCCTTTCGTGCGTTTAACGCGCGTTTCAAATAGGAGATGATACTGATGAAGATGATTGTTGGTTTGGGAAACATTGGTAAGGAATATGACCGTACGCGTCACAATATTGGCTTTATGACAGTTGATGCGTTGGCAGATAAGTACAGTGCATCCTTTATTCAGCCATGCACGGCTTTAGCGATTACCAATGGATGATGATTTTTGCCACACCGTTGCTTGCGTTGTATAACGGCAAGCAAGGACGTAAAGATAAGTGGTTCTTCTACATCTTTTACCCAACGCACATTGCTGTTTTGTACATTATCTCAACGGTATTTTTTGCCCACTAATCCGGGAAATAGGGTAAAATATTAGTTTTGACGTTATTGAACGCCGCGTCAGCAAGCCAAAACATGTTTTTGATTATCTTGAGTTCAAGCGTTATCCCAACTGCACTTACAGTTGAAGGTGGTATTGGTTGGATTTTGCTTGGTCTAGTGTTCCACATTTTCCGCGATAAGCGTTGGATTGGTTTGACGATTTTCGTCATCTTTAGCTTGTTCTTGTTGTGGCACAATGTGGTGATTATGATCTTGCAACAAGCTTTGCCAAATGATCATGTGGTGATGATTAATTCAATTTTCGGGACGCTGTTCTTAACGATTATTGCCATGTGGACTTGGGATAGTTTGAAGCACCCAAAGCAAGAACCTAAGCGCTTTGCATGGGGATTGTTGGGATTGGCCTTCTTGGTGTTCGGACCAGTTCTGGCGCTTAAAATGATTGGAATTGTGTTGATGGTCGCTGACCACACGCACGAGATGTTTAGTTATGTTGGTGCACCAGATTGGTTGAATATGTTGGGACGTATTGTAGCGCCAATCTTCTTGTTCTTGGCAGCGGAAGGGTTCCACTACACGCACAGTCGGGTTGGTTATTTGCGTAATCTGTTGATTGGTTTCTGGATTACCTTGCACCTCTTTTGTTGTTTGTGTCGAAGCCGGCCACCGACCCTAATTTTAAAATTTCAATTTAATGGAAAAAATAAACAAGCCTAAATCCTAGCCACCACGTATTATACAATGTATAGTATTGTTCAAATAAAGGTATACGGAGAGATTGTGATGCTTGATAAGTTACAAGAGAAGTATGGGTTGACGAGTTTTACCACAAATTCCAACGCTTGCTACAATCACGACCAACGTGGTGGCAATCAGCGGATTGGTTTGAATGCCACGCGATTGATTCAGATACACTTATTTACGCCTTCCACAAGGATGGGCAACACGAAATGATGCAATTTAGTCGCAAGACTGGGTTAGCTATTATTAAGCAACAATAATTAGAAGAGGTGTAACGTTCTGGCTTGGGAACACACGACACAAAGCGTTTGTTCACTGAAATGGGTGAAGACGAAGAGAAGTTGAAGCGTGCCTTGGAATTGTGGTTGACGATGCCTGGTGTACCATGTGTTTACTACGGTGATGAGATGGGGATGACGGGTGGTAAGGATCCTGAAAACCGTGGTTACTTCCCTTGGGACGAGCCACGCGGTGAGATTTTCTCATCGAATAAGGTTGCGTACGACCAGCGCCGTCAATACTTGCTCGGCGGTGGGTTGCAAGCAACCATGCACTATCCTTTGCGAAACCTGATTTTGGATTTCATGCTAGAAGAAATCGATGCACGTGTCTTCACGACCGTTTTGATGACCTTGGAGTCTAACTACCCAAAGAATGCCTTTTTCGGGGCGTTTACGAACCCGGTGATTAATAAAAGTGAAGCGAGTTATCGTAAGTTTATTTACGGTGATAAGGACTCGGTGATTAACCACTGGAATAACTTTGGCGTGGATGGCTGGCGTTTGGACGTGGCCGACGAGCTGCCGGATGATTTCATTGCTGGTATTCGTGATCAGATGAGTAAAGAACAAGTGTTGATTGGAGAAGTTTGGGAAGATGAGGCGCACAAGCGTGGCATGCACATTATTTTGGATGGTGTGTTTAACCACGTTGGCCAATATTCGCGTTACTTTAATAAGGACGGTCACTTCAAGGAGCCGGGGGCATATCAAGGCCCATCATCAAAGTATTATCATTGGTTTGATTTCACGGATTTCCCAGATGAGTACAACTCATGGTGGGGTGTGAAGGATTTACTTGCCCGTTGGGAATTCTTTGGTGGTAACTTCCAAGGAATTGCAGAAAAGCTAGATTACATTCTGGAATTGGGATGTAACGCTATTTATCTGAGCCCGATTTTTGAAGCTAATTCAAATCACCGTTATGACACATCAGACTATCTGGCGCTAGATCCTATCTTAGGTGACGAGGATGATTTCAAGTTTTTGTTAGATTCTGACTTTCAAATTACGGTGATGGCCGAGTTGGAAGAGTTGCCAGAATGGTATCAGGAGGCGCGTTTCTATCACATCTTCGTTGACCGTTTTAACAACGGAAACAAGGACATGCACGTTAACAATCCAAAGCCAAATTCGTTCATTTATGCGAATAAGCGTGATACGCCATTCTATGTGCGTGATAAGCAAGGTGAGGAAACGGGTAAGGTCACTTGGTACGATTTGCATGAAGAAGACGAGGATAACTGGGTTGTTGAAATTTCAGCAGCCCATGCCGGTTTGCTTTACTATCGTTTTGAAGTGATTGATGGGTATAACCAGTACTGGTTGGCTGCCCAAGGAAATAACTTGGGTGGGGCAGCTGAAGTTTATGGTATGCATCACGCATCAATTCAGTATGCTGATGAAATTTGGAATATTCCACACAAGGCGCTTGCACAACAAGAAAGCAAGTAAGGTGTGACCACGATGGAGTTTGATTCATTTTTGTTCGCAAACCGCGATCCGTTTGGAGCAGTTATTGTCGGTGAAACTATCACGTTGCACACGCAAGGACATGCTGAAGAAGTACGGCTACGTGTTTACGATGACCTCGAAGAAGAAGGACGTGCCGTGTTTGATTCATTGATTCGTGATAACGACGAGTACTTTGTCTTGGGTGATTACGCCTCATACGTTGCGACGCAAACACGTTTGGGTCAAGACTACCAAAACAAGACGGCATGGACGCGTAAGGCGTTGGTAAACATTGCAGCAAGCGGAGAGTTCTCAGCTGACTACACAGTTGCTTAATTGGCAACGATGGACGGGGCTAACATTGAAATTATTCGCGCAGCTGGTGAAGAAAATGCCTACGCCTTCGGTATGGATACAGATACGGTTTACTCACACTATGAGAAGCACGATTATTCTGCCCAAGGTATTTATGACAACAACCCAGTTTTGCACCGTGTCTTGGATGCATTGATTGACGGTACGATTCCGAATGTGATTAATGAAGTTGCCAACATGGTCAACAACGATGCAGCGGTTAACCAAAAGATGCAAGTTGTCTTTATTCCAAACTATGGGGTATCACTTGCCGAATTGATTATTCCGGCAGCTGATGTGTCTGAACAGATTTCAACAGCTGGTAAGGAAGCATCTGGAACATCAAACATGAAGTTGATGGCCAACGGTGCCTTGCAGCTGAACACGGATGCCATCTTTGATGTGCAAATCAAGCGTTTGCACGCCTACAAGCGTCAATTGCTACACTTGCTCGGCATTTTGACGGATTACTTGGCGTTGAAGCATGACAAGAATGCCTACGTAGCGCCACGTGTTCACATCTTTGCTGCTAAGGCAGCACCGTCATACTACTATGCAAAGCAAATCATTAAGCGTTACATGCATGCAGCGAATGAGTCTTTGTCAGCTTTGATTGATACGAAGATTGGCGAGAGTTGGCGTTCATTACCAAAGGACATTACCAAGTTGAACAAGTTCGCAAAGGACGAGGACTTCTTGGCAGAGTTGCAGGATGTAAAGCACGAGAACAAGGTGCGCTTGGCCGAATGGGTTAAGCGTAACATGGGCTTGGGGGAAGATTTTGCATGGCGCACGTCGCCATTGCAAGATGGTCAAGTTCACATGGCGCGTTTGGCAGCAATTGGTTCACACGCTATTAATGGTGTGGCACCATTGCACAGTGAATTGTTGAAGGACAAGGTGTTGCATGATTTCTACACGTTGTGGCCAGAAAAGTTCTCAAACAAGACGAATGGTATTACGCACCGTCTGTTGGATGAACATGGGTTGAGCTGGGAAGAAGCATGGGGCATCACGACGCGTACGGTCAGTTACACGAACCACACGTTGTTGGCGGAAGCATTGGAACGCTGGTCACAAGGTCTATTCCAAGCTGAATTGCCACGTTTGTTCCAATTGATTCAAGAAATTGATCGTCGTCACCGCTTGGCAGTCGCTAGCGAACACATGTATCCTGATGACTCGAATGAAGAAGGTCGTCGCTTGCGTTTGCGTCAAGAGTACTTCTTCAGTTCAGCTGGTGTGCAAAACATTATTAAGCACCACTTGGCAGATGGGTATTCACTACATTCATTGCCATTCCAAGTAGCCATCCACATTAATGACACGCATCCAACGGTTGTGATTCCAGAAATGATGCGTATCAACATGGCTGAAACGCCAGAAGGATTGCGTCCGGTATACCAAGGCGGTGTTGATGTTTTGGCTGTGCCTTATGATACGGGGATGATTGGGGCCAACAATGATGTCGTTAATACGCTTCGCCTGTGGTCTGCTGAAGTGCCGGAAGGGGTGCAAGTCTCGGTTTCTGAACGTAGTGTTCTGGAAAGTATTTCAGGCGAAACAGACTTTATGGATGCCATGCCAAGTATCGAGCTTGCTGGAAACGGAAATGGGATTCGTTACCGTTACGGTTTGTTCCGCCAAGCCTTTGTGAATGGCTACCAAGTGGAATACCCAGATGATTGGTTGAAGAATGACAACATTTGGGAAGTTCGCCAAGACAGTGAAGCACAAGTTGTACACTACGGCGGTAGCGTCAGAGACACCGGCGCAAAGCAGGTGTACTACTTCTCGATTGAATTTTTGCCAGGTCGTTATTTGCGTGCGAACCTGCTAAACCTAGGATTGTTGACGGAAGCAGAAGAAGTGATGCAAGACTTGGGTGTTGATTTCAACGCCTTGTTGGAAGCGGAAGTTGATCAAGGTTTGGGTAATGGTGGTTTGGGCCGTTTGGCGGACTATAAAGATTATTGAGGTGAGTGTATGCAACAAAGCGATAAGGTAACTATGCTGAAAGACAGTTTTCTAGCCGAATTGGAGGGGACTTTCGCAGTCAGTTTGGCAGATGCGACAGATTTGCAACGCTATCAAGCTTTGGCCACGGTGGCCAAGAAGTTGATTGCTAGCAAGTGGCGTCGTACAAAGGAAAACTACTGTATAACGAGGTTTCAGGAGAGGGAACCGGATTCGGGTTCAAGCAATTTGATGCTAGCACCCTTGGTTGGATGATGGATTACGCGCAACAAACGTTCTTGAACAAGCCAGAAGCATGGCGCAGTTTGCAAGAACAAGCGATGGCAGTTGATGTGTCATGGACACAATCAGCCAACGCCTATCGCGAACTCTATGAACGGGCAGCGCACTACCCAGATCAATTACGTGTCATCATTGATTTTGATGTGCATTTGGCACAGCGCATGTATGCGGCAGCGGATATGTTCCTAATGCCAAGTGCGTTTGAGCCATGTGGTATTTCACAAATGATGGCGCAATTGTATGGCACGTTGCCATTGGTACACGAGGTTGGTGGCTTGTGTGACACAGTGGTGCAGGATAAGCACGCGCTGCAAGACGAATTCGGCTTGCCACACGCAGCTGGTCCTTTGATGGTCATGGTGTCACGTTTGACCCCACAAAAGGGAGTGCATTTGCTAGCCGAAGCCTTGCCATATTTCTTGGCAACGCACGACGCACAAGTCGTTATTTTGGGAACAGGGATTCCTGAACTGGAAGGCCAGTTGACGAACTTTATTAACACAGTTAGTCCAACGTATGCCGAAGAGATTAAGACGCCTGAATTTGGTGAGCACCTTGATCCGGTTTTGCGCATGTACGAAGGTAAACTATCAGGAATCGTAAATGGGGTTGATACAGAACGTTACAACCCAGCCACTGATCCAGATTTGCCATTTAACTATGATGTAACTGATATGAGTGGTAAGGAAACGACGCGTTATGCCTGGCAACAACCGCTACAACAAATCAAGACATTGTTGACGATTCACAACATGCAATTCCAAGGGGCTTATGCGCCTGAAACGTTACAAACGTTCTTCGATTTGGATTGGAATTTGTACGCGAGTGGAGAAGCTCGCTTTGGGGATGGTAGCAACTGGTTGAAGACGGCAATGGTATTCGCCGACCTCTTGAACGGTGTTATCTACTACTTTATCGATAACCAATCATATTTCTCAGGTAAGAAGCTTTACGAACACTGGAATGACGGTGAACGTTTTGCCTTCTTCCAACTTGCTGTTATTGAAATGATGCAAGAAATCGACTTTATTCCAGATGTCTTGCACGCCAATGACTGGCACACAGCGATGATTCCAGCTTTGTTGACTTACAAAACGGGAGGCCTCGGGGATGTGGCCGGTGCTTTGCCTAACGCGCTAAATGCGCAAGGCGAAGATGTGCGTGTGGTTGCACCGTACTACCATGAAATTTTTCCAGAAAAGTACCGCGACCAATTGATGGATTTGCACTGGTTTACAGTGTGGATTAACAATCATGAGGAATATGCTGGTGTGAAGACGATGCAAAGGTGGCAAGATTGGCGCTGGTGCTGATTTGTCATATGTCATCATGGACAAGGACGCTGTGATTGAGCCGGGTGTTGTGTTGCACGGTACGCCAGAAATGCCAATTATTGTTGGCAAGGAAGCGGTTGTGCGTGCAGCCAAGAAGCAGGTGACTGTCTAATGAAAGTACTGTTTGCTGCAAGTGAAGTAGTGCCGTGACCGTAGCTTGTTGATGGAGCGCCCGGTTCATACGAAGTCAAAGAACGAGGCGCCAGCACACTTCATGCCATCAGCTGAAGTGCACCGTTCATTGTTTGGAACGGGTGGCACGTTTGCTGGGTCTGTGTCAGATTCAGTTGTTTTCCGAACGGTTGAAGTAGCAGAAGATGCCAAGGTGCGTCACTCAGTTATTTTGATTGTTGATTCAAACATTTTGCAAGTGGCTGCTGATCGTGAAATCGAACATGCGACGGGTAAGAATGTTCAAGGTTTGACGCGTCAATTGATGAGCGACTTTGGTGCTAACGTTGTTGTGCACGAAGGCGTTCACTTGCCAGTGCACGATGTGAAGAGTTACTTCGAAGCAAACAAGGCGCTGTTGGATTTTGACAACTTGAAGTCAATTGTGGCGAACCACGAAGAACAAGCACAACCGGTTACAGTTGTTGCGCGTTGGATGGACGTGGCTGATTTGGTGCCAGGTATGCAAGTGCTTACGTTGACTGATGAAGGATTGGCTCGTAACTTTGAGCCAGCCGAAAACGTGCGTCGTTCATCTGAAGAGCAAGTATTGGTTTATTTGCAAGCAAGTACCATGCCAGACCGTTGCCAATCAATTTTGGACCACGTTCGTACGGGACGTGAATGGCAAATGGATCGCTTGGGCGGTGGTTTATTTATGACATTTCAGTCAGATCGTGGTTTATTAAAGGACATCCGTCGCTTTATTAATCACGCCAAGACACCATATACGGCAATTTTGGGAACGTCAGAAGTGGCGAACTTGGATCGCAAGTAAATGAGGGGGTATTGTCGAATGCGTAATCAATTAAGTGTCATTCTCGATTTGAATGAAGCGCACTGCCATACTTTGGGGCAATTGACGGTTGATCGTCCATTGGGAAGCGTGCCATTCGGTGGTAAGTTCCGATTGGTTGATTTCCCGCTATCAGCCGCAAGCAATGCGGGTGTCACAAAGACAATGATGGGATTTCAACTGGTGTGACGGTAGAAGATCATGCAGTGGTTGATCACAGTGTGATTATGCCAGGAGCAAAGATTGGCGCAGGCGCAGCTGTGTCATACGCAATCGTTGGTGAAAGTGCTGTGGTGGCACCAGGTGCCGTGATTGTTGGAACGCCTGATGATATCGCAGTTGTTGGTTGCGATGAATATTATGCAGAGAATGGTACGATTCAATCATTGTGGCAAGCAAACATGGAGTTGTTGGAACGCGACAATGAGTTGAACCTGTCAGACCGTGCTTGGCGTATCTACTCACACAGCACGAACCAAAACCCAATGTACGTGGCACAAGAAGCACAAATTCACGACAGCTTGATGGTTGATGCCGTGTACGTTGCGGGCCGTGTTTCACACAGCCAGAAGCCAGCTAACCCAAAGTCAAACTTGGCGTCAATGGGAATCTACGTCTTTAACTGGAAGAAGCTACGCGAGTACTTGGTAGAGGGGTATGAGCAAGGTGAGGACATGGTCGACTTCGGTAAGAACGTCATTCCAGCTTACTTGGCAAATGACGAAAAGGTTTACGCCTTTGCTTTCCGTAACTACTGGCGCGACGTCGACCGCCAAGATCCTGAATACGTGATGATTTTGTCAGGTGACCACATTTACAAGATGGATTACACCGACATGATTGACGCGCACAAGGAGACGGGAGCTGATTTGACAGTCTCAGTTATGCCGGTGCCAATGGACGAAGCATCGCGTTTCGGAATCATGAACACGGACAACGACAACAAGATTGTGGAATTTGAAGAGAACTCAAACGTGACGTCAGTTGGGGTAATCACACAATATGAACCATACGAATTGAACCAACACATTGGGAACGGCTCAGACTGGGGACTAAATGTGATGGATGGCGGCGTATCAATTTTGCAACCGTACTCAGACGGTGAAGGAAACAAGTTCTTTGAGGGAACGGCCCACGCCATTTACCAAAACATTGGGTACAGTTGCCTGCAACTGGGGCATTGATTATTAAGCAAAAGAAGCAAACACGGGGAAAGAAAAATGAAGGATAAAGTAACGGCTTTGATCCTCGCAGGGGGACAAGGAACACGACTAGGCAAGTTGACGAAGAACTTGGCTAAGCCAGCAGTGCCATTCGGCGGACGCTACCGCATTATTGACTTTACGTTGAGTAACTTGGAAAAGCCAACGACACACTCATCATGGCGATGAATACATTGCCGGTACAAAAGAATGATTACCGCGTTATCGTGCCTAAGGCCGGTAAGTACGAGGTGCTCCTAAACACGGAAAACAGTGACTTCGGTGGTACTTGGAAGCACATTCCAACGGAGCACGAAGCCTTCTTGGCCGGTGACCATTATGAAATTTCAGTTATCCGCGATGAAGAACCATTGGAATGGCGCGACCTTGAAGACGGTCTAAACCGTAGCATGCAACACTTCACGGCCGAACTTAACAAGTTGTACCGTGACCAACACGCTTTGTGGGAACAAGATTTTGTACCTGAAGGGGTTGATTTCTCACAAACCGACGAAGGGTATCGTGGCACCATGGCGTTTATGCGTCGTGGTAACTACACATTTGATGAGCAATTTACGTTGCCACTCTCACACGATGAAGTTGTTCACGGTAAGAAGAGTTTGATGCACAAGATGTTCGGTGATCGTTATAACCAATTCGCGAACCTACGCACAATGATGGTTTGGATGATGATGCATCCAGGTAAGAAGTTGCGCTTTATGGGGAGTGAATGGGGACAATTCTTGGAATGCGCGATTATTCATGACCGTGTGCCAGCAGCGTTGATGTTCGCTGAAGAAGCGACTGCCTACCCTGGGGTGACGTCACCTGAGGGATTGGGATTTGACTTCAAGTGGAACATGGGCTGGATGCATGACACGCTTGATTTCTTTGAACTGGATTACCTTTACCGACCAGGTGCATTTAACAACTTAACGTTTAGCTTCATATTGGGAAAGTCACAAGTACAAAGTTTCTTAATCTCAGCCGCATTGTTCTGGCTAGAGGATGTGCACTTTGACGGGTTACGTGTGGATGGTGTGTCAAATATCATCTACATCAACCAAGATGCAGGTAAGGAAGACTGGCGCAACGAAGATGGCACAGCTTATGACTATGCAGGAATTGCATTCTTGCAAAAGTTGAAGCGAATGGGACGCTTGCAAGATTTGCAATATTTTGTGGATGAAGCACACAAAGCCAATATTGGTGTGATTTTGGACTTTGTGCCAGGTCATTTCATCAAGAATTACGATGCACTCTACCAGTTTGACGGTACGCCAACGTTTGAATCTGGTGACCGTACGATTGCTGAGAATGTGCGTTGGGGCACTTGGAACTTTGATAATATCTACGAAATGCACATGACATCATGGCGTCGTCACATGGATGGGTCATACATGTCATATCGTGAACTGGCAGATCAATTGATTCCGTACGTTAAGGAGATGGGCTACACCCACATTGAAATGTTGCCAATCACGGAGCATTTGTTGGATATGTCATGGGGCTACCAAACGTACGGATTCTTCGCAGCGACATCGGTATTGGACGAGGGTGATTATTACAAATACGCCATTAAGACACGTGATGGTGAAGTGCTGTTACGCACGGATCCATTCGCGCATGAATACGAAAAGAAGCCGGGTATTGCGGCGATTGTAAACACGGATTCGTACAAGTGGCATGATGGCTTATATCGTGGTCGCCAAGGTCGACGCGACAAGTTGAACCAACCGGTGTTGTTCAATACTGGTCAGTCATATTGCGCAGATAAATTTTTGGGTGTAACACGCAACGGACAGGAATTAACTTTCCGTGTTTGGGCGCCGCACGCCGAAGAAATTCACTTAGTGTCGGCACACTGTGATTGGGCGATTCACGACGACTTTGCTATGACCCCGTTAGAGGAGACGGGTGTTTGGGAAGTTACGACTGAGGCTCAAAAAATAACAAATTCGGCAACTGTCCGAGCGGAAGTGTGAAAAAACAACATATTTTCTCAGATATGGATTTCATATCTCTAGCATATGATTAAAAGACAATCTCTGAAACGAACAGTTTTGCAGGGAAAAGAAAGAGGGACCATGATTATGCTGAAACCACATGTACTGAACGAAAGCTTACAAGCTGCATAAAGTGTCTTCGTTGTGTCTGTCATTGCAATGGTGATTTACTATGCCAGTCACCGTCGCCACTACAGCATGATGCAAGATATTGCTGAAGCATAAACCCAGATATAAAAAATCTTACGAATTAAATACTTTAAGAAACGCCCGCTCGGCTAGGTTGCTGAGCGGGCGTTTTTGCGTGTTCAAAATTTTTTCAAAAACTTAGATAAGGCTGGTGCGTTTGCTGCCATGGTGCTATTGGTCTTCCAATTGAGTGGATCAGCAGGAACATACCCAATTCAATTGTCTAATGCCTTCTTTGAGTGGTTGCACCCATACTTGCCAATGACTTATACGGTCGATGGTTTGCGTGAGACAATCATGATTGGTGGATCAGCAATGCCACAAGTTGAGGTACTGTTGATTAGTTCTTTGGCTGCCTGGATGGGATCAAAGATGGTGATGTTGTTCGGTATCGCCGTTATGGCAGCGACTGTTTTGTATGGTTTGAGTATTAGTATTTTGGGACTAGACCCAATTCATCCATTGCAAACGTATGGCTTTATGATATTGATTTCATTGATGGACGCTGCGCTAGTAACGGCTATCTACATGTGGTTCGCTAAGCAAGTTAACGATACAAAGGCAACTAACAAGACGTTCAAGCAAATTGCTGCACCGGCAACAGCTAAGCAAACCGAAAAGGACCACGTTGCTAATAACGGAACTGGTATGGTGCCATACATGTTCTCAGTTGCGATGTTCGTCGGTATGATGGCATTGAACTTGATGCTTGATATGATTTCACCACGCACGAATAGTCAATTAACGACTGGTCTGGATACGCTAAACAGCAAGCGTGGCGAGTTGAGTAGTGGTGCTGGTCAATTGGCTGATGGCGCTCGCAAACTTAATGGCGGTGCTAACCAATTGACGGCTGGGGCTGAACAATTGAGTCCAGCTTTGGCCAAGGTACAAGCTGGTAACCAAACGTTGGCTGATAAGATGGGTTCTGCTGAGCAATTGAAAGTTGTGCCAACAGCTATCAACACTCTGGATGGTAAGATGCATGAGTTAACAAATGGCTTAGATACCTTGGTCGGTAAGTCAGGCGATTTGACTAACGGTGCGACAAAGGTGTCAGGCGGTTTGGATACGCTAAACGGCAAGACTGGTGACCTATCGAATGGCGCTAGTCAATTGTTGGCCGGTTCCCAAAAGGCTAAGATTGCCGCCTCTTTGACCACGGATGTTGCGAATAGTGAAACATCTAAGCAAATTGAACCCGTCGTTAAGGATATTGAGACGCTTTCAGCTCAAATTGTCACGTTTAATAATGCACACGGTAATCAAATTCAACAATTAGCTGATTCGGCAAACAAGACTAGTTTGAATGATGTTAACAACCAGTTCACAACGTTGCAAACACAAATTGCCACACTACAAGATATTGCTAAAGATATGCCTTCGCAAAGTCAGATTCAAGAGCAATTACAAACCGCTCAGTCCCACCTAGATAATTTAGCCAAGGCAAACGCGACGGATGCGGCAGCGATGCCGGCGAATGTTGATAAGGCGTTTGCGGATGCTGGCGTGCAGGTTACGCCGGAACTAAGCCAATTGAACAGTCAAGTACCAGCATTGGTTGGTGGTGTTGGTCAATTGGCAACCGGTAGCCAGGATTTGGCGACTGGTGTACAACAATATACAGATGGTGTGACCCAAGCGGCGACTGGTAGTGAGCAAATTACAAATGGCGTGGATCAATTGAATCAAAAATTGAAGGATCAAGATTTAGCGGGCAAAATCGCGGATGCCAACAAGCAATTGGCTGATGGGACAACCCAAATCAAGTCAGGTTCTGATCAATTGACGAGTGGGTTGCAGACGTTATCTGCAAGTACGTTGCAATTTAACGGCGGTGCCCAAACGTTGACGCAAGGCTTGTCACAATATGTTGACGGTGTTGCACAAGCCGACTCAGGTAGCCAACAAGTAACGGCCGGAACGACGCTCTTGGATAAAGATCCAAAGCAAATGAAGCTTGATTATGAGACGAGTTCAGGTCACAGTTTCATCGCCGGTAAGTTGTCAGAATCAGGCGCTAAGGAAATCAGCCAACAAATTTCAAAGCAAGTCACGAAGACATATGCCAAGACGATTTTTGCTGAGATGAAGAAAGTTGGCAAGGGGATGAACACGGCTGTAGCCATTATTAATAAGGATAAGTCAGTCACTTATGAAGGGCAGAAGCTTGCAGTCGGCGATGACCTTGAAAAGGAGCTACGCAAGTCGAAGGACATGGATTTCCATTTTCCTTCAGAAAAAGAAGCTAAGGCTGGCTTGAAGGATGGCAAGTACTACACAGTCATCACGATTCCAAGCGATTTTTCTAAGGACGCTATTCAACAGGTTGTTCAATAAAAGGAATTAAAACCAAAAAGGGAGGTAGCCACTGTGTTTAAAGCAGAATGGGAATATTTGAAGAAGCACAAGTTCTTCATGTTGGTTATCGTCGTATTGTTCTTCGTACCATCGATATACGCGGTAACCTTTTTGAGCTCATTATGGGATCCATATGGTCAGGTGAAGAACTTACCACGCGTGATGTCTGAAACAGTTAAACTATTAAAGCCTTTTTCATTAATCAAATGAATGAAAGCTTCTTTAATGAGTTGCTGTGTTTGTGCATTTCGTTCTGCCTGTTTCATGTTCCCCTCCATTTATTGAACACACTGTTCAAAACTGTGTATTGTACTCACCTTTTATAAGACTTAATATAATACAAGTAAATTAATTACGTATCCAAGTGCCTGGTTGAATACTTTGTAAGGCGCACCGGAGAAATCTTCAGGCGTGTGATTAGACAGCGGTTCAGCTAGGTTAGCTTTTAAGGCTGCGGCGATATTATCAATCAGTTCATCTTCAATTTTAGTTAGCAGTTCAAACTTATCGGTGTAGTGGACGTAGAAGGTACCACGACTCACGCCAGCTTCTCAGTGACGTACGATATTTAAAATGCTGTTGAGGGCAATTTCTTTGGTGTAATCGATGGGGAGTTCACTTGAAAAGCGACCATGATTTTGGGTTAGCTGACGAGTAAATAGGTGATCAACCAATTCTTTGATGCGGTTGAAGAATTGGGGATGCCCATTTGGTGATAATAAAGCGCGCATTGTATCACGCTCTTGATTGGGGTTCCACTTGGAGTCGTTGGAAGACTTATCAAAATCAAATTATATGTAAAATAAAAAACCAGCCAATCGTGGCTGGTTTTTTGTTTTAGACTGGTTAAATTAGTTGAAAGTAATTAGTTCGTGAGGAGCCATGAAGCGACTCTTCATCAAGATTTCAGCCAATTCCTCGGGTGACTCTGGCTCATCTTTATCAAGCACATTGACGCTTGTGACGGATGGTGAACGCGGTAGCCTGGAAAAGGCTGCCAAGATTATTACGCGTTATACGCAAATTTCATCATCAATGACGTTGAATCCTGATAACAACCCACGTACGGTGCGTATTTTGTTTACGTTGCCTGACTCAGTTAATGAAGGAACGTTGTCAAAGATTATCAAGGTGCTGTCACGCAAGCTGCCGGTGACAACTTACATGCGTAACATGACGAAGTTCGTTGGGGTTGAAGCGACGTTCTTTGAGATGTTCTTTACGCTTCGTGATTTGCCATTCATCTCTGTTTTGGATAAGGATAATCATTTCATGGGGATTATGACGCACAGTCGTATGATGAAGTTGATGTCTGATTCATGGCAAACAGACGATGGACGCTAAATGCTAGCAACTTTAATTAAGTCCCGTGACGTATTGACGACGGTCAGCGAAAATGCGACGTTGCAAGATGCCTTGGACATCTTTAATAACTCAAATTTCCGTGCAATTCCAATCTTGGATGAGAGTGGTCAATTGTTCCGTGGTGCGATCTATAAGATGCACATCTACCGACACCAAGTTGATGGCGGAGATATGAATAAGTTGTAATAGATGGGAAGACAGTACTGATTTGGTGCTGTCTTTTTTAGTTGGTGGTGTAGGGCTACTAACTTCCAGTTCAAAGGTGATTCTCATTATTTTAGAAGAATTCGTGATACTTTCCACAAAAAGGTGCGGTAGTACTGTAATCGTGTTATTATAATTAGATTAGAAACTAGAAAGTGGGAGTCGGCACATAACACAGTTGATGTCACGCGTGGGGATGTTATTATCGACAACAATGACTATGGACAATACAAGGGTGAGTTGCAGATTGCGATACGCGATTTGCCGAACGACGGCCGCATCAATGTGGTTGGTCACATCCACCCCGAGGACATGGCGTTGTTATCATTGATTCAACCATGGCACGGTTTCACATTGGAACCAGCTGAGGCTGATTTGCAAGCAGCGGCTGAGGCGTTCAATCGCACGATGGTTGGGCTACGTATGGTGGAGGAACCTTTGGTATCTAAGGTTTCAAAGCAAGTGTTGTATGACCAACCACAAATGTATCGTGGTGATCGTTCAGACTATGTACTACGCTCAACGCAAACGCGTGTGAAGTACAAGGCTGAAGATTTCCCAGCGTTAATGCAATACCGTCGCTACGGGTTGCGCACAGCGGCGTTTGTAAACGCGCCAAGTGGCTCATTTGGTCCATGGCCAGTGAGTGATGGGTTGGTCTCAATGGAAGATCACCGTAACTTGCCAATCGCAACACAAGTACAAGAATTGCGCTTTAATGGATTGGTGGATGACGTATTGATTGCGGATGCATTTGCGGATGATGGTTTCACGGGTGCTGAAGAAGCGCAGATGACGCATAATCCGTATGGGTTGAAGATTGAGTTGAACATGTCACGTGGTCAACACTATATCGATTTAATTATGGATTTTGGCGTTAACCGTGATAACTTGATTGGCTCACACAATTTCTACCCACAACGTTTTACGGGATTGGGACGTGACTACTTTGCAGAAACGTCCTTCACATCATTGTTAGAGTTGACGCCAGATATGACGGATTTGTTGGATCAATACAAGCAAGTCATTATGCGCGGAAACGAATTGGGGATGAAGACGATTTTGGATATCAATCCGGAATTGTTTGAACAACTCGGAACAAGCTACACGGATTTGCGCCTATTCTCAGAAATGGGTGCTTGGGGACTTCGTTTGGATTTATTGGTTGACCGTCAACGTCAAGTACTTGAAGGGCAACAAGTTGCAGACGAAACGCCAGAAGAAGTGGCGATTCAAGAGAAGGTAGCGGAGGCCTAATCAATGGGGGAATTAGGTATTTCAGTGTATCCATCACGTGCCAGCGTGGCGGATAACATTGCATACATCGAAAAGGCGGCCAGCTACGGCTACACCCGCATCGTACCAGTTATCAATGCCATCATCGCATATGTTACGATGGCAACAGGGATTGTTCACGCAACGGTTGGTGTCGTGATTCCTTGGACGATGCCACCAATCATTTCTGGATTCTTGGCGACTGGTTCACAGATCTCAGGTGCGGTTTTGCAAATTGTTTTGTTCGTACTTGATACGTTACTATACATCCCATTCTTCAAAATGGATTTGTTCGTTTACCTTGGTGGTGGTGGGGCAACAATTGGTTTGGTTGCTGCCATGATTTTGACGGCTAAGAGTAAGGAATTCAAGACGTTGGCTAAGTTGATCACGCCACCTGGTTTGTTCAACATTAACGAGCCAACGATGTTCGGAACACCAGTTGTCTTGAACGTTTACTTGTTGATTCCATTTATTTTATCAGCCTTTGGTGGTTCACTGGCCGGCGCGATTGTCGTTTCAATCGTAACGTCATTGTTCTGGTTCATCGGTGTGCACGGTGGTAACGTTACCGGTGCCATCATGTCACCAATCTGGCTAGGATTGATGGCTGAAAACGCTAAGGTATACTCACAAAACGCTGATGCAACGATGCCACACATTGTAACGCAACCATTCATCTTTGCTTGGTTTATGAAGAAGGATATTCGCATTAAGATGCCTGATGGTGTGCCACCGGCTGTTGCAAACTCATTTGCAGCCTTGATTCCGGGAGCGGTTATCGTCTTGCTTTGGGGGGCTATCTACGCCGGTTTGGCAGCTACGCCAATGGCATCAATCCACGGTATCTTGCAATTGGTATTGGGTGGTCCATTGGTAGCGGTATTTGGTATTGCTTACCGTTACGCACAAGAATTGAAGGTTGATGGTGTATCAGCAGGTATCATTGCCTTGTCTGGTTACGTCATTTCAACGCCAACAATTATGGCTAAGGCTGGGGAAGGTTTCCCATTGACTTATATGGGAGCTGCAGGATTGTTTGCCTCAATCTTGATTGCCTTGGTTTCAACGGTCAAATTGGCTGCCAATAAGGCATTGAATGCCGTTCGTGATGGAATTGCGTATGCGATGCCATTGGTTATTGTAGGATCTTTGACGATGTTGATTGCCAACGGGTTCTCAATTGATTCGTTCAAGACTTGGTTAATTGATAACGGAACGTTTGACTGGTTGGTTAAGATTACCAACGGAACGTTCGGTTTGATGGGGTTTAAAGACGAAGACAGGAAAATAGTTTTTCAAGACAGCTAGCCGTTTGGCTAGCTGTTTTTGTATGTCTAGACATATTCACAATTTATTCCTTTTGTATCCGTTTTCATTCGATAAAATGGGCGCATAAAGGAAAAGGGGGATGTCACCATGAAGAAAGTGACAGAGTTGCTGGAACGTTATTTGATGCCAATTGGTTCGTGGTGACGTTAACGCCATTTTCAATACGATTCAGCAATTTGCTGGAGCGGTTGGAACCGCAGTCGCCGCCTTATTTATTAAGACAACTAGTACAACGCCTGCAGAAATTGCGCATCAAACAGCAACTGGGTTGGGTCATTTGTTCTGGTTCAGCACGGTATTTGCTGGGTTGAGTTTGATTTGGCTCTTTGGTTTCAGTGACCGCGCCGGGGCGACAAAGCCATTGACGATTGGTTCAATTAGTTTCTTCGTGGTCATGGTTATCTTTTCAATCATGGCACCATCAATTACGTCAATTGGTTTGACGGTGATGTACGCCTTGTTCACGTTAGGACGTAACTTAGCATTCAACACGTCAATGACGGCTGGTGTTGCTGAAGTGCCTCGTGAGGTGTTGTCAGTATTCAAGAGCAAGGGTATGGTCTTTGCGTTGCTAATTTATGCAACGTCACAAGCAATTAACTTGGCTGTGAACTTCGCAATTCCACAATATGCGCAATTGACGCTGGGTGCAACGACGATGGTCGCTGGTGCGGTGTTGATGCCAGGTTCATTGTTGGGATCAATTTCATCACCAATGTACGGTGCGTTTTACCAAGCTGAAGAGGCTAGCTTTGATTGGTGGCAATTCATCGTTTTGGGTGTGTCATTGACGACGGCTTTGTTGGCACTTGGTGAATTGGAATCTGGTAAGATTTCAGCCACGATTATTGTGTTGGCAGTGATTGCTGTTGTGGCCATGGTGCTATTTATTCGTATTGCCGGTAAGTCAACAAAGAAGTTGTTGAACTTCTTGATGAGTATTCCACCAATGCAAATTGGCAAGTACATGGGCTTTGGTGGTTTGATTTTGTCACTAGCGCCCGCACTTGGACCAGTTTATGGGGGTTTGGTGACCTATTGGCTCGGTTGGCGTGCAATTTTCGTCATCGTATTGCCAATTATGCTGATTAGTTTGGTGTTGGGATGGCGCACATTGCCAAGTGAACATGTGGCGTTGATGATGACGACATCAGCCTATCTAAAGGCTGTGATGAGTCCGCGTAAGATTTTTATTTGGGGTATGATTTCATTTGTAATCGGTGATATTATTTCCATTTTTGCCCCAAGTTTCTGGCCGTTGTTGTTTGGTCGTCTAATCATGGCGGTTGGAACTGGAATTGCTTTGCCATTGGTCTTTAACGTGAAAAGTGTTCAAAAAAGGAGTGAGAAAATGACAGAAAAAGTTTCACCACGAGTCGTTTGGTCGATTGTTGCGACAGCGATTCTTGGGTTTGTCGGTATTTTGACGGAAACGTCAATGAACGTGACATTTCCGGATTTAATTAAGCAATTTGGTGTTCCAATGGGGACAGTGCAATGGCTAACAACAGCTTATTTGTTGAGGCAACATGGTTTAACATTGGCACAACTTCAGGCACTCAATCCATCAGTCAATATGAATGCCCTACAAGCTGGTGAAGCAATCGTTGTTAGTGAATAAAATATATAGCTCGGAACGTAGTGTTCCGAGCTTTTTTGTTGGGATTAGAACTTAAGGAAAATTTTACTTACGAAGAATTTGTTTTTATGCTTCAATAGTATTTCGAGCGATCAAGAAAAATCAGCAAGTGAGGATGGTTCAACAACGGAATCAGAGGCGCAAACTGGTAATGAAGCGGAATCAGGCACTAGTTCAGCTGAAGTGACCGCTAGTGAAACCGAAGCTGAGTCAAGCAGTTCAGCCGCAACAGGGACGACGATTACCGTTCCTCAAGGCGCAACAGCTTATTCAATTGCGACAATTTAAGAATTAAGTAGAATAAGGAAATATTAACCATGGAAACAAAGCAACCACGACGATTAAAGTTTTGGCTACTCGTAATTTTGGGTTACATTTTTTTTGTTTGTTGTCGGTTTCACGCTACCAGTTTTGATGAATAGTATAACTGGTGGGGCACAACGAGAAACGACAAAAACAGCTAAGGTGGCCTCAAGCACTTTACGGCGCAACTGCTGAAATCTCACACGAGTTGTTGGCATTCCGTCGTTCAGCTAAGTAATTAAAAATGAGGGGGGACGATACAGTGATGTGTCGTCCTCTTTTCTGTTGTCGGTTCACAAAAAGGCCAAAGTGTTTAAAAAAACATTGTTGCCAACAACGAACTGTTCTTTTTTCATAAACTAAGTGATAATCTCTCTTCAACAAGAAGGTTGTTTCATTGAAGAACGAGCAAGGACCTGGAATGGGTGCTGCAATCTTGGCCGCTACTGGTTTGGGTTGGTTCGACACTGTTCAAGACGCTGCTGCTGCATGGAACTCATTTGACAAGGAATACTTGCCAGATGCAGATCGCGCTGCACGTTACGCAGAAATCCACGCTATCTACAAGCAATGTGACATCCGTGCTTCATGGACTGGTATCGACGGAACGCACAAGAAGTCTGACTTCGTTCGTTCAGTTTTGGAAGGAATTATCTTCTCATTCAAGGACATCTTTGATATCTACGAAGAAGCTGGTACTGACTTCGATACTGTTGTTGCCATCGGTGGTGGTGCTAAGTCACCATTGTGGTTGCAAATCCAAGCTGACCACCACGCTATCCCTGGCAAGTTCTACTCAATGGGTGTTACTTTGGCCGCTGGATACGCTTTGTCATGGTTCAAGAAGACGTTTGCTGCTGATGAAGACTTCACGGCAATGGTTGAATCAGCTGGTAAGTCAACGGTTGGTGCTAACGGTTTGTTGTTCACGCCATACTTGGTAGGTGAGCGTACGCCATACGCTGACTCACCAAAGTATGCTGCCTTCTCAGGTTTGACGACTGATACTAAGGTATTCGGTGGTGCAGCCGACAACGCTGCTGGTGCCATCGGATCTGCAATCTTGCAACCTAACATGGTGATGTCATCAATCGGTACGTCAGGTGTTGTTTTGAAGTACGAAGACAACGCAGATGCTGATTACAAGGGTAAGGTTCACTTCTTTACTTCATTCGTAACGCCTAAGGATTACGTGCGTTACCGTATGACTGGTAAGTTGGCGATGGAAATTTCTGACGCCGCTGGTACGGTTGCAATGGACGTTGCTAACCGCACTTGGTCAAAGGAAGTTCAAGAAGCCTTTGGTTTGAAGCCAGAATTCTTCCCTGAGATTATCGAAGGACCAGAATTCGCTGGTACTATCCTGTTGGATGACAACAACCAAGTTTTGCGTCCAGCAATCTTGTGGAACGACACACGTACTACGCCACAAACTAAGGAAATCGCTGAGAAGATGGGTCAAGAATTCATCGATATCACGCGTAACAAGGCTTTGGAAGGATTTACTTTGCCAAAGATCTTGTGGGTTAAGGAAAACGAGCCAGAAATCTTCTCACAAGCTAATCGTCAAGGAAACATCGTTGCACAACAATCATATGATTACCCACTATCACAACCAAAGCCAGGATACAGCGAGCAAAACCCAGAAGATTGGGTTAACGGTACGACTGTAGCCATCGTACGTTTGATTTTGGATGACGGCATCAAGCCTGAAGACATTGCTGGTATTTCATACTCAGGTCAAATGCACGGTTTGGTTCAAAGCGATGTGAGTGCCTATCTCACGCTCACATTGCAACAAACATAACAGTAGGGCCAATCCCTACGGCGACGAGGGCTGGGCCATTAAATTAGCCCAGCCCTCGTTGTATACATAACAAAGAAAGAGGACATAAACATGAGCGAAGTCGTATTGGGTGTTGACCTAGGAACGTCATCAGTTAAGATCTCAGCTGTTTAGCTATCAAGGCTACGTTGAACAACTACATCTACTCAGTTTTGGGTTCAACTTTCTCAAAGTAATCCCAACCGAATAGGTTCCTGGTAAGAAAAGGCTTACGCTAATGCAAAATTAGCACCGCCACGTCGACTCCTTTTGAAATAATGGTCGATGTAGCATCTCTCAATCTCAAAAAATCTCAAAAATAATCTCAACTTGCTGGATTCCGTGTTGCTATGAAGATGATCGAAGACAACTTCTTGGAGAACATCTACAAGGAGCGTTACTCATCATTCGATTCAGGTATCGGTGCTGACTTCGAAAACGACAAGGCTTCATTCGCTGACTTCGAAGCTTACATCTTGAACAAGACGAACGACGAGATCTTCTCAACGATCCAATCAGGACGTTTGGGCATGGGTGACAAGCAAACTGGTTGGGACATCGACGAATTCCCTAACGACATCTACGAAGCTACTTTGGTTATGTACGAGTTCATCAAGAACGGTGGATTGCCAACTGGTGGTTTGAACTTTGACTCAAAGGTTCGCCGTGCTTCATTCAAGATGGATGACTTGTTCTACGCACACATGGCCGGTATGGACGTTTACGTGCCTAAGCCAAAGGAGCCAACTGCTCACCAATACGACACTGACGTACAAACTACTATCGCCTTCTTGAAGACGTACGGTTTGGAAAACGACTTCAAGTTGAACTTGGAAGGTAACCACGCTTACTTGGCTGGTCACACTTACGAGCACGAAGCACGTTTTGCACGTGAAGCTGGTATGTTGGGTTCATTGGACGCCATAGCAGCACAAGTTAAGCACTCATTGGAAATCGCTAAGCGTTTGAACTCAGAATCATACGTATTCTGGGGTGGTCGTGAAGGTTACGAGTCATTGTTGAACACTGACACGAAGCGTGAGTTGGACCACATCGCTAAGTTCTTCAAGTTGGCTAAGTTGTACGCTAACGAAATTGGCTACACTGGTCAATTCTTGTTGGGCCACGATCGTGACTTGGCTCCTGAAGGTAACACTTTGGCAGAGACGAACGCTAACTTGGACGCCGTTGTTGACCGCATCGAAGAAAAGATGAAGGAAACTGGCAAGAAGTTGTTGTGGAACACTTCATCATTGTTTACTAACAAGCGTTTCATGGCTGGTGGAGCTACTACGCCATTTGCTGACGTATTTGCTTACGAGAAGGACTGGATGAAGTTCTCAGTTGCTTACTGGCACACGATGGACCAACGCATGGTTGACCCATTTGGTGAAGGTACTGCCGAGCGTCCATGGGACGTTAACGGTGTTGACGACATGACTGACTTGGACCACGCAATCGCTAAGGTTGACTACATGTTCGAGTTCATGGACAAGTTGGGTGTTGAATACTTCGCATATAACCAAAGCCAACCGGCTTTGATGATTAAAACAGATGATTTAAGAATTTTGGAGGATGACATAATGTCAGAATTGTTCGACTTTCCTAAGGTAGAATTTATCGGCGGAGCAAAGGGATTGAACTTTGAAGCATCAAAGGGATACAACTTCTACAACCCAGAAGAGGTTTTCACTATCAACGGTGAGACTAAGACGAGAAAAATTGCACAAATGCGCTAATGAGAGCGTATTCAAAAATTAGAGTTTTTATAATTTTAAACGTCTAAACGCCTATGTTTAGGCGTTTTTTCTATGTTTTTGAACGAATTGCGAAATTAATCACATACAAACGCTTGCATTCTGTGAATAGGTACCCTATAATAAATCTCGTAAGTTAGTTGATTGCTTAAACCAAATGCTTGATTACCTATTAGAGACGTATCGCAAGATCGAACCTGAATCGGAAACGCCTTTGTACTTTGCTAAGAAGTCAGTTAACCGTGCCACGCTTTCTGGTGGTGTTGCCTTGGTAACGCGTACTTTGCTGGATATGATGGGTTACGAGTTAAACTTCGCGCTCGAAGAAGAAGACGCAGCCGAGTCTAATTGGTTGAGCTTAGCTTCATTAAAAGGCCAAGAAGAAATTACTCGCGAAGATTTTCTTTCCTTATATATGGGTGGCGATGCGGATGCAAAATCATTGATTGATGAATGGGTCCATGCAATCTGTCGCACAATTTATAACTTGGCACAGTACGCAGCGCCGGAAGCAGTGTTTGTTCATTCGCGCTTCATTGCTGGTACACCTGAGGAAAACTTTACTGTTGTTAATATCCACAACGGTATCGGTGCTGGAATTATCCAAAATGGTCGTTTGTTCCGTGGGCTACATGGTGAAGCGGGAGAAATTGGTCGTCAGGTTGTATTGAACAACGATCAACTGGCTAAGGGTGATTTTGACGATACTATTCATATAGAAGATTTATACGCTGAAGATGCGATGCTTAGTGGGATTGGGGTTGCCATCCACGGTGTTGTCGAAGATAACAAGGCACGCTACACGCCGTTCCATACGGAATTAGTAAATGAAGACTTGGCCAAGGATTTGGAAGAGGCACTACACGTACCTGTTATATTAGAAAACGAAGCCAACTTGGCTGCCATCTACTTGCGTGACTATCATGACTATGATTCAGACGAAATATTCCTTAATCGTCACTATGGCTACATTGTTTCATTTGACTTGGGACGCAATCATCTACGCTACTTGGTGGCCCGTATTACTGGTGAAGTTATTTCTCGTGGCCAAATGACTGTGCTTGGGATGCGCTATGCTGATTACAAGCGTGCGATGCTTTCATATATTGCACAGTTAGGTGATATGCAAACGGATCATGGATTAATCAATACGAACCGTAAACTGATGCTGCAAGCGTTGTTTAATGCGCAGCAAACGTCGCGTAGTGAAATTGCAGAACAGATTGCTTTACATAAATCGACGGTCACGACGATTTATCGTGACGTCGAAGCGGATGGATATATAGAAGAATTAGGTGAAGGAACCGTTTCAAAGGCTGGTGGACGTAAGCCAAAATTGATTCGCCTCCCGGTATTGGGAATGTCTACATAATTCGGACATATTAAGAAATTAACCGTACAAACGACCGCTTTTTCGGTAGAATGAATACTTGAGTGTGAAATGAAGATTAATTTGGTGATAGGGATAGGCCAAAAATAAAATAACTACCTATAATATGGAGGAGAAAGAATGGTTTCTAAAGTAGACCAAGATGCGATGCGTCCATAACGAATAACTCCTTAAAAATGTGTGAGAGAGATGTTTGTCAAAAGGGGAAATGAAAATATGTGTAATCGTGAGCTTTTCCTTGAAAACGTTATCATTTCCTTTTGCATAGTAATAATAACGTGGTTAGTTTAGCAACGCAACTAACTGTGTGATAAAATATTCACAAACTATGCCACTTTTGTTCATTTATCCGGAAAACATTAACCCAACGAACAATCGTGAAAATGATTGCACCAGTAGCTGAAGACAAACCGTCAACAGTTGTCAAATAGAATAGCAAGAATCCGCCGACAGTACCGAAAATCAAGTTTTGAGCGAAATCACCCAAACCGTAAGAGATTCGATCCATCATTGAAAGCTTTGCAAACTCGTCGTTCTTTACGTTTGCATTGAATGAGTAAATCATAGCCGTTGCCAAGTATGACAAGAAGGCATATGGCACCTTAAGTGCTGGGAACCATTGTCCAACTGGCAAGAATAGCATTGCAGCCAAGATAACCAATGGGATACCGAAGTTTCGGATGTATGGTAGGTACTTGCCACCCTTTGGGTTACGACGGTCAACCGTCGTACCAACCCAAGGATCCCGGTTCAAGTGAATACCAAACATTCCGATATCCTTTGATTCGCGACCAACTGACGTAGCCAATTGCACGAAGATAGGGAAGAATGTGTAAACCAACAAGTTGGCCGTGTTAGCCAACATCATACGAACCGTCGTCAACTTAGCGATTTCATCGTTATCACGCGTCAATGAAGCGTTCAATGAACCGTATGGGATGTTAATCAAAATTTGCAAAGGCTTGTTACGCTTCAATTCAGCAAACAAGTCTGAGAACTTAACTTGTGGTTCTGACTTGTCTGGCAAAACGCGTTCCTTTGTCTTTGAGTAAGTAACCATCAAAGCCAAGAATCCGATAATCATGTATACGGCATAAACCTTAAACCATGAACCAGCTGATTGTGGTGAAGCATAGTTACCCAGGAAGAAGTAGAAGAATCCCTTCTTACCGAACATCTTGCGGAATACGGGCCAAAGTGAAACCAAAAGGATTCCAGGAATTGAACCAATCAATGAGATTGAACCGTTCCATTCTGAGTGGCCGATGTTGTATTGCAAGAAGAATGGCCATGCAGTTGATCCAAGGAAGTTGAACGTAAATCCAACCAAGAAGAATCCACCGTTGATGATACCAGCAACACGCTTACCTGACGTGTACTCGCCGTATGAAACAACTTCAGGAACCAAAGCCCACATGAATCCAGTTGCTGAAGTCAATCCCCATTGTTGTAGGAAACGACCAATGTAACCGAAGGCGATGTTGTCTGGGTTCTTAGTCCACCACCACAAAACAAGTGATCCAGCTGAGAACAAGATAAGCAATGGGTAAATCTTGATAATGATAGCAGCCAAGACAGCCATGATAATTGGCAACCAAACAAGTGACCATTGCAATCCCATCAAAGCTGAAGCAGATTGCGTTGCCTTTGTTCCGTTGAATCCAGTGAATGAGTTGATGAAGGCTGGCAAGATACCACCCAAAGCCAAACCAATCTTGAAGAACAATCCCATCACGGAATTTACTGTGTACACATAATATAACACAGTTAGTTTGTTTAGACAACCAACCACTTGAAAAAATATTCACAAGAATGGCATAAGTACCAAAAAAGCCGTTAACCCTGAGGTTAACGGCTTTTCGTGAAATGTTTTTACAAATTACTTGTTACGACGTGCTTCAATTTCGCGGTTCATCTCAAAGACCTTATCGTCAGGAATACAGGATTTTGAATTTGCATTGTGAGATGCTCCTTGTGAGATATAGTGTGTATGTGTCCCGATACGTGTGAGAGTCGGGCAGCAACGCAGTTCGTGAGATGCGCTGTATAAAAGTTTCAATCACTGATTAACCCTTTTATACAGCGGACTTTAACGATAATGTTAATGTCTGAACAACTCCGTGAAAACGTTACGGCCCAGATACCACCTGATGAAGGGTTACCCTTCATGTCCAACAATTCTAGACGATCAAGAACGTTAGTTACCAAGTTCCAGTGAACCATGTCCTTTGATGCGTGAATACGTACACCTGGGTACCATTCGAAAGTTGACGTTGCAATGTAGTACGTGTCTTCAACACGGATGATTGATGGATCTGAGTTGAATCCAGGCAAGTACTTGCGACCGTCTTCATCGTGGAACAATGAAGCGTCGAAACCAACTCCGTTAACACGGATAGGTGCTGACCAAGGACCTTCGATGTTCTCGGCAGTCGTCAAGTAGTTCGTCATATCCTTGAAGGCACCGTCAGTGATCTTAACGTCAGTGTAGATCAACCAGAACTTGCCGTCTGCGTATGACAAGTCTGGGCCACCTTCAGCAGCGAATAGGTAGTATTCACCGTTGATCTTGTACAAGTGAGGACCTTCAACCAACTTAACGTCAGTTCCTTCGAAGATCGTGCGAGCCGTTTCTGGCTTCAACTTCATCGTATCAGTATCAAATTCAGTCAACGTAATACCATCAAATGGGTGGTGGTATTCACGGTGATCCCAAGTTTGTTGTACATTCCATGGACGAGCAGTCAATGATGCGTAGTACCACTCACCACCTGGTGTGTCGACCAAAGCACCGTGACCTTGCTTTTGCAAGTAAGTGTATGGCGTGTCGAAGTTCGTCAAGAATGGGCCATCAGGCTCAACAACGAATGACTTCTCATCCAAGCTCTTTGAACGAGCAACAACTTCTTGGTGAGTGAAGACAGTCGTAAACTCATCGTGTTGTGAGTGGTCTGCAGGAGCTTCAGTCAAGATAGCATCCTTAGGAGCTTCAACGAACGTTTGCCCACCGTGTCCACCAACAACGCGTGGCCAACCAGCTTCGTCCCATTCAACCTTTTGGATTGACGTCTCACGTCCCAAAGTTGACCATCCACGTGGGTCAGTTGATGACTCAGTCTCGTGTTATGAGAATGGGTTGAACTTAACCTTAGTTTCAGCATCGAAGTAGAATGCTTGCCAACGACGAGCAATCAATGACAAGTCGTGGTAGTTAACCAATGATCCGCGACCGATCAACTTCAATGAACCGTCACCAGTTGAACCGAACTCTTCTGAGAATGGTACACGCAACGTGTTCCAGTTCATGTCCAACTTAGCGTCCGTCTCGAACCATACGTATTCAGTACCTTCAGGGATAACGATAGCATCGTCCTTCAAGTATGACGTGTAAGTTCCGTTACGTTGTCCACCCTTGTTCTCGGCAACTTCGATTACGCTTTGACCTTCGTCGTTCTTCGTAATGAAGATCCATGACCAGTGTGAGTGGTTGTAGTAGTTCGTCAAACCAGCCATTGATTGGTAGTCGAATTCAGCAGTAGTGTCGTAACCTGAGTAGTCGACAGCTGCCAAACCAACGTAAGCACCCGTGAAGAATCCACCGTATGATTGTACAACGTAGTCATCTGACAAGACTGCGGCGTCCAATACAACTGGTACTTCAGTCCAGTCAGTACCGTTGAATGAGTACTCGTACGTGTATGATTCCTTACGAACCTTCGTTATTATTTTCACAAAAAAGTGTGCGAAATACGACACACAATGTGTCTGATGAAGGAAAAGGGCGCAAAAAAACGCCTAACAGAAAATCTGTTAGGCGTTTTGGTTATTCAGATATTAGCCGAAGCGTGACTCTGAAGCTTCCCATGAGTATGATCCGTCTTCAAGTTGCTTGTCGCCAAGCTCCTTGTAGTCGAAACATAACCGAATAGGAGACCACCTAGGGCTCCGAAAAAATAAATTAAACGAGGTGAGATTTTACGCATGATTTGCATACTCGCTTTCTAAAAGATAATTTCTAGATTAACGTTACTTTTTTCACTATTTATGAAAACGGTAACAACTCAATCAACATAAACAACTATACGCTTACTGAAAGGAATTGTTAATAGTGATACCTAGCGATCCAATGAAGAAAATCAAAGCTGCAACCATGACCATCTTCTTACACCAAAGCGATCTGACAGAGGGCCGATTGACATGGCACCAATCATAGCGCCAAGCAAAACTGATGAGACGACGATTCCTTCTTCCAAGGCGTTTAGGCCAAGGGTACGTTGCACGTAGAGAATGGCACCTGAGATAACCCCGGTGTAAACCAAGGTTAACCAAGTACGCCATCAAGATACCCGTCATAACCATCAATTGGTTAAGTGAGGTTAGTGAACCGCGCATTTTAGCAGGCGCAACTTCGGCTAAGTAGGTTGGTACAAGGGCTGAGGCACCACCAACGGCAACACCAAGAACGACACGGCTAGCAACCAAAACACCAAAGTCAGGTGAAAAGGCTGACATTTCAGCCAATTCAGCCTTAGCCTCTTCAGGCGTGCGAAGCATGTTCAAAACTTGCAACGCTTCATCGAATTTCTTAATACGACCTAGGTAACGAGGTGACTCAGGCAAGAAAACACCACCGATGAATAGGATTGCTGATGGTAGGGCTGCGAACCCAAGCATCCAGCGCCATGACACGGTATGTGCTAGGCCAGAGAGACCAACAGTTCCCATCAGTGAGGCGCTATCGCCCATGCCAATGGTCTTAAAAATAGTTGGGGCATAGTACAAAACGGTATTGATACCCATGAATTGTTGGAATATAGCCATACCGACACCGATAATTAAGGCAGGACGAACGAACTTTGAGAACAATTCCTTGAAGCCGCCAAGCTTGACGTCTTTAGCGTTTTCTCAGAAGAAGATGAGGTAGAAGGCCATGGCAACGATTGTAACGTATGACATGATGCCTGTAACTGATAGGCTAGTTAGGATAGACAAGGCAATCAATGAAACGGCCATACCGAAACCACCAATCAACAACCATTCCTTGCGACCGCGAGTTTCCATCACGCGAACGGCCCAGGCAGTGATCAAGACGTTGACCGTTCCTGAACCAAGGACACACATAACAGCAAAGGCACCGAAGATAATCGGCATTGAGAAGTGTTCCAACAAAACGGGGAACATCAATGATACAAGTAGGTTTGCCCCCCAGTTAATCAATGATGAGAAACCAACTCCGACACCGCGGACAGACAATGGGAAGACCTCACCAATCATTGTCCACATGATTGGGCCCCAAGTTGCATGATAGTATTTATTTTAACAAAATAAACCGGTATCAGTTAGTTCTGATACCGGTTTTGTTCATAGTAATTAATGTTGAATCATCGCACCGTGTGGCACAGCACCGGTTGCAGAATCCTTCGCGCGTTGGTGAAGCATGCTTTCAATTTCTTCAAGCGAACGACCACGTGTTTCGAAGACGAAGTGCTTAACGAATAGGATAGTTAGTCCAAAGTAGGGTAATAAGGTCGCGATAATGATAATCGCTGGGAAAATCGACAATAGGCCAAAGTAAGCAACCGAAGAACTAGCCGTTACGATATCGACACGCATCGAAACGTCAATGATGGTTTTCACATAGCGGTTATTGAAGATGGCATTTAGTGCTTTTTTCAAATTCGGTTACTCCTTTCGACACTTTGGTTGCACGCCATAGATGCCATTTTGGGCAGTGCGGATTGAAGCAACGACACGTGAAAGTGACCAAAGTGTAATCACGATGGATGCAGACAATACACCAACGCCATTATGTCCGAGAATTGACTCGATAATTGGGCGCACGAAACCATAAACAGATTTTGGCACGGCCCATTGCACATAACTAAGGGCTGTCGTGAGAGCGGCGCCAATGAACAATCCAGTAGCAACAACTGGTAACTTGGCGGACTCGATTTGGCGGACGATGTGACTGCTGATTGGCAATGCTTCAAGAACGTTCGATCCAACGGAAGCAATCAAGATGAGAATGCCCATAATACCAAGAACTAGAATCATCCAGGCCATTGAAATGAAGCGGTCGATGATGGCAATATTCGCTATGGCAATGAAATTAATCCAAAGCAAAACGATGATTGCCGAACTAAGGGCTTGATAAAAGGTGTAAGCCTGTGAGGCCAGGTTCACGTACCACCCGAAAATCTTCGTTAACCACAAAACGAGGGCAACTTGGATGGTGGTACCAGTCAAAGCCCACTGTAAACGGGGCTTTTTGACCGGTAGTACCCAATTGAATAATGTTAAATGGAAACGTTTTCCTCTTTAACAAATATTATGATAACGCGCAAAAATGAATTATACAATAAATAACTCTTAACTTTTTCCATTATTTCGGATAATTTTTCTACTGAAGTGCTTCAAAATGGCTTTCTTATCACGTTTTGAGGGGAAAAGTTCCTCTAAACTTGCTGTGACAATTGTACCAATCAACGCTCTATGTTGGTTAGGCATAGGCGGTTTCGGAGTCTAGTCCGAAGACGACTCTTTTCCTAACGATACGTTGGTTAGGCGCATCGTTACCATAGGTGGTTAATCCATGGTAAATAGGTATTCTTAAGGAGTAGGTTGTAGGTTGGTTAGACCTACATGCCGAGCTGGTTAGACTCGGCGATATGAGTAAGTTGCTGTCTCGTAACACCGGCCGTCTTGCCGATAATTTCAACTGTTTCTTCGATACGAGGCGTCTCCGCACCGCTTTCTAGTAAGATGCGTCCAGCCTGCGCACAGGTCTGTAGAACGCGTTGTTCATAAGTGTTCATGGTTTCGCACTTCCCCAAAGTGTTTTATTCTTGTCTTGATTTTACTGGAAAAAAGCGCAAAACAAAACCGGCGTATTCATCGATGGCGTTAACTTGTCGCGTGACGTCATCGAAATCAACGTCACCAGCCACGAATTGGCGTGAGAGATGATTAATTTCATCAACTTTTTGCAAGTTAAAGCTCCCAAGCTTTGTCTTGGTTAGTTGAGTGGTTGGCTGATCAGCGAGCGATACGAAGACAGCCGTCAGTGTCACGTAGCAGGATACGCTTGTAAAGCCACCGGCAACTTCCTTGGCATAAGGTGTAGCGGTTGCTTTACGTCCAACGTACTGTGCAACTAGGTAGCCGGCAATACCAACGAAGAAGGCGAGGGCTAAATCGAGCCAGTTTGCTTTGAAAACCAACATTGGTGCGACGGATACTAAGCCAGCGCCGATAATCTTAGTGGGCCAGTTGAAATCAATCTCGCCACCGCCGATGGCAGCTGCAATCAACAAAGCGTCCAATGCTCGAACTGTACCGGAAATCATATGACCAGCCATAATTTCGCGTAATGAATTCGTTAAGGCAACGCCAGGAACCAACGGCATGACGGAGCTTACGATGATGTTCTCGGCATTTGTGCCCAGGTGACCGGCGACTAACAGCCACGCCAATAGCGAATCGTAACCGTAGGTAATGTAGCCACTCCAAGCTAAGGCGCCGGTTAGACCGGCAACTGGTAAAGCACGACGGGGGATGTTCGTGATGATGCCGAACCCGACTGTCGAAACGAAGCTAATCAGAAAATGGATGATTAATTGCATTTTGATTACCTCCTATAATGTCGTGCCAAAGTGGACTAGGGTAGCAGCTAAGACGCCGCCCTCTTGTGCCAATGCGTAATGCCCTAACGAAAAGTTCTTCATCGCTAAGTAGATAGTGCCACCGGGCACTAGTGAAACCAGGCTGGGAATGTAAATCATGTTGACCGGTACACGGTACTTAACGGCGAAAATATTCCCAAGCAAACCAATAATAATGGCTGCAATCATATTAGCGATAAAGACGTTGTCTTGTTGTTGTTGGTATCGTTGTATTGGCCTTGGGAACAGCTGGCATGCTTACAATGCACTAAAATAGTAAATTAAAACGCCTTGGATTTTTAAGTCCAAGGCGTTTTTTTAGTGCTGATGATAACGTTTAACTTGGCGGACCACGACTTCAGATAGCACAAAGCCGACCGCTAAAGCGACGGCGATGGTAAGCGTGGTGATAGAGTATTCCAGTTATGTTTGGTGTGACGATTTTGAAAGTTGGTAAGTACCTCCTTGATGGTGGTAGCTTCACTGGCGCACAAGCTGGTGTTATGGCAGTTGGATTCATCGTTTCATGGATCGTGGCTTACTTCGCGATTAAGGTTATGATGAACTACATCAAGAATAATGACTTTAAGGTCTTTGGATACTACCGAATCGTCGTTGAGCGTTACTTGGCTAACAAGGATGCTTGGTTGACTGACTTGAACACGATGACGTTCAAGATGGCGTTGTTCATCGGTTTGTTCCAAGTGCTTTCAATCGTACCTGGAACGTCACGTTCAGGGGCGACTATCTTGGGCGCCTTGATTTTGGGAGCGTCACGATTCGTGGCTGCTGAGTTCTCATTCTTTATATTCCACAAGTTGAACCCATTTGCACCATCAAAGTCTACGATTGAAAAGAAGCAAACGTGGACTTTGTGGTTCAAGGTGATTGTCGGTGTTTTGCCTGCCGTAGTGGCCGGCTTGGCACTTAACGACTACATGGATGCGCACTGGTTGAATGCTTGGGTTGTGGCATCTATGTTGATCATTTACGGTATTTTGTTCATGCTTGATTTGTTGAAGTCTCTTGTAATTGGTATTGTGGAAGGATTAACAGAATTCTTGCCAGTATCATCAACGGGGCACATTATTATCGCTGAATCATTGATGAACATTCCAGGTGGTTCAGTTTGGACAAAGAGCTTTACAGCGATGTTTGACTACGCTATCCAATTGGGTGCTATTTTCGCGGTTATCCAATTGTACGACATTAAGATTCAAGGCAACCGCTTTGTTGGTAGTTACAGTCGCGATGAATCAGCGACTGATCGTCTAAACGTTGTGACGACAGACGGTGATACTATTTTCAATTAATCAGTAAAGAAGTCCCTCAGGTATTAGGTGTTTCTAGGTTGGTTTGGTAAAGTAGTACTGTTGATATTTAAAAATAAGGAGCAGCATATAGCATTCGTTTCAGCGTCTGACACTGATATGCAACTGAAAGATGTTGTGATGAATGACGGGGTTGTGCAGTTGAATTCTGGTAATCTAACCGTCCAAAATGCGCAATTGACTGGTGTGAATGCCTGGACGTTGCGTGAGGGTAACTTGGATGTAACGAATATGCCCGTGCCTGGGTTACAGATTCAAGCTAACAACGGCGTTCCGAAAAAGGCCGTGATGAAATACGTGCATATTCGAAACTACTCAGGTTCTTCATCGCTACATGATGTTGAGACGAAGAATTTGACGTTGAATAATACGTATGGTTTGGTAACACTTAATGGTGTGAAGTCACCTGAGACGACGATGAACCTGGCTGATTCACAATTTTCAGCCAAGCAAGCAACGCTCGGCAAAGCGACGGCGGTTGAATTAGATGTTCACGTTGTTGCGAGTGATAAGAATGAGTATCGTGTGAAGGGAACTGTTGGGGATGCCACGCAGCTTAACCTCACAGACAAGGATGGCGCCTTGCACATTCGTTATACTGGGACGCAAAAAGATAAGTACCGGGTTGGCTTTAATAAGCGTGTTGAACACGTTTTGACGGTTTAACACAAGGAGGTGTGAAGCATGCCTAAGATGCTACGAGTTATCATTATCGGCTTTGCTGTCGCTGCACTGGGTATCATGTTGTCAGTGATTGGTTACGTCAATGGTGGCCAAAATAGTTTGGTTTGGCGTGATGGTCATTTTGTGTTGCCACAGGAAAAAGCAATCAATCAAAAATTCGATACCATCAAAACGATTGAGCTGGTTTCTTCCAAGTCTTTGGTGCAATTGCGATTGCCGGTCAAAGTTGGCAAACTGCCTTCTTCCAAGGAGGCTTAGGCTTGATTTGGATTGGTCTGCAATTTATCGCATGGCCAATTGGCTTCGTGGTTGTTCGAACGGTGTTCCGTGCCTTGATGAACTTTGTTAAGTTTATCGGCCGTCGCTTTACTCGCAAGTCACCAGACGAAGGTAGTTCTGCAACGAAGCAATTCAAGTCACGTATTCAGCGACAACTAAACCTATTGTGGGTGGTTATCGTTGGATTGGTGACATCAGTTGTTTGGATTCCAGCAATTATTGCAATTTTGCTGGGCTTGTTTGGTGTTGTCTTGGTAGCAGTAGCAGTTATCATTATTTTGCTCTGGTTGCTCTTTCTCACACAACTGCGCGGACATTTGTTTGGTCTGACAGAAGATGAACGAGATGATGTCCTTGCATTTTATCGAGAATACGCAGCGGATGCTGGACTTAGCGGCGAAAAGTTAATCGCTGAGTTTGGGACACCTAAGCAATTAGCCCGCCGTGTCTTGGTGGATTATTCAATCCGCTATGATGATGTCGCTGATCAAGAGACTTACGTCGTCTCAAGTCTAAGGGTTGGGTGACGACATACGATGAACCTTTTGAAGGGCGTAATCGCCGATATTATAAAATTTCCGATGAAGGACGTTCTGAAGTGGTGCGAATCCAAGATGAGTGGCGAACTTTCAGCGGCAATGTTAATGAAATTATGATGGCGGAGAGGGGAGACAATGGAGAATAACATTTACACATTCTTTCTTATACTGAGAGTATATTATATGACTTATAGTATTGTAAAGGAAAATGAATTATGGCGATGCAATTATCCAGTGATTTAATGGATGGGTTAGTATTGGCGTTGCTTTCTGACGAAGATTTATATGGCTATGCGTTGACGAAGCAGGTGCAAGAGCGTTTTGCAGTTTCCGAATCAACGATGTATCCAGCTGGGAAAAAGAACACAGCGGCTGTTGCGAAGATAATACGTAGTAGTGTCGCGTCAATCGAGAAATACTCAGCGAAACCACCAAGGACACCGCTCATGACCTTATCACGAGACTTTGTTAATTGCTTCTTTGCCATAATAGATACCCCTCTTAAATGCCATTAGAACTTGTTGTATGGTGTTTGCCTTTACAACATTACTTTGTTCAGTTGGTAAGATAGACATAAAAAGCGCCGGTTAGGATTGTTTCCTAGCCGGCGCTTTATTTTGCATTAAATGTCGTCGTCGTAACGGTGTGGTGTGACGTCTTTGCGATCATCGTTATCACGGTACTCGTAGCGATTGTGGCTTGATGGTTCAGGCATAACCACAGCTGCAATGAAATACAAAACAACCACAATGTTTGCCTCAGCTCACGCGCGTGCCGTTTTGACGGTCTTCGTCACGAGTTTTGCAAACTTCGGTACGTTGGGGATGATTATCGGATCATACAAGAGCTTGGTTAACCGTGAAAAGGCTGATTTGATTGCTGCAAATGTACCGTTGATCTTGGTATCAGGTATCTTAGTATCATTGATGTCAGCTGCTATGGTTGCTAACTTGTTGTCATTGACGACGTTGCCATGGTTGTCATTGGAGAATATTTTCGGTGTGATTATGTTCCCATTTGCATGGTTGCTAGGTTTCAACGTGAACGATGCCTTCCAAATTGCCCAATACATGGGAACAAAACTGGTAACGAACGAGTTCGTTGTCATGGGAGAAGTGTCAAAGGATGTTATTCACCACACGGTGATTTTGAATCCGGTCGAAGTACCTGAAGAAGAAGATATAATCGCAGTATTGAACCACGAAGAGACGTTGGATAATGGTAAGACACAACGCCAACCATTCTTTGCTTTCTTGGGTGACTCTATCCAGGGTGCTGGATTGGTTGCGGTGATTATCGTTGCGACGGTTATTGCCTTCGTTGGTTTGGCCGCGTTGATTGGCTTGGGAACGACGGAAGTTTTGGCCGTTTCTAAGCTACAATTGCAACAAATGAATGCCAAGCGTAATTTGACGGTTGCCATGATGTCAATGAGTACAGTTACGGCGGCTATTGTTGGTTCATATGTTGGGATGATGCCTGGTCAATACGTATTGACGGCGATTCCGTTGAACATTTTGAGCGCAATTATGATGACAAAAGACTGGGTAAAGCCAGCGTCAGGTTCAATGAACTTCGTGACGTCAGCT
Organism: Weissella confusa; assembly: GCA_014332815.1. GTDB lineage: Bacteria > Bacillota > Bacilli > Lactobacillales > Lactobacillaceae > Weissella > Weissella confusa_C. The sequence continues at coordinate 14,008 of JACSZT010000019.1, read as the reverse complement.
GTTTTGCCAATCATTGTAATCATTCCAATGTTTGATATTTTGACATACCTTGGTGTTTTGCCATGGTTGGTTAAGTGGGTTGGTCGTGGCTTGTCATTTTTGACGGGTCAACCAAAGTTCGAGTCATTCTTCTCAGTTGAAATGATGTGCCTAGGGGTGGCATATTTATTTTCTCGTGATCGCAAGCACATCCACTGGCGTTCAGTTGGTGTAATTTTGGTCATCCAATTATTGTTGGCATGGTTTTTCACGAGTTTCACGATTGGTCGAGACGCTGTCTTGGCTGCAGCTAATGGTTTCCAGTGGTTGACCAGTGCGGCCTTTGACGGAATTTCATTTGCCTTGCAGCATCTACTTGTAAAAGTAGGTGTGTTTTTTTGTGGATTTTCTAAGTTAAACGTTTAACCAGATTATTACCAAGGGTAAACCGTTTAACAAGTCGCTTACTTTTGATACACTTAAGTTTGTTAAGTTGTTTTACATAAATACCCCTCAAGGAGAGTAGCGATGCTATTGTTGATGAACATCCTTGGAATTTTTGTATGAAGCAGCGAAGACGGGACCAATGTTTGCCGGCGAAGTTAGTTCAGCAACGCTTGCAGCTAACGGTTTGACTTCATACGTCTATGATAGTTCTGATGAAACGACTGACACGACTTCAGAAGATGGTAGCACGGTGGACGATGGTTCTGGAACTTACGGTTCTAGTTATTATTCATACGCGCAATAAAGATTATGAAAATTTTCTGATTCAACGAATACAGATTTGACGTTTGATGATATGTTGACGATTGCGTCAAAGTATATCAGCGCAGCGAAGACAATTAAGACGGATCACTTGCAAGGTACTGAAGTGAACTTGGTTTCAGGTTCATCAGAATTGATTCCTCAGAGTGAAAAGCAACGTGGAACGAATGTTTTGCGTAAGTCACTTGGCTTGTACACAGGTGAGGACGGCGTAACCCACACGTACCACAAAATGAACGGTGCGGCTGCACTTGCATTCTCACGTATGCGTTACGATGACCCACAAGGTGATTACGGTCGTCAAGCACGTCAACGACTAGTGCTTGAAGCGATTGTGGAAAAGGCTAAGAGCAATCCAACTAAGTTGATTAACGCAAAGTTCTTGAACACGGTTAAGACCATTCAAGATTGGCTAAACGTACCGATTGATTACTATGCAATCGTTAACATGGGTGCGTTGGAAAAGATTGTTAATGAGTTGGACGGTATTGATGTAAAGTCTCCGTTGACCTTTGACTATAATCCAGATACGGCTCACGCTGATCCGGGAAATCTTTATAGCTTTACGGAAGGATCATCTACCTACACGTGTACTGATACTGGAGAACTAGGTCGAACATATAAGGGACGTACTGATTCACTAATGTTGGTGACGGTTAATCCTAAGCAAGACAAGGTGACAGTGATGTCATTGCCACGTGACTCAGTTATCGCTCCGATTGGCTATGAGGATCAGTTCCCTCAAAAATTGAATGCGGCTTATGAATTGGGGTCTGCTAAGACTACGCGGAAATTTAAATTAGTGCGAAATATTATTTTATCAGTTATCGCTGTCTTAGTTTTGGCGGTCGGTGTGGTAGCCGGCACAGCCTATAAGAACACAAAGAATGCGGTTGATAATGCTTTCCAAAGCGCTGGTGTTAAGAAGGCGCGTGATGTTTCTGGGGTTTTGGCTGATGGAAAGCCCTTCTCAATCTTGCTATTGGGATACCGTTTTTGCGCTATCTTGAGAATTATAAAAATTGTTATTAATCAGTATTAAATACTACTGGATTGAAGAGAGGAGTCGCTCATGGAAAATGAGCCACAATCACGTACGGCACGGCGTGAAGCGGAACGTATGGCTAGCGGACATAAAAAGAAAGTTCGTGGTCCCCGTGGTCCAAAGCGCCCAAGCAATGGTTATTTTTGATTACACAATGGACGATATTAAGGTTGAGAATTATAAGCCAGCTAAGTCAATTAAGGCACCCGTCGCAGTTTAATGTTTAATTATGAAACAAGCTTAGTTAGTGAGAAATGCTGACTAGGCTTGTTTTTTGGTATAGAATAAATAAGTTACTATAAGCTTTTTTAAAGGTGAAGGCTTGTATAATGTCCATGGTGTGCCGTTCAATATTGCGTCATACTCATTGTTGTTGCACATGGTGGCTGCACAAACGGGGCTTGAAGCGGGCGAGTTCGTGCACACATTTGGGGATGCACACATCTACTCAAATCACGTTGACCAGGTGACTGAGCAACTTTCTCGTGAAATGGCTGAGTTACCAACACTTGTATTGAACCCAGATGTAACCTCCGGTTTTATTGATCAAATTGATGATGTAGTGAACCAAATTAAGACGAACCCAAATTCACGTCGTTTGATTGTTAGTGCCTGGAACCCAGAAGACGTCCCATCACAAGCATTGCCACCGTGCCACACGTTGTTCCAATTCTACGTGGCAGATGGTAAGTTGAGTTTGCAACTTTACCAACGTTCAGCTGACATCTTCTTGTCCGATGAATACACGGGACCTGATATGACTGATTTTGGGCGTCGTGCGTTGGTAGACGAGGAGTTCAAGGCTGCCTATGATGAACAACACCAACTCTTCGTTGACCGCATTTTGGCAGATGATGCCTTTGCGGATAAGTTTGGTGAATTGGGTGACGTATACGGCGCGCAATGGCGTCACTGGCGTAAGGTGCAAGGTGGTACACGCTCAGTATTTGGCCGTCAATTGCATTTTGATATGGCAGAAGGGTTTCCATTGCTAACAACGAAACGTGTGCCATTCGGCTTAATTAAGAGCGAATTGCTATGGTTCTTGCAAGGTAACACCAATATTCGTTTCTTGTTGGAACACAACAATCACATTTGGGACGAATGGGCATTTAAGAACTGGGTTGACTCATTAATCCAAGCTAAGGGTGTTGCACTCCAACAAGTGCCACTAACAGCCACGGATGTCGCAATGATTAATTTTGACAAGTACGTAACTGAAAACAACTAAGGGGATAATGACATGAGTCGTAATGAACAAGCATATTTGGATATGGCACGTGAAGTGTTAGAAACGGGGAATGTGAAGGGTGATCGCACGGGTACTGTTGATGGGCACTGCATCCGTGCGGTTCACGCGGAGCAAAACGCCTTGATGCAACTAGCAAAAATGGGGATTGCGGCAGAAGGCGCTGAGATTTACGTCACAGATTTTCCTTGCGTTCACTGCACGAAGTTTTTGTTACAAGCGGGTATTAAGAAGATTAACTACATCCGTAACTACAATAATGATGAGTTCGCGACATGGGGAATAATGATGAAAGACGAACGAATTGGTTGGCCGGCTTACTTTATGATGCAAGCGGCTATGCTGGCATCACGCAGTACTTGTACGCGCCTACATGTCGGCGCGGTAGTTGTAAAAGACGGACGTATTATTGCGAGTGGGTATAACGGATCGGTTACCGGGACACCACACTGTACAGAAGTTGGGGATTTAATTGCCGTAATTTTCGGGCTTACGGTCATTTGGGACGGTTAAAAATTTGAACATTCGTAACTGGCTGATTTTCAGACTGTGTTTATGATGTTCTGTTCGTTTAATATGCGAAAACGGAATAAAATCACGTACGAACTTAAAAATCAAGATTTGAAACGTTCGATTTTGTCGGTTATTATAGGAGTAACGAAAATAAATCTTGTGAGGCTATCCTCACATCCAGCGACAAATGAAACCGCTGCGTAAACGAGTGTGTTTTATGACACACTAAGGTCATTTACAATTTTATCATAAAAAATGTAAATTCACAACGGAAAATAATATTATGCACTTCTTTTTAACGAGAGAGTTTAGGCGCGTGAAAAATTCCATTTTCTAAATGATATCGATTTGTTGATGAATGAGGCACGGTCGAACTCGTTACCTTCTTGCTTCAAGTCTAGGACGAATACTGAACGGAACGTCTCACGTACAACGGCTTCGTGCTCGATGTTACGGTGACGGCTCTCGTGAGTAATCAAAGTAATTGGCTCACCAAGGTGATCGTCTAATTGTTGCTTAATTTCTGCTAATGCTGCAGGCATAAGAACTCCTTTCTTGATTTTGAAATTACGGCCCTTGATTTCAAGGATGCCTACATCAATGAGTTTGAAGTTGTTCGTGTTGCACCAAAAACGGATGACGACATGACAATCGAAGAGTAAAAGAAAAGCCCCGATCCGCTGATGCGAATCGGGGCTTGTTTGTTAGGCGAAAGTAATCTCGATGTTATCCGTCAAGATATCCGTGTAACTGATGACCTAGTTGAAAAGCTAGGTGCTGATGAGGCTGGTAACATGCACTACAAGGTCTCTGGAAAGATGACGTTGTATGATTTTGAACGTTACTTCCATGCGGACATTCGCCCATTTGATGACTCTGACATGGTGACATTGACGGGATTCTTCTTGGATGAGAATTCTGATACGTCAGCAGGAGATACCATCAAGGTGCTTCGTAAGATTATCCGTCACATGCCAACGGTTCCTGAGAATATGCCAATTCAAGATGTTTTGCAAAAGATGATTGCACGTCGTACGCCAATCGTTATTGTGAAGGACGAATATGGTGGTACGTCAGGTATCGTGACTGATAAGGATATCTACGAAGAATTGTTCGGTTCAGTGCGTGACGAGATGGATGCAGTTGCTCCAGTTGATATCATGATTGATCGTACGCAATTGGACGTGGTTGATATTACGGATTCAGTGCATGATACCTTGCAACGTTACTTTGAAACGAAGCACTCTCGTTTCCCGGTTGTGGCTGACAATGATAAGGATAAGATTTTGGGATACGTCTTCAACTATGATTTGATGCGCCAAGCCCAAATTGATGACACATTGTCTCATCCATTCGTGTGGTTGTTGAACGTCTCAGCGACTGGTGTGACTCGTTTGATGGGCATGAAGCCCGCTAACGAAGGGGATGAGGTTTACTCAGAAGCCGAAATCCTAAGCTTGTCTCGTACGGCCGCTCGCAGTGGTGAGCTTGACGATGCGGACTATGTCTTTATGCAACGTGCCTTTGAGATGAATGATAAGGTAATATTGCTTGAAGGTGGCTTCTTGAAGGAAGTGACAGGGGCAAGTGCCGGCGTGATTGCATCGGTTATTGCCTTGGTATTTTTGACGTATGTTGAAGTGGTCTTCACGGAGTTGGTGCCAAAGAACGTGGCCATCGACTTCCCAGTGAAGGTCGCATTGTTCGTCGCAACGCCATTGCGTCTATTCCACGTTATCTTCACTGCTGAATTTGCCTTGGTTAAGGTGCGTAAGAGCGCCTTGGTTGAGTTGCAAGAAGAACGTGAAAAGCCATCACGTCAAATTGCAACGGCTATCCACATGGTTGAAAACCTAAATGAGTATCTATCAACGACCCAAGTTGGTATTACGTTGGCCGGGTTGATTCTTGGTTGGATGGGTGAAGAGACGATTGCCCACCAGGATCCTGAATCTGACTCAGAAGACGAACATTAATCATACGCGAGTGAACACCTGATAAATATCAGGTGTTTTTTGCTATAATGGTGTCATTGAATTTGTACTAAAAGAAAGTAGGGAATAACATTGAGTGAAGGTGAGTTATTAATTTCGGTTATTGTCATCATCCTAGTCCTATTGTTTGCAACGTTGTTCGTTCACGATTTCGAACGATTCTTTAAGACTGAAATCCGTTCATTTGAGGATTCAGAAATGGTCACGTTGACAGGTTATGTCCTTGATGAGCATCCTAACTTTGAAGTTGGTGAAGCTATCAAGATTAATAACTTTGAGATTACAGCTTTGGATTTCAAGGATGCTTACATCAATGATTTCGAAGTTGTGGCGTTGCCTGAAAAGCACCGTGCACCAATCGTTGTTGTTAAGGACGAATATGGTGGAACGTCAGGTATCGTTACTGATAAGGACGTTTATGAAGAGCTGTTTGGTACGGTGCGTGACGAAATCGATGATGTTTCTGATGATTTGGTTCAAAAGATTGGATCAGATGAAGAAGGAAACATGCACTACAAGGTCTCTGGAAAGATGACGTTGCTGTACCTAGAAGAAAAGTTCTCACGTATGCCAGTGGTTGCTGACAACGACAAGGACAAGATTTTGGGATACGTCTTCTCATATGACTTGGTCCGCCAAGGGCGTTTGAGTATGGATGCATCAGTTCGAACTGTTTTGCGTAATTTGCCAGTCGTTTCTGAAAACCAACCTATTACGGAAGTTTTGCAAGAAATGATTAATGAAGACATCTACTCACAAAACGAAATTATTTCGTTGTCTGAGGATGCTGCCCAAGCGGGTGAGTTGGACGAAGAAGACTTAACGTTTATGAAGCGTGCCTTCTCAATGAATGACAAGGTTGCAGTTGATATTATGATTGACCGTACACAACTAACAGTTGTGGATGTTACGGACACAATCGGAGATGCATTGAACCTTTTGATCTTTACATTTATCCACGCTGTCTTTACTGACTTGGTGCCAAAGAACATTGCCATTGACCAACCGGTTAAGGTGTTGTTGTTCATCGTGCGTCCAGTTATGTTCTTCCACATCGTACTTTACCCATTAATTTGGTTGTTTGACCGTACGGCTGCTGGTGTAACAAAGGTGCTTGGATTTAATGCTCACCCATACAAGCCATCATCAAACTTAACGCACGCCATTAACATGACTAACCACATGACAGAGTATCTATCAACTGCGCAAGTTGGTATTACGCTGACATCATTGATTTTGGGTTGGTTGGGTGAAGCGTTCATCGCTGACTTGATTATTTCATCACATCTATTGCCAGCAGCTATCGCCCACAGTGTTGCGTCAGTAGCCGCATTAATTCTGTTATAATGTTTATTACGAAAATATTTTTATTAAAGAAGAGGTAAACCAATTATGGATTCCGGTCCGTCTATTATGATCAATATTGTTGTTATTGTTGTTATTTTGTTGTTGGCTGTTTTGTTCACGCTAACTGAGTACTCACTAGTTAAGGTGCGTCCATCAGCTTTGCGTGCGTTGCAAGAAGCACGTAATTGGTTTTGTAATGCGTCGTAAGACTTTGTGGAACAACTTGACGACTGCTTTTGGTAAGGGCGAGGCAATGCAAGCTAAGTTGACGGCTGCACTTGAAGCTATCGATTTGGATCCACGTACGCGTGCTGAAAAGTTGTCATTGGAGCGATTCATTGAATTGCATAACGCATTATATGATGCGGGTGTGTACAACGCCGCTGAGCCTGGTACAAAGGACTATGGTTCTTTGACGTTGGCAGTGCAATACCGAATGAACGCTAAGCTGGCCTTTACGGTATCACGTACAGCATTTGTGCCAAACCCTAATGTTGATTCAGCAATTATTTCATTGACGCCACGTGAGCCATTGGCGGTTCAACCACGTGACGAAAAGCAATTGTTTGAGTTGTTCAATGTGCACAATGATATCTTGAAGGTTGATTTGGAGAAAGAATTCGCCAAGCAATTTGCTGATACAACGGCACCATTGAAGTTGGTGGCCAACTTGCCTTACTACATTACGACGCCAATCTTGATGCAAGTGTTGCAATCAGGTATTCACTTTGACAACATTGTCGTGATGATGCAAAAGGAAGTTGCCGACCGTTTGTCAGATATCAATATTTTGAAGAATATCGTCGCAGCCGGTGACGTAAAGGATACGGATAACGTTGTTGAAATTGGACCTGGTATTGGTGCGTTGACGGAGCAACTTGCCCGAGCGGCCGAGCAAGTCGTCGCTTTTGAAATCGATGACCGTTTGATTCCAGTATTGGACCACACAATGGCGCCATATGACAATGTCACAATCGTTAATGGTAAGCAATTGCTGAAGCGACTAAACATGTTTGGCGTGACAAACGAAGAATTAAAGACCATCTTACAAGAGATGGATGAGGAGAATTAAATGTCTGATGTACCTGATATTGCGACGCCGGTGCGCACGCAAGCTATCATGAATCAATTTGGTATCAACACCAAGAAGTCACTTGGTCAAAACTTCTTGACGATTAAGCATCATAGTTTAGGAATTGAATACGCCTCGGCGGATGATATTCGCCAGGCACTTAGCAAAGTTTATACAGCCAGTGATGTCGATATGACGTCAGACATCACGCGTAGCGATTTGGTGCGTTATGGACTGATGGCTGGTGCAAATGCTGCACAACGACGTGAACATGTCTCAGAACGCCTTGGATTGGGCTACGAAGCGGACACAATTGAGACTAATGGTTCAGCGTTGTCAGAAGCGACGCTACAAGCAATTCAGCGTGCAGCGAAGTCACGTGGGATTATTGTGTTTACGGATCCGGACTTCAATGGTGAGCGATTGCGGAAGCTTATTACGGCGGTCGTGCCAGATACGAAGCACGCATTTCTAACGAAAGATGAAGCTGGTCGCCAATGGTAAGCAAAATGAGCCAATGTTCGTCCGCTACACGATTCAAAACATTGCCGACCAACTTGGGATGACATATAACGAGTTGGCTGACATTACAACGGCGAATGCACACCGTTTGTGGCACTTGGATAAGTAATGAAGATTCAGGAAGTGATTGTCGTTGAAGGTAAGGCTGATACTGAGGTTTTGCGTCATGCTGTCGTTTGGTGGTGTCATGCACTCATTTACGGGAACGGCAGAAGAAGCTAAGCAATTCTTGGATTTGGGTATGTACATTTCATTCTCAGGAATTGCAACGTTCAAGAATGCTAAGGATGTCCATGAGACATTGAAGTCAGTGCCATTGGACCGTTTGCTAGTTGAGACGGATGCACCTTATTTGGCACCAACGCCAATGCTAGCTGACCCAGCAGTTGTTGGTATCGGTGAAATGGGCTTGGACTACTACTGGGAAGAGAACCCAACGCCAGACGTCCAAAAAGCAGTGTTTAAGGCGCAATTGGACTTGGCTCGTGAATTCCACAAGCCCGTCACGATTCACACGCGAGAAGCCACGGCTGACACGTATGAAGTGCTAAAGGATGCCAACGTTGCTGATGACGTCGCAGCTTACTGGGCCCGCGCACGTGAATATCGTGTCGTTGAAATGAATGTGGTTGGATATGACACAGTTGGTAATCAACGTGCCATTGAAATCGCCCACGAATTTGAAGGTGTTCACGCCATTGTTGGTTGGCAACCGGGTGAGAGTGGCGACTTTAAGCCAGAAGATATGGCCACGCTACGTGAACAATTATTAATTGATGAGAGGTCAGGATTAAATCCTGGCCTTTTTTGCAGGTCTCAATTCGTTTTCTCTGGGTTTCTTTGATAAAATAGTAAGTATTACAAACGTTTAGAAATAGGAGATATCATGGCAATTTATGATCCAACAAAGCGTCCAGCGGATAGCTTTGATACACACACGCACTTGAACGACGAAGCTTTTTGGCCCACAAGAACGTGACCGTATTCGAGACCAGCAAGTATCTTCGGCTGAGGAGCAGGAAATTTTGTTGGGGGCATTGAGTGCAGAATTGACGTTCATACAAGAGCGACGTCGTGATGATCGTTTCAGTTCAGCATTGATTAATGAATTGTATAACGAAGTCACGTCAGCACAGGCGCTTGTACTGGCAACTGATGCAGAACTGCAAAAGAAGTTTAAGGCTGTTAAGAAGACGGGATACTTAAACCCTGATGACGCCGTGCAAAAGTATCATTCAAGTCGCGAACTAGTCTTTACAGAAATTGCTGAGATTAGCGAGCCTGCGGTGGCTGACTTCATTGCACAGGCTGAGGCAGAAAGTGAAGATCCTCGTTATGTAGTTGCATTACGTGATGTCGCGTCAAACAATGTGCGGATGTGGTTCCGCATTTTGGAGCGCGTTGTGACGAGTTTGATGCGTTCACGGCGACTCAAGCCCGAAGAACGTATGCGTCGTATCAATCAGAAGATGCAACGACGTATAGATCGCTTGCAACGTAAGGCAACACGACGAGGACTGACCGAACACGAACAACATGATTTGAATCAAACGTTGGCGATTGATCAATTGCAGGATCAATTGGGATATGGTGGTGATCAATTAGATCGCACGATTTGGCAAAAAGCCTTAACGGATATTCAAAGCGTTACCGATGAGGCAGTTGAAGCGGCGATAAATGCCGGTATCGTATCGCAACAAACGATGATTTATTATCGTAGAGTGAAGGCCAATGCTGATTCACGCTGGGCACGTGGGTATATGTTGTTGCTGATTGCGGCAACCGTTATTATCGTCAGTTTGGTGGCACCGTTGTTGATCTTGCCACGGATGTTGCCTGAAATTAAGCCTGAGTATGACACTAGCGAATATTCAGAAGCGCATATTGCTATGATTAATGCGGCCATGTCATATGTGGAATGGTTAGATGTGTCTAACTCGGTTAAGCGAAATGTGCGCGTTATGGCAGTCTTCCGTCACATTATGATTGAGCGTGTTCGTCAGGATTCACCGATGTCATCAATGGTCGATCAAACCCATAAAAACCGTGATGCTTGGATTTTCGCGTTGGGTGGGGTTCACGGAACAGTAACGATGGCGATGGCCTTCTCATTGCCGTTGACGCTTGATAATGGTCAGGCCTTTCCACACCGTCAAGAAAAGCACCACACGCAGTTTATGTCATCGCAATTAAATAACTTGAATAATCAGCTGACGATGATTGTGTCACAACTCCTAAATGGACTGGTGTTTGTGTTACTTGGTATTTCGTTGGTTCGCGTATTTAAGACTTATATTCACTCACCATTAACGACGTGGTTAGGGTATATCGGAATTGGCCTCGCAATCTACCTTGGTGGTGCTGTTGTCGGTGGTATTGCTGGCGTGGTACTTTTGTATATTCGCCAACATTTATTGCGCGCGCAGTTTGATGATACGGTTGCTCACGTAATGATTTATTTCTTGTCACCTATTCTGGTGTACGGACTAGCGGAACATGCGGGCGTGTCAGGTATTATCGCCGTGGTGGTGATGGGAATCATCTCTAATGTAACGCCAACAGATGCAACCGCTCTAGAATCTGTTACAGATGGATTGGAAGTGCCAAAGGGTATCGGACGCGCACTGAGTTTAGAGTCATTGTTTAATGATGCGACTGGTCTAGTTGTATTGGAGTTGGCTTTATTGTGGATGAACACTGGCACGTTCTCGTTCATTCATGGCTTTGAAGAGTTTCTTATTGTTGCCCGGTTTATGATGCTGATTATTGCGCCATTGCTATTTTATGAAGGTCAACGAACTGATGTCCGTTTGGTGTCAAAGAATTTCCGGGCAATTATCAACTTAGCCGGTATCATTGCCGTTATGACTGTTGTTGTCTTGATGTTGTTTGGTCACTGGGCAATTGGCTGGGCTTTACCAATGGCTTTGGCGCTAGCTGCCATCAACCTATTAAAAAAAGATAGGAAAGATAGTATGACAATCTTTTACACATTGGTGCCAATGATTTTGACAATTGTTGTCGCTAATCTACTGTCACAGGTAATGCCACGAATTCCCAAGGCATTTTGGCAGATTTTAGGTGGTATTATCTTGGCGACGATTCCGGTGCTAAGCAAGTCAGTCGTTGAACTTGATCCGGAACTTGCCTTCGTTGCTAACTTGAAGCCACGTAAGATGATGGGTGAAATGTCAGAAGGTATGTTGTTGTCTGCTGAAAAGGACGGTAACGTTATCTTGACGATTTTGCCAGATGAAATCGAAGCTGGTTCAGAACTAGGCTAATCATTAAAAATTAAGAGAGCAGTGTGTACGTCACACTGCTCTCTTTTTGTTAGAATACCTACAAAGGATTTGATTGAATTTGATGACTTTGACAAGGTTGAGATGCGTGTAGCTGAAATTCTTGAAGTTACTGAAGTTGAGAAGTCAAACAAGTTGTTGCGCTTCAAGTTGAACGACGGTACTAAGGATGGTCGCACGATTTTGTCAGGTATCAAGAAGTGGTACCCAGAATACGCTGGTTTGGTTGGTAAGAAGGTTGGTTTGGCAGAGTCAAACTTGCAAATCGCTGATTTGAAGTTTGAAGACCTACCAACGGGTGGTAAGGTTGTTGAAAAGGGTGAGCCAATCTTCCCACGTGTTGATGTGGATGCCGAAGTGGCTTACATCCGAGATGAGATGACGGGTGGTGCTGCAAAGCCTGCTGAAGAGGCTGAAAAGTCATACATTGAAGTCGCTTTGGCTGAAGTTTGGAAGTTGATTTCACGTGCTAACAAGTACATTGATGAGACAACACCTTGGACGTTGGCTAAGGATGAAGCTCAAGCAGATAAGTTGGCTTCTGTAATGGCCCACTTGGCTGCTGCATTGCGTGTTGCAGCTATCTTGTTGCAACCTGCTTTGACGCGCGCTCCTAAGCAAATCTTCCACCAACCTAAGTTGAACTACGACTTGGCAAACGACTTGGGTAACTTGTTGAACCGTACTGTTGCGATGATTAACAAGTACGAAGGCGGTGTTATTCCTGCACTTAACACAGGTGCGACTGAATTTGACGCTGACTTGGTTCAAACGGCTAACGATGTTATCAAGGCTTACAACGAAAACATGGCTGGTTTGCGTACGGCAGACATGGGCTTGCCATTGCCTAAGCAAGTGTTGGGACACGGTTGGTTGACGATGCGTGATGGTAAGATGTCAAAGTCTAAGGGTAACGTTGTGTACCCTGATACATTGGCTGATCGTTACGGTATCGATGCAGTGCGTTACTACTTGTTGCGTGCAATGCCATACGGTAACGACGGTATCTTTACGCCTGAAGACTTCGTTAGGGGTGTACCAGTTCTATCTGACCCTAAGCACGTTGTTTACGTGTGGATTGATGCCTTGTCAAACTACATTACGGCACTTGGATACGGTTCAGATGATACGACTTTGTTCGATAAGTTCTGGCCAGCAAACGTGCAATTGGTAGGTAAGGAAATTGTTCGTTTCCACACGATTTACTGGCCAATTATGTTGCACGCCACACCTTCTGGTCACGAAGTTGAGTTGGTTAAGGAAGAGTCATACTTCTTCCGTATGGGAAAGTACGCTGACTGGTTGTTGGACTACTACAAGTCACACCCAGAATTTATCCAACCTGAGTCTCGTATGAACGAGATGATTAATAACTTCATCAAGCCTGGTCTTGAAGACTTGGCCGTAACGCGTACGGCGTTCAAGCACGACGGTTTCATCCGTACGACGGACGAATATCACGAGAAGGCTATCCAAAAGATCTTCCAACAATTCTTGGATCAAGATGACATCTACAAGGGTGAGTACGAAGGTTGGTATTCAGTTGATGACGAAGAGTACTTTACTGAGTCACAATTGGCTGAAGTTTACCGCGACGAAGACGGCAACGTTATCGGTGGTAAGTCTTACACAACGGTGTTGGCTGATGCGGCTGCGCGTTACCACCGTTTGTTGAATGAAGATGTTTACTTCTTGACGGGAACTGACGAACACGGTTTGAAGATTGAGCAAAAGGCTGAAAAGCTAAACATGACGCCGCAACAATACGTTGACGGCATGGCTGCAGATATCAAGAAGTTGTGGGCAGACTTGGATATTACCTGTCCGCAATATAACTTAAGCGGGGCTTCCTAAACTTTGTTATAATAAACAACAGACATTGCGGGATGGTCTCGCAATCAAAAAATGACGCCCTACCCATTCGTAGTGGCGGGAGGTATAAGAAAAATGGCAGATAAGAACACATTCTACATTACGACGCCAATTTACTATCCATCTGGTAAGTTGCACATCGGTAACTGAGCTAATATTTTCTCAATTAAATACCGTGTCGTGACGATGGCATTGAGGCCACACCTGTTCCCATACCGAACACAGAAGTTAAGCTCAATAGCGCCGAAAGTAGTTGGAGGATCGCTTCCTGCGAGGATAGGACGTCGCGATGCAACGTAAACCGTACCAGAAATGGTACGGTTTTTTTGTGCAAGTTACGGTCGA
>JACSZT010000018.1 GCA_014332815.1 Weissella confusa | reverse complement strand
AGAGATATGAATTATCTATGAACGACGTATGAAAATTGATTGAAATTAGTTGTTGACTTTTCATTCTTGAGTCCGGTTAATAGTAGATTTGAATGGTACGTTGGCGAAACATTTGGTAGGATATAAATACTGTTTTAGGTATTGCGTCAATTCTTTAAAAGGGGTAATATATTCAAGTTGTCTTTTGAAGAAAGCAACGCCAAAAAGATGTTCAACAAAGTTGTTGACATTTAGTAAAACGTTCTGTATTATATATTAAGTCGTCTATTTTCTATCAGTAAGGTATTGCTCATATTGTTACTCCCTAAAATGTAAATCACTGCTTGATTATGGGGGTGCTCCCTAAAATCCAAGACGGTTACCGTAAGCATACTGCTTTAAAATTAACTGAGTGTATGCATTATTGAACGTATCATTAACTCTTCTATATAAAAGATAGATACTTAATCAATCAAACATTGTCACTCCTTAGCTTGATCACGTGATAGTGGTTGATTGTCATAAGTCATTGATCCTGAGAAATGTTTATTAAGGCCGAGAATGGTTTTTAATAAGGTCGTCTTACCAGCACCATTGTCACCCAATAGGCCAAAGATGCTACCGGCTGGAATATTCAGTGAGACGTCACGAAGTATTCGTTGGTGGCGATGCTGCACGGATAACGCGATACCCAAACGCTGCTTCATTCCCAGTGAGAAGTTCTTTACCTTTAGTTTGTCATTAACATCGGCTAGACCGACTGTCTGAAGTGTGTTGTTAATCGACTCAGCTGGTAGGTTGTATAAGAGAACCATGATTTGTAGATTTTCGTGCGCGGTTAAGTTAGGGTAAATGGCAGGTAGTTCGATTAGAGCGCCGAACATTTCACCGTGCTTCAGAATAGCAAAAGCATCAAATACAGTTGCCAGTTCGGTAATCTGATGCGTCGTTATCATAATGGTCATGCCATCATCAGCCAGGGACTGTACAATCGACTTGAAGTCATCAACACCGGCCATATCCAAACCATTAGTCGGCTCATCCAGAATTAGAAACTGTGGGTTATGGATAATAGCCATAAACCAGATGCTTGTGAACCCAGCAGCGATAACATCGGTAGCGATGACCACCCAATTGATATGACTATGGCGCAGCTTCAAGTATTCCATGGACAAATAATGATTCATGATGCTATGGTGCCTCCTTTAGTTATTATGCTCACGGTAGATAGCCGTGAGTTCTTCAGGAGTGTAGTGGCCATTATTCGACGTGTAAGTGTACAGATTCAATACTAGGGCGCGATAGTAGTTTGGAATATCGATGACTGAATGACGCACATTAAAGAAATTACCGGCGTTTTGTTCTTGCCTGGCTTTTTCAAACGCTAACACAATTAGGCCGATATATAGCCAGATGGTTACAAAGTTATTTTGGAAAGTCGCCAGACGGACGTTGTTTGCCAGAGACGCGGGCAGCGCTAAAACGGCAATAATATTAGGCAGGTTGATAATTAGCAAATAGATCACTGGTAATAACCATAATGCGAATAGTGCTATAAATAACATTGGTAGCAGAACCCCCTGGTAGAGGTTGAGATTGGACAAGCCGTATGTAAAGGTTAAAAATGCAAGGGATAAAACTTCGTAGAGAGCCAAACCTTTAAGGAATAACCAAGTATATAAGTACAAGATGCTTTCTAGCACCGCAACCATGACAAACGTTGTGATGATTGCTGGCCCAATAAGGCTATTACTGTAATAATCTATAGCCATGCCGTTTGGATTAACGCCAGCCAGATGCGCAATGTTATAAGTTGCAATCGACCATGGGGTAGGTAGCGTACTTAAACCCGATATTAGTAAAGATAACACATCATTAACACTGGACTGAATAACCCCATGAATAGTTTGACGAGGACGACAAACTGACCGGGTTGTTGTAGGCGTGGTAAGTAAAGGGCGAGTGCCAAAGTTGCCATAAGATAACTGAGTAGCACGGCTGGTAGTAATCTTTTTCGATGTTTGATAAATTCAACGGCTACAATTTTACTTGTCATGTGTTTGCCTCCTGGTATTGGTAACCAACTTATGGATATATGCGTCATATGAACGAGGATGTCATAACTAATAAGCGCAAGTACGCTATGAAGCATCCAATGGGTAAGAACTTGCATTTCACCCCATGCAAAGTAGGCATTTCGCAGATGAGTAGTAATCATAAAGTTTCCAGCCAACCGGTCACACTGTACTGTGTGAATAATTGAGATGTAACCGATAGTGGCCATATAGCTAAATCTAATTAACCAAGTAGTGGGAATAAAAAACATCGTGTAATCAAACAATGCGGTTTCAGCTATTAGTGCGATCACAGCAGCACCTGTCATGATTAAATATGCAATCGGCGCATTAAAATTCCGCGATAGTATATAAGTGATTTGAGCTACCATCAGCAAGTTGAGTATTAATTGCCTAGTAGCAGAACTATTCCGATAGCTATTTTCCAACCCTTTTTCATGTGTTTTCCTCCTAAAACTGTACACAACCACTATACTGGTATTTTATGCAAATGGCTTAAATTTTGAAATGAGATAGTTTCCCAACACGAGCAGTATGTTCGCCAAGACAAAGAGTCTCAGACTAACCATTAGAAGTGCCTGTTGGTCAACAGACCTCTTGAGCTTTGCTTCAAGTTAAAGGCCTCGTTGTTCAATTGAACCGCGACTTGATCCGGTGTCATTGGTGCTACGTCAACGTTTTTAAGTTTTGCACCTGTAGTTAATGTACCATCCTTAATGGGTAGCATTTCTGTTACGCGGCGCTCAACAAAGTGGCGTTCTAACTGAATAGCGCCAAAGATAATGATAGAATCAACCACTTGGATAGTTAAGCTTGGATTTTTGGTGCCCGCATCGGTCATTGAGCGAAGTACTTTGTTTGCCAATTGGTTAACTTGATCACCATTAGTTGCAAGCGCCATATTAATCATTGATGGCGAAAGCTTATCAGAAGTGACTGTCAATGTGACTGCGTCGTTTTTTGCGACGGCATTTGTATCCGTGAACATGATACAATCGATGCACTGAATGAATATCTTGTCCCCGAAACATGGACGCAAGACGACACGGTTAAATCAATTTTACGTACACTATCTGATAAATAAATAAGAATCGTAATTCAGAAAAGGTCCCGCATTGCTAAATGTGATGCGGGACCTTTTTAACTAATTTGGATAAGTTAATGTTTTCAACGTCTTGTTATTGAGATGAATCGTTTAGTTATTCTAGACGGCATTTTCAGACAAGATACTTATGGTGATTGGCTGGTGCAATTGTTTGAGACGTATAGTGGCACAGCGTGGTATTTGAATACCTCATTGGCAACGACTAAGGTTAGGCATGCCGGCAGAGCGCAAAGCAAAGACTTTGGTGATGAACATCTAGAAGCGTGGTATCGGCCCAGTATGTGCTTTGACATTGTTTTGATACGGGGAAATTCAGCCAGTGGCAAGTCGACGGTTGCGAAAGCACTACAGCTAGTTTTACCGAATACAATGCTGATTTCACAAGATGAAATACGGCGCAATATGTTACGTGAGTCTGACCGGGACGGTTCAGATACGATGCGTGTAATTGAGCTGTTGGTGGCAGCGGCAAACGTCGTGACGATGGCATTGAGGCCACACCTGTTCCCATACCGAACACAGAAGTTAAGCTCAATAGCGCCGAAAGTAGTTGGAGGATCGCTTCCTGCGAGGATAGGACGTCGCGATGCAACATGAACCGTACCAGAGATGGTGCGGTTTTTTTGTGCCTATTGGCGGTATAATGCTGTTAAACCATGCAAAGGGGGAAT
>JACSZT010000017.1 GCA_014332815.1 Weissella confusa | reverse complement strand
CGCCAAAAAGATGTTCAACAAAGTTGTTGACATTTAGTAAAACGTTCTGTATTATATATTAAGTCGTCTCAGAGATATGAATTATCTATGAACGACGTATGAAAATTGATTGAAATTAGTTGTTGACTTTTCATTCTTTACATTGCTAGAAATTCAGCAGCATCCACCTTTTCTGGTTTGTTTGCCATGTATTTTTAATTCCTTAATTTGTTTTATTACTGTCTACTAGTATAGCACGACTTAAATTTGAACTGAGAAAATGTTTCTGTTAAACAAAGGGGTTGCGCTAATTAAATAAAAGGGGTAATATATTCAAGTTGTCTTTTTAAGAAAGCATTGAGTTGGTTAACTAGGGATAGGAACTTGGTTGCTTCATCGGCAGTCATTGATGCATATAGACGTTCATCGTTACCGTACTTCTTTGAGTTACGCTTCAACATCACGTTCATCACTTGACGTGTGTAGGCAGGGTTACGGTTCAAACGGACACTAACGTTAATGTGGTTGTAGTGGAAGTCGCGGCTGTATTGTAGCATGGACGTGATGAAATTGCGTAAAAAAATACCCCAGTAAGTGAATACTGGGGTAGAAGACTATAGTAGCAATTCGAATTCAAGGTTATTGTATTGGTCACGTTCGCGGATTTGGCGGTAACCGAATTCTTGCTCTTCACGAACGAGCAGATCAGTGTGCCAAGTAATCTTGTCAGCGAAGCTAGCAAATATTTCTTCCGAACTTCGAATTCGTGACGCAATTTCGTGCTAGGCTCAGCAGCTGTGGCAGGTTTACTTGCTAACTCTTCCCATAGTTCTTTACCAGAAAGTTGCCAGACATGATTAAGCCCAAGAATACGGCTACCAAATACAAAAAGTTGACGATACATAGACTTTCCTCCTTTCGAGTGAGTTCTCAGTATCGCCATTGTAGCAAGTGTTGCATGTGGTACCAGTGGGTAATCCAACACGGCACACGGAATATCCGTATTACGAACTAAGTCACCAATGAAATGCCAGTGGTAGGCAGTTATTGGCTCGATAAAACCACCACCGTGTAAGTAAAGCATGATAGTAGTGGGTTTATGAAGATTAAAATTCTTAGGTACTAGAATCTCCATGTACTCTTCAGATACATCTGGATTAGCTAACGTCATATCAACCATTGGGCTGATTGCGACGATACGCTCAATAGGAAATGCCTCCATGGGCTGCACGTATCCAAGTGCAATTTGTGCGCCCGCAGAGTCACCAACTAAAACAACCTCACAACCGTCAGAGGTATGACGCAAGCGCCAGATAGCTTGGTGAACGCGTTCATAGATTTCATCGAATTTTTTGGCAAAAATACGGTTGTCCGGGTTTGTTAAGTCGCGGGTACCACTGATTAAAAGAATCTTTTGGTTATCAAACTTGCCGTTGATAGGAGAGACAATCGGGTCGCCGATATCATGTGTGCCACGAATAGCTTCTATCAAATCCGGCATGGCGTTTAATGACAAAACAGGATCGTGCTTTGCGGCATCCACAATCTAGGAACCACAACTTGTTTAGGGCGCTTAGTTGAATTGAACTCAACCGTGGCCATTTTTTTAAAATCGTATTTCATAAGGCTAACCCATAATAAAATCGTAAATTTGATTCTTAGCAGCCAAGTTGCGTGTAAGTGGCCAAATTGGATAGGCGTGTGGCAAGCCGGTACCTTCAATATAGGTCACGTTGTCTGCGACTCTACGGCAACGCGGCTGATTGTCCAATCACCTAATAGCGGAGGCACTGTGTAGTCAGTGTAGATACCATGAACTGATGGATCAGCTTTCTTGAAGGCCATCTTGGTCGGATACGCGACGCTATATAAGGCTGCTATGTAATCAGGAAACAATGTGTCGTTAGGATTTCCTTTACCGTGAATTTCAAAATAAGAATGATCGTCATAAGGACCAACGTGCAACATTTGAACCACACGCTTCTCAGGTAACTTAACAATATTAACTTTATCAATTAACTTAGCTTTTCCTGCTGATTTAGCGTTCAATAGTATTTTTTCGGCAAGTGCAATTGGTACAAAGTCTGGAATAAGCATGCGTAGTCTGAATACGAAGTCGTCTTTGGTCCAGGCGCCACGTAATGAAAAAAGTGATCACAGGCTCGTTTCTGTGATCACTTTTTATTTTGGCGCAACCTCAACTTCCAAAACAGTCTTTAACCGGTCTGGCGCAATGCGACGCGCATCATTAAGGTAATATTCAGTATGATTCTGAGAAGTTCGGGTTAGTTGATGCTCATTTAGAAACATCTCAATATGGTCAAATGATATTTGCTCTTATCACAAGGTAGACAGTGCACATGCCTATGCAGAGGGTGAAGGTGACAAGTCACTTGAAACGTGGCGCCGTACGCATGAAGAATTTTTCCAACGTGAATTTGCGGAGGTTGGTGAAAACGTCGATTTCAGTCGGCTGCACGTTGTATTGGAAAAGTTTGAAGTTGTCTATGCGTTGCCATTAGCTGCTTAACCATGAGGGGCGTCACAGTCACAAGCTGATGAGCTTGCACAGTTGACGTTGGCCGGAGAAAAAACGGCGACAGCTAGTGCATATGAGTTGTATCAATTAGAAGGGGAGCCGATTCCAACGGCTAACTCTTGTTACGATATCCTATTGGACGGTAGTGGCAATCCAGTAGCAGTGCTATGCACAAAGGAAGTGTCAGTAGTGCCACAACATCCAGTACCTGAAAACTAATCTATGTGTAAGTGTCGATTGTTGAAGTCGGCACTTTTTTTGTATCTTTGATAGACTTGTTCTTAGATACTAAATATGGGGGACGTTATGAAACCAGTAGAAGAAGCGTATTGGAACCAGTTCAAGGAAGAACACAACCTGCCAAATGCGGTATTCGGTAGTGCATGGGCGTTTCCAGGTTATGAACTACACAATGTCTTTGAGACTGAGTTCCCTGAGAAGAGTGTCTTTTTGTTTGGTGAGGAACAAATTGGATTGGCTGATGAATTGATTCAAGCTGCGGATAAGATGATTTATATTCCTCAGACTGGATCGGTGCGTTCGCTCAATGTATCAGTGGCGCATGGTATCATTGCAGCGCTTTATACTGCCGGTCGTGAAATCGTCTTTTTGAATCCAGAAAATCCAATGGATCCTGAAAATGAAGAGGGTGCAAAGAAGTGGAATAAAACCGGTGCGGTTGGCGCCCAACACTACGAGCACATTAAGCACTGTAAGATTATGGACTATCAAGCCTTGTTTGATGAATGGCATGCTGAGGGATACACAATTTATGCCGTTGATAACACAAGAAGAAAAAACATGAGTAAGATTGATTTGAAAAATGCCATTGATTATCGTAATTTAGGTGATGATTTTAAAGGCATGACCAACGATGATATTATGCAGGCCTTGGATCAACGTCGTGGTTACATGATTACTGCACTTCAGAATTTAACCCACGATTTCAATAAAGCGACAGCTGTGCGTAACCATAACGCATTTTCCGTCGTGACGATGGCATTGAGGCCACACCTGTTCCCATACCGAACACAGAAGTTAAGCTCAATAGCGCCGAAAGTAGTTGGAGGATCGCTTCCTGCGAGGATAGGACGTCGCGATGCAACATGAACCGTACCAGAGATGGTGCGGTTTTCTTTTTGTACATAAAAATGATAAGCTAGTTTTACATATAAATATAAGAA
>JACSZT010000016.1 GCA_014332815.1 Weissella confusa | reverse complement strand
CCCGTATTCAGCGGCTAGTTCAGTGTAAGAACGCCCTTGGTTGTGCATCTCGACAAGAGACTGCTTAAATTCTGGTGAATATCGAATCATATAAAAAATGCTCCTCTGCTATTAGTTTACAGGGCAGAGAAAAATCTGTCCGTAAATCTAGCATAAGAGCACATGTTATATATCCTCCTATATCGTTTAGCGTACTCTGAATATGACCATCGCGCTGACGGAAATATGGGGGTATAATAGAAAAATCGAAAAGTATGGGGCACATGCTTTCAAATTTTAGTTAGGGGAACGTATGACAGATAAATTGAATTTTGCAGCGTTTATGCAATCTGGTACAACGAGCATCAGTAACTATTTACTACAACATTATCGTGACCTTGGCATGACAAATGAGGAACTGCTTGTTTATGTACAAACTAAGGCAGGCATTGATCGTGGCGAGCTGGAACCTAGCACGCAAAAAATTGGGGACACGTTTGGATGGGATGCGCAGACAGTGTTTGGACATCTTTAGGCCATGCGTGCCAAAGGATTGGTTAATTTCGTCAGTATGCGTGATGGCGCTGGTCGTGTTAGCACCCAATTGGATTTCCAACCGTTATACGACAAGTTGGTTTCCGAACCGGGCAGTGAGGCCACGACGGCAGCGCAACGAGTGGCCACGCAAGGTCAACCGGTCACGCATCAAGATGATTTGAGTCGTGCTGCGATTTATAATTTAATTGAGCAGGAGTTTGGTCGACCATTAAGTCAAATGGAGATGGAAACTGTCAGAAATTGGTTTGACGTTGATCATTTTAAGCCAGAGTTTATCAAGGCAGCGGTGCAAGAAGCCGTGCTCAATGCAGCTTTGAATCTCCGATATATTGAGACAATTCTAGTTGCATGGCAGAAGAAAAATTATCGTTCTGTCCAAGAAGTTCGCCAAGAGCGTCAGAAACGTACGCAGTTTAAGCAACTGAATTCAGATGAAAAGGTTAACATTCCAACTGATGTTGATATTTTAAATACTGATTGGTCACAGTTTAAATAGCTTATTAATCAGCTAATAAGTGAATGACTATTTATTTAATGAAACCGTTAAATCCGTTGATTTAACGGTTTTTTGTTATTCTACGCAATCTTTTATTAGACGTTTATTAAAAAACGCTTGCTAAAATCACATTTTAGTCATAATATGATGAAATCAATCACGGAAAGTAAGGGGAATGTTTAATGAGTGATTCGGATTTGCTAGTTGCTAAAGATGTGAGTGTTAGTTTTAAAATTCGCGGAGAGTTTGTGACGGCCATTAAGGACGTCAGTTTATCGGTCAAAAGAGGTGAAGTATTAGCTCTGGTCGGTGAATCTGGGTCGGGAAAGTCAACGTTTGCGACCTCAGTGATCGGGTTACATGACCCAAGCCAATCGAAAGTCACCGGGAATATACATATGGGCGAACGCGACCTCCTGGCATTAACGCCAGACGAATGGCCGGCGATTCGCGGTGCCGACATTGGCATGATTTTTCAAGACCCGCTGGCCGCACTAAATCCACTGGCAAAGGTTGATGATCAAATTCGTGAGGCTTTATCGGTGCACAAGGTTTATCTGGAATCTGAGTATGATGGTCGAGTAATCGAGTTGCTAAATCAGGTTGGCATCCCGCATCCAGAACGCGTGGCCAAGGAGTTTCCACATCAGTTGTCTGGCGGCATGCGTCAACGTGTAGTGATTGCGTTAGCGATTGCGAATAAACCACGCTTGATTATAGCCGATGAACCAACCACAGCATTGGATGCAACTATTCAGGCTCAAATTTTGGATTTGCTAAAAGATATCCAAGATGAAAATGGTGCGGGCATTATTTTAATCACTCACGATTTGAGTGTCGTGGCTGAGGTGGCTGATCGTGTGGCAGTTATGTATGCAGGGCAAATAGTCGAGGATGCCGAAGTTGCGGAGTTATTTGCTAATCCGTTGCATCCCTACACAAGGTCGTTATTACGATCAAACCCGACCATTGATGCTGATACGGATGAGTTATATGTCATTCAAGGCACTGTTCCAGGGCTGAAGCATATCGATTTTCATAAAGATATGTTCCTACAACGAACACCGTGGTTGCCGGAAGATGTTCGTAATGAAGTTGACCCCCAATTGGAAAAGGTTGGCCCAGAACATTGGGTGCGTGGCAATTCCTGGCGAGTGTTTAGGTTTGATGATGAGGTTTAGGGGGAAAGTATGGCAGAACTATTACGGGTAGAAAATTTAAAAGTTCATTATCCAATTCGAAGTGGATTTTTTAATCGTGTAACGGACTATGTGTACGCGGCTGACGGTGTGAGTTTATCAATTGAAGAGGGTAAAACGTACGGTTTGATTGGTGAGTCAGGTTCGGGGAAGTCGACAATTGGTAAAGCCATTGTTGGATTGGAAGACATTACAGCCGGTAAGATCTTTTTTCAAGGTGTTGATGTGACTGATGCTAAGAGTCGATCACGCATTAATTACAACAAAGATGTGCAAATGATTTTCCAAGATTCAATGTCGTCATTGAATCCGCGTAAGACAATCTTTGACATTATCGCTGAGCCCCTCCGTAACTTTTCTGGTTACAAAGAGGAGGCGCTTAAATCAGAAGTGCGTTACTTGCTTGAAATCGTTGGATTACCTGAAGAAACGATGTATCAATTTCCGTTCCAATTTTCCGGTGGGCAACGACAACGTATCGGAATCGCGCGGGCGGTTGCCACAAAACCTAAATTGATTGTTGCTGATGAACCGGTATCCGCGCTTGATTTATCCGTTCAAGCGCAGGTGTTGAACTACATGAAGGCCATTCAACAAGAATTTGGCATCGCCTTTTTGTTCATTTCTCACGATTTAGGGGTTGTCCGTCACATGACCGAGAATTTAGCCATTATGAATAACGGCCGTTTGGTAGAGGTTGGCACGAGAGATGATATTTTTGATCATGCTCAACACTTGTATACCAAGCGATTGCTCGCAGCCATCCCAGAGATTGATGTGCCAAATCGCGCTGAAAACCGAGCACATCGCAAGGCGATTGAAGCTGAGTTCCAAGAACATAAGGCTGCGTACTACGACAAAGACGGTCGAGCCTTTCCACTAATCTCAGTAAGTGAAACACACGCAGTAGCGTTACCAGAAAATTATTTAGAAGCGGAGGACCTTTAGCATGTGGAAGACAATTTTAAGACGTTTGCTAATCATGATTCCGCAATTGTTTCTTGTGTCGGTATTAGTTTTCGTACTCGCAAAGGCCATGCCTGGTGATCCGTTCACGGGTAAGTTTGGGCCAAATACGGATCCCAATGAAATTGCAGCTTTGCGTCAAGCGGCCGGATTGAATGACCCATGGACTGTGCAATATGCACGTTGGATTGGAAATGCCTTACATGGTGATTTTGGTCAATCATTCCAATTGCACCAACCGGTTGCTCGCGTAATCGGTGGTCGTCTGGGAAATACGGTCTGGCTGTCATTGCTTGCATTGGTTGGTACTTATTTGGTTTCAATCACGATGGCTTTGGTGGCCGCGCGTCATGAAAATTCACGCACAGACCGCTTCTTGTTGATTTATAACTCAATGATTTTCTCACTACCAGCCTACTTGTTCTACTTGTTCGGTATTTTTGTTTTTGGATATACGTTAGGTTGGTTCCCAACCTCGGGTTCAGTGTCTGCCGAGGCATCTGGCTTCTTCGGAACGCTGGGTAGTCGAATTTATCACATGATTTTGCCAGCGTTGATTGTTGCGTTAATCTCTACAACGAGTACGTTCTCATACCTACGTTCTGGTATTTTGGATGAATCAAAGCAAGAATATGTGAAGTTGGCTCGTGCAAAGGGTGTCCCAGAAAACCGCATCTTTTCACGTCATATCTTACGTAACGCATTTTTGCCAATCGCTTCAACAATGGGGTATGCGATTACTGGCATTTTCGGTGGGATGATTATTGCGGAAACCATTTTCTCGTTCCCTGGTGTAGGGTCTTTGTTCGTGCAATCTGTGCTTTCACGTGATTATCCGGTTGTAACAGCGTTAGTTCTGTTTAATGGTGTGTTGGCGGTCCTTGGTGGTTTGTTCTCAGATATCATCATGAGTATCGTTGACCCACGTATTCGAATTTCTTAAGGGGGAGATTTTTCATGGAAAAAGCAAAGAAAAATGCGCCAACTCTCCGGAATGCATTAAAGCGTGAATTCAAAAAAGATCAAGTGGCCCAGTTCGCCCTGATTTTATTAGCGCTCATAACGATTGCGATTTTTGTTGGTGCTTTATTCGTGCCACGCGCATCGTTTACTGATGTGAATATCATGGATCAGTACCTGGCGCCAATGACTGATGGTCACATTTTTGGAACTGACAATGGTGGTAAGGATATTTTTGCCTTGCTACTTGTAGCGGCACGCAATTCGCTAACCATCGCCTTCTTTGTGACGGTGCTAATTTTGGCGCTTGGAACTATTGGTGGTCTTGTGACGGGGTACTTTGGTGGTAAGTTTGATTTGATTTTTATGCGTTTTATTGATTTCATGACCATTTTGCCTGTGATGATGATCATTATTGTACTAGTTACGGTTGTACCTAACTACAACATGTGGACGTTGATTGTTATTATGACGCTATTGGGGTGGTTCAACACAGTACGTTTGATTCGTGCGCGAACTTTGGTAGAGACCAACCGTGATTATGTGCGGGCGTCAAAAACGTCGGGAACTTCGAATATTAAAATTATTTTTCGTGAGATTTTCCCAAATTTGTCGTCATTGATTATTGTTGAAGCAACGTTGATGTTTGCAGGAAATATTGGCTTGGAAACTAGCTTGTCATTCTTGGGATTCGGATTGCCTGCAAGTACACCGTCTCTAGGAACGTTGATTAATTATGCGACGGATCCAGAAACAATGACGGCTCGTCCGTGGGTTTGGGTACCTGCAGCAGTCGTTATCTTGTTGTACACGTTGTTGATTATGTTGATTGGACAGGCATTACGAAGAGTTGCCGACCAACGTCAAGCCGATTAAATTAAAATAAGATTAGAAAACCTATTGACTTTTAATAAACATGGACGTAAGCTGGTTCACAACAATCAGTTACTATTTTTTAATGGGGGATTTTTTATGAGTAAAGCTGTAAAATGGCTGCTCGGGCTAGTTGTTATCGCACTAGCTGCAGTGGCAGCATTCTTCGCATTCGGGCGCAACGGTGGTAAACAAGCCGACCAGGATGATGCGAAGGTGGGTAAGTTGAATGTGGCGTATAATAATCCTGAAAAGCCGATTAAGGGTGGAGATTTAAAGATTGCGGCAGTTTCGGATTCGCCATTCCAAGGATCTTATATTTCGCCTCTGGCCGATGATGCGTTGACATCAGAGTTGTTTCAGCCGACCGGTCAAGGAACATCAGGTATTTTTGCCACGAACAAACAATTTAAGATTAATGATAAGGGTGCTGCCACAATTGATTTTGATAAAGATGCTAAAACAGCCACAGTCACCTTGAATAAAAAGTTGACGTGGTCGGATGGTAAACCAGTGACTGCGAAAGACTATGAGATGACTTATGAGGTCTTGGCTAACCCGGCATATGGTTCATCACGTTGGACGGATTCGTTGGCAAATATTGAGGGATTAGAAGATTTCCACAATGGCAAAACGAATACGATTTCTGGTTTGACGTATCCAGATGGTGAGTCTGGTAAGAAGGTTGTCATTCACTTCAAGGAACTCAAGCCAGGAATGCCATATTCGGGAAATGGTTATTATCTTGAAAGTGTGACCCCATATCACCAAATTAAGGATATTGCGCCAGAAAAATTGGTATCATCTAAGGCAAATACAACCGAACCGCTAACATGGGGACCGTTCAAAGTTGATAAGATTGTGCCTGGTGAGTCAATTCGTTTGACGCCAAATAAGTACTATTTTGGTGATAAGCCAAAATTGGCTTCGATTACGGAGCAAATTGTTTCAACTTCTAAAATTGCTGCTGCATTGAACGCACACAAGTATGATTTGTCAATTGATAATGTCTCATCCTTGTATAAGGAAGTTAAAAAGGCCCCTGGTTATACGATTACCGGACAAAATGATTTGTATGTGTCATTGAAGTATTTTAACTTGGGACACTATGATGCTGATAAGAGTGAAAACGTCATGGATCGTGATACGCCTTTGCAAGATAAGAAGGTTCGACAAGCACTGGGGTATGCGCTTAATACACAACAAGTTATTGATAAGTTCTCTAACGGACTTGGAAGTCGTGCAACCTCTTTGATTCCGCCAGTATTCTCTTCTGTGCAAGATAAGTCTGCTAAGGGCTTCCCATTGAATATTAAGAAGGCGAAGACATTGTTGGACCAAGCCGGTTGGAAGGTGAACAGTAAAACTGGTTACCGTGAAAAGGATGGCAAGGAGCTTGACTTGACGTACTTGGCGCGTTCTGGTAGCCCAACGGCGGAGGCTGTTACACAAAATAACATCCAACAATGGAAGAAGATTGGTGTGAAGGTTGGCTTGTACGGTGGTCGTTTGCAAGACTTCAACACTTGGAGCAAGATCGTGCAAAGCGGAACTGATAACAAGTGGGATATTACTGATGCCGCATGGGGATTGTCATCTGAGCCATCACAAATGGATTTGTTCTCTAAGGCAGCGCCATACAACTTGGGGCACGCAACAACGCCTGAATTAACGACAATTTTGAATGATATTGATTCACAAAAGGCAATGGATGCGTCATACCGCAAAGACGCATTTAAGAAGTATCAAGAGTACATGAATGATGAAGCTTTTGTTATTCCAAGTTCGTTTGCGATTAAATACACACCGGTAAACAACCGTGTGACTGGATGGACAATGGCCTATGACTCATTTGATTTGTGGGCTAAGATTGGTGTCACCTCAGATAAGTTAGCAACGAAGTAGTTTTAAAATGATTTGAATTAGACTCGTGACCTAGTCGCGGGTCTATTTTTTTAGTAGGGGTGCTCTTATGCTGGATTTACGGACAGATTTTTCTCTGCCCTGTAAACTAATAGCAGAGGAGCATTTTTTATATGATTCGATATTCACCAGAATTTAAGCAGTCTCTTGTCGAGATGCACAACCAAGGGCGTTCTTACACTGAACTAGCCGCTGAATACGGG
>JACSZT010000015.1 GCA_014332815.1 Weissella confusa | reverse complement strand
ATTAGGTGATAACTTGCATAACAAGTTGGGTTCCCCCATTCGGAAATCTCCGGATCAAAGCTTACTTACAGAGCTTCCCAGCTGATTCTGCTAATAAACAATTTTGTAACTCCACAATGGCAGTCCTACAACCCCAAAGTGCAAGCACTTTGGTTTGGGCTCTTCCGTTTTCGCTCGCCGCTACTGGCGGAATCGATTTTTCTTTCTATTCCTGTTGCTAATGAGATGTTTCAGTTCACAACGTCTACCTTCAACCTAACTATATATTGGAACTTTTTCACTCCCCTTCCGGGGTGCTTTTCACCTTTCCCTCACGGTACTGGTTCACTATCGGTCACTAGGGAGTATTTAGCCTTGCGAGATGGTCCTCGCGGATTCCGACCGGATTTCACGTGTCCGGCCGTACTCAGGATCCTGCACGGGAGATTGCTTACTTTCGCATACGGGGCTATCACCCTGTCTCGCT
>JACSZT010000014.1 GCA_014332815.1 Weissella confusa | reverse complement strand
CAGGATCAAACTCTCAATTTGAAGTTTGAGTATAACTCAATTTTTGTTGTTTAACAGAAGTTAAACGAATTTACTAGCGAATTGACTTCGCAAATGTTTTTGCATCAAGGGTTGTCATTGTTATACGGTATTAGCATCTGTTTCCAAATGTTATCCCCTGCTAAGAGGTAGGTTTCCCACGTGTTACTCACCCGTTCGCCACTCTTTGCAATGTCCATCGTCATATCTGAGCAAGCTCTTCAAATCAGTTGAACCACAAAGCGTTCGACTTGCATGTATTAGGCACGCCGCCAGCGTTCATCCTGAGCTTCGCCCATTGTGGAAGATTCCCTACTGCTGCCTCCCGTAGGAGTATGGGCCGTGTCTCAGTCCCATTGTGGCCGATCAGTCTCTCAACTCGGCTATGCATCATCGCCTTGGTAAGCCATTACCTTACCAACTAGCTAATGCACCGCGGGACCATCTCTTAGTGATAGCAGAACCATCTTTTAAATAACAACCATGCAGCTCGCTTTACGCCCAATAAATCCGGATAACGCTTGGAACATACGTATTACCGCGGCTGCTGGCACGTATTTAGCCGTTCCTTTCTGGTAAGATACCGTCACACATTGAACAGTTACTCTCAATGTCATTCTTCTCTTACAACAGTGTTTTACGAGCCGAAACCCTTCATCACACACGCGGCGTTGCTCCATCAGGCGCTACCCACACTTTCGAGCCTCAACGTCAGTTACAGTCCAGAAAGCCGCCTTCGCCACTGGTGTTCTTCCATATATCTACGCATTTCACCGCTACACATGGAGTTCCACTTTCCTCTACTGCACTCAAGTCATCCAGTTTCCAAAGCAATTCCTCAGTTGAGCTGAGGGCTTTCACTTCAGACTTAAATAACCGTCTGCTTCGCGTTGCTTCGAATTAAACCACATGCTCCACCGCTTGTGCGGGTCCCCGTCAATTCCTTTGAGTTTCAACCTTGCGGTCGTACTCCCCAGGCGGAGTGCTTAATGCGTTAGCTGCGGCACTTAAGGGCGGAAACCCTCAAACACCTAGCACTCATCGTTTACGGTGTGGACTACCAGGGTATCTAATCCTGTTTGCGGTTTGTCACCGGCAGTCTCACTAGAGTGCCCAACTGAATGCTGGCAACTAGTAATAAGGGTTGCGCTCGTTGCGGGACTTAACCCAACATCTCACGACACGAGCTGACGACAACCATGCACCACCTGTCACCTTGTCCCCGAAGGGAACYCTCCATCTCTGGAGTTGTCAAGGGATGTCAAGACCTGGTAAGGTTGACCGCGGCGTGCTGATCCGCGATTACTAGCGATTCCGACTTCATGTAGGCGAGTTGCAGCCTACAATCCGAACTGAGACGTACTTTAAGAGATTAGCTCACCCTCGCGGGTTGGCAACTCGTTGTATACGCCATTGTAGCACGTGTGTAGCCCAGGTCATAAGGGGCATGATGATTTGACGTCATCCCCACCTTCCTGGAATGTGTAGGTTTCCGATTTTCCTTAGAAAGGAGGTGATCCAGCCGCAGGTTCTCCTACGGCTACCTTGTTACGACTTCACCCTAATCATCTGTCCCACCTTAGACGGCTGGCTCCCGAAGGTTACCCCACCGGCTTTGGGTGTTACAAACTCTCATGGTGTGACGGGCGGTGTGTACAAGACCCGGGAACGTATT
>JACSZT010000013.1 GCA_014332815.1 Weissella confusa | reverse complement strand
GGCGCTGATGTCAAGATTATGGACAGGCTTTTTTGGCACCGAGAGGTACCGCACCCCGAAAATTTTTCAAAACCCGGATTTTAGCTTAAAACGGCGTGATTTCTGGGTGTTTTTGCAGGTGGAACAGGGCCGAGCCCTACCGGTGAGAGAAAACAGGTGGTATAGATTGTGAACCAGCCGGATTTCACAAGTTGTATCGTGCGACAAATAAGCCTTCACAAGGTGAATTTTTGAAATTCACAAGTGACGGCTTATAAACGGCGTCGTACCGGCTAGTGCCGATAACCGAGATTAAGTACCTGTACTCTTCGTGATAAATCATTTCGCGCTTGATGAGCGAATGGAAGCTCTCGATACGAGCATTATCGTAAGGATGACCCTTACGGGAGTAAGAGTGATTTATTCCAGAGTTTTGTAATGTTCCTTCGAACAGGCTAGAAGTGTATTGGCTTCCCATGTCGCTGTGAATCATCTTTGGCTTACCGTTGGCTCTTAGAGCCTTAACTACGACGGATGTTGCGAATTCCTTGGTCATCTCTGGACTTAGTCCGTATGAGACTACGCGACGCTTTTCTGGGTCATAGACGGTTGCCAGATAAACCCACTCACGATTCATCAACTGGATGTACGTAATGTCAGTTGCCAGAACGCCACTCAAATCATCCAACTTCTTCATGAGGTTGGGCTTTTGAGGTGTGTCAGTGGTTGTTGTTGGCTTCTTGTATGACTTCTTGACCATGCGAGATTTGAGATTAAGCTCATTCATGAGTTCCCAAACCAAACGATCACCAACATCAGTCTTCAAAATGAAGCGCAAGAACGCTGCGATACGACGGTATCCATAGATGCCACGATTGGTGTTATAAACGGCTTTAATTGCCGTTTTCAGAGCA
>JACSZT010000012.1 GCA_014332815.1 Weissella confusa | reverse complement strand
AAGATTCCCACAGAAACAAGACAAGTTATCCGTATTCCTTTAAAATCAAGGTAATTAATTGGCGACTGAATCACAACGCGTCGTATCCCATAACGGCTAGAAAGTTTAGGATAACAAGTCCATCTTAACTGAACCCCATGAGTTGGAGT
Organism: Weissella confusa; assembly: GCA_014332815.1. Lineage (GTDB taxonomy): Bacteria > Bacillota > Bacilli > Lactobacillales > Lactobacillaceae > Weissella > Weissella confusa_C. The sequence goes on along the minus strand of JACSZT010000012.1, from coordinate 174 downwards.
AAATCTAACTCATGGGGTTTTCTTATGTTCTCGAAAGAAATTCAAATTGAAGCAGTATCGATGTATCTCAAAGGTGTTCCGCCCGTTGCAATACGGCAAAAATTCGGAATCAAAGCTCATTCAACTCTTGAGATCTGGGTGAACTCAATCAGACAGGATGGTATTTATGGAATC
>JACSZT010000011.1 GCA_014332815.1 Weissella confusa | reverse complement strand
CGAACCATGAATAAGCAAGAACACGACAAGATCAAGAAGCTCGAAGAAGAGAATGAACTACTTCGGATTAAGGTAGCCTACTTGGAAAAACTCGAGGCCTTAGCTCAGGAAAAGAAGAAATTACAAACCAAGACAAAGCGGTAGTAATCACTGTGCTAAGGCAAGAATTGAAGTGCAAGTTGAAGCTGCTTCTTCAAGTGGCCGAGATGTCTAGCAGTAGTTATCATGACGCGTGCAAGCGTGCGTACAAGGAGTATCCACGTGAGTTAATTGATGCGATTATATCAATTCGTGATGATAACCCGGACTACGGTTACCGTCGTGTCACACAAGAGCTTCGTAATCGTGGCTTCAACACCAACCATAAGGTTGTGCTGAAAATTATGAAGATGAACGGGCTTCTCTGTACTGCTTTCAACCGTCTGACACGGAAGTACAATTCTTACGCCGGCACTGTCGGACATATCTCACCGAATCGTGTAAACCGTCGGTTCACAACGGATCGACCATATCAGAAGGTTCTCACTGACGTCACTGAAGTCCGTTGGGGATCAGGCACGATGGCTGAACGTGCTTATTTCACCGCCTATATTGATGTTTATAGTGGTGAGATTCTCACTTGGAATATCGATCTTCATCCAACTGTCGAGTTCGTCACAAAGCCATTAGATGAGCTTCTACAAAATAGGCCAGAATTGAATTATCGAATGACAATTCACTCTGACCAAGGTTTCCAATATCAAAATTATGAGTATGTATCACGGCTAAAGACTAACCGTGTGTTCCAAAGCATGAGTCGCAAAGCGACATGCCTAGATAACGCAATGGCTGAGAGTATCTTCCACATCTTGAAGGTAGGAACGGTACATAACAACCACTATCAAAGTTATGACGAATTAAAGTCCGCCATAACTAACTATGTCTATTACTACAACAATAAGCGGATAAAAACAAAACTGGCCGGAAGAACTCCGGTTCAATACCGAAATCTTTCCGACCAGTTAGCCGCTTAAACGTCACTCCAATTTTCGGGGTTCAGTTCA
>JACSZT010000010.1 GCA_014332815.1 Weissella confusa | reverse complement strand
TGCTCTTATGCTAGATTTACGGACAGATTTTTCTCTGCCCTGTAAACTAATAGCAGAGGAGCATTTTTTATATGATTCGATATTCACCAGAATTTAAGCAATCTCTTGTCGAGATGCACAACCAAGGGCGTTCTTACACTGAACTAGCCGCTGAATACGGGCCTTCGGCCGATTCAATCCGTAACTGGGTCAAATTGTACACAGTCCACGAAGTGGACGGCGAAAAATGGACGCAAGCTGATGTAAACGCATTACAAAAGGAAAACGCCAAACTTCGCGAAGAACTTGAGATTTTAAAACGGGCCGCGGTGTTGCTTTCGAAGTACAATTAACGCAAAATCGCGAGTTAGGACTGGAAATCATTGACCGGTCACTCGCAATGGGACACCGCATAACAAGCGTTTTATCGGCTTTGAACATTGCTCGAAGCACGTATTATCAATGGAAAAACTGGCAACCTAGCCAACGAGAAACACGGCGTACTGCTCTGAAAACGGCAATTAAAGCCGTTTATAACACCAATCGTGGCATCTATGGATACCGTCGTATCGCAGCGTTCTTGCGCTTCATTTTGAAGACTGATGTTGGTGATCGTTTGGTTTGGGAACTCATGAATGAGCTTAATCTCAAA
>JACSZT010000001.1:1097-4028 GCA_014332815.1 Weissella confusa | reverse complement strand
CCGCACTTCCACTTCTAGCCTATCTACCTCATCATCTCTGAGGGGTCTTACTTCATAAAGAATGGGAAATCTCATCTCGAGGCGAGTTTCACACTTAGATGCTTTCAGCGTTTATCTCATCCGTACATAGCTACTCAGCGATGCTCCTGGCGGAACAACTGATACACCAGAGGTACGTCCACCCCGGTCCTCTCGTACTAAGGGCAGCTCCTCTCAAATTTCCTACGCCCGCGACGGATAGGGACCGAACTGTCTCACGACGTTCTGAACCCAGCTCGCGTACCGCTTTAATGGGCGAACAGCCCAACCCTTGGGACCGACTACAGCCCCAGGATGCGATGAGCCGACATCGAGGTGCCAAACCTCCCCGTCGATGTGGACTCTTGGGGGAGATAAGCCTGTTATCCCCAGGGTAGCTTTTGTCCGTTGAGCGATGGCCCTTCCATGCGGAACCACCGGATCACTAAGCCCTACTTTCGTACCTGCTCGACTGGTAAGTCTCACAGTCAAGCTCCCTTGTGCCTTTACACTCTGCGAATGATTTCCAACCATTCTGAGGGAACCTTTGGGCGCCTCCGTTACCTTTTAGGAGGCGACCGCCCCAGTCAAACTGCCTGCCAGACACTGTCTTCCACCACGCTTAGTGGTGCGAGTTAGAGTGGTCATACAACGAGGGTAGTATCCCAATGACGCCTCCACCGAAACTAGCGTCCCGGTATCTACGGCTCCTACCTATGCTGTACAAGCTGCACAAACACTCAATATCAAGCTACAGTAAAGCTCCATGGGGTCTTTCCGTCCTGTCGCGGGTAACCCGCATCTTCACGGGTATTTAAATTTCACCGAGTCTCTCGTTGAGACAGTGCCCAGATCGTTACGCCTTTCGTGCGGGTCGGAACTTACCCGACAAGGAATTTCGCTACCTTAGGACCGTTATAGTTACGGCCGCCGTTTACTGGGGCTTCAATTCGTACCTTCGCCGAAGCTAAGCACTCCTTTTAACCTTCCAGCACCGGGCAGGCGTCAGCCCCTATACGTCATCTTACGATTTTGCAGAAACCTGTGTTTTTGATAAACAGTCGCCTGGGCCTATTCACTGCGGCTCAGCTTTCGCTGAGCACCCCTTCTCCCGAAGTTACGGGGTCATTTTGCCGAGTTCCTTAACGAGAGTTCACTCGCTCACCTTAGGATGCTCTCCTCGACTACCTGTGTCGGTTTGCGGTACGGGCAGGTAAACACTAACTAGAAGCTTTTCTCGGCAGCGTGACATCACGGACTTCCCTACTTTATTTCGGTCCTCATCATAACTTGTCCTTAAAAGATAAAGCATTTAACTCGATCTAAGACTTATTATTTAACCCAGCATATCCAGCAGCTGGGATCCGTTAGCCTTCTGCGTCCCTCCATCGTTCAAACATGTTCACCTGGTACAGGAATCTCAACCTGTTATCCATCGACTACGCCTCTCGGCCTCGCCTTAGGTCCCGACTAACCCTGGGAGGACGAGCCTTCCCCAGGAAACCTTAGTCATACGGTGGACAGGATTCTCACCTGTCTTTCGCTACTCATACCGGCATTCTCACTTCTAAGCGCTCCACCAGTCCTCACGGTCTGACTTCATCGCCCTTAGAACGCTCTCCTATCGCGCCACTTACGTGGCACCCGTAGTTTCGGTGGTGTGTTTAGCCCCGGTACATTTTCGGCGCAGAATCACTCGACTAGTGAGCTATTACGCACTCTTTAAATGGTGGCTGCTTCTAAGCCAACATCCTAGTTGTCTATGCAACTCCACATCCTTTTCCACTTAACACACACTTAGGGACCTTAACTGACGATCTGGGCTGTTCCCCTTTCGACAATGGATCTTATCACTCACTGTCTGACTCCCGGACATACGTGATTGGCATTCGGAGTTTATCTTAATTTGGTAACCCGAGATGGGCCCCGCACCAAAACAGTGCTCTACCTCCAACACGCTACATTCCGAGGCTAGCCCTAAAGCTATTTCGGAGAGAACCAGCTATCTCCAAGTTCGATTGGAATTTCACCGCTACCCACACCTCATCCCAGCATTTTTCAACATGCACGGGTTCGGGCCTCCAGTGCGTTTTACCGCACCTTCACCCTGGACATGGGTAGGTCACCTGGTTTCGGGTCTACAACAACATACTAATTCGCCCATTTCAGACTCGCTTTCGCTACGGCTCCGGTCTTTCCACCTTAACCTTGCATGGTATCGTAACTCGCCGGTTCATTCTACAAAAGGCACGCTATCACCCATTAACGGGCTCTAACTTCTTGTAGGCACATGGTTTCAGGAACTTTTTCACTCCCCTTCCGGGGTGCTTTTCACCTTTCCCTCACGGTACTGGTTCACTATCGGTCACTAGGGAGTATTTAGCCTTGCGAGATGGTCCTCGCGGATTCCGACCGGATTTCACGTGTCCGGCCGTACTCAGGATCCTGGAACTTTTTCACTCCCCTTCCGGGGTGCTTTTCACCTTTCCCTCACGGTACTGGTTCACTATCGGTCACTAGGGAGTATTTAGCCTTGCGAGATGGTCCTCGCGGATTCCGACCGGATTTCACGTGTCCGGCCGTACTCAGGATCCTGACGGGAGGTCAACACTTTTCGCATACGGGGCTATCACCCTGTCTCGCTCAGCTTCCCAGCTGATTCTGCTAAATGTTAACTTTGTAACTCCACAATGTCAGTCCTACAACCCCAAAGTGCAAGCACTTTGGTTTGGGCTCTACCGATTTCGCTCGCCGCTACTGACGGTATCGATTTTTCTTTCTATTCCTGTTGCTAATGAGATGTTTCAGTTCACAACGTCTACCTTCAACCTAACTATATATTCATTAGGTGATAACTTGCATAACAAGTTGGGTTCCCCCATTCGGAAATCTCCGGATCAAAGCTTACTTACA
>JACSZT010000001.1:0-997 GCA_014332815.1 Weissella confusa | reverse complement strand
GCAAAGCAGGTGCTCTCCCAGCTGAGCTAATTCCCCATGATGTATTTAATTGAGTGTAAGTCACTCAAAACTGAATATCGTTTCAACGAATGTGTAGGTTTCCGATTTTCCTTAGAAAGGAGGTGATCCAGCCGCAGGTTCTCCTACGGCTACCTTGTTACGACTTCACCCTAATCATCTGTCCCACCTTAGACGGCACAAGGCCACAAGCGATTTTAAACTAATTTAAAAAACTCAAAAAATTACGCGGTGTATTTTTTCGGCTCAATTTATATTGATTAACAATATTAAATGAATTTAAAAATTTACAATTATGATTCAGTTTTCAAAGAACTAATGTTGCAACCCGAAGGTTGCAATGGAGAATATCGGGATCGAACCGATGACCCCCTGCTATATGTGGCCTCTGTCTTGTTTGAGTGTAAATCACTCAAAACTGAATATCGTTTCAATGAATGTGTAGGTTTCCGATTTTCCTTAGAAAGGAGGTGATCCAGCCGCAGGTTCTCCTACGGCTACCTTGTTACGACTTCACCCTAATCATCTGTCCCACCTTAGACGGCTGGCTCCCGAAGGTTACCCCACCGGCTTTGGGTGTTACAAAAGATCTAATATTGAAACCCGCAGGTTTCAATGGAGAATATCGGGATCGAACCGATGACCCCCTGCTTGCAAAGCAGGTGCTCTCCCAGCTGAGCTAATTCCCCATTATATGGGACTGAGAGGACTCGAACCTCCGACCTCACCCTTATCAGGGGTGCGCTCTAACCAGCTGAGCTACAGTCCCATGAGATTCGACGCCACCATGCGCCCTTAATAACTTAACCTATCAACTGACGTTGATGATATAAGTTTGAGTATGTGGCTCAAAGGCCACAAGCGATTTTAAACTAATTTAAAAAACTCAAAAAATTACGCGGTGTATTTTTTCGGCTCAATTTATATTGAATTAACAATATTAAATGAATTTAAAAATTTACAATTATGATTCAGTTTT